>NZ_RCHM01000023.1:0-689217 GCF_003671475.1 Ketobacter sp. GenoA1 | reverse complement strand
GACTCCGGCGCGGGCCATAGGAATTTCCTTTCAGATTATTTAATACCGTATTACGTAACACGTAATATAACATAATTATATAGCTTTTAAAGACGATTTGAATTTATAATATTAACCTACGATAATGACCATTATCGTAGGTTAATGGATTGAGCCATAAATTTTCGACTTGTAACACCGGTACATAGCCGCCTTTTGGGTGACATCGAAGGAAATCCTATTCATGAACAACAAACCACCAAAACAGGCTAACGACTTGTCATTACGTAATGAGGATTCGACCCTGGTTGAACGCCAGGAATCCGAGTCATTGCGGCAATACCTCCAGGCAGCGACGTCCGACAACACGCGTAAAGCCTACCGTTCGGCCATTCGGCAATTTGAAAAATGGGGTGGTCGCCTGCCCACAGACCGGGATACTGTCGTCCGGTACCTGCTGGGCAGAGCCGAATCGCTCAACACCCGGACCCTGGATCTGCACCTGACCGCCATTAGCCAATGGCACCATTACCAAGGACTCATTGATCCGATAAGTGATCCGTTGGTCCGCAAAACCATGGAAGGCATCCGTCGCACTCATGGTCAGCCCAAGCGCAAAGCCAAGACACTGCGTCTGGAGCACATCGCCGAAATGGTGAATCACATGCGGCAACTCCCAGACAGCAAAAAAAAGCACCGGGACATTGCGCTGGTATTAACCGGCTTTTTTGGGGCTTTCCGCCGCAGCGAACTGGTTGCGATTCAAACCAGTGATGTGAATTGGGAGCCGGAAGGTCTGATCATTCGGTTGCCTCGCTCCAAAACCGATCAGCAATCAACGGGGTTGGTTCGTGCTTTACCTTTTGGGGCTGAAAGTTGTTGTCCGGCTACAGCGATCGAAGCATGGATTAGAGTAGCTGGTATCAATGAGGGCCCCCTCTTCAGGCCCATCAACCGCTGGGACCATGTTCAGGAAAGAGCGCTGAATCCAGGGGCGGTAAACGATCTTCTCAAAACCTTGGGCAAGGCCTGCCAGTTCGATTTTGCACCCGACTTAAGCAGTCATAGTTTTCGTCGCGGCCTCTCTACCTCGGCGGCACGGGAGCGCGTGGACTTTGAACTGATTAAAAAGCAAGGAGGCTGGAAAAGTGATGCTACCGTTTGGGAGTACATTGAGGAAGGACAGCAGTTCAATAATAACGCATCAATCATTCTGATGGAAAAAATGAGCTTGTTGCTGAACGCTGAATCCCTAAAAAAGGGAAAGTAAATCCGCAGGATCGAAATCATCTCGGCGCAAACATGATAATGCCCATCCCTAACAAGGTGATGGCCACGCCTACAAAATCCCACAGATGCGGGCGAATCCCATCCACACCCCACAACCACAGTATGGCCACCGAAACATAGACGCCGCCATAGGCCGCATAAACCCGGCCCGCTGCGGTTGGATGAAGAGACAGTAGCCAGGCAAACAGCGCTAGGCTGAACGCTGCCGGCAGCAAAACCCATGCGGATGCCGACTTCTTCAGCCAGAGGTATGGAAGATAACAGCCAACTATTTCCGCAATAGCGGTGATGATGAACAAACCGAGCGTGGAAAGTATGGACATACGAAGTTCTCTTGTTAGTGCTGATCCGTTTGGCTGGGCACGGGTTGATCCCGGCAAGCTTCTTCGGTCAGCTCGATTTCAATTGTGGTGTGAGCCAGCGGGTATTGTTCGAGCGCCATAGCAATGGATTGTTTGATGGCGCAGTATTCGTCAGGACCAAAAACTCCCTCGTGATCCACTACGATATGGGCCGTCAGTACATGCTGTTCACCATCCAGGGACCAGAGGTGCTGGTGATGAATTCCGCTGATGCCATCAATGCCAATTAGTGTTCGCCGGATCTCCTCGTGAAGCGCCTTATCTGGAACAGCCTGAAAGAAAAGCTTGCCGGTTCCCCAAAGATTCCGACACACATTAAACAGAATAAAGAGAGTAAAGCCCACCGATAGCAATGGGTCGAGAATAGGCCAGTCGGCAAACTGCAAAACGATTGAGATAATCAGCACTGCCACCCACCCCAGCACATCTTCCAATAAATGCCAGTTCAATACCTTTTCGTTCAGCGTATTTCCCTTGCTAAGACGATAAGCAGCAATACCGTTGACGGTGACGCCCAGAATCGCCAGCGCTAACATGCCCTCGGTGACGGGCATCACTGGATTGGCCAGTCGGGGAATTGCTTCGCTTAATACCCACAGCGATCCGGCAATCAATACCAGGCCGTTGATCAGGGCGCCGAACAGGGACAACCGCCGGTAGCCATAGGTGAATTCGGTGTCGGCGGATTTACGTCCCAGCCGGTTCAGGAGCCAGGCGCTGCCAATGGACAGACTGTCACCCAGATCGTGCACCGCATCGGCCATGATAGCCGTGCTGTTGGTGAGCCAGCCGCCGATGAATTCGATGATGGTAAAGCCCACATTAAGAAAGAACGCCATTGCTATGCGGCTTGCGCTTTCATCTTTGTGGTGTGAATGATCGTGTTGATGCATAAGCAACCCTTACACAATAAATGTACCTGCCCTGACCGTAACGATAAGGGCAGGCAAAACGTTTATGCCATGTCGCTTAACTTGCCTTTTGAAAACCAGGCAAACAGCACCGGCAATACAAACAGCGTCAAGAACGTAGCGGTTACCAATCCGCCCACGATCACACTCGCCAGAGGCTTTTGGATTTCTGCGCCGACACCATTCGACAGCAGCATGGGGATCAGACCCAGTGCCGAGGTAATAGCAGTCATCAGCACGGGCCTTAGCCTTGAAACCGCTCCATCAAACACCGCATCCGATACTTTCAAGCCATCCGCAATCCGTTGATTGATGCTTTCCACCATGACAACGCCATTCAGGACAGCGACCCCAAACAAGGTGATGAAGCCCACTGAGCTGGGCACCGACAAATACTGACCGGAAATCCAGAGTGAAAACACACCACCAATCACCGCAAGCGGGACATTCACCAGAATCAGCATGGCCTGGCCAACCGAGGCAAAGGCAAAATAAAGCAACAAAGCAATTAATCCCAGCGAAACCGGCACCACCAGGGATAAACGCTTTTGCGCTCGTTGCTGATTTTCAAACTGGCCACCGATATCGACGGAATAACCGGTGGGCAGGTCCACTTGCTCGGCAATCACCTGACGAATATCAGCAACCACGCTACCCATGTCCCGTCCATGAACATTGGCCTGAATCACCACTCGACGCTGCACGTCATCACGACGCACCTGCGGTGGACCAGATGCGATACTGACTTCCGCCACATCCCCTAGGCGAACCCAGGCACCTGACGGGGCCTGTAAACGCAGGTCGGCAATGGTTTCACGGTCTTCGCGAAACCGCTCAGCGAGCCGCACGTAGATGTCGTAACGCTCGTTGCCATTGATGATCTGGCCGGCACTGGCACCTCCCAGCCCTTCGCGTACCAGCTCCATCACGTCGCCCACGGCCAGACCGTAACGGGACAAGGCTCTGCGATCCGGTTTCACGACCAGTTGAGATTCACCGGCGATCTGCTCCATGGCCACATCGCGGGCACCTTCGATTTCTTTTACTGCGGCCTCAATGGCCTGGCCCTTATTGGCCAGCACGGCAAGATCGGGACCAAACAGTTTGATGGCCAGCTGCGCTTTGACACCTGAGAGCAACTCGTCCACACGGGTTGCGATGGGTTGCGAGAAGTTGAACAGTAAGCCCGGGTGTTGCTCCAGTTTCTGTTCCATCAATGACTGGAGTTCATATCGGTTGTCTGCACTGGTCCATTCCGGCACCGGTTTAAGGCCAATATAGATCTCGATGTTATTCACCGGCTCAGGATCGCCGCCGATTTCAGCCCGGCCAATGCGCGACAGCGCATAGGTTACCTCCGGGAATTCCATCAACTTGGCCTCCAGTTTGGGGGCCACTTCCAGGGCCGTGTCCAGACTGGAAGAAGGTGCCAGGGTGACACGCAGATTGATGGTACCTTCCTCCAGTTCGGGCACGAACTCCGTACCCAGGCGGGGCAGCACCAGCGCAGCCGCTATCACCATAACGGCTGCAACACCCACCACCATTTTGCTGTGCCCCATCGCCCAGGCTAATCCTTTACGATAGAGCCTGTCGAGCGGCTTCAACACAAAGCTATCGCGTTGACGCACACCCTTGCGAAAGAGGTAGGTGGCCAGTGCAGGTACGATGATCAAGGCCACTAACACTGCCGAGAGCATAGCCAGCATGATACTGATGGCCATGGGCTGAAACAGTTTGGCTTCGACACCTTCAAAGCTAAACAGCGGCATGAAGACAACCAGAATAATGGCCGTGGCAAAAAAGATGGGGCGAGCGACTTCCTTACCGGCTTCCTGCAGGCGCAAGGCAATACCATGACGGTCGTGGGCCACATCAAAAGGGTCCACGTCATCGGAATCCACCCGCGATTGTCTCTTGGTATCATGTTCAGCATCCGGGTGCGTCAGATGTTTAAACATGTTCTCCACCATCACTACGGAGCCATCCACCAACATGCCAATGGCGACCGCAATCCCCCCCAGCGACATCAGATTGGCCGACAATCCGAACCACGCCATCACCATTAAAGCGATTCCAATGGAGATCGGGATGGACATCAACACCAGAAAGGTGGCGCGCAGGTTCATCAGGAATAGCGCAAGGATCACGACGATGAAAATAAACGCCAGCAGCAGGGCATTGACCACAGTCTGCACCGCCTGCGTGATCAAATCCGCCTGATCGTAAAATGCCTCGAAGCGAACACCTTCCGGTAATGCCTGGTTAATACGCTCAATGCGCGCACTGACTCCATCAATGGTGGCCTTGGTGTTGGCCCCCATTCGCTTGAGCACGATGCCGGACACCACCTCGCCGAGATTCTCCACCTTGTCGTCGGCGTTCTTGCGCGTCATGGTCACCGCGCCCTGACGGATCTCACTGCCCAGCGCCACTTGCGCCACATCGGACACGGTGATCGTAGTACCGTCCACGGTTTTCAGTGGCACCTGACGGATCTGTTCCAAACCCTTCTCACCATGATCCAGCCAACCCGTACCCCGGATCACCAGTTGCTCCTGGCCCCGGTTCATATACCAGCCGCCGACGTTGGTGTTGTTGCGCTCCAGTGCCATCATGACTTCGTCCTGGGTCAGCTCGTAGGCCAACAGTCGGGACGGGTTCAGGTTTACCTGGTACTGACGCACCTCACCGCCGAACGATAGCACATCGGTCACACCCTCGGCCGGAATCAATAGCAGCTTCACCACCCAGTCGTTCAAACTGCGCAATGCCATGGCATCGAAACCGGCATCGGGTTCGGCCACGAGAAGATACTGATAGACCTGACCCAGACCGGAAGTATTCGGGCCCATTTCCGGCGTGCCGACGCCATCGGGGATCAGCTCCTTGGCAGCCTGAAGCCGCTCAAATACCAGTTGCCGGGCAAAATAGATATCGGTGCCTTCTTTAAAGACTACGGTGACGCCGGACAGGCCGGTTTTGGAAATGGAGCGCACCTCTTCCACATCCGGTAAGGCGTACATCACGGCTTCGATGGGATAGGTAATAAGCTGTTCCACCTCTTCGGCAGCCAGCCCCGGTGCTTCGGTATTGACAGATACCTGCACGTTGGTCACATCCGGAAAAGCATCCAGATTCAGTTTTGGAATAATAAAAACGGCACTGACCGTTAGTGTGATCAGGGCTATCACCACCAGCAATCGGTTGATGACCGCCCAATCGATAATTCGGTTAAACATGGGGTCTCCTACTGCTTAGTGGTTATGGGGGTCAAAGCCGCCCTTGGCGATCTGAGAGGCAACAAAGAAAGCGCCCTGAGTGACGATGCGAGCCCCCGGACCGACACCGCTAATTTCACGTAGCGGCCCGAGCGCTCGACCCAGCTTCACCTCCACTGGCTGGAATTCGCCAGGATGGTCTTCCACGAATACCGTCCAATCTCCGTCTGCGCCGCGCATCAGTGCGGTTTCGGGTACCGCCAGCACGGGTCTTTTAGTCTGGAATCGGAAATACACCTCGGCGAACTGGCCGGGGTGCAGGCGGTGTTCCGGGTTATTGACCAACAGGCGCACGGTACGGGTACGGGTGATGGGGTCAATGGTGTGCGCCTCCTGAGTGACCTTGGCGTTTACACGGACATCCCCAGCCACCACTTCCGCTCTTGTTCCCGCGCCCAGCGTCAGGGAGAGATCGGCGGGCAGGTGGGCCTCCACCCAGAGTTGCTTTTCATCGGCCAACGCAATCAAGGGCGCGCCCGCCTCGATGCGCTGCCCCTGCTCGAAATCATCGCTGAGCACCGCGCCGTCAATCTCGGCATGCAGGGTATACTCCCCTAATGCAACAGATTGCTGAGGAGCGACCAACGCTTGCAAGTCCGAGGCCGAAAGGCCGTAGGCCAGCAGCGTCGCCCGGGCTGCCTCCAGGCTGGTTTTGGCCGTGATGTAACGCTGTTCACCCACGGTTTTGCGCCCAAGTTCCTCTACTCTTTGCCATTCAGGCCAGGCCGTGCGGTAATTGGCTTGTGCCTGCGCCACGGCTTCACTGAACAGAGTAACCAGCGGCTGACCCTGTTCGACGTGATCGCCGAGGGCGACATGGCGGCGCAGCACCACGGAAGGCACCCGGGGCGATACTCGGTAACTGGTGTAACCGTTGGAAAGGATCTCCCCCGGTGCGTAAAGCTGATAATCGACCTTTCTGGGAGTCAGTGGGTTGATCTGAATATCGGCCAGGGTCATTTGCGCCGGGTTCAGTGACGCAGAAGCAGCTTCTTGGTGACCTCCATGCCCACCATGATCACCGTGGTCACCGCCCTCGCTATGCTCTTCATGTCCGTGTTCTGAGCCGGAGTTGTGCTCGTCGTGGGCGCTGTGTTCATCATGATTTTCGTCGCCATGATCATCGTGCGCATCCTTGTGATCACTATTGACGTCCTCGCCGTGTTCCGCGTGGCCGTGCTCGGTGTCAGGCTTATGGTCATCATGCTCTTCATGGTTTTCCTCACGATGATCGTCATGATTATCCTGTTCGCTATGGGGTGCCGCCGTTATCGCTTTTTCCTGCCCATGCTCACGTGCATGCTCAGACTCAGATTCTTTGGCGTGGCTGGCGGTTGCGGTCGCAAGACCCGCCACCAAGATGGCTACCAGTGTTTTATTCATGTTTATCATTCCTGTTTAATTCGTTGACGCGGTCGATGACTTTATTGCGTTGATCAGGTGGCCCGATTGCTGAAGTGCTTCGGTGAGCGCAAGCCGTGTCTGCTTTTCCAGCTCAATGCCTGCCAGCAGGCTTTCGGTGCGTTGATTCAAGGCCAGCAGATAATTAGTGGTGGACAGATCACCCGTGCGCCATTGCCGTTTCAGCAGTTCGGCGCTGTTCTCGACCCGACCCTGAACAACCTCTTGCCAGCGGCGATATTGCTGTTCAAAGCGCTGCCAGGTGGCCTGTGCAGCCTGCCAGTCAAAGCGCTGCTTGCGGTAGATAGCCTGAAAACGAGCCTCGGCCTCCAGCGCTATGCGTTCGGTGGCGCGAGTTTCTGCACTGAAGTTGTTGCGGACATTCAACGGGATGGAGAAGGTCAGCCCGACAACGCTCTCTCCACCATCACGACCGGAATTGACGCCAAAGGTGGGCTCCGCCTTGGCGGTACGCCGTGTCACTTCAGCTTCCTCCTTCAGCGACTGCCAGCGGGCGTGGGCGCTGGCTACGGCCGGGTGTTGCAGTAACTCCTGATCCGAGGTCAAGTCTGGCTGGGAGGGCCAGAAATCATCAGGAATGCCGCCTCGCGTGGGCGCCCATGCGGGCAGCAGCTCGCGAACCCGGATTTCGGCTTTCTGTATCGCGGCTTCGGCCTCGGCAACCTGAGCCAGCTGCTGTGACAGGGACAGAAAGGTGAGTTCGGCATCGATGCTGCCCAGATCACCTGCCTGCTGGCGCTTATCCACCTGTTCGAGCAAGGCGTTAAGTTGCTGCTGTTGCGCTTGGGCAATGGCGGCGGCGCGGTTGGCGGCATGCCACTCCACCAGTGCGGCAAGCGCCTCGGCGGTTTTGTCCAACACTTGTTGCTGGTACAGCGCTTCGGCGGCGCTTCGCATAAAGCCCGCCTGCTGCCGTCTTGCACCCCGTCTGTCCCACCAGTCGATGGTCTGCTGAACGCCGACCCGGTAGTTGTCTTCCTCTCCATTACGCTCCAAATCGGTGGACAGCTCCGGGTTGTAAAGCGGCTGCTCCAGCGCATCGGCGCTGGCGTTGGAGCCCAGCAATTGCTCGCGGGCGGCAAGCACCTCGGGGTGTTGTTGTATCTGGGAGGCGAGCCAGGCGCTCCAACTCGATGTCTCTGCGTAAGCAAACATGGGCAGAAAAAGCACGCACGCGCCCAGCAAGGCCCGTCTGGGCCAGTCAAATCGTCTCATATTGATGCTCCTGAAATTCAGCGTGCGACGGTTTGGTCGTGCACCGGATTTTGCCGTTGTTGGGGTTCATCCCGGTGAAAGGCGACCTTTATTACGGTATCACCAGGCAAGGCGGGGAGCTTTGCAGAAAAACGCACGCCGCCCTTGCGTGATGCGCGTCTGGTGAGAAGGCGCGGTGAGTAATCAGTGGTTGTTTCCGCAATCAATTCGTTATCAGCAGACCAGGCTGCGATGTCTACATGGCCTCGGGGAAGGCCGTAGCGCAGGTGAGCATCCATCCGTCCGAAGACGGTCAGCTCCGCGGCGGTATGGTTCACGGTCACCTGGCGGAAATGCCAGCGTTGGTTGTCGGTATTGACGACTTCAATTTCAGGCAAGCTGTTTTCGGCCTGAGCGGAATTGACAAGCGCGAGGCTCAGCGCGAGCCCAATAGCGATCTGTTTCATGATGTTTCACCCTAAAATAAATACCAATTGTTCGCTGTAACCCAAGGCTACAGAGGCTGATGACGTGCTGTTGAGGCGCGATCAGGCGATTGGAGGGCGAAACAGAGAGGGGGGAATACCAGAGGTGAGGTTGGCCTGATAGTCGGCTTGTCCGTTTTCTGAGAATAAATCGGCTAAGTGTGAAGTGGCTCCGATCAGAACGACAGAGCCGTGGCCATGACAATGGCAGCAATGGTGGCAGTCATATACAGACTGTCCGGGCTGATCGGGTGTCTGCTTGGCGAGCAGATTGTCGTTGTGGGTATCAGTGGCAGTGGATTGATGCGAATGGTCGAATTCCAGGTGCTCCGTCCCGGATTGATGAAGCTGGTGAACGTCCGCCATGGCAGCCACAGATTGCAGGGCAATCAGTAAGGCCAGTAGACAAGTTAAGTAATGGCGGATGTTCATGTGGAATGTGGAGCCCTTATGCTGTCAGGTTCAAAACACTAGCTGCTAAAGACTATCATATTATAGAAAAGTTTCTTCAGTCTTTTCCGAGTAGACCGTTCTACAGCGTGCATTAATCACCACAGCAGCTTCTCCTGCATTTAGGTGGGAGCTGAAGCAGAGGGTCTCGACATTAACGGTTGCCGCATTAGACAGTATCCAATTGTATACAACGCAAACCATCATGCCACCAGGTTCAAGTGGGCATCGATGACATCCCAAGGGGCCTGCAAGGCGCCGGTTTCCGTCCGCTTCAACAAACCCGCTTCCTCCAGGGCGCGGGTATCGGCATGAACATTCTTGTAGTCACGCGCCAATGTGGTTGCCAGCGCCCGTACACTCATCGGGCCCTGTTGGCGGAGCGTCCTCAGCACCTCCAGACGTCGAGGGGTGATCACCGCCAGAAGCATGGAGAGGTCTTCGAAATTCAAGTGAACCTCTGTATCGATTTTCTCGCCGCGTTCTGCCCGTTGCCAGGCATCCACAAAGCGATCAAACCCTTTGTCAGGATTTTCAGTGCCAATATGGATATGCTGTTTAGTCATGTTGTTCACCTCGCAGTCGTTCGATGTCGGCTTTAAAGTCGGCGATAAGTTGTTGTACGGAGATCCAGGTGTAATTCTCTTCGTGCTCTTGTCCTCCAGCGTCTCCGTAATGCCGGTGATCCCCTTTGCCGCGCTCATTGTCATAGCGGACCAGGCAGTGGCCGGACTGGCCGTAATAGAGCCGGTATTTCAACCCATGTGGTCGCTCCGCGTCGGGAGCCGGTAGTCGCCAGATCACCATTTCGCGGATGGCGCCGTCCCGGTAGACGTACTTGTCCCTGAAGAGTAATTCTGCTTTCATATGGCTAATGATACCATATGGCGTATATGCGTGATAGTGGTGTATAGTATCGAATTCTGTGGAATGCAACCGACGTTATAAAAATCTAGAATAATCATGACCGCCTTACATGAAACCGCTTATCCGCGGTTAAAGTCTCAGCCGACACCTGAGGATCTGGTTACCGTCTATACGCCGAACCAGGAAGAGCTTGAGCTGGTTCGATCCCAGACTCGCCAGCCTACCGCTCGCTTGGGATTCATGGTGTTACTAAAGACCTTTCAGCGTCTGGGCTATTTTGTTCCCATTGCTGAAGTGCCGGAGGCAATACTGAACCATCTGATGACGTGCCTGGAACTCAAAAGTCAGGCCGCTCCTCTGGAAAATTACGATACTTCCGGCACTCGTCAGCGGCATCTCAAGTCGATCCGAGACTTCCTGGGTATTACCTCGGTTAGCGACACCACTCTTGAGTTTCTCAAGTCTGCTTTGCGTGAGGCGGCCACCACCAAAGACGAGATCCCGGATATCATCAACGTGGGCCTGGAGTCGATGGCAAAGGCCCGGTACGAACTGCCAGCATTTGGTACCTTCGTGCGTGAGGCAAAAGCAGCGAGAGCACAGGTCAATCGTGAGTTGTTCGAGGCTGTATACCATGACCTGTCTGAAAGCGCCAAAACCCGTATTCAAGAGGTTCTGACGCCCACTACGAAAACGAGCCAATCCAAGAGCCTTTGGGACCTCATCAAGCAGGAGCCACGAAAGCCGACGGTCAGCAACGTGAAAGAGTTTGTAGACCACCTCCGCTGGTTGAGAACCTTTGACGATTGTCTGCCGAAAGACCTGATGCTACCCGCGCCCAAGCTCAAGCGCTTTGTCATTGAAGCTAGAGCCCTCAACGTCGCCAACATGAATGAGTTGGCCGAGCATAAGCGCTATGCCTTGGCGGCACTTTTCATTCGCGCCCAGACAGGAAAAGCCTCTGATGACATTGCCGACATTTTTATCCGTATCGTCCAGAATCTGATCAATCACGCCAATGAAGCCCTTAAACAGCATCAGCTCTCACAAACTCAGCAGGTTGACGCTCTAATCGCGGCATTACGGGATGTTATCCAGGCGTATCAGATTCCCGGTACCGAGATAGAGCGCCTCGACGCGATTGCCCAGGCATTTCAGGGAGAACCCGACGAACTTAAAAAGCGCTGTGACGAGCAGTTGGCCTATGCCAACAATAATTATCTGCCCTTTATGCTGTCACTCTACCGGAGCAAGCGGGCTCTGTTGTTCGATTGCGTTGCCCACATGGATTTACAATCGACGACTCAGGATCAATCGACGCTCGATGCTCTGGCCTTAATCATGGGGCATCGTCGTAGTCGTAAGCCGACTCTGGATGCCGTGAATGCCAAGGGCGAGCCGCTTGATCTGTCGTGGATACCCGATAAATGGTTAAAACTGGTCACTGGAAAAACGACCCGCAACAGAAACAACACGGAAGTGCATCGAAAATATTTCGAACTCTGCTTGTTAACAACGCTGGCCCAGGAGTTGAAGTCTGGCGACGTGGTGATCATGGGCAGTGATAAATATGGCGATTTTAGAGACCAGTTGGTGAGCTGGGAGGAGTATCACGAACAGATCGCCGAGTACGGTGAACTGGCCGGCATCATTACCGACCCCAAAGCGCTTATTGCCGAACTTAAACGTTGGTTGAGAAAGTCATCGAATGAAACCGATAAAAAATTTCCGGGCAATGATCAGGTCAGAATTGAAAAAGGTGAGTTGGTCATTCAGCGCGTTAAACGCAAACCCATTCCCGCCGCACTGGAAAGAATCAATCGTGCATTGGATGACCGGCTGTCGGAAACCAGCATCCTCGACGTATTAATTGATATGGAAAAATGGCTGGGATTAAGCAAGGGTTTCAAGCCATTATCGGGGCATGAAACCAAACTCACCGATCATCAGCGTCGCTTTATCGTTACCTTATTTTGTTTCGGCTGCAACCTGGGGCCCACACAAACCTCCCGTTCCATTGAGGGCATTAACCGTCGCCAGATTGCGTGGTTGAACCTGCGTCATTCGACAGAGGAGAAGATCGATGAGGCCATTACCAAGGTCATCAATGCCTACAATCGATTCTCCCTACCGAAGATTTGGGGTACCGGCAAGACGGCGTCAGCCGACGGCACCAAATGGGATCTTTACGAGCAAAATCTTTTGAGTGAACACCATTTGCGGTATTTGGGTACCGGTGGCCTCGGCTACTATCATTTGTCTGATACCTATATTGCGTTATTCAGCCACTTCATTCCCTGTGGTGTTTATGAGGCCGTGTATATCCTCGATGGATTATTGAAAAATCAGTCAGACATTCAGCCCGATACCATACATGGAGATACCCAATCCCAGAGTGAAGCGGTGTTCGGGCTCGCTTACCTGCTGGGCATCAAGCTGATGCCCAGGATTAGAGGCATTAAACATCTGAAGCTCTACCGGATCAGCAAAGAGGATCACTTTAAGCATATCGATACCTTGTTCAAGGACACCATAAAGTGGGAGCTGATCGAATCGTGTCTGCCCGATATGCTACGCATTGCGTTATCAGTGAAAGCCGGAAGAATCAACGCATCGACCATTCTGCGACGATTGGGAACCTATTCCAGAAAAAACAAGCTTTACCTGGCTTTGCGAGAGCTCGGTCGAGTCGTTCGGACCGTTTTCCTGCTGCAATACATTGCGGAGGCTGAAATCAGGGAAATGATCCAGGCCGCGACGTGCAAAAGTGAGGAATTTAACGATTTCTTGCAGTGGGTGATGTTTGGCAATGATGGCTTGATCGCGGAGAACGTTCGGCACGAACAGCAAAAAATCATCAAATATAATCATCTTGTCGCCAACATGATTATTCTTTACAACGTGGTGACAATGACAAAGGCGCTTGGGGAGTTGGCAGAAGAGGGCTATCCGATTGACCCCGAAGTGCTTGCCGGGACATCACCTTTTCGCAGGGGCAATATCAATCGTTTTGGAACGTACTCAATGAATATGGACCGGGAAGTCCCCAACATCGAGTTTAACATACCAATCCCAATACCAGACAAAGACACCGGGTTGATCATTAATTAATCTTGTGGCTGTTTATTTAAGGAATCGTTGCCGACCCTCCATAAGCATTGCGCCGTTTTATAAAGCGCGAGCAATCACCATGCGCTGTATATCTGAGGTACCTTCGTAAATCTGGCAGACCCGCACATCCCGATAGATTTTGGCCAGACCAAATTCCTCCAGGTAACCATAGCCACCCAGGGTTTGAATGGCCGCCGAGCACACAGCCTCAGCGGTTTCAGACGCAACCAACTTGGCCATGGAAGCCTCCTTTAAACAGGGGGCCCCGGCATCTTTCACGCTGGCGGCATGAAGCACCAGTTGACGGGCAGCCTCAAGACGCGCCGCCTGATCAGCAAGACGAAACCCTACGGCCTGATGATGTATAATGGGTTTACCCATGGACTGACGATCTTTGGCATAATTAACGGCGATATCCAGCGCCGCCTGAGCCATGCCAATGGATTGCGCCGCAATTCCAATACGTCCAAATTCAAGATTGGACAGTGCGATACGATAACCCTCGCCTTCTTCACCCAGGCGCAGCTCCGGCTCCAACAACACATTCTCAAAGCGCAGGGCGCAGGTGTCTGAAGCGTATTGACCCAGCTTATGCTCGACTTTATCGACCTGGTAGCCTGCGCGATCAGTGGGTACCAGAAAGCTGCTGATTCCTTTTTTCCCCGCGGTTGGGTCAGTGACGGCGAAAACAATGGCCAGTTTGGCAATGTTGCCGGATGTGATGAACTGTTTCGAGCCATTTAGAACGTATCCACCTTCCGCTTTGGTCGCTTTGGTTCGCAGAGCAGCAGCGTCTGAACCGGCATCCGCTTCGGTCAGGGCAAAGGCACCGATCATGCGGCCACTAATAAGATCCGGCAGGAAACGTTCACGTTGTGCCTGATCACCGTCGTTCAGCAGCGCCGATACGATCAGGCTGTTCTGGATCGACAAAATAGTCGACAAGGCGCCATCTGCGGCCGCAACCTCCATTAATGCCAGGGCATAGGAAACGTAGTCCGCTCCGGCTCCACCCACCTGCAGAGGTGCGGTCATCCCCATCAGCCCAAGACCGGCAAGTTCCTCAAACAGTTCAGGCGGATATCCACCATCGGCTTCATACTGGAATGTACAGGGGCGAAGTCGATCGCGAGCGAAGCTCCGCACGGCATCGGTGATGGCCTGTTGCGTCTCTGACAATTGCATGGCGTTTTCTGTCTCTGATTAACTTGGGTTAATTTAATGAGCGGCAGGCGCTATCACGTTATGAAACAGAAAACGCCTCCACTATTGTACAATACAACAATGTTGACTATTATGCCCATGAATCGCGGTGCCGTCCATGGGTCTTTCGGCTGCATCCATGCCTGGGTTAATTCGATGAAAAGTGGTTCATAGCATGTTACACTTCGATGATTATTTGACTTTTTGAATGACTCATAAAATGGGATTCCCAAATGGCAGAAACAAAACCTCGCGAGCGGCGCAGAAGAGATCCGGAAGGCACTCGAACGGCAATTCTGGATGCGGCTCAATCGATATTGGCACAGGATGGGGCAGAAGCGTTGAGTGTTTCCCGTGTTGCGAATCTGGCGGGTGTCAATCGCGGCACTGCCTATCAGCACTTCCTGGCCAAGGAAGATCTGATCCAGGCAACAATGGAACGGGTGAGCCATCAACTGCTGGAAGCGGTGTTCGAGGAATCTGAAGCAGGCGACAAACCCGTTGATGATGATCTGGAACCTGATCTTCAACATCTGCCTGATGTTATAAAACGCATGGCAGGATTCACCATGCGCATGGCACTGTACACTGTGGAGAATCCGGAGAGCAGCCGCATTTGGCTGTTCGATCTGCTCTCCAAGAAAGATCCAAAGGAAGACGTATTCTATAAGCGTTTTCTGCAGGCGATCGAAAGGTTGGCCAACAGTGATGTCAGTGAGCCAGACATCGACATTGAAGCCCTGGCGGTATTGATGTTATCGGGATTCTTCCTTTGGCCAGTGTGGGTCGACTCACACGCCAAATCCAAAAAAATGCGTAAACAGATGGCGCAGCGTTTCGGCAATGAGGTATTACGCCTGACCTTGCACGGATTTGTTGCGGTGAAAGCGCCTGAGCTAACTGCAGTGGGCAGCAATAAAAAACCAAAAAAATAACGGGGCCCGGACAATCCCTGTCCGCGCTCTCAGGGAGTCACTTTATGAGTGTGCGGCATTCTGCATGGGGCCGGTATCCAGATTACCGGGTGGCATTGAAGCCTTGTCGGTCCACCGGCAGAGTTACTGCTGATGGCCAACTGCTTGCTTATAGTAAAGCCTGCCTTCTGGTGCAAGAATCCGAGCATGATGACAGGCTGTATTTTCCAGAGAGTGATGTGAACTGGGCGTTACTGGAGCCTTCGCAGCAAATCACATTTTGCCCTTTTAAAGGTGAAGCAGGTTACTGGTCTGTAAAGAAAAAGCAGGCGTCTCCCGACCTCGACAACATAGCTTGGGCATATCAAGATCCCTTTCCCGAGGTTGATGGACTCAAAGGCTACGTTTCCTTTGATACAGAACAGCTTGCAGTGGAATTACTGCAAAGCTGGAGCGGCGATCAGGAGCATTCCGTTGCTACCAGATTGCCGATCTGGGGTGACCAGCAGGACCTGGTGCATTTGCTTGACGTGAAGCCCGCGACGGAGAACCGCTATGGTAGCGATCCTTACCCCAATCCCCCGCGCGGCACCTTCATCGAGTTGCAAAAGGATAAGCAACGGCGCAGCGTGGTGGAGGGCGGCCACCAGTTAGCTCAGGCGATTGTGGCGGCCTCGAAAACAATCCCGGAACAACGGGTCACCTCGGCGTCCATGATATTCAGCAAAGCGGCCAGCTTCGATTTGCCCATGGAGGTTCACGTTGACGTAGTACGGGCGGGGCGTAGTTTTTCAACCCTGGACGTAAAAACCGTTCAGAATAATCAACTTCGCTCCGCCGGGATTGTGTTGATGGATAATACACCGGCCGACCGCATTCGTCACACCATGACGATGCCGGATGTGGCTGGACCGGACAACGCAGTACCCATCGATATGAAAGTAACCGGGCGCGAGATTCGCATTGTCGACGGGGCCTACACCAACGATCTGGATCATATTGGCCCACCGGAGCTGTACGCCTGGATTCGCTTCCGTGACGCACCGGATAAGCCGTATCTTCATTGTGCGTTAATGACCCAGGCCACCACCCATTGGACCATCGCGGCGGCACTGCGTCCCCATGCAGGGCTCAGTCAGGCGCTGGCGCATGTATCCTTGTCCACCGGCCCCTTGAAAACGGATATAAACTTCCACGATGACGTCGATGTCAGCCAGTGGATGCTTTACGTCAATGACGCAGTGTATGCGGGAAGAGGGCAGGCCCAGGGCATTGGCAAGATCTTTGCCATCGATGGTCGCTTACTTGCAACTTACTCCGTGCACACCATGATTCGCGATTTCAGTTCACCGTCCAATAGCGCACACAACGCCATGTAAACCGAGTATACCGTCAAAATGTGGCCCGGATATCAGCGTACAGCGAACGGGGCTTGCCAATAAAATAGCGGTCACCGGCAAAGCCACTGTAATCCGCTCGTTCGGCATAATAGCGATCAGTGAGATTCAACAATCGCAGCCCTGCACTCACACGATTGGTGAGCTGTTGGCGCAATCGAAGGTTAAGCAGCTGATGCCCATCATAGTGGTGGTCATTTTCCAGGTCGGTATAGTACTTACCCATGGAAACCCATTCCAATTCCAGGCTGGTTTTCGAGCTCGGTTGCCAGGCGACCTGAACCGAGCCCATATGGCTGGGCGCCGAAACCATATCGTTGCCGTCAGTGCTGAGTGTTGAATCGGAACCGGGAGCAGAAACATCGCTGGTGTATTGATGGCGGGCAAAGGACCCACCTGCATTGATGTACCAATGATCCGAAAACGGCCAGAAAAGCTGGTACTCCAAACCATAGTGGCGCGTTTCACCATTATCGATATTTTGCCTGGCCGCTGACTGAAATATAACGTTGTCTTTAGTCATGTAAAAACCAACCAGGTCATAACTGAAATCGTTTAATGTGCCCTTAATGGACACTTCAATGCTGCCGATTTCTTCAGAATCCAGATTGGCGATCTCCTGGCCAGACTGTAACCGATACAACTCGGTTGCCTGTGGTGCGCGGAAACCATGACTGAAGCGGCTACTGGCAATAAGGGCATCACTGAAACGGTAAACCAAGCCCAGGTTGAGGGAGGTGTTTTCAAAATCGTCTTTGCGGTCCTCAGGGCGGGTATATCGACAACCGGTTGCTCCAGAGCTCGGGCTGACGCATTGGTTTCCTTCCTCATCTGTATTACCGCTTATCATGCCATTGTTATAGTCATACCTCAGTTGTTCATAGCGCCCACCCATGATAACACCCAGTTTTTCCGTCCACTGGTATTCTGTGCTTAAGAAAGCTGCGCCTAACTGCGCATTCACCTCATAGTCATAGTGTTGGCCCGCAGGCAGGAACCAAAGGGATTCAGTTGGTTGATACTGCTTGAGAAAGGCTTCGGTGATTTCCATATCAATGCCGGTGGTAATTTGCAGCCTATCTGTGATCGACTTGATATAGGTGGTTTGCACACCGGCACTGTTCTGTCCATTCTCTTCGATCGGCTGTCCCGGAAGAAAATGCATCAGGAACTCCATTTCCGAATGGCGGGCAAAAGGCGTTACTATCAGAACGCTGTCGTCTTCCAAAACACGTTCAAAATGCGTCTGCCAACGGACAGCCTGACTGTCTCGATAGGCTTCCGGATTGGGGTTTTGCTTGCGCAGTTGATCATCTTTGTAAGCGTCTTCACCGACAACATACCCGGCCGTTTCCTGGTTGAGGTTGCTTACATTAAGCAGGCTGAAGCTGGACCACTGTGCCCCCTCGTAATCCAGCCTGGCTGTGAGTTTCTGTTGATCAAAGCCTGAGTCATCCTGATAACCATGATCACTGGCACCGTTCACGCTAACCCGATAACCAACCTGGCCTATTCTGTCACTGGTACCTAACTTTACACGCCCATAGTCATCGGGGCCCGCTTCAACCTGAAACGAAGTCTCAGGCTCGCTGCCCCATGGTACAGGTGCTTCGCTTATGAGATTGATCACCCCATGCACTGCATCTGAACTGTGCAGCACCGTACCGGGCCCCCGCAACACTTCAATGCGCTGTGCCTGCTCAGAATTAGTATCAAACAGCTGATTAACGTTACAGAATCCAGTAGGGCGGACGGGAACACCGTCCTCCGCCATGTAGAAAGCCCCACAACTCCCCGCTCCGGTAAGCACTGGGGAACGGATCGCCGTAAGGTGTTCCTGGCCGTTGCCACGGGTAATCCAGACACCGGGAACCCGAACCATAAGTTCGCTTATATGTACTGCTGAAACCTGTTCGATGTCCTGTTTGGTGACCACACTTAGGCTACTGCTTTGGGTGGATAGGGGAGCTTCTACCCGCGTTGCGGTCACTGTGATGGTGTCCAGTGGATTGGACTCGCCGGCTGTTACCGGTTCAGCCAAGGAATAAAACGGGGCGAGTAACAACAGTACAGCAATAATTCGCATGGATTTTATGATAATTCCCGGATCAGTGTTTAATTTATTGTTTTGGCTCGGGCTCCGGCGACTGGCCATAGACCGGTTTGCGTTTTTCCAGTAAGGCCCGCACACCCTCTTTGTGATCGGCCGAATGCGCGCTGAGCCCCTCGTAGGCCAAGCCGGTGTCTAATACCGAATGCACAACCCGCTTCAATTCCTGATTGACCAGCACTTTGGTCCAGCGTATCGCTTTGGTCGCACCTTCCAGCAAACGACGACAGAAGGCATCAACCCGATCATCCAGCTCTGCGGCGGCAACACTGTGGTTAATCAAGCCGATTTGCTCAGCTTTGGGGGCGCTCAGTAGCTCTCCCGTCATCAGGTATTCCTTGGCGCGGCCAAAGCCGATGCGCTGCGGCCAGATTGCAGCACCGCCATCCCCGGCCACCAGCCCGAGGGCAACGTGGGGATCGCCGATTTTGGCAGAATCCACTGCAAATATCACGTCACACATTAATGCCAGGGTGGCCCCTAACCCCACAGCATGCCCGTTAAGACGGCATATCAATGGCTTCTCAAGATCCAACATGGAAAAGATAATCTTTTTTGCCAGACGCGCTTCGTGCTCGAAACGCTCAGGGTGCTCGGCGTTGCCGGCAATGTGTTCCAGATCACCACCTGCCGAAAATGCCCTGCCTGCACCGGTCAACAGGACAACATCAGAGTGCGGATCGGATGCCGCATAGATAAATACTTCGGATAGCTCTGTCAACATCAGCAGATTGACCGCATTCAATAGCTCCGGTCGGTTCATCTCTACAGTGAGTAGGCGGTCCGTGCGTTCAATTCTCAACGTTTGATAATGGGGCAGGGTAGAATCAGTCATCCGACTTCTCACTGTTATCTAAAAAGCAATACTCCGACACCGCATGTGCTTGCGCGCTTCGGCCGTTCAACTCAGAGAGCAGGGCTTTTAATCGGTATGTCCACAAATGCAAAGGGAACTCCAATGTCATGCCCATGGCCCCCATAAACTGATGCAGATCGTAAACAACGCGTGACGCACTTTCCTGGGCATGCAAGGCTGCGACCGCTGCGTCTCCCGCATCGCCCGACCAAGCCGCTTGCAATGCCAACAGGCGCACTCCGCGGGTCAGCACGGCACACTCAGCCATACGGTGCTGTACTGCCTGGAAGCTTCCCAGGGGTCGGCCAAACTGTTTGCGCAGGCGCAAGTGTTCGGTGGCAGCATCCAGCGCTGACTGCAACAACCCCGCCACCTCAGCCGACAACGCCACACGCAGCCAGGTTCGTATGCGACTCGCTTGCGTGTTGTCCAGCGGTGTGAAAGCAAGCTGTTCTTTGGTTTTTCCCATGGGATAAGCGAAAAGCGATTCTACCTTCACTGTGGCACCGGCTGGCGCGCTGAGTAGGCCGACCTGATCACCATCCAGAATGATCAGGGTAGCGGCCTCAGCGACGAACCGACCCGGGCGCCCATTCTCAACCAGCGCCAGCGGCCGTGGCCAGTCGCCCTCAAGCTGCGGCCGAACCAGCATGGATAACGCCACTTCAGCCGTGTAGGGGAGTCGCGCCAGTGTCTCCACCATCATCGCTGCTGACACCGGCCCCAGTTCAGGGATGTTCGCTGCCTCGAAGAATCCACCGTTTTCCAATGCCTGGTCCAGTGAGTTGTCAAGCAACGCAAATCGACGAAAGTCAGTGGGCGGTGTCTTGAAATTTTCTGCCAGTTTATCCAGTGCACTGTTAAGTGCGATCTGGTCAGGATTTGGAGAAAAGTCCATTAACGCGGCTCCCGTGGTAACTGCAGCAGTTGTGTGGCAATCAGGTTAAGTTGAATCTCAGCGGCACCGGATGCAATACCCGCCACTATACCGCGCTGATGATGGGCCAGCAGCAGGGGATCACCACCGGCCAGGGCTTCGGGCAGGTGCTCAACAACGTATTCGGCGACCATGCGCTCGGCATTAACGGTTGCAACTCGGGCAACACTGGCTTCAGCGCCAACAGTATTGCCTTTTTGTCGTTGATCGATAATTTCATAACTGAAGAGGCGGGCAGCCTCACAAGCGGCATGGGCACGGGCCGCCTGGGTCACGGCTCCATGATGAAAGTCATTACGCTGCTTTAACATGGCGATTGCACGTCGCAGCATTCTTGACGCCAGGGCAAAGCGGGGAATACCCACGCGCTCCAGCGATAATGCCGTACGCACTATGTCCCAGGCCTGTCCTTCCTCACCCAGCATGGCACTGGCAGGCACCATTACATTCTCGAAAAATACTTCATGGATGTCGCCTTCCCCGATAAGGCTTGGGATCTCCACCACTGTGATACCCGGTGTGTCCATCGGTACCAGAAAAATTGAAATACCTTTCTTGCCGCTACCGGTTCGCGCCAGAAGAAAGCAGGTTTCCGCTTCAGCCGCGTACGATGTCCAGATCTTCTGACCATTAATGCAGTACTGATCCTGATTGCGCTCAGCTTTAGTCCGCAGTGACGCCAGATCAGAACCTGCTTCCGGCTCAGAAAACCCCTGACACCAGAGCGTCTCTCCCTGTGCCATTGGTGGAATATAGCGACGCTGCTGAGCTTCAGAGCCAAACCGCATCAAAGTGGGACCAATCCAATTCACATTCATATATTGGCCACCCCGGGGCTCACCGGCTGCCCACATTTCTTCTGCCAGAATAAAGGCCGACCAGGCATCCGCGTCCTGCCCGCCCCAGCGTTGCGGCCAATGGGGTACCAACAAACCAGCCGCCGCCAGATTGGCACAGAACTGCCTGGAAAAGTGACTTTGCGCAGTGGATCCCGGGCCATGGGCAATGCGCTCCCAGTTGTCTGGCAAATGCCGGTCAAGAAATTCGCGTACGGTAGCGCGAAATGCTTGTTGTTCTTTATTCCATTGAAATTCCATCGTGCATGAGCCCTGGTAATATTAATGGGTGGAAAATTTACTTGGCACGGCTTCTGGGTAATCCCAATGCGCGCTCTGCAATCATGCTGCGATGGATCTCGCTGGTGCCCCCGTAGATGGTTGTACCCTGTGCATGGCGATAGCACATATTCAGTTCAGCCGCCGCACCTGCACGCTTGGAAAGCGAGTAGGGAGCAGTCAGATCCAGAAGGTCTGCAGCATCCTCCTTGAACTTCTCTGAGGAAAACAACTTCGCCATGGGGCCGTATGCAAGATTGGGTAGCTTTTCAACCACGGCCCACAACGATCTGCGTGCAATCATTTCAGTGAGATAGAAGTGCGCCATGGATTTCGCCAGGCGTTTTTGCGCCGCCGGATCTTCAATCAGCGGCTTGCCTTGATAGCGGATTTGGCGACACAATTCAGCTGCAGCATCCACCATCGCCTTTTGGTGACTGGCGAAGCTGCCGCCGCCATGCTCAAGCTCCAGGCCCGCCGCCATCACCTTTAAACCAGCGTCCACTTCCCCCAGACGATAGCTGTCTGGAACTTTTACGTTTTCATAATACGTGATGTTGGTGCGTTCCTCCTGAAAGGTATACACCGGTTGAACCTCAACACCGGGAGTATCCAGCGGTACCAGGAACATGGTAAGTCCTTTGTGTTTTGGAGCGTCGGTATTGGTGCGGGTTAACATCAATACGTACTGGGCAATGTTGGCACCGCTGGTGAACATTTTAGAGCCGTCTATACGCCAGCCATCGCCATCACGGGTGGCCCGGGTTTTGGCGGCAAACACGTCGGAGCCTGCATGGGGTTCGGAGTAACCCAAACTGCAAATCACATCTCCTGATACTATTTTAGATAATACGTCGCGCTTTACCTCATCACTGCCAAAGCGCCGGATCATCGTACCTACCATAGAAGTCGTACCCACTGCGTGATGGCTCCAATGATGTTGCTCCCATACATGGGAAAGGGCAGTCATGGCATAGGGCGGCGCGGCACGACCTCCATCCTCCTTGGGCCATTCAGGGAACAGCAAACCGGCTTCTGCCAGTTTTTTATGAACCCCGGCATCAAAGCCATCAAAGGAGTAGTGGGCTTTCGCCTTTAATTCCGGTGTGAGAATCTCAGTGAAGACTGCATCCAGCTCCGCCGCCATTTCGCGGGCCTGATCGCCCAGATCAAAATCAATGAACACATCGCCCACATCGGGCAGAGCTGTGGTTTCACCGGCATAAAGCCGGCGCCCGGCTTCCTCCAGCAGTCGCTCCGGATCACCCAGCACCAACGACCAATCCTTCGCTCGCAAGTTGTATAGGTGAATATCGTACTCCGTTGTCAAACCGTAACCGCCAAAGGTGTGCAGGGCATGAGCCACGGTTGACCCTGCGGTTTTCGCATTCCACCAGGCACACAAGGATACTTCTGCAGCGGCTTCTGGAATCGCCTTCGCAATATCATGGGCTGCTTTCCAAACCAGGTACTTACCGCCGTCAATATCGGTAATCCGGTCTGCCAGTGGATGTGAAATGGCTTGATAGCAGCCAATAGGCTGGCCAAACGCTTCGCGTTCACAGGCGTATGCTGCGGCAAGATGGACAGCTTCCCTCGATAATCCGGACAGTGCGGCGGCCACCAGTAATTTCCACTCTTCCATGCATTGATTAAACACGGCCATTCCTTCGTTACTCTCCGACAAGATACTGGTCGCTGATTTGCCGATATCAATTTCTGCCAAAGGAGTGGATGCGAGATTGGCCTCACGCTCGGTAGTCTTGTGATCACCCAGACTCACCAACAGGAGTTGGCGGCCTTTGTGCGCGATCACATAGTCGGCCACCGCACCACCGGCCACCCATTGCTTTGGTTGCCCGGCAACATCGTGAAATGCGAAAGTGACGATTGCTTCCCCACGGATACATTTGTCCAGCAGTTCAGCCTGCGCGTCAGCGGCCACCAATGCTAACAGTCGGGTAGCAATCAGGGTTTCCGCTATGGGACCGCAGGCCAACGTTCTGCCCACTTCCTCCATCAGTACCAGGGCATCAAACAACCCAAGGCCCAATCCTCCTGCCGTTTCAGGCACGCGCATGGAAAACGCTCCCATTTCCGCCAACCCTTGCCACAGGCGCAAATCAAATCCTGCAGGCTGTGCCGCACGCACGCGCTCCATGCTGCTTTCTTCTGTTAGAAAGCGAGCGAAGTTTTCACGCATCATGCGTTGATCGTCTGAGAGATGTAGATTCATTTGAATGGCGACTCCATAGTGTCCACGGATGGGGGAGAGCATTTCCCCTTATTCTTTTTTACGCTGTCACTGCATGCCCTTGCTGGACGCTTCCAGCCAACACTCTCCCGCCCCCGGTCAACCTGATGTTCCAGCAGAGCGAATTATATAGCTCTAAGTCGCTTAGGGGTTTTGGCTGACAACGGAGCCAGCCGGGTTGCAGGAAAGCAATCCAACGCAATATTGATCATTGTTTTTGGTCAAATCCAGTAACGCGGCCTTGAACCCGCAGCCTGGGATTCACCGTTTGCCGGCAGCTGATTTTTATAACAATCCATGCTAGCACCGACCACATTTACTGGTCAACAGGGTTGTTTATTAAAGTATTTTGTGGCACAAAGATTAAGGGGTAATTTGAACTGAACATGCAGGCGCTGCATTGTTGTGGGAAAAACCTTATAACAAACTGAATTTATCCTAAATAACCCTAATAAAATCAGAATAATGCGGCTGATCGATAATGCAGACTCTATGCGGCAACAATTGATATAACAATTGAATAAAGGTGCGTCCGCACAAGCGCGAAGGCAGAATCACAATGAATGTTTCAAACAAAAACGTACTTATCACTGGGGCTAACTCCGGTATAGGTTATTTCCAGGCCCAGCAATTGGCAGCCAAAGGCGCCAATATCATTATGGCTTGCAGAAGCCTCGATAAAGCCGAACAGGCGCGGGAGGAGCTTCTGCAAAACGTACCCGATGCCCGTGTCACGATCCTGACTGTTGATGTATCGGAACCGGATTCCATCCTGCACTGCGTGGAATCCTTTAAAAAGAAAATCGGTAGTTTGGATGTGCTGATTAATAACGCCGGAATAGTCACACGGGAGTTAAGCCGTAACAGTGTTGGGCATGAGATGCATATGGCCACCAACTATCTGGGCGCCTTTGCTCTCACAGGGCTGCTATTGCCCTGTTTCAATCCGGATTCGGAGACTCGCATCGTCAATGTAGGTAGCCTGGCTCACCGTTTTGGCAAGCTTAACTTTGATGACCCCAACTGGGAAAGCACCGAGTATAACCTGTGGCGGGCCTACGCACAGAGCAAAATCGCTACTGCTGGCTTCACCATTGAGCTTGATCGGCGTTTGAAACAGAGCCGCAGGAAGATTATGGCTTTGGGTGCTCATCCGGGTTTTGCGGCGACCGATGTGGGCAAGAAGAATGGGGCAGCCGCACCTAAGAATGCGTTCCACCAGTGGTATCAGGACAAGATGCAGGAATGGGTTGTTGGTACAGCACCGGACGCTGCAGAAAAAATAGTTTATGCCGCAACATCGGACACCGCCAAGGGCGGTGATTACTACGGCCCCACTGGCCTGTTTGAAATTAAAGGCCCCATCGGCAAGGCAAAACTCAATCCTCTGGCCCAGGATCCGGTATTCGGCAAGCGGCTGTGGGAACTTTCAGAGGCGCTTACCGGTGTGCGTTATCTCTCTGAGTGTGAGCTTAATCCCGCCAACGGCCACAATGTGAAGGCAGCAGTATGACCTCAAATGAAAGTACGTCGGAATTACGTCAGCAAGTGCGGGCCTGGTTGCAGGCGAATACTCCTCCGGGCTGGCGCGACACAATGACCAACGTGGAGCAGGAAAAATTCGTCTCCCTACAGCGTGAATGGTTTGGCAAATTGTCACAGGCAGGGTATGCCACACCGCACTGGCCGCAAGGTTGGCATGGCGGCGGCCGCTCGCTGGCCGAGCAGAAAATTATATTTGAAGAAGTTGCGCGGGCGGATGCACCCCGTCTGATTCTGTTTTTCGTCGCATTGTACCATGCGGCCTGTACCCTGTTCGAATACGGAACAGAACAACAACAGGACAAATATCTACAGGGTATTCTGGATGGCAAGATATGGTGCCAGGGCTTTTCAGAACCCAATGCCGGGTCCGATCTGGCATCGCTGCGCACCAAAGCGGAACTGCACGGTGATCATTATATTATTAATGGTCAAAAAACCTGGTCGACCATGGCTCAGTATGCTGATTTTTGCCTGCTGCTTGCCAGAACGGATCATTCCGGGCCACCTCAGGCAGGCCTGACCTACCTGCTGCTGGACATGAAAACCCCTGGCGTGAGCGTTCGACCAATCTCCCAAATTACAGGTGATGACGAATTTGCTGAGATCTTTTTTGATGATGTCAGGGTTCCCGTGGCAGATCGAGTTGGTAACGAGGGTGAAGGCTGGGCGGTAGCACAGGCAACACTGGCATCAGAGCGGGGCTTGACTCTGGTGGAGTTGACTCAGCGCCTGCGATATGCGCTGCCTATGTTGGTACGCACCATTGAAACGCAGGGTTTGCAAAACGATACCACCACCCTGCAGGCGCTGGGGAAACTGAGCATCGCAGTGGACGCAGGCTGCGCTTTGGCCGACCAATACCTGATGAAGCGTATTTCAGGGACCGAGCAAGTGGGTGATGCCTCCGTTGTTAAATTATATTACGCCCAGGTGTTGCGTGACTTTACCAAGCTGGGTGTACAAGTGAGTGGTATACAGGGCCAGTACCATACCGGTTTTATGCGCGGTGCCACACAGGAAACCGGAAACTGGACACTTGATTTTATGAATTCCTACAACTGGTCGATTGCCGGTGGCAGCAATGAAGTACAACGCAACATCATCGCAGAGCGGATGCTTGGCATGCCAAGGGAGCCGAAAAGCTGGCAACGGGTGGAGGGCAGGGCATGATGGTGGAACTGGAAGAACTGCAGCAATCTGCCCGTCGGGTAATGCATGATCTTGGGCTGGCTGCTACGGAAGATGTGGTTTGGTCGCAGATAATCGAATTGGGCTGGCTTCTGGTTTCGCTGCCCGAAAATATGGGCGGATTGGAAGCCGGCATCAAGGGCGCTGCCATCATGCATTCTGAATTAGGGCGGGGTTTATCAACCGCCCCTTACCTGCCGGCCATGCTGGCGGCAGACATCATCAGCCAGTCGCAAGCCGATGCGCGGGATCAATTGCTGGAATCATTAATCTCGGGTGAACTTATCACAACACCCCTTGCCGACAGCGACATTACACTCAGCGACAACCGCATAACCGGTACCGCCATAGCGGTGCAGGCTGCAGATCAGGCCCGACAAATTCTGGTGGCCACCTCCGCCGGAGAATGTATCGTATTGATTGAGCCGGCCCAAACCGGGGTTGAAATAATACCAACGCCCACCTGGGATCAGACCCGCAACCTGTTTGAAGTGCAACTAACTGATATTGAGTTAAGCAAACAAATAGTGCTGGCAGAAGGCCTGTCAGCCGTAGAACTTACCCGAAGGATGTATTCATTACGGGATTTTGCCTTGTCCGCTGACGCAATCGGAGGGGCCAACGCCCTGTTGGAATTAACAGTGGAGCATTTGCAATCACGAGTGCAGTTCAAGCGCCCGTTAGCCATGTTCCAGGCATTGAAGCACCGCTGTGCGAACATGAAAACATCCGTCCTTGCAGCGGAGGCCATGCTGAGTGCGGCACTGGCAGATGCGACGGCATTGGATTCCAATACCGCAAGAACCCATGCCATGGCGGCAAAATGTTGTGCTACGTCCATGTTCTCATCCCTGGCGGAAGATTGCCTGCAATTGCATGGAGGAATCGGCATGGCAGATGAACACCCCTGCCATCTGTTTCTTAAACGTGCACTTTTGAACAATCATTTGAGTGGCGAAAATAATGCTTATGCAACTGCAATTGGACGCAGTCTGGCACAGCCCTGCAGGCCCTGATGATCAGCAACCCACTGGGGAATCAGTGGGTTAATGCTAGCGCTCTTAGCTGCAGGCGCAACGCTGTCGATGCCGGTGGACTAACCCGCAGCCATGCTTTATAGTAATCATCAGTGATGTCTAATAATAAAAAAGATCTGAGTGCTGAATACAGGTCGACACATTGGGAGTTAACGAGAAAATGCGTGCTTTGCCTCGATTAGATTCAGTCAATCGCGACTTTTGGACAGGTGGTGAGCTGGGTGAATTACGCATTTTACATTGTGCAGACTGCGATCAATTCATACACCCGCCACGCCCGGTATGCCGCCACTGCCTTTCTGAAAATCTCAAATCAAAAGCCGTATCGGGCAACGGTGTCATTGATACATTCACGATTAACCACCAGCAATGGCACCCAAAAATGGATGTTCCCTTCGTTATTGCTCGGGTTGCGCTGGATGACGCACCAGGTGTTTACCTGACGACTAATATCGTGGGATGTGATGTCAGCGAGGTGGATATCGGTGACCAGGTTCAGGTGACTTTTCTGCAGCAGGATGATGTTTTTCTACCAATATTTGAAAAAGTGGCCAAGTAAACCATGAACTATGCGGAAGCTTACATAACCGGAATCGGACAATCACAGATCGGTCGCAAGCTGACGCGCCATCCTCTGTTGTTGACGGTGGACGCAGTCAAGGAAGCACTGGATGAAGCAGGCCTCGGTATCGATCAAATTGATGGTGTTTCTACGTACCCGGGCCGCGTACCTCAAATGCCCGGGTTCTCGCCCATCGGCGCAGACGAACTCATTGATGCCCTCGGCATCCAGGCCCGTTGGTATGCCGGAGGCGGCGAAATCAGTTCCCAGCTGGGCGCCATTGTCGCCGCTGTCGGTGCCATTCGCAGTGGACAGGCGCGCCACGTTATCTGTTATCGAACAGTGTATGAAGCAGCGGCCATGGACCGCCCTGAGGAGTACCCCGTATCCAGACGTGATCGGGTGGATGGCCATAGTCAATGGACGGCGCCTTTTAATGCGCTGTCCGCGGTAAATTGGGTTGCTCAGTACGCCATGCGCCACGTTAAACAGTATGGTTTAACCCGGGAACAACTGGCACAGATTGCTTTGACCGACCGCGCCAATGCCATGCTAAACCCCCGTGCCCTGGTACGTGAACCCCTGACCATGGACCAGTACCTGTCTTCACGCATGCTGTCTGACCCACTGTGCCTGTACGATTGCGATCGTTTTACCGATGCTTCAACCGTATTGATCGTATCCGCGGGCAGTTCACTCCATGAGGTGACCTGTGCACCTGTCAGGATCGCCGCCATGGCGGGTAGCGTGGATCGGCACAGCTGGGATCAAGCTCAGTGGATGGCATCCTATGCCACCGGCAGGGATCTGTGGGCCCGGACTGATTATCAACCCGCAGATGTGGACATCGCCCAGCTCTATGACGGCTTCAGTTACCTTGCCGTTAGCTGGCTTGAAGCACTAGGTTTCTGCGAAGTGGGAGAAGGTGGAAAGTTTATCGAAGGTGGTCACCGCATTGCACTGGACGGTGAGCTGCCGCTGAATACCTTTGGCGGACAGATAGCGGCCGGCCGCCTCCATGGATTTGGCTTCGCTCACGAAGCCGTAGTTCAACTGCGTGGCCTGGGTGGTGAGCGGCAAGTACAGGGTGATCCCAAACTGGCAGTGGCCACCTCAGGCGGTGGTCCGCTGGCAACGGCACTGCTTCTGGCCCGGGATTAATGCCAATGATGATCGATCACGGCTTTTGGCGTCGCATCCGCATCACACCAGCATCCCGCTCTGTTGTACAGAATAGTGTTGCAGAGAATGCTGTTATAGCAGAGTTGGAGGATGATTTTCACTGTATGAGTGTAGTGCTTCACCACAACCAGGGTAGGGTTCTGAATATTGAAGCGGATATGCACCGGGCACCCTGGTCCACTTGTCCGGGTGCCACCACTCAGCTATTACAAACCTTCAGCGGAGCCAAGCTCAGTGAATTCCCCCGACAGGGGCAAAAAAAAATCAATTGTACCCATCTTTACGATCTGGCTGTGTTGGGTGCGGCTCATGCATTGGATGAGAACCCTACGATCTACGATATAAGGGTTTCCGACCCTATAGATCATACCCGGCAGGCAGCCATCTATAGCAACCGCCGTTTACTGTTACATTGGATCGAAAAAAACTTTCATCTTACCGAGCCGGCAGCTGCAGCCGGAATTCGTTTGGACCAACTGCGATCGTGGATCGACACTCTGGCACCGGAATTACAGGAACCGGCCCGGCTCCTGCAGTGGGGCAACATACTCGCCAATGGACGAGTCATTCCACTGGCAGAACAATCCGATGCCACCAGAATGCCTCCCAGTTGCCACACCTTTCAACCGGAACGCGCAAAACTGGCGCGAAGGGTAGGAGGCATCCAGGATTTTAGCAAAGAGACTTCGCCGCCGCTTACTCAATACAGCGCAGTGAAAGAAGTAAGGATACGTTAAACCAACGCATAGACAGAGTTTGAAAATAATAACTCCAAAATGAGTAACCTTGAGGACAGGAATCATGGAAATGAACGATATGGTGATTATCAGCGTTGATGATCACATTACTGAACCCCCCGATATGTTCGACAAGCACTTGTCTGCTGAAGACCTGCAAACGGCTCCTAAATTCAATACCGACGAGGATGGCAAGAGTTACTGGACCTATCAGGGTATGTATATGCCGTCAGTGGGGTTGAACGCTGTCGTAGGGCGCCCCCTGGAAGAATATGGTATGGAGCCCAATTCACTGGAAGAAATGCGTGAAGGCGTGTACAACGTAGATGCACGCATTAACGATATGAACGTGAATGGGGTTGCGGCGTCACTCAACTTTGGGACCTGTGTGGGTTTTGACGGAGGCCGCTTCCATCGGGCACCGGATAAAGCACTCTCTTTGAAGCACCTGCGTGCTTATAACGATTGGCACATAGATGAGTGGTGCGGTGCCTACCCCGGCCGATTCATCCCCTGCGCAATTTTGCCGACCTGGGATATGGACGCAACCGTTGCTGAAATCAAGCGAATCGCGGCAAAAGGGTGTACCGCTGTTTCCCTGAACGAGAACCCTACCAAGCAGGAATTGCCCAGTGTTCATAACGAATACTGGACACCCATGTGGAAAGCCATCGCCGAACACGATATCACCATGTGTCTCCATATTGGTGCTGGTAACCCAGTGCCGCACGCTTCTATGGAAACCCCTATTGAAGCTTGGATCACCACCATGCCGATGTCCAGCGCGGTGGGTGCTGCCGATTGGCTGCATCTCAGTGCCCTGCACGAATATAATCTGAAAATTGCCTTGTCTGAAGCCAGTATTGGCTGGGTTCCCTACTTTCTGGAACGGGCGGACTTTGCTCATTCCCGTCACAAATTCTGGACCCACAATCATTTCAGCGGCATGTTACCCAGTGAAATGTTCAAAAAGCATTTTATGCTCTGCTTCATTGACGATGCCTACGGCCTCAAGAATCTGGGGGAGTTGAATGAAGATCTGATCGCCTATGAATGTGACTATCCTCATTCCGACACTCTCTGGCCAGAATGTCCCGATCATCTGTGGAAGCAGATGAGCCACCTGACCGATACACAAATTGATAAGATCACCCATCTGAATGCGATGAAGTGGTTCAACTTCGATCCGTTTAAACACATTAAAAAAGAAGACCTCACGGTAGGCGCGCTGCGCGCCCAGGCCGCCAAAGACAAAGTCGACACCACGCCCCGTTCCTGTGGTGGCGCCAGCCCGCTGGCAAAGGGGGAACAACCCAGGCGGATTACCTCCGGTGATCTGGTGAAAATGTTCCAACACCATGCCGAAGAAGGCAAGAAACTGCAATCCGCCTGATGCAAACGGAGGCGGGAGCCCGTACTCCCGCCTTGCTGTACCATGGGATATTACGACCTTTAAACTGAAGAGAGAGCAAAACCATGTCCGAAGCGTTTATCATCGATGCGGTTCGAACGCCTCGCGGAACTGGAAAAGTAGGCAAGGGCGCTCTGGTGAACATGCATCCTCAACATTTGGCTGCTGTTGTACTCAAGGCCCTCCAGGAACGCAACAACATAAACACCAAAGAAGTTGATGACGTCATTTGGGGAACCAGTGCCCAAAAGGGGCAGCAGGGTGGTGACCTGGGGCGCATGGCGGCATTGGATGCCGGGTTTGATGTCTGCGCCAGCGGTATAACGTTGGATCGCTTTTGCGGTAGTGGCCTCAGTGCTGCCAACCTGGCCGCGGGCCAGCTGATCTCCGGGTTTGAAGATCTGATTATTGCCGGTGGCACGGAAATGATGTCCCTGATAACGGCACTTGGCATGAAAGAAATGGAAGCCGGTTTCAAATCCTTAGGAATTGGTTCCGGCAATGCACGGCTACAGGCCCGTCACCCACAATCCCATCAGGGCTTGTGTGCCGATGCCATTGCATCCCTGGAAGGTATTGATCGCTCGGCATTGGATGAGTACGCGTTGGAAAGCCAGCGCCGCGCAGCGATGGCCATAGAAGAAGGGCGTTTTGACAAGTCCATTGTCCCGGTGTTTGATGACCAGGGCAAGCTTGTGCTGGACCGTGATGAACACCCCAGGCCACAAACCACCATGGCGGATCTGGCGGCATTGAAACCCAGCTTTGCCAAGGTTGCTGATTTGCCTGCCAATACCGAAGGTACAACCTTTCGGCAACTGATAAACCGTCGCTATCCTGATCTGCAAATCGGCCATTTTCATCATCCGGGTAACTCTTCCGGCGTTGTTGACGGTGCGGCAGCGTTACTGATGGCATCAAAATCTTATGCCAATCGACAGGGGTGGAAACCAAGGGCCCGTGTGGTAGCCGCCGCCAATATGGGGGGCGACCCCACGCTGATGTTAAACGCACCCGTACCAGCGGCACAGAAAGTATTGGCCAAAGCGGGCTTAACCGTAGCCGACATCGATCTTTGGGAGGTCAACGAGGCCTTCGCCGTAGTGGTTGAAAAATTTATACGCGACCTTAACATCGATCGGGACAAAATCAATGTCAATGGCGGCGCCATTGCTCTGGGTCATCCTATTGGTGCAACCGGCGCGGTTTTGATTGGCACAGTGCTTGATGAGCTGGAAAGAAGGGACCTGAAGCGAGGCCTGATAACCATGTGTGCGGCAGGAGGAATGGCACCCGCCATGATCATTGAACGTGTTTAATCAAACATAGCTAAGATTACACAGCCACCTGATTCTGACAACCTGAATAAGGTGGCTGTAGAGTCTTAACGTTATTCACTAAACAGCTTTCTGATTTCTCTACGTAACAGTTTCCCCATTTCGTTATAGGGCAATGCCTCAAGAACAGCAACGCGCTCCGGAACCCTGGACGAACGCAGCCGATTTTTTATCAGCATCTTGAGTTCGGCATCATCAGGGATGGCGCTATCCGGCTTGCAGGTTACCGCAATGCCCACTGCCTCCCCCCATTCCGCAGAAGGTACGGCTACCGCCGCGGCATCAGCAATGGCCGGGTGGGTCATCAGTACTTCCTCAATTTCCGCCGGCGAAATATTCTCACCGCCTCTAACGATGACATCATCGGCGCGCCCGCCGAGAAACAAATACCCATCGTGATCAAGCCAGCCGGCATCCCGGGTAGCAAACCAGCCTTCGGCATCAAGGGCGGTACGTTCACGATACTCACCTGAAACCTGCTCACCGCGCACATAAATTTCGCCACGCTCACCGGCAGGCAGTACACGGCCTGCCTCGTCCCGAATTTCCAGTTCTATTGTCGGTAAAGGGCGACCCACTGATCCCAAACGCATGCGCACAGCAGGGTCAGTGGAGGCGAATGCCGCTCGGTGATCGTCGGGGCTTAGCAGGGCGATGGTTGAACTGGTTTCAGTCAGACCGTAGGCATTGGTAAATCCACATTCTGGAAACAATTCCATGGCCCGTTGGATGACCGACAATGGCATGGGCCCGCCACCATAGGCAATGGCCTGCAGACTTGAAAGATCGAGCTTGAAATCGTTTTCATCAATACGACCAATAATGCGTGACAACATGGTGGGCACAACAAAGGCATTACTTACTTTTTCCTCGCTGACCAGTGTCAACCAGGCATCCGGATCAAAAGCCGGCAGCAGCACTATTTTTCGTAATGAGTAAATCGAACTTAATAAAGCCGCTATACCCGCAATATGATAGGGTGGCACGCACACCAAGCTGCCTTCCTCTGGATCTGCGGAGCCGAATTCCACTGTACCCAGTATATAGGAGAGCAAATTTTCATGTTTCAACAACGCGGCCTTGGGCGCAGAGGTTGTGCCACTGGTAAATATCTGCGCGGCCACTGCGCCATCATCAAGTTGCTTTTCTTCGAACGGCTCGGTAATGGAATCCGCAGCAGCGACAAAATCCCTACGTTGCAGGCAACGATGACTTCCTTCCGGGTTGAGGCGGACGATACGCTCAACATCCCCCACGGCATACGCAGGCTTGATCCGGTGCAGCAGGGCGGCCAGATCGGCATCAGCTAACCTGTAGTTAAGCGGCACATAGGGAACTCCTGCCAGGGCGGCCCCAAACAGTGCAATAGCAGTGGCTTCGCTGCTTTCATCAAGCAGTGCCACGTATGAGCAGCCGCTACGACTGATACTAACGGCTGCGCCGTTGGCTGCCTGCCATAAGGTGCCATAGGTCCATCGGCGCCCGTTGCAAACCAATGCCGTTCGATCGGGTTCGGCCTCCGCGGCCATCTGCAGAATCAGCGATATATTCATTAGAAAACCTTCAGTCAGACGATGGTAAAGGCTTGCTGTCTTTAATGCGAAGCGGGTTGCCTGCTATCGACAGAGAACCTTTTCCTGCTTTTACGCAAAGCAGTTCAACTGCACCACCATCATCCACGTAACGCTTACCCACTTTGGTACCTTCAGAAAAGGCTGCGTCCAGGGTATCTGGTGCGCGCTCCGGGGATTCCGACATAGGTTGACCGCCACAATGAACCACAGCATCGCTTCCCTTAATGACCATGACTTCGGTATCGCAAACTGCGCTTTTAAGTTTCGTTCCTGGCTTCATAGTACTCTCGTTATAGTTATGTTGATCCTGCACCACCGGGCATCAGGCAATGGCACCCTTGGACTTCAGTTGCTCGATACGATCCCACTCCAGGCCCAGTTCCATCAGGTAGGTTTCCGTGTGCTCAGAGGCCTGAGGTGCCCGAGTGTTGGTTACAGATTGATGATTAAACTGCACAGGGCCGCGCACCAGCTTAATGGGAGCGCCTCCATCCACCGACTCAACTTCAAACAGCATATCATTGGCGAGCGCCTGTTCATCACTGGCAAGGTCCAACAAACTCTGAATGGGTGCCCATTGACCTTTCATGGTTTTAAGGTGCTGGCGCCAATAATTGAACGGCTGGCTGGCAAATGCAGCAGCGATGAGGTCACTGGCATCACTCCAGTTTTTCATCAAGGCCTCGGGTGTGGAAAAACGCTCGTCATCAGCGGCTTCCGGAATACCCAGATGGGCAAAGGTGTCCCGGATGTAGGCTCCCGGGGTAATAATGCAGAGGTTGATGGTACCGCCGTCTGCGGTGGAGTAATTTCCGGTAAATGGATTGCCCGGATTGCCACCTGAACGGGGCATGCGATTGCGCACGATGTCGCCTTTCTCAATAAACAAATCCACCGCAGAGCCGGCAGCCCACCAGGCGGTGCTGAGCAGCGATACATCCAACTCACTGGTTTCACCGGTTTGCAGGCGATGAAACAGTGCCGCGGCCACCCCTCCGGCGATGTTCATGCCGCCAATGGAATCGCCAAATGCCGCAATGCCCTGCGCCAGAGGTTGACCCAGTTCGGCGGGCGACATGGAATGTCCAACCCCGCTGCGGGACCAAAAGGCGGTACCATCAAAACCACCGGTGTCCCGCTCCGGGCCTTTATCACCGTATGCGCTGCCACGGGCATAGATAATATCTGGATTCACTGCCCGAATGTGCTCCACATCGATCTTGAGCTTTTGGCGTTGAAAGGGCAGATAATTGGTAATAAAGACATCCGCGGTTTTGGCGATCTCATACAGCAACTCAACCCCCTCAGGGTTGGAAATATCGATGCCAACACTACGCTTGCCGCGGTTGGCGTGCTCCATCATGGTGTTGCGCTGAGGGTCGATTTTCATTCCCCCCATATTAACAAAACCACGCTGGGTATCGCCGCGTAGCGGGTGCTCGATTTTGATCACATCAGCCCCCCAGTCAGCCAGAATAGCGCCAGCTGCCGGTACAAAGGTAAATTGTGCAACCTCAAGGACTTTCACGCCTTTCATTACTTGAGTCATGGATTTCTTCGGCTCCTCTGCAGTGCGTGTCCAGCGATAAAGACGTTGGATTTATACGAGATTTTCAAGGTATAATACTAAACAACAACACTGTTGTATATAATCACTTGGCGCAGCCACCATGGCCGCCATGATTACAGGGCATGCACATAAAGCTCTGAATTAACTATGTATTTTGTAACATTAGACTGCAGGCTTTTAGCGAAGGACCAATACAATGAAGATCGATTCTACGCTCGCGGCGGTGGTAACGGGTGGCGCTTCAGGGCTTGGCCTGGCCACTGTCCAGGCGCTGCGAGCACAAGGTGTAAAGGTTGCCATATTCGATATGAACAAGGATCTTGGCATGCAAATGGCTGAGCAAACCGGTGCCGTATTCTGTGAATGTGATGTGCTGTCTGATGAGAGCGTCGATCAGGCATTTACCCACGCCCGCGAAGCCAATGGCCAGGAAAGAGTGCTGGTCTGTTGTGCCGGTGGAGGCAACGCCATTCCAACGGTGCGTCGAGACAAAAAAACCGGCGAGATTAAAATGTTTCCCACGGACCAGTTCGAGTGGGTTTTGCGCTTGAATACCGTGGGTACCTTTCGCTGTATCACCCGCTCTGCTGCAGGAATGATGACATTGGATCTGGCAGACGGGGAGCGGGGCGTTATTGTAAACACCGCTTCGGCAGCGGCTTCGGAAGGTCAGATGGGGCAGGCCGCGTATTCTGCGGCAAAGGCGGGTATAGTGGGTATGACCCTGACCATCGCCCGTGATCTTGCACGGGAAGCGATACGTGTTAATACGATTCAACCCGGCATCTTCGACACTCCGGCCATGGCAAGGGCGCCTCAGGAAATGAAAGATGCGCTGGGCGCCATGGTGCCTTATCCGCGCCGCCTGGGGCATCCTGACGAGTACGCCAGCATGGCACTGGAAATGATTCGCAACCGTTACTTAAACGCCGAGACTGTCCGCCTGGACGGTGCAATTCGCATGCAGCCAAGATAATAACCACACCAACAACGACATTCGCCGCAACCCAATGCATTGCAAGGACAAGTATCATGAGCCAAGAAAGCAACCCTATCGATTACGCCGTAGAGGGACCGGTCGCCGTCATCAGCCTGAATCGACCTGAACAGGCCAACGCACAGAACCGGGAATTATTGATTGAACTGGATAAGGCCTGGGACCAAGCCGCAGAAGACGATCAGGTTAAGGTCATCATCTTGCGTGCCAACGGTAAACATTTTTCCGCCGGGCACGACATGTCCAACAGCAATGCTCAGGCTCAGTTCGAGCAGGACAAGGCTGAAGCAGGCATGATGAAATTATACATGCATGAACGTAAGCATTTTCTTGGATTCAGCCGCAAGTGGCGCGACATACCAAAGCCATCCATTGCGGTGGTTCAGGGATCCTGCATTGCAGCAGGAATGATGTTATGTTGGCCCTGTGATCTGATCCTGGCGGCCGACAATGCCAAGTTTAGGGATCCGGTTGTGATGATGGGGATTGGAGGGGTGGAATACCACGGCCACACCTGGGAGTTCGGGCCCCGCAAAGCGAAAGAGATGCTGTTCACTGCTTCCACAATCACGGCAGAAGAAGCTCGGGAGCTGGGTATGGTGAATCGGGTTGTACCCTTGGCTGAGCTGGATTCCAGCGCCATGGAGCTTGCGCTTCAGATCGCAAAAATGCCGGCGTTTGGACTGGCAATGGCAAAACGCGCCGTTAACCAGACCCTGGATGTAATGGGGCAGTATACGGCCATCCAGAATGTATTCGATATTCATTCCCTGGGCCATGGCAATGCGGTAGCGCAATGTGGCTTTCCGGTTCTCGTGGATCTGGAGAAATTAAAACAGGCAGGTAAAGAGCCTAAATCCTGAAACACGCCCTACCTATGGAGTCAGTCATTATGAGTAACTATACCGATAAAATCGTGGTCATTACCGGTGCAGCAGGGGGGCTCGGTCAAAGTATCGCAGACTACTTTCGCCAGGCGGATGCCAAGCTGGCCCTGATTGACTACAGCGATGAACTGCTCAGTAAAGCGTTTCCGAACAGCAACGAGGAAAAGGAGATCCTGTTGTCCTGCGATCTAACCAATCGTGAATCAACAAGCAACGCGTTTGCTCAGATAATAGGGCGATTCGGCCGCATCGATGTGTTGGCCAATATAGCAGGGGGCTTCATCATGGGCGAGGCGGTGCACGAAACCACCGATGCCACTTGGAACTTTTTGCTCGATCTCAACGCCCGCTCCATTGTGAATACTGCTGCGGCCACAGTGCCGGCCATGCTGAAGCAGGGTGGTGGCAAGATCATTAATGTCTCGGCCGCCTCATCACAAAAAGGTGTTGCCCAACTGGGAGCCTACATTGCATCGAAAAGCGCGGTACTGCGGTTGACCGAAACCATGGCAGATGAGTTGCGGGATAAGAATATTAATGTCAATTGCATCATGCCTTCTGTTATCGATACGCCGAATAATCGAAACGGGATGCCCGATGCTGATCATAGTAAATGGGTGAAACCGGAAGATTTGGCCAATGTGGTGGGCTTCCTGGCCTCAGACCTGAGCGCTGCAGTGCATGGCGCGGGAATCCCCGTTGTAGGTTTGAGTTGAGGCGGCCTTCAAGGCTGTTTTACCGGAAGCGATAAGATATGGGTACCAACGGCCTACAACAGCTCAGTACCAAAGTGCTTAGTCGTCCACACCATCAACCAGCCATTGAGTACGAACGACGCTGGTTTAGTTGGGGTGAATTCAACCAGGTTGCCAACCAGGTCAACGACCTGATTCGGGAAAGCGGCGCTGAGGCCGATTCAAAGCTTGTTCTGATCGCCAAGAACAGGCCGTCTGCCTTGGCGGCTTACCTGGGATTAATCGCCCAAGGCTATGCCTTTCGGATGGTCTACCCCTTTCAGTCTGCCGCCTCCCTGATACGGGAACTGGAACGGGTCAGACCCTCGGTGGTTATTGCGGCTGAGGAAACCTTCAACACCGAACTCCAGCATAGGATGCAGATAAAGGGCATCGCCGGCATTGCGCTCTTCGATGGCGATAAACGCGCGCCCCTGAACGCCCGTATGGTACCCGGGCTTGAGCACGCTGCAATCGAAGCCAGCCGGGTAAGTGCACCGGCCATCGAGATTCTTACCAGCGGCACCACCGGGGCACCAAAACCGTTTGCACTGGATTACAATACAGTCGCTGAACATATTGTGGGAGGCAGGCGCACGCCGTCCTCAGAGGGGTTAGACCCAGAGCAGCTGCCTCCGATCCTGATGTATTTCCCGGTGGGAAACATCACCGGGTTGCATTCCATCATCGCACCGTTGCTGCGTGGACAAAAAGGTGTTTTGCTCGATCGATTCTGCGTGTCCGGCTGGCATGATCACCTGAAACGCTATCGCCCCCAGGCGGCTGGATTGCCACCGGCAGCGGTACAAATGGTGCTGGAAGCAGATTTACCGAAGGAAGACTTTGCCTGTTTGAAGATGATTGGCTCAGGGTCTGCGCCATTGGATCCAGGTGTCCAGAAAGCTTTTGAGGAGCGCTACGGGGTGCCCATCCTCATTGCCTATGGTGCAACGGAGTTTGGTGGCCCTGTGGTCAGCATGACTCCTGAAATATACGCCCGTTGGGGACAGAAAAAACCCGGTAGCGTCGGGCTACCCATGACGGGGGCGAAGATCAGAATCGTCGATCCAGATACCGGCGCGTTGCTGGATGCAGGTGGGGTGGGGGTACTGGAAGTGGTTTCGCCCCGCATGGGGGCTCATTGGATTCGAACCGCCGACCTTGGTTACATCGATGAAGATGGGTTCCTGTTTCTGTGTGGACGCAATGATGGTGCCATTATGCGCGGGGGTTTCAAGGTGTTGCCGGAAACCATTGAAAAGGCGTTACTATTACATCCCTCCATAGCAGCCGCTGGGGTAATCGGCATTCCCGACCATCGGCTTGGTCAGGTGCCGGCCGCCGCCTTGGAGCTTAAATCCAAAGCCGCAGAACCCAGCATCCATGCACTGGAAGAACACCTCAGAGGCCACCTGAACGCCACCCACATACCGGTGAAATGGCGCTTTGTTTCCGAGCTTCCAAGAACGGCATCTTATAAAGTGCACCAGCCGTCTTTACGAAAACTGTTTGAGTAAAGAGGTGGCTTCTGGTACGCAGTACCATAGGGACACTGAAAGCAAGTAAATTGAATGCCTCAAAACCAGCACAAGATAAAAGCAAACCGCACAGTAACATACAGGCCATAATAAAATGAATTCAAAAAAAGCCAACTGGAAATCTAAGGTCGAAGACGGATTCGAGCAGATGGGGTTGATTGTGGGCAATCACCCGTGGCGCTGGTTGCTGGGATGCCTGCTGATTATTGGCATGCTGGCTTCCCAACTGGGTCACCTCAAGCAAGACAGTAGCATCGAAGGGTTTTTGCCTAAAGATTCAAAGGTGATTCAATCTTACGTGGATTTCAAGGAGATCTTTGGCCGGGATGAAACCTTCGTCATAACTGTAGAGACCAAAGACCCATACACCCAGGAATTTGCCACTCAGTTACACGCGCTACATCAGCAATTGATGGATGAAGTGCCTTACATCGCCACGGTTGATTCCCTCGCCAATGCACGCCATACCCATGGCAAAGACGACACGCTCTACGTGGATGAGCTATTGCCTGAAGTACTGCCCACAGATCCTGATGAGATCGCAAAACTGAAAGAATATGCCCTCAACAGCGAAAACTATAAGAACTTTCTAATCTCAGAAGACGGAAAGATGGTCGCACTGATTGTGCGGCTTAATTCATTTAACTATGAAAAAGACAATAATGGTGAGTTGCAACGACGCTACCTGGAAGAGGCTGACATGCTGCTTGCTTATGAAAAATTATCAAGCATAGCGGAGCAATACAGCCAATCCATGGCGACCCCGATAGACCTCACCGGAGGCATGCCGATCTCTCTTGAACTTTCGGAACTGACCCGCCTGGATTTTATAGTATTGGCCGGATTGGCGAACCTGATTATCGGTATCGTTTTGCTATTGATTTTCAAGCGGATATCAGGCGTTGCGCTACCACTGGTAATCATGCTGTTCGGTGTCACCGTTACCATGAGCCTGATGGCCATTTTCGGCACACCCATCCAGGTCAGCACGTCGATTCTACCGGCCTTTCTGCTGGCAGTGTGTGTCGGTGACAGCATTCACTTGTTGACCATATTTTATCGACAATATGATGAGGGTGACGAGAAAATCCACGCACTGGCCAAAGCCCTCGGGCACACCGGATTAGCTATGTTGTTCACCAGCATCACCACAGCGGCAGGTTTGATGTCATTTGCAACCTCCGATCTCACCATGGTGTCCGCGCTGGGTATTTATGGGGCTCTCGGATCGTTGGTGGCATTTTTGCTATCGGTAACCATCTTACCCTGCCTGATTGCCCTGGCCCCCATAAAACGCAGGCGCCTGCACCAGGATGAAAACAAAATCATGCACCGTTTTTTGGGGTGGTGTGCCCGCACCTCAGTGCGTTTCGCCAAACCGATAGTTATAACCGGTGTTTTTCTATTGGTGGGAAGCATAGTGATTGCCAGCCAACTCAAGTTCAGCCACTATCCCTTGTCCTGGTTGCCCCCAGACAACCCATACACCATTGCCATCAAGAAGTACGAGGAAAAAATGGGGTCAACCACCAGCATTGAAATCGTGTTGGATACGGGAACTGACCGGGGCATCCTCAATCCCGGATTTCTGCGGGCCGTCGATCAATTTCAACAGGAGGTGGTGGACTGGGATACCGCTGATTACAACATTGCCAAAGCAATCAGCGTTACCAACATCATAAAAGAAACCAATCGAGCGTTACATGATAATGATGAAGCGCATTACTCCATTCCGAATGATCCCAACCTGATAAGCCAAGAATTGTTCTTAGTGGAAATGGATGAGCCGGACGACCTGTATAATGTGGTTGATAAAGACTTCCGGATAGCGCGTCTCACTGTCACCTCCACCTGGTTCGACGGCGTGCACATGCAAGCGCTACTAACCAAGCTGGAAAACCGATTGAAAGAGGCACTTGACCCGTACAACGTCAGTTTTTCATTCACTGGGGTGACCCCCATTATGGGTGTAACCTTTGCCAAAATGTTGGTTTCCACGGCCGAAAGTTATGGACTTGCTGCCATCTCCATTACCTTTATGATGATTTTGCTGATCGGCAACCTGAAACTCGGATTACTCAGCATGATTCCCTCACTACTGCCTATATTGACGGTACTGGCTGCCATGCAACTTCTGGGTGTACGTTTGGATATGCTGACAATGTTGATCGGCTCCATCGCAATCGGTTTAACCGTTGATGACAACATACATTTTATGCATGGTTTCCGCAGACTGTATCTAAAAACAGGGGATCCTGCATATGCCATAGAACGCACTTTGCAATCAACCGGGCGGGCGATGCTGATAACGTCGGTTGTATTGAGCCTGGGTTTTCTTGTCTACATCACAGCACAAATGACTATTATGGCCAGCTTTGGAATCATCACCGCAGTCTGTATTATGTTGGCCTTACTGGCTTCTTATCTGGTGGCGCCAGCGCTCATGGTATTGGCCAACAAAACCTGGCATCATCAGGAATCCGCCTCGAACCGGACCATGACAGAATCCGCGGCGGATCAAGCGGCCAGCCAGGATGAAACACCGGAATCGGTCAACTGAGCCTGAAAGCGTAACTTCGGCCCCTATATCTCAGGGGCCTGCGTAATCCAAGGGCTCCTGCTTTGCATCCAGGGTTTCCGCCTGCCATCGCACTGATCCAATTGGTCGCTCCAGTTTTCTGCGTATCTTGTAGTGGCCACTCTGCCGGTCAAACGCTTTCACCTTTGCATGTACATCCAGATCAGTTGTGGTGTATCTGGATCGCATGCGTAAATAGTCACCCCAGGTCGGGCAATGAAACCGCTCGGTCCATAGTGCAGGGTTTTCTATATCCCGGGCCAATGACCAATCGTAGCCACCATTGCGTAACCGCACCTGTTGCATATCCAGCATTGCATTGTAAAAAAGCCTTGCCTGTTCAGGATTAACATCGTAATCCAACTCCAACGCAATCGGGCCTGAGCGCAAGGACAGCTTCAACGTAGGTTTGGGTTCATTCGGTATCTTAATTGGCTCAATCGCTTCGCTGATATCCTTTGGGATAGGTATCAACATACCCAACAGAACAGTAACCAACAATGCCCCTGCAGACCCCAGCATAGCGAACTGCACAGAATAGTGAGCAGCAAATTCACCCCACCACCAGGCCCCCATGGCGATGCCTCCGGCGGTACAGGTCTGGAACATGGATAAGGCACGAGCCACCACCCAGCGCGGTGTTGATAGCTGTATAGTAATATTCAGAATAGACACCACAAGGATACTCGCGCCACTGGCAACGAACAATGCGATACAGGTCAGGATCAAGCTCTGGCTCAAACCAACGCAAAACAAAGCGCCGGCACCGATGCATGCAAGCCATCTCAGTGAATTTTCCGTAGCACTATGTCGACGCACAGCGCTAACTGCCAACCCTGCCAGCACCGCACCAACGCCACTCACACCGAGCAGCAAGCCATAGACATCGGGGCCAGCGCCAAGTACATCCTTAGCGATCAAAGGCGCCAGGGCATTGGCGGAGGCTATGCAAATACACATGACACCGGTACGCGCCAGTGCGCGTTTAATAGGGGAGGAGTGCTTGGCATACCGCAAACCTGACACCAAAGCCCGCCCGATTCTTTCAGGTGGTAAACGTGAAGGAATGACGGCACGGCGCCAAAAAAAGAATGCAATAAATAAAGGAATGTAGAGGATAGAATTCACAGCGAACGCATAGTTGGCTCCAAATGCCATCACAATAATGCCACCGAGAGCCGGGCCGACACTGCGCGCGACGTTGTAGGCCACCGTGCCTAATCCTATAGCAGCTGGCAAAGCCTGGATCGGCACCTGCTCCGGTATTGATGCCTGCCAGGATGGGGAATAAAACGCAACGCCACAACCAATCATCACGGTAAACGCCAGCAACATCCAGGGTGTGGCAATATCAGAGAAGGCAAGGGCGCTTAAGGTGAGTGATGTAATAATCGAAAAGCCGAGAGATATCAAAGCGATTCTGCGCCGGTCAAACATATCGGCCATGGCACCTGCCAACAGTGCAACCAGCATGTAAGGTAGCATTAACGCTGTTTGAGTCAACGCAACCATGGTGGGTGAATCGGTTAACCTTGTCATTTCCCAGGCAACACCCACACCCAGGATAAGATGCCCGAAATGAGAGACAACACTGGCGGTCCAGATGTTACGGAAGTTGCGGTATCTAAGTGGTGCAAACGCGCCCACTTGGGTTCTATTCACTGGTGTGTCTGGTTCCGGGTGGCAAATCAATAGAATGCCATAGCGGCTGTGAGTGAAACCGCCTGGTTGCTATTTACCTGTTTATTATTACACAACATTGATGTTTAATAAAAGCTGGTTTACTGTACACCTCACCAGCTCGGACAGCGCTGCGGTCAGCAACAGGAATAGGGCATGATGACAAATTCAAACGAGTTCAAATCCAGCTGGACTGCGCTACTGGCAGCAACCGCGGGAATGAGCTCGGGGCTGGGGTTGAACGCCTATATTAATAATATCTTCGGCCCATATCTGCTGGATGCATTTGGTTGGAGTAAAGCAGATTTCGCCCTCAATGGTGCCATCTCAATCATAACGGTATTGTGGATTCCTGTTATCGGCCGCATGGCCGACCTGTTTGGTGTTCGCAATGTTGCACTTCTGGGTATTCTGTTTTATCCAATCAGCTTTGTACTAATGAGCTGGATGACAGGCGATGTCCGCGTGCTTTACGCCATTCATTTTCTGCAAGTGATCTTTTGCGCATCGACCACGGCAACCGTTTATTGCCGGGTGGTGGCAGAAAGGTTTTCCCGGCGTCGGGGTCTGGCATTGGCAATCTGCGCCGCCGGACCAGCCATTACCGGTGCTGTCGCCAGCCCATTGTTAACAACCCACATTGATGCATATGGCTGGCGATCCGGATTGCATACCATGGCTGCTTTCACGGCGCTGTTTGGAATACTTGCTTTGCTGTTTTTACCCACAAGGAAAAATCCCCGAGCCGGAGCACCCGCCTACAGCGCACGCAAGGATTACCGGGCCATCTTTGTCAATCCTGCTTTTCGGATAATCGCCCTAAGTGCGTTTCTCTGCAGCCTGACTCATGCGCTGGCCACCTCACAAGTGAAAATCATGCTGGCGGATCATGGTGTCAGCGGGGCTCAAGCCGGATATATGGTCTCGGTATTCGCTATAGGGGTTATATTGGGTAGAATTATCGCAGGAATTGCATTAGACCAATGGCCGACACATATCGTATCTGCCATTGGTATGGGCTTACCCTGTATTGGCAGCTACATTCTGGCAACGGACGCCACCCAGATTGCTATACTCGGCATGGCTATTATACTCATCGGACTTTCGTTCGGCGCAGAGGCCGATATTCTTGCCTATGTGACCGCGTGCTATTTTCCCATGCATATTTACAGCTCGGTGATGGGGTTGCTGACCACCGCAGTGGGGCTCTCAATTGGTCTTGGCTCAGGCCTGCTCAGCTACATGCTCTCGTTAACCGACAGCTTTACCGGATTCCTGTTGTTGGGTGGCACACTGGTATTGCTTGGTGCAATCAATTTACTGCGGCTGGGCTCCCTGCAGTCACAGCCCGCTCATTAATCAGTAGCGGCCACCAGTATCTCAACCTCGATGAGCCCTGAATTCCCGGGGCGTGACTTTGTATACTTTTTTGAAAAGCCTGCTGAAATGTGCCGGGCTCTTAAAACCAATCCGAAAAGCAATTTCAGCGATGGAGATATCGTTGCCCACATCCGAAGACAGCCAGCGGTGAGCAGTTTTAAGGCGCCACTCCCAGATCAAATTGGGTAATGACGTACCCTCGGTTTGCAACAGGTGAGACAAGTATCGCCGTGATATACCACAACCTTGTGCAACCATTTCGGCATTGATGTTGGGATCTGAAAAATGTATTTCGATATAACGAAGCACTTCCTGACGTCGCTTCTGAGATAAGGAAACACGCTCAAGCAGGGCGTTATCACACTGTCTGATGCCTTCGCTCATGATGGACATTGCGCCGTCAATCATCAGCTTCTCCACCCGCTCAGTGAGCGCTTCAGTATCATCAAGCAGCTCCGTAAACATGCTCTCCGCAATTCTGAATTCGCGACGCCTCATTGGCGTGCTGAAGCCGCTACAGATATCAGCTGGAATAAATCGGCGAAATACATGAGAAGGAACCACCACATGAAGTAGCTCGTGCATACCACTTCCATCTCTACAGCACTCCAAGCTAAAAGGTAACATGGAACGGGTGATGCCGAATTCACCTTCGTTAGCCACATTGACCCCGGTGGAATGGGTGACGCATACGCTACCGCGTTTCACAAACCAGAACACCGTTACGTCCGTTGCGTCTTGCTGTATGTGCGACCATGAACGGCGGAAGAAGAGCCGAGATTTTGACCGCAAACGGATAATTGAACAGGCGCCCACCGCCTTCTTATCTGCTTGCACATCGATATCTGATTCACCATCGATTTTGTAATCAGCCAGGTAGTATTCCTGGTTGTTCTTGCCACGAAAGGCGTTCTGGCACTCCAGATAATTCCCATCATGAAACGAAAAGAGCTTCTCGGTCATCTGTTATCTCCCTAACTCTATTTGCCTTGCTTCAATACGCCAACCCTCCGTTTGTTTATCACTGCACCACTACACGGATTTAACAATGCTCAGCTGGAATGTTACCATCTGGCAAGTTTATTATTGCTCAACACTGATGTACATTATATGTATCAGAATAGCGCAGACAGGGCGCTTATAGAACTCATAATATCTTGTACCAATAGATAAGTTGTCTTTCCGGGTATCACAAGGTCAAACCCAAACAAGCAGAATAATAAGCAGAGGTAATCTATGGCGGGATCGGTTGGAGCAATGGATGAGTGGCGGCGATTTTGGTACTTACCCTTGGCTGCGTCTTTTGGCTACGCGACCGCGGTCATGTACGTTTATTCTATGGGGCCATACATCGAGCCCATACAGCAGGAATTCGGCTGGTCGCGTGCACAGATCTCTTCCGGCATTACCATTGCTGCATTTCTAAGTGCGCTTTTTTGCATTCCAATCGGCATGCTGGTTGATCGCGTGGGGCCAAGGCCAGTGGGCATAACCGGGGTAATACTCATGTGTGGCTGTGTGGCTCTATTGGGCACCGCCACCGGCAGCCAAAGCAACTGGATCTTTCTTTGGTGTCTGCTTGCATTCTCCACCCTGTTTGTGCAGGCCACAGTGTGGACCAGCGCCGTCAACAGCCGGTTCTCTGCGTCCCGCGGCCTGGCGCTGGCCATTACTTTGTCAGGGGCTTCCGTAGCCGCCACCATATTTCCCATACTCGCCACCTGGCTCATTGAGCTATATGATTGGCGCACCTCCTATATGGCAATGTCCGGCATCTGGGCAGTCATCACCTTACCCTTCATGTATTTCTGCTTCCGGGGAGCCCAAGACCAAAGTAGCAAATCCAGCATTGCGGAAGTCAACAAAGACGAACTTGAAGGCTTGACCATAGCGCAAGGTGTCCGTTCTCCTGCACTCTACAAGTTGCTTATGGCTGGAGGTTTTTTTGCTTTTACCGCCATCGGTATTGTGGTGCACTTTGTTCCCATATTAAAGGACAGTGGGGCAGATCCGTTGTCGGCCGCCGGGGTGGCATCGCTCATTGGCATATTTTCAATTGTGGGAAGGCTCGGCACCGGTTTCCTGCTTGATCGACTGCCCAGCCACCTCGTGGGTGCATTCGCCTTCATCATCCCGATCTTCGCCTGCCTGTTATTAATCTATGATGGCTCAAACCCGGTCAGCCAAGCCGTAGCGGCAGCGATATTTGGCCTTACCCTCGGCTCCGAAGTGGATGTCATTGCCTACCTTGCAGCGAAATACTTTGGCCTCAAGAATTTCGGCGCATTATATGGCGCGTTGGTCATGGCGCTATCATTGGGTACCGCATTCGGCCCACTTGGAGCCGGATTTATCTATGACCAGTACGGCAGCTACGTCCCATTTTTGGTTGCAACTGCGCTGATGATGGGGGCAAGCGCCTTCGCTCTGCTTACGCTCAGCTACAACCCGACGGTGGATAAGTTAGCTATACAACAGGCATAATGCCTGAAACTAACACCACCCCGGAGTGTGTAATGAGCGTTGAAATAGAAAAACGACCTGAACTGAATCTCGCCACTATCCAGTTCAGCAATCCACCTTTTAACTTTGCAACCGTGCAACTGATCCGCGACATCGCCGATGCACTGGAACAGCTGGATCAAGATCACGACACTCGCGTGGTATTACTCAAGGCTGAAGGAAAGGTATTCTGTGCCGGTGCTGACCTGGTGTCAGACAACGGTTTCGGTGCCAGTAGTGATGACCCTTTGCGGGAATTTTATGACCAGGTGCTACGGATTTACGCAACCCGGAAACCCATCATCGCGGTGGTCCAAGGCGCGGCCATTGGTGCCGGCCTGGGTCTGGCCGTGGCAGCCGATTTCAGAATCGCCAGCAACAGTGCCAGGTTTTGCGCCAATTTCGTGGCACTGGGTTTTCATCCAGGGTTTGGACTTACCCATACGTTACCGGCACTGATCGGCAAACAGCGAGCAAGCCAGGTCATGATGACTGCCAAGCGCTACAAAGCCGATACGGCACTCGCCTGGGGCCTGATCGATACAATCACAAGTGCTGAGCAACTCCAGGAGGATGCCTTGGCATTCGCCCGGGATATCGCGATCAATGCACCCCTGTCGCTGCTGGCTACCCGAGCGACACTAAAAAGCGATCTTCTCCAACAGGTTGAATCAGCAATTCAGCGCGAACATCAAGAACAATTAAAACTTCAGCATACCGAAGACTTTGCAGAGGGAGTCAAGGCGGTAAGCGAGCGACGCACGGGGCATTTCAAGGGCCGATAGCACACCGTAATAACTGGGCATGATCGTGGGCAAAACAGATGTCATACCGCGTTTCATTCTCATCATTCAACATAGAGAACAAACTGCATTATAACAATGAATATACGCTGGAATTACCGCGTTTTATAGCGTTTTATATGGTTTAACACCGCGCTCAAGTGTATAGTTATCAAAGCATATTGTTATGCTTAGTCACGCAAGACAAACTTGCAAAAGCAATTTAGAATCAGGTGAAAAACAAAAAATATTGTGGAGGAAATCATGTCTACTACAGCAGCTTCTATCGATTGCGCGTGGAATTTAATTTTAAAAGCACCTAACGGCGTTCAGGAAAGCGTTGTAACGTTGAAATCCGAAGGTGACAAGCTGACTGGCACCATTGCCAACGAAAAGTTTGGCACACAGGAAATTGAAGCCGGCAAGTATGATGGTGAAACTCTCACCTGGAAAAGCAAAGTCACCTCTCCAGTTAAACTTACTGTTACCTACAGCGCCACCCTGGACGAAAACAATAATATGACTGGCCAGGTCAATGCAGTTATGACCAAGATTCCATTCACAGGCACACCCGTCGCCAAATAATCGGACATGTGCCGTTGAAACAAAAAATTGTGTTTTTAGTTTCAACGGCATTCATCACTGTATCGAAAGTAAATTAATTTTTATCTCATCAACTCATTAGCCACGCCTGCTGGTCGCGCATGCATTCACCACCACAGATCATTCACCACCACAGATAAAGCAAAAAAAAGTGGTCATATTACCGACGACCACTTTTTTCCTTGATACCAAGTTGACTGTATGCCCAATTACTTTGATTCGATTAATACCGGTTAATCGGTTAATACCGGCAGGGTATCCCAGCCTCGCACAGTGGATGTACGAGCTTGCTTTGCTCTATCCCAATCCACCCGCCAGCGTGGGAATCTTTTCAATACTTCTTGCAACGCAACACGGCCTTCAAGTTTGGCCAGATGGCTACCCAGACAAAAATGAATGCCATGGCCAAACGTGAGCGTTTGATCAATCTTGCGGCGAATATCGAACTTATCCGGATCGTCGTACTTGCGTTCATCCCGATTAGCGGAAGCGTTGAGCAATAGCATTACACTACCTTTAGGCACAACCTGTCCATAATGTTCCACATCACGGGTAACATAACGGGCCTGAACAGGGGAGGGTGGTTCAAATCGCAGGATTTCATCAATTGCATTATTGATGAGACTTGGGTCTTTAGCCAGTTCCGCCAACTGCTCCGGATGATCAGCGAGGACTTTACCCGTCCATCCAATCAAGCGTGTGGTGGTTTCGTTTCCGGCACCAGCCAGTAACCGCACGTAGCCGAGAATCTCTTCACGGCTCAGGCGACGATTTTCCCCCTGCTCATCCTCAAACTCGATGGTGAGCAACTTTGTCATTAAATCATCTGACGGGTTTTGTTCACGCCAATCCAGATACTGGCCAAACAGCTCATTCACTTCAACGGGAGATCCATCCTGATTGTTAAAGCGAAACTGCAGGTTCCTGGCCAGGCCGCCTTCGTCAAGGTCCAGCCCTTCCAGTGAATAATCTCGGAACTTGGTCTGGTCCGCTTCCGGAATACCCAGCAACATCCCTATGGTGCGCATCGGCATTTCCTGGCCAAGATCCTTGATGAAATCAAATCCCCCAGTACCGACCAGCGGATCCAGAACCTGTGTTGTAAACTCCCGTACCTTGGGTTCAACTTCGGCAATAGCACGGGGTGTAAAGACCTTGCGCAATAAATCCCGGTGGATATCGTGCATAGGCGGGTCTTCGAAGATGAGCATACCTGGAGGCGCTTCAAAATCGGCTTTAATCAACTCCATTATTGTGCCTTTGGCCGAGCTATATGTTTCGTGATCCCGCAAGCACTTTGCGACATCTTCGTAGCGGCTCAGCGCGTAGAAATCGTGTTCTTCGTTGTAATACAGTGGTGCCTCGTCACGCATCCTTTTCCAGACTGGATAAGGGTTTGCGTCAATCTCCATATCGTATGGGTCGTAATAAAGTGGTTCCAACTGAGCGTTCATAGTGCACAACACCTCTATTATGTCGATTCTTGGTGATCGATAAAAAAGTCCGTTCAAGTTCCGATTCTGATTAGGCAGCCCGTTACAAGCTGTCGATTTACGCTAACGACCTGTTGATTAGAGATTCGGATTCAGCATATCCCCAAGCTTAAACCGACACTCGCCAATTGGTCAACAGTGATGTTTAATAAAGACCAGCAAGTCAGACGAATCAACGAGATAGCCCACCCAGCAGTCCTGATCATCGCTAACGCTACCTTATACAACCGATGCATTTAATCAACATTGATGTTTATCAATATACGGTGCAGCCTGGTTCATGGGCCTGCTCAACCAATCATACGGTTCCGATATCCAGGCTGACGCAGGCAAAACACGCCGCTGAACACATCCAAAGCATCTCTATATAATACAACAGTGTTGTTGACTAAAGAGATATCCTTCTGTAACCTTTCTAGCACTAAAAAGATGAATTAAAGGTGAAGAATTATGACCGGCTTACCCTATCCGACATACGATGCAGACAACCATTTCTATGAGCCGCCCGAAGCTCTGATGCGCCACCTTCCCAAAAAGTTCAGAAATGCCGTTTCCTATGTCCAGGTAAACGGTCGTACCAAATTGGCCATCGGTGGTCAGATTTCAGATTACATCCCCGACCCCACATTTGGTCATGTAGCGGCCCCGGGCAAACTTGTTGATTGGTTTTCAGGCAACAACCCGGATGGTATGACCATGCGTGAATGCATGGGCAAACCCATTGCGCCCCCCAATTCATGGCGCACGGGAGAGGAACGCCTGAAGGAGCTTGATGAGCAAGGGCTAACGGGAACCCTGATGTTTCCCACTTTAGTATCCGCGGTTGAGGAGCGAATGGGGCAATATGACATCAAAGCCATGTGCGCCATCATGCATTCTCTTAACCAGTGGATGCTGGAGGAGTGGAAATTCAATTTGGACAATCGTATATTCACCGCCCCTGTCATCAGCTTGGCGGATATCGATTGGGCCGTAAAAGAACTCGAGTGGGCGATCGAGAACGGCGCAAAAACGGTTTTGGTGCGTCCGGCACCGGTACCCGGTATCGCTGGATCACGCTCACCCGGTTTCGAAGAGTTCGACCCCTTCTGGGCGCGCGTGAACGAATCTAAAATATTTGTGTCGCTGCACGCATCCGATAGTGGTTATGATCGCTTTGTTCGCATGTGGATTGGTGGCAACGAGTTCCGGCCTTTTGCGCCTTCAGCTTTCAGCCATATTCTGAAGCCCGCTGCCCGCGTTATTGCGGATACTTGCACTGCGTTGATCTGCCATGGTGTATTCGATCGCTTCCCGGATGTCAAAGTTGCCACCATCGAGAACGGCGCGGCCTGGGTAAGTGATCTACTGAAAACCATGGCGAAGGCCTACAAGGTATTTCCCCAGGATTTCAAATACGATCCTGTGCAACGTTTCAGGGAAAACGTCTTCGTAGCACCATTCTATGAAGATTCCCTGGATGGCCTGAAAGACGTTGTGGGCGCAGATCAGGTGCTGTTTGGTAGTGACTACCCCCATCCTGAAGGTGTGGCAAGCCCACTTCAGTTCATAGAGCGCCTGGACGCCTATAGCGAAGAAGAGCAACAAAAAGTGATGGGTGGCAATCTATTAAACCTATTGGAACGATCAGGCTCGCTGCAGTAAAACATTTTTGTTCCCGGGGTATCTAATGATTCGCCGGGAACAATGTACAACCACTTTCATTGCCGATTTGGTTATCCCACCTTACGCCAGCCACCAGCTGGCTTTTTTTTGTCATTTTTTCACTGATAGCCATGCTAGATTTCAGCCAGTTCAGCAATAAGAAGGTTGCGAATTTTGTGTTTTAGTACTTTACCGGCGTCATTTTTAGGCAAGGCATCCCACACAACAACCTGCTCGGGAAACTTGAACTTAGCAACCCCTTGTTCTGTGAGCAGACGTGATAAGTCCGTCAACTGGGGCCGCGCTGTACCCTTGGGAACAACAACAGCACAGGCGCGTTCACCGGTTTTTGAATCGGGTAAACCCACTATCGCGATCTCTGCAATGTCAGGATGGGTGACCAGTAAATCTTCAATTTCCTTGGGCGCAATATTTTCACCGTGACGGATAATAATATCTTTTGCGCGCCCCACAATCACCAGAAACGCCTCATCCACCCAACGGCCCAGATCACCGGTACGAAAGTATCCCTCTGCGTCGAAAACGCCTGCCTCATCCTTTGCATGAACATAACCCACTAACATCTGCGGGCCTTTTGCCAACACTTCTCCGGCGTTTGTGTTTGGATCGCTATCTGCCGACAGCTTCACATCGGCGATACCAGGTTGCCCATCGGTTTCAGCAGCGTGATCTACGTCTCCAATCACGCCTACTGTTATCACCGGCACCTCTGTCGATCCGTATACCCGGGTGACCACAGCCCGTTCAAAATAGGCATCCGCCTCTCTGATTAACGAGGCAGGCACGGAAGCGCCACCACAGATAAACAGCTTCAGGTCAGGTAAATGACTCTGGATGCGCCTGGCAGCATCCAGAGTCTGCACCAGAAAGGGGGTAGCGCCGGCAAAATGGGTACACTGCTCAGAGACCAATAACGACACGCCCTGATCCGCATTCCAGTGTTCCATCAAAACGGCGGTGGTACCCAATAGTAATGGGCACTCAAAGGCATATATAGAACCGCCGATGTGACTGATAGGGGATGCCACCAGGAATTTGTCCCCGGGCTCTACCATCCAGTGTTCCCCAATTTGGGTGATAAGAGCGCGTATGGAATTATGGGTGTGCATCACCCCTTTCGGGTCACCGGTGGTACCCGATGTGTACATAATCATTCGCACCGCATTGGCATCAGTATCGGGGAGCGCCCCATTGCTATGATTTTGTCCTGCAGAGCCTTGATACAAATCTTCAAAACCGGTGAAGCTATGATGACTACCCCGCACCACAACAACTTCAGGCACCAGAGATTGCTGTTGATCTAATGCTGCAATGACCTGTTCCAGCATCCCTGCGTAATCATGGTTACGAAACTGATCTGGAATAAATATCATGCGGGATTCAACGTCACCCAGCATGAAGCGCAGATCATGCGCCCGCAAGGATGGCAGAATAGGGTGTGCCACCATACCGGCCATGGTGGCGGCCATGTAGATCACCGCTGCTTCATGCCAGTTAGGCAACATGAAGGAAATCACACTGCCCTCAGGAAAACGTGCCCACATCACCTGCGCCAATGCGCAGGATTTGGAGTACAGGGTAGCGGCATCCAGATGCACGTCCCCGTCAATAAGCAGAATACGTTCCGGGTCATTCTCGGCATGGTGCTTTAACCTGTGTGCCAGCGTTTCATGCCCCCAGTAACCTTTGGCGTAGGCGAGTGCCGCATGCTTCTTATCCCAACGAATTGATCTACCCGCTATATATCGACGCCCTGACTGTTCCTGGGAATGCATAATTAAATTGACCTCTTGGTGTAAAGAATGGGCACCAAATGACCCCATAACACACTGATTATAAAGATTTTAAAATAACCAAGGAGACTTTCGATCAAATTACGAAGATAACTTTTTTCGTTATTAAACTCAGCATAGATACGATATCATCACACCTTTAATGAACACAAGTGTTGATTATTAGCGTACAATTGAAGACTATTACGTATTCCAGTTTGAAAATTTGAGCGGTCCGCCATACCAATAAGAACCAGAGGAAAAACACCAGATGACTTCGCAGCAGATGGCTTCATACGCGGGACGTTACGCCTACTCGGGAGCGGCCCAGGTGGCGGCCGGCTGGACGCTCAAACGCGTCACACAACCCAGCCGTCTGTTTGGTGCCAATGGTATTCGCACCGGTCCGGATGGGCGCATCTATGTGGCCCAGGTCTCCGGCAGCCAAATCAGCGCCATTGATTTAAACGGTGGGGGCATTGAAACCATCAGCCCCAAAGGGGGCGCTATCATCGCCCCCGATGACCTTGTTTTCGATGCGCAGGGCAACATCTTTGCCACCGAGATAACGGCCGGGCGAGTCAGCATGCTGACAGCAAACGGACAGAGCCAGGTGGTATGCGGCAACCTGCCTTGCGCCAATCCCATTACGCTGTACCAGGGGCGCCTGTTTGCCGGTGAATGCCGCCCCGATGGCCGCATCATGGAGCTTGATCTGCACGGCGGGACACCTCGAATCATTCTGGAAAACGTCCCCCTGCCCAATGCAATGGAAGTGGGACCGGATGGCAAGCTCTATATCCCCATCATGGGCACTAATGAGATCTGGCGCGTCGATCTCAACGGGGGCTCTCCTGAAGTGGTGGCCCGGGATTTGGGTGTACCTGATGCCGTTAAGTTTGATGCCGATGGGTTTATTGTTTCCACGCAGGTAGCCAGTGGCCAGGTGCTGCGCATAGATCCACGAACGGGTGAGCGCACCATACTTGCCACCATTGCTCCCGGCCTGGATAACCTGACTTTTGTGAATGATCGCTTGTTTGTCTCCAGCATCTCCGGGCAAATCAACGAAGTATTGAGTGATGGGACAATAAAATCATTGGTGCCGGATGGTCTCAATTGGCCACTTGGCCTCGCAACGGACAGCAATGGTTTATTGTTTGTCGCCGATGGAGGGTTTACCTACTGGTTACAACCCGGGGGAGAACTGCAACCTGCCGGTATGTTGTTCACACCGGGGTTCCCTGGTTACACCCGTGGCGTTACCAGTATTGGATCAGGTGACTACATTGTTACTACTGCAAACGGACAAGTGGCGCACTGGTCTCCTGCCAAGCAGGAACACCAAGTATTGGCCGAAGGCTACGATCAACTGTACGGCATCGCAGTATCCAGCACTGGTGTGGCGGTATTTGCAGAGAAAGGTACCGGGTGCATTCATTCCGTTCATACCGGTCTGACAGAAACACTTGCCCGCGACCTGCAAGGCCCATGTGGCGTCTGCTTTTCCGAGGACCATTGCCTGGTATCAGAAGAAGACGCCGGCAGGGTGGTTCGGCTAACTCAGGGTGGGGTTGATACCGTGTTGGATGACCTGCAAAAACCCCAAGGTATTCTGGTGCGCGATAACATGCTGTATGTGGTGGATACCGGCGCCAAAGAGCTGATCCAATTCGATATGGTCAGCAACAGCCGGCAGGTCATCGCAACGGATTTGCCGGTGGGTGCGCCGCCCGGCGTGGTTCCCAAATTCCTTGATGCGATCGGTGTCCTGTCCGGCCCCATGGGCCCCTTTGCCGACATCACCGGTGGAAAAAATGGTGTGCTCTATGTGTCTGCAGACGCAGAGGGAAGTGTGCTTGAGATCACACCCAACCAACACTAACGAGAATAATACGTTTTCAATTGGAGTTATCAATGACCAACACCACTCTGGACTGTTCTGATCTGGACCAACACATGGGCAAGGCGATGGCGCCGGCACGTATGAAGGAACCGTTGCACAACAACGATTTCAGGCGCTGGGTGCAAGCTATGCATTACCCAAACCTTCTGCACTATGATCGTGATTTCGCTGCCGAAGGTCGTTACGGCCGCCTGGTTGCACCGCAATCGTTTGCCGTAGCCACTGATGATGGCCACGGGGCGGTACCTGCCTGTGTTGGCAAGATACCTGAATCCCATCTGATCTTTGGTGGTGATGAGTGGTGGTTTTACGGCCCCAGAATTTTTGCCGGTGACATGATCACCAATGAAAAAGTACCTTTTGATTATGCCGTGAAGGAAACCAAATTCGCAGGCCCCACCTGTTTTCAACGGGGTGACAATAATTACTACAACCAGAACGGCGACTTCATCGCCAAACAGCGTTCTACCACTATTCGTTACAGTGCCGCCCTGGCTCTTGAAATGGGCGCAATGAGTGAAAACAGCGAAGAACCGGAATGGACCCCTGAACAACTTGATGACCTGGAAGTGCAAAAATACGATTACATCAGAATGATGCACGAGCTGGGTCATGGCAAGCGCTACTGGGATGACATCAATGTAGGTACAGAACTGCCATTACGGGTGATCGGGCCGCACAGCATCGCCAGCTTCACCACGGAATGGCGAGCCTATCTGTTCACTATCTGGGGCGGCACTCACCGACCGGGTATGGACATGGAATCGTTCGGTTTCACCAAAGAGATGGCCGGTCATGAAAATGATCCGGTTATGGAGCGCGATAACCCAGAGCTTACCGATGGCGCCTATTTTGGCCCGTCCCGCGGCCATCTGTTCCCCCATTTTGCACGTAAGATCGGCATGCCCAGAGGTTATGGCTACGGTGCCTCCATGGGGGCATGGATTCTTGATTACCTGAACGGTTGGGCAGGGGAGTGGGGACAGGTTATACATTGCAACTCATCCTATCGAGGCCCGGCCTTTACCGGGGACGCCACATTCATGACAGCGTCCATCACTGACAAGTGCACAGATAGCGAAGGTCGTCACATCGTGAAGGTGGATTGTAAAATGAAGAATCAACTGGGTGCGACCATGGCCACAGCGAAGGCAGAAATTGAGTTACCAAAAAAATAGTGGGGTTCGATCCCTACGATAGTCGGTGATAGAACATCAGGGAATGGCGGGGTGCAGTGCCATTCCCTGACTGTACAAACAGGTCCGCCTCAGAGCTCACCGCTGAGTTGATTGGAAAGAATTTGGGCATTTTTTAGAAGCGCCTCCTGCAACAGGGGCAATCCATTACGATTCAGGCTGCTGCTGATGCCGATTGCCACCAGGGCATGACTTAGTTTGTCACGGGTTTTCCACACTGGGGCTGCAACAACGGTAACACCGGAGATGTAATTGCCTTCATCCACTGCGAAGCCGTCGCTGCGGGTTTTTTCTATCTGTGCTTTCCAGTCGTCGAACGTAGGAGGTTCATCCCAGCGCAGGGCGTCGAATTTTTCTTTCAATTCGTCTTCCGCGTAGTCGCCAAAGGCGACGATGCAGCGACCGGTTGCGCTGATCAACGCCGGGAAACGACTGCCGACCTGCGCACTGATCTGAAAATTATTTCCGGCCTGGGATATGGCTACAACAATGATGTGTTCCAGACCAACGACGTTGACACCCAGCACCGTGACATCAAAGTCCTGGCTGATACGATTTAACACTGGTTGCGAGAGATCGGTGAATTGGTTTCTGCGCAGCCAATGTCGGGCAAGGGTTAAGACTCCGGCTTCAAGGGAATAACGCTTGGTGTCCGGATCAAAGGCGACGAACTCTTCGTCCACTAATGCCCTGAGTACGTAGAGGCAGGTACTGGGCACCAGGTTCAACGCCCTGGCTATGGATTGCAGCCCGAGGGGTGTCTCACTTTTACCGAGCAATCGCAATATGGCGGCGGCTCTGGATATGGCGGGGGCTTTACTCTCCTTCAAGGTATTGGCGAGTTTCTTGTCCGTGGGAATCGGTTGATTGGATTGTCGGGCCATTGAATACCTCTGCAAGTGTTGTCCATTAATCAATAACAGATCGCCTGACTGCAAAAATGCGATCCATGCCAAAGCAATCCGTTCAATATATAAAATTTCTTTCTATATTTACAACATTTATTTTTCGTGGCATTGTTTTCTGACACTGAAATATCTGAACACGCCCCCCAATCAAAGGCTGCGGTTCTACTCTTTTTGGCCCGAAGTAAAACAGAAATCCAGGTGAATGAATGGCACGACTTACGGACTACACGAGTTATGCAGATGCCCAGGCCCACGCCAATTCCGGCGCCCTATGGGAACTGTTCGATGGCGATCGCGAACACATCAACATTGCCCACGAAGCCATAACCCGGCACGCGGATGGCTCGGGAAGGCCGGCAGTGCGTATAGCGCACGCTGACGGCAGCGATGAGATTCTAAGCTTTGACACCATCGCTGCCGGTGCAGCTCGCTTTGCCCACTGGCTGGACGCCAACAACGTTCAACAGGGGGATCGCATTGCATTTATGCTGGAACCTTCTCTGCCGTTTTATGTGTGTTTGTTTGGTGCGATGCAAACCGGTGCCATCAGCGTACCGCTGTTTACATTGTTCGGGCCGGATGCGCTGCGACTGCGAATTGATGACTGCAAGCCAACCATCCTGATCACCAATCAAGAGAAAGCAGCACTCGCCAATGAAATTGCGGGCTTGCGCGTGGTGGTGGCAGATGCCAGCCTGTTGGACGAAATCACGCAATACCCTGCCCAGTACCAGCCAAAGACCAGAGCCAATGATCTGGCGGTTTTCCAGTACACATCAGGCACCACCAGGGAGCTTCCGGCGGCTGTTAAGCACACCCATAAAGCGATCGTGACGCTGATGTACGCGGCGCTCTACGGCACAGGCATTCGGCCCGGTGATGAATATTTCTGCCCGTCATCTCCGGCTTGGGGACACGGCCTTTGGCACGGTACTCTGGCCCCGTTGGCATTAGGCGTCACCACAGGTACTTTCGCTGGTCGTTTTGATGCGGTGCGTTTAATGAAAGCACTTCAGGACTTCAAAATAACCAATATGTCCGCCGCGGCGACCCACTACCGCATGATGAAAAACACTGGTCAAGCCGATAAGTTCACCTTCCATTTCAAGAAACTGACCTTCACCGGCGAGCCTATCGATCCGGCCACACTGGATTTCATTGATCGGTATTTCAAGGTGCCCGCCTGCAGTATGTACGGCACCACCGAGATCGGGGTCGTGCTGGTGAACTATCCGGGAGCGGAGGACTTTGTGGTTAAGCCTGGCTCCCTGGGCAAACCCATACCTGGCCTGAAGCTTGAGGTACAACGGGCGGACGGTTCACCCACCGAAGCCGGTGAGGTGGGTGAACTTAAGCTGTGGAAAAAAGATCACTGGGAGACCACCAAGGATCGGGCAAAGCTTGATGAAGAGGGGTATCTGTATCACTGCGGCCGGGCAGACGATGTGATCATATCCGCTGGCTGGACCATGAGTGCAGTCGAGATCGAACACACCATGTTGAAGCATGACAATGTTATAGAGGTGGGCGTTATTGGTGTACCCGACGGCACCCGCGGCCAGGTCGCCAAGGCATTTGTTGTAAGCAATCGCGAACCCAGCGCCGAATTCATCAAAGAACTGCAGAATTTTACCCGCGAAAAACTGAGCCAGCATGAGTTTCCACGTCATATCGATTTTGTCAGTGAACTGCCTAAAACACAGGCGGGTAAAGTTCATCGCAAAGTACTTCGTGATCGCGAGGCTAGTAACGTTCCAGCTGCCTCCATTTGATGTCTGACGGCTGCGGCCGGCAATTGTAAACCTAGGAGAAAACAAAAATGAGCGCCAAGTTTCCAAAAATCACTGAAGCGGGTCTGGCCGAGCTGCGCAAACGTATTGGAGTAAAAATTACCAATACCGTAGAACCGTGGAACTACGAGGCTACCCGCGATGCCATTCGCCATTATGCTCATGGTATCGGCGATGACAATCCGCTTTGGTGTGACCCAGAGTACGCAGCCCAAACCAAGTATGGTTCAATCGTTGCACTGCCGAGCTTCCTGTTCACCACCAGCCGCCTGATTTCCGGCTATTGCGGTGGCCTCTCCGGGGTTCACGCCATGTGGGCGGGTGCCGATTGGACTTGGCATAAACCGGTCCTGCGCAATGATATTATAACCACTGAGGCCTACCTGAAAGATTTGGTTGAGCATCAGACCAAGTTTGCCGGTCGCGCCTTCCAACAGATCTATCACGTTGATTTCTTTAACCAGCATGGTGATAAAGTTGCCGAGGCGGATTCCTGGGTATTCCGCACCGATCGCGATGAAGCCCGGGAGCGCGGTACCAAATACACTGAAGTGAAGGGCAAAGTGGAGCCGTATACTGAAGAGCAGCTGGCGGAGTTCAGCGCTCTGTATGAAAAAGAAGAGATCCGCGGTGCCACACCAAGGTACTGGGAAGACGTCAAAGAAGGTGAAGAGCTTCCCACCATGATGAAAGGCCCGATGACCGTCACTGGCTTTATCTGTTATGCGCAAGGCTGGGGCGGGCTTTACATCCGGGCCAACAAGCTTGCCTGGAAGATGCAACAGGCGCATCCTGGACTGGGTATCAAAAACCGGTTTAACGTACCAGACTGCCCTGAACGGGTTCACTGGGATGAGGATTTTGCGTTGGAAGTGGGCGCACCCGGAGCCTATGACTATGGCCCTGAGCGTTGTTCCTGGTTGACTCATCAATTAACCAACTGGATGGGGGACGACGGTTTTCTGCGCAAGGCCAAGAGCCAGATCCGCCGGCATAATCCGGATGGGGATGCCATTTTCATTAACGCCACGGTGGTACGTAAATTCGTGGAAGATGGCAAGCATCTGGTGGAAATCCAACAAAAAGCTGAAACACACCGCGGCGAATTGTCTGCTTCCGGTGTGGCTATTGTGGAATTGCCAAGCCGGTCCTAAGCTGTTTCTTGCAATAGATTCATACAGGGCACTCACCATCGTGTGGGTACCCTGTTCTGGTGTCAACACGAATAATAACAAGGGCAACCCATGAGCACGAACGCAAACTCCAACCAGAAGCTGTCCCTGATAAAGGGGATACCGCTTTGTGAGGAAGAGGGAATTGGCGCACTGACTCTCGCGGGATACCTTAAAGAGGTCACCGCACAACATGGTCCACGGGAAGCGGCGGTGCTCTGTAGTCAATCCGCTGTGGAGCGTTGGACATATGATGATTTATGGCTGCGTTCGGTCGAGGTGGCACGCGCTTTATTAGCTTGCGGTGCCGGCAAAGGAACCCGTGTGGGGATCCTAATGACCAATCGACTGGAATTCCTGGCCAGCGTTTTTGGTACGGCATTGGCCGGGGGGGTTGCTACTACACTCAATACCTTTTCCACTGCAGCGGAACTCGAGGTATTACTGCAAAACGCGGGTTGCTCGATCCTGCTGTTGGAGCGAAAAGTACTAAAAAAGGATTTCGCAACTATATTGTTTGAGCTTGATACTGACATCAAAACCGCCACGCCAAATCTACTGACCTCATTAAAATTTCCCTACTTACGTCATATCGCCATGGTGGACAGCGAGCAAACAGACGGCGCCATTGAAGGTTGGACCCAGTTTCTGAAACGGGGTGCCACCATTACCCCGGATCTGGTGGCAGCAACGGCGGCTTCCGTTTCGCCGGCAGATCCGGCTGTCTTGTTTTTTTCATCAGGCTCCACCGGAAAACCGAAAGGTATTCTAAGTGCTCACCGGGGTGTCTGCCTGCAATTGTGGCGTTGGCGCAAATGGCTCGGCCTGGATAGGGACGTACGCTCCCTAACCACCAATGGTTTTTTCTGGTCAGGAAACTTTGCCATCGGCATCGGTGGCACACTGTCGGCAGGTGGCACCCTCATTCTGCAACAAACGTTTCAGCCGGAAGAAGCACTGGCCATTATGGAGGCTGAAAAGGTTTCCTACCTATTCGCCTGGCCCCATCAATGGGCGCAGTTGGTGGATGCAAAAAACTGGCTTGATGTGGATCTGTCCAGCCTCAAGTACATCGATGCCAGCTCTCCGCTGGCGGCTCATCCTACGGTTGATTCCAACTGGATTGATGCCACCCATGCCTATGGCAACACGGAAACCTTTACTCTAAGCTCTGCTTTCCCAGCCAATACCCCGAAGGACATCAGCGCTGACAGTCATGGCCAACCGGTCGCGGGCAACACGATAAAAATAGTAGATCCCTTGACCGATGAGGTGGTACCCATCGGTGAACGGGGGGAGATCGCGGTTAAAGGCCCTACATTGATGTTGGGCTATATTGGCATTCCATTGGCGGAAAGCCTCGATGAGGAGGGTTTCTTTCGCACCGGAGACGGTGGCTTTTTTGATGACCAGGGCCGACTGCACTGGGAAGGCCGCCTCAACGATATCATTAAAACCGGAGGCGCCAATGTTTCACCTGTGGAAATCGATGCCGTTATTGCGCAATATCCAGGTGTGAAGATTACCAAAACCATCGGTGTGCCGGATGATTTGTTGGGTGAACGGGTAATAACCTGTGTTGTGCCCCAGGATGGCAACAACCTGACAGAAAATGAGATCCAAGCTTTTGCCAAAGAACAACTGGCCAGTTTTAAAGTACCTCGTCGCGTGCTGTTCTTCGCTGAGGATGAACTGCAATGGACAGGAAGCGCTAAAGTAAAGAGTTCAGAGTTACAGTCTCTGGCAGCAAAACAACTGGAATCGGAGAAAGTCTGACACCGCTACTGCTGATCTGCTATGGTATTTACCAACATGCACGAGCAATAACAGTATCCTTAAAAAAATGACAGTTAGCAGAATCACAGGTACAACAAAAGCAAAAAAACGCCGGCCTCCCGGCCGCCCCAAACCGGAAGATGTTGCTGATATTGAAGATAAGCTGCTGGCGGTTGCATTACGGGAGTTTCAGGAACAGGGTTATGGTGCGGCCTCTGTTACCAAGATTGTCAAAACTGCGGGTATGTCCAAAACCACGCTTTATTCACGTTACCCATCTAAAGAGCACTTGTTTCGGGCCATATTGAAACGCCAGATTGAGCGCTATTCACCTTGGGCATCCCTTGATGTGGAAAACAGCGACTTCAAACTTGAGCAGGGGTTAAGAGCTTACGCCAGCCGCACCCTTCAGCTCAGTCTCGAAAGCGAGGAGCTGGCGGTAAATCACCTCATCTACAGTGAAATCCATCGCTTCCCCGAGCTGGGTGTTGCCGCCGCTGAAAGAACGGATATTGGAATCAAACGCATCGCCGCTTTTATCCGCAATTGCGCCATTGCGGAAAACATTCCCTGCAGTGATGCCGACGCCATTGCGGAAGTGTTCATTCACATGATCCGCGGCTGGTACATTAATATCATGCTCTCCAAGCGCGAGGTGACGGAAGCCCAGCGTCAGCAATGGGTAGATAGAGTGGTTAGAACATTGATGCTCTCCCGCGCGGATTGGTAGCTGAATTGCTAGCTGGATTGGTAGCCATTGTTACCAATAGAAACACCCAGCATTCAAAGTGCCTACAACCAGCAATTAGACCTTAGTGGACTAGGATTGACCCAACCTCGATTTTCTTCAGCCTGACCCTACTCCGGCTTGACTTTTAATAATACCGCTCGGTATTATTAATCAACAGTGTTGTTATATAAAACCATTCAGCAAGCTTGGAGATAACCCATGTCATTAACTGGTAAGGTCGCCATCGTAACCGGTGGCGGCAGCGGAATAGGGCGAGCCATAAGCTTGCAACTGGCGCGCGACGGAGCCGCCGTCTCGGTATGGGATCTTAACGGTGACAGTGCGGAGCAAACAGTACAATTGATTGTCGCTGCCGGTGGCCGTGCCATAGCCTGTGTTGGTGACGCCTCATCGAAAAGTGACATCAAGCGCAGTGCACAGCTCACCCGTGAAGAGTTCGGAACCATCTCAATATTGGTCAATAATGCCGGTATATCTTCCTTCACACCGTTCATGGATATCTCAGAGCAGATGATCGACCGGATCATGTCGATCAACATAAAGGGTCCCATGTTGTGCTGCCAAGAGGTGATACCGGATATGTTGGAATCCGGTTGGGGCAGAATCATTAACATTTCATCCTCATCGGCCCAGACCGGCGCCCCGATGATGTGCCATTACTCTGCCTCGAAAGGTGGTGTCATCGCCTTCACCAAGTCCTTGGGTATAGAGCTGGCAGCAAAAGGCATCACAGTAAACAACATACCCCCGGGGTTTGTAGACACACCCATGTTGCGCAATTCTCCAGTGGACATGGATCGACAGATTGAGGCCTCACCGATGAAACGTGCCGGACGCCCGGAAGACATTGCCACAGCCTGTGCATTTCTTGCGTCTGAGCAAGCGGGTTATATCACCGGCCAAACCCTGGGTGTGAACGGTGGCAGAGTCATGCCCTGAAGTTACTCTACACAACCGGCGGCCCTTTGAACATTCAATATATAAAATAGCTTTCTACATTTACAACATCACTTATCCATGGCAATGTTTTAAACGTCAGCGACCAATGGATTAATAGCCAATAACAAAGAGAACGGAATATGAAGTGCAAAGCGACCAATGTGCCTTCGGCAAATCAAGTCGATATCCCGGCACTAAAGGAAAAATACCGGCAGGAACGTGAATTGCGCGTACGTCCCGAGGGTCAAAAACAGTATGTAAGGCCGGTGGATGACTTTTCAGAATCCTATGAAGTAGATCCTCATACTCCATTGCAGTCGCGAGCTTCTATCCACGAGGAAATCGACGCGTTGGTGCTTGGTGGTGGTTGGTCAGGGTTGTTGGCGGGCGTTAATTTGAAAAAAGCCGGTGTCACCGATTTTCGAAATATCGATCATGCCGGGGACTTTGGTGGCGTGTGGTATTGGAATCGCTATCCGGGCGTACAGTGCGACAACGATGCCTATTGTTATCTTCCCATGTTGGAAGAGATGGATTATATGCCATCCAAAAAGTACACCGATGGCTATGACATCTATGATTATATGCGCAGTATTGCAGACCGGTTTGGTCTGTATGAGAAGGCGCTGTTTCATACCATGGTCACCGGTATGAAATGGGATCAGTCCATTAAACGCTGGCGGGTCACCACAAATCGTGGAGACGAAATACTCGCTCGCTTTGTGGTGATGGCAAACGGCCTGCTTAACATTCCCAAACTGCCGGGCATAGCAGGTATCCATGAATTCAAAGGCAGGATGTTTCACACTGCGCGCTGGGACTATGAATTCACCGGTGGCAGCTATCGAAATCCGCAACTCGATAAGTTGGCAGACAAACGCGTAGCCATCATCGGCACAGGTGCCACTGCGATTCAGGCTGTGCCTTACCTGGGACGTTACGCCAAACAGCTTTATGTTCTGCAACGAACACCATCAACCGTTGATGAACGCAAGAATCTTCCCACTGATCCCGCCTGGGTTAAGTCACTGAAACCCGGGTGGCAGCAGGCTCGGAAAGCCAACTTCCAGAAGGCTGCCATTGATACGTTTACACCCGGCGACCCGGATTTGATTTGCGACATCTGGACAGAAGTAAATCGCAATCTGGTTGCTGAATTTGATGCCAGCGGCTGGCCAACCAGCCCTGAAACATTCATGGCACAAAGGGAGGTCATGGATTACCGCGTGATGGAACGCTTGCGTCAGCGCGTAGATAGCATTGTGAAAGACAAAAAGACAGCGGAGGGGTTAAAGCCCTGGTACCGTTTTCTGTGTAAACGACCCTGCTCAAACGACGATTACTATTCCACATTCAACCTACCCAATGTACAACTGATTGATGTTTCGAAGACCCAGGGCGTTGAACGAATGACTGAACACGGTTTCGTTGCTCACGGGCAGGAATATGAAATCGATTGCATGATCTTTGCCAGCGGATTTGAGGTAACCAGCGACCTGGACCGGCGCTGGGGTATTGCAACCATTCAAGGCCGGGATGGGGTTTCGATCTATGATCATTGGGCAGATGGTTATAAAACGTTACACGGAATGATGAGCCGGGGTTTCCCCAATCAGTTTTTTGTAGGCTTTTATCAAGGTGGGTTTAACGCCACCACAACGGAAACGTTCAGCCGCCAGGGTGAGCATATAGCTTACATAATAAAAACCGCACTGGACCGTGGCGCAACCTCCATCGAACCAGACGAGGCAGCACAAAATGCCTGGGTCGAACACGTACGTGACACCGCCATCGACATATCAGAGTTCCAACAAGAATGTACACCAAGTTACTTTAATAACGAAGGCGAAGCCCAGGTGGATAGCAAAGGGGAGAAAAAGTTTCGCTGGTATCTTGGCGAATCCTATGGCCCTGGCTGGGATGCTTTTCAGAAACTCATGCACGATTGGCGTGACAAAGGTGAATTGGAGGGCCTGGTCGTAACCAACGACTAGATACAGCGTAGTATGCAGCTCACACACTCAACGCTTACGGCCGGAGACAAACATGAATAAAAAAGCCGATTTCAATCCCGACAACCTGATAACAGTAGAAGATCTGTCTGAACCTCTGACCTATTCAGTGGAGGCATTTACCTCACCCCGGTACGCCGAGGAAGAGAGCGACAAGCTGTGGGCAAAGGTGTGGCAGCATGCCGGTCGTGTCGAGGAGATTCCCGAGGTAGGCAACTATATAACCTACGACATAATGGATGATTCCATTATCATCGTAAGATCCGCACTAGACACCATAAAAGCGTTTTATAACGTGTGCTCCCACCGTGGCAGGCAGTTAGTCGACACACCCCAAGGTGCTCACAGCGCCTGCGGCAGAAAGCAGAACTTCGTCTGTGGTTATCACGGCTGGACATACAACCTGGAAGGTACCTGTACCCGAATCCTTGATGAGAGCGATTGGAAGGGTGTGCTGAATGACTCATGCACGCGGCTCAATGAAATCAAGGTGGATACCTGGGGCGGGTGGATATGGATCAATATGGATCCCGAATGTGAGCCCCTGCGTGATTACCTGGAGCCGGCAGCAGGGCTGCTGGACCAGTTTGAATTTGATAAAATGCGCTTTCGCTGGCGCCAGTGGGTGGTATTCGACTGCAACTGGAAAACCGCTCTGGAAGCATTCATGGAGCCGTATCACGTTGAAGGCACCCATCCACAATTGTGTGAATACGGTGATTTCTACGCCTGGAGTAAGGCTCAGGGTTTACACGGTAATGATGGTTTCGATTCCAAAGATCCCAACGATACCTCTGCAGCCACCACCACTGTCACACGCGCAGGGAAGGGGCCCGATGCCCGCAAGATGATTGCGCAAATGCAGGAAGAGTTTTGGGACACAATAGGCGCAAGCACTACCCCAACCCTGGTGAACGCAGCCAAGCGCTTGGTTGATGAGCTGCCTGAGGGAACACCAGCCCATGAAGTGCATGAACACTGGTATGAGTCTGCAAAACGGGATGACGCTGAGCGGGGTGTCATCTGGCCGTCACCCGATCCTGAGCAGCTGGCCAAAGCAGGTCTGGCCTGGCACATATTCCCGAACATGTCATTTATCCCCGGGCTTACCTTTGCGTTAGGTTATCGCACGCGCCCTTACGGCAATGATCCCAATAAATGTATCTATGAGTCATTCGCATTGGAGCGCTTCCCCGAAGGTCAGGAACCTGAGACGGAATGGGTATATGCCGAGCCTACGGAGGAAAACTGGAAAAAGGTTCTGGCTCAGGATTTTTCCAATATGGCAGCGGTACAAAAAGGAATGCGAAACAGGGGCTTCCGTGGCACGCTGCCCAATCCCCATCAGGAGCAAAAAATCACTAACTTCCATCGCAATCTGGCGCGCTATATGGGGCGGGGATCACCACAGCTGATCGGCAAGTCTAAATGATTCCGGCAATTTTTTCACCGGGTGTGCCGCACTATAAAAATAAAGGATCCTTATTATGCGCGAGAGTTTAAAGTTCTATATTGATGGCCAATGGGTTAGCCCTGCTGTGATGAAGCAACTTGATGTGGAAAATCCAGCTACTGAGCAAGTATGCGGAAAAATTGCATTAGGTAGTGCGGCAGATGTCGATATTGCAGTGCAAGCAGCGCGGCGAGCGTTCACCACCTGGTCGGACACCAATGCCTCTGATCGCATCGAAATCCTGCAAAACATTCTCGCTGAATATCAAACCCGTACCACTGACCTTGCCTCCGCATTAACTGAAGAAATGGGCGCACCGAGTGCCCTTGCCAACGGATTCCAAGTTGGTTTGGGTGCAGGCCACCTGTCTACTGCCATTGAAGTCCTGCAATCCTTTCGGTTTGAGGAACAACGTGGTACAACCATGATTGTGAAAGAACCGATCGGAGTCTGTGCGCTTATCACACCCTGGAACTGGCCACTGAATCAAATCGCCGTCAAAGTATTTCCTGCGCTGGCCACCGGTTGCACCATGATCCTGAAGCCTTCAGAAATTGCGCCATTCAGTGGCCATATTTTCACTGAAATCATGCACGCAGCGGGCGTGCCTGCCGGTGTATTCAACATGATCCAGGGAGATGGTGCCGGAGTGGGAACCGCACTCTCCAGCCATCCTGACATCGATATGATCACTTTTACCGGCTCCACCAGGGCGGGTATTGAAATAGCACGCTGCGCAGCTCCCACCGTCAAACGTGTGACACAGGAACTGGGAGGCAAAAGCCCCTATATCATCCTGGACGATGATGCCTACCACAAGAATGTAGCGGGGGCGGTTGCGAGTATGATGGGTAATTCCGGTCAAACGTGCAGCGCGGGTTCACGCATCCTGGTGCCTGCCAGTAGAATGGACGAGGCAGCGCAAATCGCCCGCCAAACCGCAGAGCAAGTCACCGTTGGTGATCCCAACACCGATGTGGCCATGGGGCCGGTTTCATCAAGAGTACAGTTCAATAAGATCCAGGGATTAATCCGGGCAGGTATCGAAGAAGGCGCCACTCTGGTTTGTGGGGGCTTGGAGCGCCCTGAAGGTCTGCCAACCGGTTACTACGTAAAACCCACGGTGTTCGCCCATGTCACCAACAGCATGACCATCGCCAAAGAGGAGATCTTTGGCCCTGTGGCGTGCATCATTGCTTACCGGGACCTGGATGAAGCGGTTGCCATTGCCAATGATACGGAGTACGGCCTGGCCGGTTACGTGGCAGGTACGGACCTGGAGCAAGCCAGGAAAATCGCACGAAAGATTCGAGCGGGATGGGTTTCCATCAATGATGGCTTTGATTTCAATTGTCCTTTCGGAGGCTACAAAAAAAGCGGTAATGGAAGGGAATGGGGTGAATTCGGATTCCACGACTTTCTCGAGATAAAGGGAATTTTAGGGTACGCACCGGAAGCTGCACCTTCTTGAATAACTGCGACACCGAATGTCTGCAACACTGAAAAATAGCCTTACATCAATCCGGATACCTGAATTATGAATATGCTTTATCGATCCTGTATGCTGCTGGGATTGGTTTTATCTCAGCACGCCTTCGCCAGTGGGTCTGTTGTTGATCAACACCAGTCGGGTACCAAATACTCGCCTCTTACACAAATCACCCGCGGCAATATCACTGACCTGGACGTGGCCTGGGAATATCACACAGGGGATGGTGCGAATCCAAAGCCAAATTCCTTAACCTCGTTTCAGGATCAACCCAGTATGATTGAGGGTAATTTGGTGGTGTGCACAACCAACCGTCGAATTATCGCTTTAAACCCCAAAACCGGTGAAGAACGTTGGGTTTATGACCCACAGGATCCGGAGACCGGAATGAAAAAATGTCGCGGTGTCGCCAATTGGATTGATCACCAAGCCGAAGATGGTTCATTGTGCCGATCCAGGATTATTTTCGGTACGGCAGACTATCGTTTGATCGCGATCGATGCCAAAAGTGGTAAGCCCTGCCCACAATTCGGCACAAAGGGGCAGGTCAGGATGCCCATCAGCAAAGAGGAAATCTTTGTTGGCGAGGTGGTGGCGAACTCCCGGCCCGCTATCGTTAATGATGTGGTGGTGGTGGGCTCCTCCGTTGCCGATAATCAACGTATCGAATCACCCAGTGGCCGCGTATTGGCCTTTGATTCCCGCACCGGCAAACAGCTGTGGGAGTTTGATCCATTACCCCGGGATCCCGCTGATCCGGCAGCAAAAAGCTGGGAAAAAGGCAGCGCTGTAGGGTTTGGTGCCGGCAACGTTTGGGCCAGCATGTCAGTGGACCAGGAGCTGGATATGGTATACCTGCCCACCTCCAGCCCAACCGGAGATTTTTACGGAGCAGGGCGCGCCGGTGACAATCACTATTCTTCATCCATCGTGGCACTGAAAGGAAAAACCGGCGAGGTGGCATGGCACTTCCAGTTTGTTCACCATAACGTGTTTGACTATGACACGCCGTCACAACCACTTCTGATCGACTTTCCTCACGAAGGCAGAATGATTCCTGCATTGGTGCAGAACAATAAAACCGGATTGATATTTGCTTTTAACCGTGAGACCGGTGAACCCTTGATTCCCGTTGAAGAGCGACCGGTTTCACAGACCGGGAAAGTAAAGGGTGAATCGCTGTCACCAACCCAACCGTTTCCGGTGGGTATTCCGGCATTGAGTCCTTTGAGCTTTTCACCTGATGACGTCTGGGGCTTCTCGCCGTTGGATGAGTGGCTTTGTCGCAGGAAAGTGGAAAGATTGAACTATGGCGGGATATTTACTCCTGCCAGTGAACAGGGAACTATCTTTTTTCCTTCCGTGGGTGGCGGCCCCAACTGGGGTGGTGGAAGTTATGATCCGGAATCCAAGCTGATGGTGGTTCCATCCAATCGGGTACCCACTATTGTAACACTGGTGCCGCGGGAAAAAGCGGTGTTCAAAGAGGGCCAGGCCATAGAAGCAACCTCTGAGATGATTTTTCCGGTGGCCGGTTCAGCTTACGTACCCAAGGTACAGGGTTTGCTTTCCATCTTTGGTGCGCCCTGTTCCAAACCCCCTTGGGCAGTTCTGACGGCCGTTAACATGGCGACCCGTGAGATCGCCTGGGAAGTGCCCCTTGGCAGTGTCGACAAAATGTCTCCGCTGCCGGTACCCTGGGATCTGGGCATGCCCGGTGCCGGCGGTGCCTTGATTACCGCCGGGGGGCTTGTGTTCATCGGTTATTCACTGGATGACACCCTGAAGGCTTTTGATCTTAACAATGGTGAATTGCTGTGGGAGGGTGAGTTACCCGCTGCCGGGACATCCGTTCCGGTGAGCTATGAAATTGATAATGAACAATATGTGGTAATCCCGGCGGGCGGGCACAGCATGTATAACTCTACCATGGGCGATTCTGTTATGGCGTTTAAGCTCAGGCGGTAAAATTGTTGACTAGTAAAAACAAGCAAGCAGACTAAACCCAATTACCTCAAAACCCACGTTTTATAGTAGCGAGAGATAATATGTTTTCCGGAATCCAGATAAACAAAACCGATGCAGGCCAAACAGTTGATGTTGTTCAGATTGATGAGGCCCAATTGCCCGAAGGTAATGTTACCGTTGAAGTAGAGTGTTCCACACTGAACTATAAGGATGGACTGGCCATCACCGGCAGCTCCCCTGTGGTGCGAAAATTCCCCATGGTTCCCGGTATCGATCTGGCAGGGGTAGTGAGCGCAAGCAACCATGCAGATTGGAAAGAAGGTGACCGTGTTGTGTTAAACGGCTGGGGAGTCGGTGAAACCCATTGGGGAGGGCTGGCACAAAAAGCCCGCCTTAATGGTGATTGGCTGATCGCATTACCCAAGGCATTCACTAGCCGCCAGGCAATGGCGATTGGTACCGCCGGTTATACTGCAGCACTGTGCGTAGACGCCTTGGTGAATTATGGGATTACCCCTGACCAGGGTGAAATTCTGGTGACGGGTGCAACCGGTGGCGTGGGTAGCGTTGCGGTTATGCTTTTGTCCAAAGCCGGATATACCGTCGTGGCTGCCACTGGCAAAGCAGCCGAGGAAGACTATCTGAAAGGCTTGGGTGCGTCAGACATCATCGACCGCGCTTCGTTATCAGAAAAAGGCAAGCCTCTACAAAAGGAAAGATGGGCGGGTGTGGTTGACGCGGTAGGCAGCCACACTTTGGTGAACGCCTGCGCCCAAACCCGTTATTGCGGCGCTGTTGCGGCCTGTGGCCTGGCCCAAGGCCCCGATTTTCCATGCACTGTGATGCCTTTCATATTACGCGGCGTAGCGTTGTTGGGTATAGACAGCGTCATGGCACCGAAATCGCGCCGTGATGCCGCTTGGCAACGCTTGGCCCGCGATCTGGATCAAGCGGTACTGGAAAGTGTCATTGCGAAAGAGATTGGGCTGGCGGACGCCATTCCAGCGGCAGCGGAATTACTGGAAGGTAAAATCCGTGGTCGAGTGGTAGTGGACGTCAACAAGTAATTCATCCAACCAACCATCGGGGCAGGGCGACTTCAGTGCCTGCCCCCATTGACATTACTGGTACAGACTGCGCAACGCCTTTTTATCGGGTTTACCTACCGCTGTGAGGGGAATCACATCAACGAATTCCACACTCTTGGGTGCCTGAAATGAACCCTTGAGTGATGACACCCGTTCAATCAGATCACTGCCCTCAACCGCATGACCTTGCTTTAACACCACCAGCGCTTTGACAGCCTCGCCCCATTTTTCATCTGGAACCCCGATGACTGCCACTTGTGATACCGCAGGATGCTCCGCCAAAATATTCTCTACTTCCCTTGGATAAACGTTAAAGCCACCGGTGACGATCATGTCCTTGATTCGATCAATAATACGTAAGTATCCGTCACTATCCTGTACCGCCACATCTCCACTGTGCAACCAGTCTCCGGCCGTTGCTTCCGCGGTCAATTCTGGATTATCCCGATATCCATTCATTACCAGTGGACCACGCACACAAATTTCACCCGGCTCACCAAGGGGGACAGGTTGGCAATCTGCATCCAGTAATGCCACATGCAACCAGGGCACCGGTCGGCCACAACTGGCAAGACGCTGTGTATTATCTATATCGTGCTCATGTTTTCGCAACACCGTCACCGCCATGGGAGCTTCCGCCTGACCATAAAATTGCATGAACACCGGACCGATGCGTTCAATAGCTTCTCTCAAGCGGGAAGGTGATATAGCAGATGCGCCGTAGAATACCGTCTCCAAACTGGACAAATCAAATTCATCGAAGCGCGGATGATCCAGTAGCGAATAGATCATTGTCGGCACCATCAGCACGCAATTGATTCTATAATCCTGAATGGTCTGCATAACTTCCAGTGGATTAAATGCCGGCAACACCAGCATGGTACCACCGCGCAACAGCGTGGGTAGGAACATGGCAGCACCGGCATGACTTAACGGCGTGCAGGATAAAAACCGCAGGGAGCTAGGCCATTCCCATTCCGCCATCATGATGGTGACGGTTGCCATCCCAGTCCGCTGCACACTGGCCAACGCCTTTGGCTTTCCCGTCGTTCCACCTGAGTAGCCCAGGCGGAGAATATCATTTTCGCTAACCCTGGGCGCAACCAGTTCAGCAGGGACAAAACGACTCGCCACCTTTATTAGATCCTGTGCAATCGGGCTGGAGCCGAATGCCAATAGCTGCAAGCCTGGAATCTGATCCAGCAACGCCTGCGCCCGCTCACCATAATATTTCGCATCAAAAATCAGCACATCAATGTTTGCATCACTCACCACATAAAGATGATCACTGACCCCAGCAATGGGTGCAGGGGCACGTACGCCGCTGCCGTGACTTGTATTGCATTTGCAACCACCAGCACTTCCGGACGATTGGAGGAGAGCAAGCCAATGCGGGAACCTTTGCCAAGGCCTAAAGCGGCAAGTGCCTGTACATACTGACTGGTGGAATCCCGCATGTCACCGACGGTAAGGCGCTCGCCGCCAGGAACCTCCAACAGAGGTCGCCTCGCATCCTGATTAAGTGCGTTCACCAATAAATCGGGTGCATATAAAGGTCTATGCAGCTCGTTCATTCAGGCTCCCATTTTAAAAATGACGGCTGTATGTCAACTCAAACAGCCAGAATTCGACCTTGGATTTTATGTCCTGTCCCTGATACGGGCCAAACACTATTTCGGCAGGATCGCAGCCGTTACCCAAGAGGGCGGAGCAAGGTGGATAGTGAGTTTCGGAAATCATATAACCTATTGCAACGTCGATGTTGTTTTCATCCTCCAATCCATAGCCAAAGCCCACTGAAAAAAGGTCGCCATCATTGATTGGGATGAATGCATTGGGTTTATCTTTCGGCACCGCCGATGGTCTGTTCTCATAACCTGCGCGCAACGCCAAACGATCACTGAACTGATATTCAGTGCCCATTCCCCAGTAGGTTACATCCTGCAGACCCAGTTGATACTGTACAGAATCAGAGCCTATTCCGTTTCGCCCTCCGGTACCTATATCATCACCGATAGCACCCAACTCAAGCAAGGGAATGTCCTTATCGAATTGAAATTCAAGACTGCTGAAAGTAGACCACTCTGTCCATCGCACATCAAGGTTGTATTTCCACTTGGGTGTAATTTGCAAACTGATTCCGGCGTTCCAGTGCTGAGGAATTTCGTAAGAAACCTCCATTTTACCACTGCCCTGATTAGCGGTTTCTTCCGCGGTGGGAAGATCATAGCCGTAGGCACCGGCAGCCGCAACAACCCCAGGCCAGACACTGCCATTCATAAAATCCAACAGAACTTTTTTAAAATCCGGGCGAATTGGAAAATCATAGTCACCTTCCATATCCGCCTTGATACTGGAGTTATAGGATAGCCCCAGTGTTACCCAGGGCTGAGGACTCCAGAGCAGCCCCATGTTAAAACCCAATGTCAGTGGTTGATCCACCTCAAATCTGAGATCCGTATACACTTCATAGGGTTTGACAATACCGCACAATTCCAAATCGGGCGATTTGGCTGTTCCATCTTCATTACAAAACGTATCTCGAATAAAGGGAGATCCGTAGAAAAATATGCCTAAATGAGGCTCGCGAGCGGGCAAATCAATCCCCATTCCCGAGTAATTGAAATTTACCGATAAACCAATCTGCAGTGAATCCGATACCTCGTATGCAATGGAAGGTGAAAAATAGGTGAGCAGGGTAAAGGCACCCCTCTGCTGAAAGAATCGGCCCGGATCATCGTCGTCACGGTGCACACCATTCATCATCGGCGCATATACACTGGTCGCAAAGGTAAATGGGCTGCCGGGTGGTGAATAGGATGCCCCACCCATGACCCCGCCGGCGAAGGGTAAGTCCACCATTCCCCCAGGCAGCATTACGGTGGGCCCTTCCACTTCACTTTTGGAGTTAAGCGCCTCATCGTAAAAATAGGCTTTGCCTTCGGCGGTAAGATTCCCGTTCTCGTCTTGCCACGGCCCACTATATTCTTCAATCAGGCCCATTTGATAAGTGCCATAATCCCCTAGCTCATAGGTGGTTGAGAAAATGCCGACCACGGCTTTGAGGTGCATTTGCCTGCCCTTTAAACGAGTTAAGCCGGCGGGATTAAAATGTATGGAATCTATATTTGGGGGATCTGCCGTTACAGCATGACCAAGAGAAAGGGCCTTGGCACTGCCAATAGTCAAACTATCGGTAAAGGAGGCCAATACAGTTTGAGGTCCACACAGCGAAAGTAATCCGTAACAGCAAACGCACAATATGCCTTTTCGCAAGAGCGCGCTAATCACCCTTACGCTGACGATTGGTTTGTAACTCATATTTTGATGACTTTATCGTTGTTATTCTGGCTAAATTATTTTTGTGATAAACCGTTATCTTGGCCGAGATTATTCATCTAATCTATCTCATAATCCCATTGGATAAAATGCACCAGCACGCTATCAAAATTGTCTGCAAGAACATAAGCAATCGGGATGACCCAATTTTACAATCACCAGTTGACACTTGATTGGGTGAGGGAGGAGGGGTGAGGGAGGAGGGGTGAGGGGGAGACCAGGAAACAATACAAGGGTTTACCAATCGCTAACGACGGGTGAAACGACCGTTTTATCGAATATAATTGCCAGTTCCTCAACTGCGATAGGATTCTTTTGCTTTAACCACCACGCCAGAAGTTCAATGGTACCGCTGGTCACCAGTATTACACCCAACTCCGGTGGCAACCGCTTATTGTTTCCGTTCCATGAAGCAGCCACCTGCAAAGAAAGACGAATAAATTCCTCCCGCAACACATTAGACGCGCCACCGGTGAGCAGCGTTGACCACAATGCGCGGTGTTCAGCAACATAGCCGCACATCGCCAGAGCCGCATTTCTGGTATCGATTGTACCCAAAACAGGCAAAGCCAATTCAATAAGGTGTTTTATTTCGGTGGCAGCAATTTCATTAAGCAACGCTTCCTTGCTGGTATGATGACGGAAAAAAGTGGTATAGCCAACGGAAGCGGCGGATGCAATTTCCCGAACGGTGATTTGTTCCAGTGGCTTTTTATCCAGTAATTTCAGAAAGGCTTTTCGAATCGCTGCTCTGGTTTGATGAACACGAGCGTCCTTTGCTGTTGAGTAATCGGCGCGATAGATTTTACCTTGCGTCATGTGAAGCAGACACCCTTTATTTATACACTATATACAAGTTTATTGATCCCATATGGATATGCACATGGGTTTCCCCATGCGCATTATGGCAGGTGTCACCCTAATCATCCATCAATCTTCCGGCGCTATCTCCAATGCCAGACCATTCAAGGGTTCTGAGACCCTGATCTGGCACGACAAGCGGGACACCTCCGGCCTTCTATGCAGCGAACCATCAAGCAACATATCCTCATCCTCGCTGACAGGAGGTAGCAGGCCAATGAACTCAGGGGCAACGTAAATATGACACGTTGCACAGGAACAGCAGCCGCCGCATATGGCATCCATGCCATCTATTGCATTGTCTCGGATCACTTCCATCAACGTCTGATTCAATTCCGCGTCTATTACATATTTCTCGCCATCGCGGGAAGTTACAGTTATCTGAGGCATCGTTATTAACTCTTAACTAACGGGTGTGAATTCAATGTGTAGGTTTTTCAGTGCGCGCAGTGTATAGATCGGCTCGTAAGTGAAACGCTGTTTTCCGGGTTGCCCATGGTGCTCTTCAGAGAGTTTTATATCCTTCATCCGGTCCAGGATACGATTCAGGCTGGCAGTCACTTCCGCTTTTGCCAAAGGCATGCCGGCACAGGTATGCACGCCCCGACCAAAACCCAGGTGCTTGCGCGCATTGGGCCGATTTAGAATCACCTGATCCGGTGCTTCGAACTCCCGTGGATCACGATTACAGGCACCGTACAACAACGCTATATGAGTACCTGCCTTAATCTCGACACCACCAATGGTGGTGGTCTTCACTGCTAAACGATGAGCACACTTTACCGGCCCATCATAGCGCACAACCTCATCAATAAACGCTGGGATCAATGATCGATCATTTCGAACCTGTTCCTGTAGTTCAGGGATTTCACATAATGTACGCAGACACGCACCCAGCAGGCGAGCGGTCGTATCCTGGCCCGCACCGAACAGAAAAGCGGATATCCACACCAAATCACCTACTTCGGGTGTTGAACCATCAGGGAATTTGGCCTGAGCAAACTGGCTCAGTATATCACCCTTGGAATTTTCTCTACGCTCAGCAAGGTATTCCCCAAAGTATTCAAACAAGAAGCTCATTCCGAGAACCTGTGAATCCTCATAGCTGACATCCTCTCCCACCGCTCCGGGTGGTGGCCCCAGCTTCTCGCAAAACGTTATGCGATCGTTCTCGGGAATACCCAATAGATCAGCAATTACCAGTGTTGCAAAAGGCGTCGCGTAGTCCGTAATCAGATCACAGTGGCCCTGATCCACGAAATTACCGATCAAAGTATCTGTGAGATTCCACATGTACTCTTCATTTGCCTTCAATCGTGTTGGAGTAAACAGGTTCATCATCAACGACCGATGATCTGCGTGTTCTTTTCCATCTTTCGCAACCACCAAACCAGTGGCAAGCATTTCGTCACGATGGGCATCCAGTTGCTCTTGGATATCGTCTCCTTCAGGCTCAAATGGTAACTCAGGAATCGGGCCGGTGGCGGAGTTTGCCGAAGAAAAAGTCTTGGGATCATTAACGATCTCCAGCGCTTCGGCATAACCGGTAACGGCAAGAACATTGCGCTGTGGAAGGCGGGCAATTGGGCCTTGGCTGCGTAGATATTCAAAATAAGGGTAGGGGTTCTCTACCAGTTCTTTGTCCGTGTAAAAATCCACAGTGTCAAAGTGTGTCATGGGTCCCTCTCATTTAATTGTATTAGATAGTTAGGGCTCGCAAGCGGCTTCGTGGTGGCCTGAATCAAGCAAATATTTATGAAACGCTATGGTTCATATTAATTGGATGAAGTAGAAAGTCAATAGCCTTTCTATGAAATTAAGTTCCAGTAAAAATCATGCGGGTTGATATTGGTTTGATAAGGATTGCCCGGCGGAAGAAAGATGACTTACTGATTTAGTGCCGGGTCAGGTTCCAACAAAGAGCGAATTTCTGCAACCAGTTGCAGAGGGCAATCGAGCATCACATGATGGCCTGCGTTTGCTATAAAGCGCAGTTCACCCGCCTGTGGAAAATGCTGAAAGACTCGCGTTGGTTTATCATCAACATTAAGAAAGCTTTTCTCGCCAAAAATCATATCGACGGGAATGCTGACAGACTTCAGGAGTGCTTCAGTTTCGATTTCACCACTATTAACGCAGTTTGGATCGGTGCGCCAGTGCCATCCCCCATTGCTGAAAGCGCAGGAGTGGTAGGCAATAAAATGTTCCAAGGCTTTGATACTATTGATTTGTGGCGGCACCAGGCGAAAACGCTCCATACATTCTTTCAGGCTGGCGTTCATTCTGTGCTGCCCCTTGGGTTTTAGCCTTCTAATCAACGGCTCCGGCGTCAACCTGATATTGGTATCCACCACCAGGATACGATGAAACAATTCCGGATTGGTCGCCACAGCTCTCAGGCTCTGTGCCCCACCATAGCTATGGCCAATGATGGTAACCGGAGCAAGCCGGTAGTGCTGGATGATACCGGTAATAGCCCTGGACGAGCTGTCTTCCCGATATTCAGAAGGTGGTTCGCTGCGGCCCATGCCGGGAAGATCAATCGCCACTACCCGAAACGTCTTGCTGAAGAAAGGCGCAAGGTAAGCCCACCAGTAGGCATGAGCACCAAAGCCATGCACAAACATAATGGTCGGTAAATCAAGAGCTTGCCAATTCCAAGCCAGAAAATGCACCTTTGCACCTGCAACCTGGGTACAGATCGTTTCAGGAGTCTGGCAAATATTCTCCTTAAACCACTGCGGCGCACCCTTAACAGATTGATAATTTTGGGATATTTTCATGAGCCGCAGCCAGACAGACCCTTTACATCAGAAGTGTTGTTGGTAACTCAGCTCGAATAGAATGAATTCCACCTTGGTAGTGATGTCCTGCCCCATGTAGACAGGATACACTACGTTCGCGGGATCACAGGAGTTACCCAGATTGGCCGAACACGCCGGAAAATGTGTTTCCGATTTAAAATACCCGATGGCCAGGTCAATATGGCGTTCTTCTGAAAAATCGTAACCAAGTCCCACAGAGATCAAGTCACCATCGTTCATCGGAATAAAGGCATTAGGCGCATCATCCGGTACCGCGGAAGGTCGCTTTTCATAGCCGGCACGCAACGCCAGCCGATCAGTGTACTGGTACTCCGTTCCCATTCCCCAATAGGTAACATCCTGTAAGCTCAGTTGATACTTAACTGAGTTTGGAGTGATGCCATTTTTCCCGCCGGTACCCACCTCATCAGCCAACCCTCCCCACATGAGCAAAGGCACATCAACACCAAAATCCAGATTGATCGTGCTGAATGCAGACCACTCCGTCCACCTTACGTCCACGTTATATTTCCACTTGGGTGTAATCTGAATACTGAGTCCGGCATTCCACCGTTGCGGCACTTCATAGGATACCGTCATCGGCCCTTCGGCATCTTCCCTGAAATCATCGGCCGTGGGCAGCTGGACACCCAGATAACCCAAGGTTCCCACAATTTCATCCCAGCCAGGGCTGCTCTGAAAATTTATCAGAAACGTCTTGAATGGATCGAGTACCGGCCAATAAAACTCACCGTCCATTTCCACGTCAAGGGCAGAGTTATAGGATAAACCCAGTGAAAGCCAGGGCTGTGGGCGCCACAACAGTCCCAGGTTATAACCCAACACTATATTTTGATCCACTTCAAAATTGAGTTCGGCATATTGGGTATAAGGTGGCACCTCGGTACACAGATCTACCTTAAGGCCGAACCCGTTATTAGGGTCGTCCGCTTCCAGCACCTCACCGTTTTCATCACAGAAGTTTTTTTGGATCCAGGGGTCACCCAGAAAAAATATTGCTTCATGAGGCTCTCTAATAGGTAACTGCATGCCCATACCGGCGTAGTTAAAATTAACCGAAGCACCAACAGAAAGTTCATCAGAAAATTCGTAGGCAACTGTAGGAGAGAAGTAGGTTATCACCGTAAACGCTACCCGTTGCTGGGCAAATCGTCCTGGATCATCGTCGGAGCGATGAAATCCATTCATCAGCGGCGCATAGACATTGGTGCCAAAGGTAAAACGGCTTCCCGGTGGGCTATATGAAGCGCCACCGGATACACCGGCCCCGATGGGCAAATCCACCATACCACCAGGTAACATGATCGTTGGCCCACCTTCTGACTTACTTTTGGAATTCAAAGCCTCATCGTAGACATATTCCTCGTAAGGTCTTTTGTTGTGAGTAAGGTTGCCATCAGCATCCCGATAATCTTCGTAGCGTGCCCCATAATAATCGATAACGTCCTGCGTATAATCTCCGTATTCCCCTAACTCCATCTCTGTTGAAAACACCCCGACAATACCTTTCAGAAAGAATTGACGTCCTTTCAACCGCGTCAGGCCAGCGGGATTAAAATGGATGGAATCGATATCAGGGGGATCTGCTGTTACGGCATGACCCAGTGATAAAGCTTTGGCATTACCAATAGTAATACTGTCGGTAAATGATGCTTCAGAAATTGCTGGGGAGAACAATAACGGCAACCAAAGAAAACGAAATATTACTGGCTTTGATTTCCCCGGATCGCGCACTTGGGATCGAGATAAATTCATGTTTTGATACTTTGTAATTGTTTTTATTTATACAACTAAGCGGTTAAGTTTGGGAACACCGTTTTCGTCGTGACTATACATTCAATCTATCCGAAGGTAGGGGGGCGTGCAACATATTAATGCTGTAATTATTGGCTTCAGAGGCAATAATTTTCGATGTTTTTCCCACAACATTCGATATGTTGAAACGCCCCTAAAAACCTTCAGTATGTTGAATGAATGCATGAGCTTTTCTATATCTTGAATGCATGCATAGCTGTCTTCAGCTCGACAATCTTTGCGCCCCGGACCCGAACCATTAACTTCAAATGGTCCCTTAGGATTATTGTAAGCCCATCATCAATCGTTTATCGTTATGGACCGGTTACGTTATCAATCAAGGCTCGGGACGTTCACTACCAACAACAAAGCGCCGACTACCTGCCTTACTCAGCAAGGTTAAGATCAACAAGGTTAAGGCCCGAGTAAAGTTAGAACAATCCGATTGACGACTGTTGAAATGCAATCTGGCGTATCCTGAAATAATAATTAGCATCAGGGTTCAGCCGATTTACATGAGGCTGCCAAGCCATGAATAAAATAGATCAGAAAATTTGCCTATGGCTTGTTCCGTTTGGCTGCACATTGTTTGCTTTTGCATTCTGGAACTTTCAGGGATTCTTTCCTCCTTTATCACCCACCATGTCCGCTGAAGCAGTTGCCGATTTCTATCGGAATAATCTGAGCGAAATCCGGACCAGCATGATTCTATGCAACCTGCTTGGCATGTCGCTGATCCCTTTCTTTATTTTAATCGTTGTTCAGATGATGAGGATGAAGAATGCAAGCCGGGTGTTCGCATACTCTTACCTGGTCGCAGTAGTTAATGGCGGGACCCTTTTTGCCCTGGCAGATCTTGCCTGGTTAAACGCAGCATTCAGGCCTGAGCGGGATCCGCAACTGACGATGCTCTTGAACGATCTGGCCTGGCTTGCATTTGTAACACCGGTTGGATTTATCATAGTGTAGAATTTCTGCCTCGCCATGGCGGTGTACTTGGATAGGGGTGATAAGCCCATATTCCCCAGATGGGTCGGGCATTTTAACATTCTAACTGCGTTGTTAATGGCGCCCAGCGCGTTTGCCATCATGTTTAAAACTGGGCCGCTGGCATGGGATGGTGCCATCAGCTTCTGGCTGCACTTTTCAACCTACGGAATCTACATCCTGGTAATGTTTTTTGTTGTACGCGCTTCCGTACTGGAGCAATACCAGCAAGAAGCCAACCATAGCACCAGTGGCTGGGGAGGGCAGGCGGCATGACCAGTGCAGCCGCAATGCCGGCATCCGACAGCCAATCCAGTCAGTTCCGATATAGAGATAACCCCAAAGTTGATCAATGGATCTGCTTCTGGTCGATCCCAGTATTCTATCTACTGTTCGGTATTGTATTTGTTCTGTTTGGTAGAATCATGCCGCCGCCAACACCCACCATGAGCACCACAGATATCGTGGCATTCATGACAGCACCCGGTTTGCCGTTTGCGGTAACACTGCTGGCACTCACGTTAGGGCTGTATGCACTGAATTCAGGGCTAATGCTCTATCAGATGAAACGAATGGAGGGTGTCAGCCCGGTTCTACGCTATGCCTACATCGCTGTATTGGGGGTGGGTGGCGTACCGGGTTGCCTGTTTCCCGGTTACATGTTTGCCTTAGGGGCATTCAGACCAGAGTATGAACCCCACATACTGGTGATGCTGTATGATCTGGGTTTTCTCTGTTTCGTGGGTTCTCTAGGTTGCTTTATCATTCAGTATGTTGTTTTTTCTATCGCTGTTTTTCTCGACAGAAAAGGAATCTTCCCAAAATGGCTCGGATATTTCAGCATCTGGACGTTGGTCACTGAAATCGTAGCCGCGCCGGTGTTTATTACTCAAAGCGGGCCATTTGCCTGGGATGGCTTACTGGCCTTTTACCAGGGCACAATCATTTGGGTTGGCTGGCAAACCTGTGTCACCGTCTATTTGTACAAAGCCATCAAGTCACAGCCGTTGGCTGAGCTGGATCTGCCTGCCGCCGAATCCCGACTGGATAGCCGAAACTGATGAATACTGACCAATTGACGTTTAATGATGCGATAACGAATGATAAACCTCGCCTACAGGGGCAATCAGCGATGCTGTTCTTTGTTATCGGTGACCTCTGGATTTTCAGTTGCTATTTTGCCTGCTACATATACGATCGTGGTCAAAACATCGAAACCTATCTGGCGGCCCAACAAACACTAAGTCAGGGTATTGGCGTAATAAACACCATACTATTACTGACCAGCTCACTTTTTGTAGCCTTGAGTGTTCACGCTGCCAGGACGGGATCAACGCCAAAGGCAAATCGGCTTCTGATTCTGGGCGGCGCTTGCGGCATTGGCTTTCTATTGATAAAAGCAGTCGAGTGGTACATTAAAATCAGTTCAGGCTTACCCATTGGTACCGGGGAGTTTTTTCTCTATTACTTTATGTTTACAGGCTTACACTTTCTCCACGTCACATTAGGCCTCATCATTCTGTCGCTGGTGTATCACAACGTTAATACCAGCACCAACCCCGATATAACGCTGTTTGAATCCGGAGCTACTTATTGGCATATGGTGGATTTGCTCTGGATCTTGATTTTTGCACTACTTTACCTTTTGGCATAGATGGAATGAACACAGCAAGTAAAACAATTACATACATATGGGCGTTTCTTATCGCCGTAACCATAATGACTTGGTGGCTGGGCAACAGCAGAGGTGAATTCAGCTACAACTTCAGTAACCCCATACCGGACTACGCTCTGTCAGCGGGAATTATGCTGATCGCAGCAATAAAGGTGCGCTTGATAATATGGCACTTTATGGAGGTGAAGGAAGGCCCAATCTGGCTGCGCTGGAGTTTTGATGTTTGGTTATGTATGTTAACCACAATTATTCTCGGGCTCTATTACTACAGCTTGTAGTTCACAGAAAAACAATGGGAGAAACCGCAATGGAAGTGGCTATAATCAGTGGCGCCGGCAGTGGCATTGGCTTCACAACCGCTAAGCAATTGTACGATATGGGAATGTGTATTGTTGGTATAGGGCGCGATCCGGTCAAGCTAGCCAATCTGGAAGCAGAAATAAACGATCCGGAACGTGTTGCAACGCTGGCGATCGACCTGACAAGTGACGAAGCCCCGGGCACCATCGTCAACACCACACTTGAGCGTTTTGGTGGGATAAACTACTTGATCAATAATGCCGGAATAGGCAGCCCCAAGCCGTTACACGAAACCGATGATGAAACACTGGATCAGTTCCTCAATATTATGCTGCGCGCACCGTTCCGGTTGGCCCGTGATGTAATTCCTCATATGAAGCCGGGCTCCGCGATCATTAACGTAACGTCAACCTTTGCTGTGATAGGGGGCCGAAGAGGAGGGGCCTATTCCGCCGCGAAAGGTGGTTTAACCTCACTGACACTACACATGGCATGCGAATACGGTCCGCAGGGAATTCGCTCCAATTGTGTCGCTCCCGGAGTCACCATGACCGATATGGTTCGTGAACGCTTCAATGACAAAGCATTCCGGCGTATGCAGGTAGACATGACGCCATTCCCAAGGCTTGGTGAAACCACCGATGTGGCAAGTACCATCGCTTTTCTTTGTTCACCAGGCGGTTCTTATATTAACGGTCAAACAATTGTCGTGGATGGAGGTTGGTCAACGACCAAGTATCTCTCCCCCGACGCAATTAATGCCGGTGACTGAACTATGCCAAGCGTAATCAGCAGAACCCATGCATTTCTGGTATGTACAGCCTTCATGGGTTGTGCGTTCCTCACACACACTGAACTCCGTGCAGAAGGAAACACCATGAGCCTATCGGAAAAACAACAGCGCAATCTGCAAATACTGCAAACCATGGCAGCCAACGGTATCAAAGGTAACTGGGATGTCGTTCGACCTTACGTGTCTGACAATCTGGAAATGATCATGCCTGAAGGCCTACCTTACGGTAAGACATACTATGGCTGGGATGGCTATCGGGAAGGTTTGGCGGCATTGGGTTTCTGGACTGATTTAGCGTTCGCTCCAGGAGAAATGATTCCCACTGATGACAAAGTTATTTACCTTTCACACCTCAGCGGCAAGATTGCCAGTAATGGAAAATCGGTTTCCCAGCCTTACGTGGCAGTCTGGGAAATCAATAATGAGAAGGTGGTGAGAATTACTGCATTCTATTTTGATACGAAAGAAATATCGGACTTGGCAGGTAACCTGTAATTACTGCCCTGCTTTCAGGTGCACCCAGCAGAAGATTTCTACTGGTGCTCCTGAAAGCAGGTGATTCAGTCATCAAGCAAACGGTTCTTCGCCTTGTAACTTGGTTCTCAACATCATACGTCCTGAGGCAGGATCATAAGGTGTGGCTCGGTGCATTGTACCGGTGTTATCCCAGATAACAGTATCGCCAACCGACCATTTGTGACTATAGGAGAATTGGGGCTGGGTAGCCCATTCTCGCAACCGAATCAATAGTTCCGCACTCTCACGGGATCCCATTCCCTCTACATGGTGAGCAGTACAGCCTATAACCAAAGATTTTCGACCGGATCGATGCTTCCATACCAGAGGTAAAACCCGTTCACCAATTGCCATCATTTCCCGGGCTTTTGCCAGGCTGGGCTCCGGATCATAGTAAAATAGTGAATTCCAGGCTGAGTGTTCAACCCGCAGCTCCTCAAGCATTTGTTTGTCTTCATCCGGTAACTGCTCCCACGCTGCATAGGTGTTGCAAAACTCTGTATTACCCCCTGTTGGTGACAACACTTTTGCCGATAGAATCGAAGCAAGAATGGGCACTTCATTCATGGTGCCGTCAAGGTGCCAGTACATGGAACCTTTCAGGTAATCCGCTTGAGCATTCGCCTTGGTATCGAGGGTTACTTTGTAAAGTAGCTCTCCCGCGCGCTCAGGCGCCAGTTCACCGAGGGTCTTGGTAAACAGAACTTGCTCTTCATCACTGAAATGAATCTCGGGAAACACCAGTACCCCCCGCTCCTCGAGCAACTGCCTTAGATCACTGGCATGCTCGCCACCCAGCAAATCGTCCTTGCTTAGATGCACGTGACTTCCGATGAAGGGGTTAATGTCTGTAGATTTAAGCTTTTCTTGAATAACCGCTGACATAGTCGTAATCCTTATTTTACTCATATTTAATGTGACCTATGAACGGAATATCAGCCGTACATACGTTCTTTTGTTTCCGGCCCCATAGGCTCCAGACAGGACTCGAAAGGTACTGCAAAGGTCTTGAAAGCCATTGCCAGCACTTCATAACAACCCACTGTGAATACCAGGTCCATTCGCTGTTTCTGATCGTAGTGTTTACAAAGTGCAGACCAAGTTTCCGGTTGAACACAGGCATCATTTACAAGGTCATCGACCGCCTGCAATAGTGCTGCATCAGTTGCGTTCCAGTTCACCGCTCCCGGACCGTCTTGTATGCTCTCTATTTCCTCTTCAGACAGTCCGGCCCGTAGCCCCAATACCACATGTTGTTGAAATTCGTACTCAGACCGACGCAACCAACTCACACGCAAAATCAGCAACTCGGCCTCCCGTTTGGAAAGGCTGTTTTCTGTTGCTATATGATTGTTGAATGTTAGAAACGATTTCGCCAGAAGGGGATGATTCAATATGACACCTAACCCGTGCACACCCCGAGCGTCGCCACTTTGCCAATGATTCAACACAAATTCCCGGCTCGCCGGAAAAGCAAGGGTTGCATCGTGGACTGCAGAATCCCAGTCCGGCGGTAGTAGGGGCTTAATTCGAGGTGCGGATTCATCAGACATCTGATCGCTCAATTATGTATGGGCCGGAAGCTGTTTAACGGTCCTGGATTATTATTAGTACTGCACAGTACTATAAGAATACATTTGACTGTGGTACATTTCAATAAGCACAAATATTTAGTCGTTCAACCTATTGAATTGGTTGAACGAAAGCATTACCCAACATTAACTGAACGAACACAAACGCATGATTTGGATAGAAATTACAGTGACGGACCCAACACAAAACAGGGCGCCGGTCATGCAAAGAAACATTACTACCAACAATAAGAAATGATATGACAACAACCAATGTATTCACCTTCTTTGCTGCTAGGAAGGTCGCCAAACCATGACCACACTGATAGCAAACCTGATTCGCTGGCGCTGGCCCTTGGCACTTTTTTCACTGTGCCTGCTTGGGTTCGCACTACTTGGCCTTCAGCACTTTTCATTTGATGGGTCACCGCGGGAATTCTTTGCCGATGATGACCCATCATATGAACGTTTTCAGGCCTTGGAAGACACCTATGGCAGTGACTATAGGATCTTCTTCATGCTTTCAGCTCGGGAAGGTTCAATGCTGGACCCAGAGAACTTGCAGGCTCTGTCCGAAATGACCGAGCAAGCATGGACATTGCCCTTTGTCAGGCGGGTTGATTCACTGAGCAATTTCCAGTTTACACACAGCACAGAGGATGAACTGTTCGTCGAAGACATGTTTGGTGAGCAGGTTCTGGTTGATCCGAAAGCGTTAAAAAGTCGGCAGAACAAGGCAATAACCGACCCCGACATTGTTAATCGACTGGTTTCTCCTGACGGCAAACATGTGTCGCTGGTGATGTCGCTCAATCTAACCCAGGAGCAATCCCAAACACCGGAAGCTGCGGAACTGGTGGAACAGGCATATGCGTTGGCTGAAAGCATTAAAGATCAATACCCCAACATCGAAACCGCAGCCACCGGTGGTCTGCTAAGTACGTATCACAATATGCAGGTGGCACAATCAGATATGAAACTCATGATCCCTGTCATGTTTGGGTTGATGTTTCTACTTCTGGGAGTGTTGCTGCGCAGTATTTCAACCATCCTGGTTGCGTTTACTATCGCCATATTTTCCGCGATGGGGGCTGTCGGTTTCGCGTCCTGGTTTGGGATAACATTTTCGGTTCTGTCAATCAATGCCATCATCATCAGCATCATCGTTGCCATGGCCCACTGCATCCACATCTTCACGCAGTTCTTTAGGGAGCTTCAGACTCAGCCCACCGCACCGGCGCTCGAAGCAAGTTTACGCAGTAATGTATTTGCTGTCAGTGTTACCAGTTTAACAACGGTTATCGGTTTTCTTAGCCTCAACACCAATGATTTACCACCAGCTGTTGCCCTGGGAAATGCCGCCGCCATCGGGACTGCGCTGGCCTGGCTTTTTTCATTTACCATCTTGCCGGCACTGGTGATGATTCTCCCATTCAAACCCCACCAAACCAGCGAGCCCTTGATTGACCGATGTATCGGCAAACTTACGGACCTGCTGATTGCCCGCACCAATCTGGCTTTAGCGGCCATGATCGCCCTCACCATCATCATGGTTGTCCTGAGCCTTCGCAATGAATTTAATGATAATTTGACCGAATCCCTGCATCGCCCCCATATCTTCCGTGATGATACCGACAAGATAGACCGGAATTTTGGTGCTGTTTATATTTACAGTTTTAATATGGACTCAGGTGGCGCCAATGATATTGTCGATCCCGCATATTTGAGAAAACTCGATGAGTTCGCGGCCTTTTTACGTCAACAACCCGAAGTCACCAGCGTACGCACGTTTTCAGATACCATAAAAAGACTCAATAAAAGCATGCATGGTGATGACCCGGCCTATTACCGTATACCGGATGACAGGGAGCTTATAGCCCAATACCTGTTACTGTACGAACTGTCTTTGCCATTTGGTTTAGACCTGGGTGAGCAGTTGACATCCGATCGCCGCTACTCACTGCTGGTTGCCAATATGCCGTCATTAGACACCAAAACCGATATCGGCCTTGATGAACGGATCTGGGCGTGGCAGCAGGAAAATCTGCCTGCTCATATGCAGGAGCGAAACGTCGCGATCTCAACCATTTGGTCCCATCTGACAATCCACAGCCTAACCAACTCATTGGAGGGCTCTGCTATAGCATTGGTGCTGATCTCCGTCATCCTGTTACTGATGCTGCGTTCCGTTCGCTACGGGATTATCAGTTTGATTCCCAACATATTGCCAGCGGTATTCGGATTTGGCGCCTGGTATCTGTATTCCGGTAATGTTGGCTTGGGGCTAACCTGCGTTGTCATCATCACCATCGGTATTGTGGTTGACGACACGGTGCATCTACTCGCCAAATATCAAAAGGCATTACAACTCAAACATGGCAGGGTAGAAGACGCCATTCGGATGACCCTTCATCAGGTCGGGCCTGCATTGTTCATGACTACGTTGGTACTGGCCAGCGGTTTTTCAGTGCTGGGCTTGTCACAGATTGTTATCAACAGCGCATTGGGACAGGTGACTACCGTAATACTATTGGCCGCCTTCATTCTGGATGTGGTGTTGCTACCGGCAGTGCTATTAATATGGGATAGAAATCGCGATCAGGAATATGAGCTGCATAATGCTGCTACCACCTAGGGCGATAATCATCAACTTAAGTAGTGGAATCAATAGTTATGAATGCAAACCAGACCTGCATAATCATCGGTGCCAGTCATGCTGGTGCCCAGTTGGCGACCAGCCTGCGTCGCGAAGGCTGGGCTGGGCGTATAGTGTTGATAGGGGAGGAAAACGTGCTTCCCTATCATCGCCCGCCGCTTTCCAAGGCGTTACTGAATGGTGAAAAAACGGCTGATCAGCTGGAGATATTCAAATCATCCGTATACGAGAAAGCTGATATTGAGTTCATGCTGGGTACGGTGGTGACGGCAATAGACCGATCCGGTAAAAGACTACTGCTCAACAACGGTGAGGCACTGCAGTACGATAAGCTGGCACTTTGCACCGGCGCCAGAGTTCGCTGCCTGTCTATCCCCGGGGCTGATCTTGGCGGGGTTCATTATCTAAGAGATTTACGCGATGCCACAGCGATCCAGGCAGAAGTGAAGGAGGGGGCTCGCGCCGTCATTGTGGGCGGTGGTTACATTGGCCTGGAGACGGCGGCGTCACTGAGTAAGCTCGGTATGAAAGTAACCGTGCTGGAAATGATGGACAGAGTACTGGAACGGGTAACCGCGCCGGCCCTCTCTGAGTATTACACCAAGCTACACAGTCGCCATGGTGTGAAAATTCTCACCAATACCCAGGCTCAATCTCTGCACGGTAATGGCACGGTAGCCAGCGTGGAATGTAATGAAGGACTTTCATTGCCTGCTGATATGGTCATTATTGGTATCGGTGTTATCCCCAATACGGCTTTGGCGGAATCCTCCGGCCTGGAGGTAGATAACGGAATCATCGTCGATGAATTTGCTTGCACATCGGATCCCGATATCGTTGCTGCAGGTGATTGCACCTTTCACCCGAATAATGTGCTGGGCTACCATTTGCGCCTGGAATCCGTACCCAACGCAATGGAACAGGCAAAGACTGCTGCGGCTTCGCTATGTGGCAAGCAAAAGCCCTATCATTCGCTACCCTGGTTCTGGTCGGATCAGTACAACATCAAATTACAGATTGCCGGTTTTAATAAAGGATATGATCGGGTTGAGATAATGGGTAATCCGGATCAGGACCAATTCGTTGCCTGGTATATACAAGGTGATCGATTGCTCGCAGCTGACTGTATAAACAGCCCCAAGGAGTTTATTCAGGCTAAAAAGCTGATTGCATCCGGCGCCTCAATCGCAGAGCTCAATCAGGTATAAGGATGTCCATGTATGGAATTGGCAGGTAAAGTGTTCGTCGTTACCGGTGGTGGCGGCGGTATCGGCCGGCAACTGGTACTGCGACTCCTACAGCGAGGCGCCATTGTCGCCGCAGTTGATATCAATCCTGATGCCTTGCGGGTGACGCAGGAAATGGTGGCGCCTAATGCGGATAAGTTATCCGTGCATCAGGTAGATATTTCAGACCGCTCGGCGGTAGCCCAATTGGTGCAGAATGTTATACAGCAACACAGTCAGGTGGATGCCATTATTAATAATGCTGGGGTCATTCATCCGTTCAAGCCGGTAAACGAATTGCAATATGCGGCGATTGACAAGGTCTTTAACGTCAACCTGCACGGTGTGATTAACCTGACTAAGGAGTTCCTGCCACTGCTGCTAAACCGTCCTGCCGCCCATATTACCAATATTTCCAGCATGGGGGGGCTATTCGCTTTCCCAAAACAAACATTCTATGGAGCCAGTAAAGCCGCAGTGAAGTTGATCAGTGAAGGGCTTTATGCAGAGCTAAAGGGTACCAATGTTGGCGTTACCGTTGTATTCCCGGGAGCCATCAATACGGATATTACCCGAAATTCGGACTCCCATGATGAGAAACTGGATCGATTCAACCGAGAGCGTCTCAGCACCTCTCCAGAGACGGCAGCTCTCAAAATCGTTGAAGCCATTGAGCAAAACCGGTTTAGTCTTCATATAGGTCTGGACGCCAAACTACTGGGATTCTTGTATCGTATGCTACCAAAGACCACCGTTCGTTTACTCAGCCGAATCATGAAAATTGCCATCCCCGATTGTGAACAGAACCGATGAATCATGGTCGGACAGCAACGCATCGCCCATGGCGGGCCTAAACCAACACTAAAACGGAATCAGACAACAGTGAAGACCACAAGCATTATTACTGGTGGCGCCGGTGGCATGGGACTGGCCGTCGCAACGTTACTGGGAAAAGAACACCATGTCGTATTGGGCGATATCGATCCACACAAACTAAATACTGCTTGTAATGGGTTACTGGAACAAGGTATCCAATGTGATGGCCATGTATGTAATATCACCCAGAAAGAATCTGTAGATTCCCTGTTTAAAGCCGCCAGTGACATTGGCCCTATACAGTCCGTTGTACACTGTGCCGGGATCAGCCCACAAATGAGCGAGCCTGCGCGCATTATGCGGATCAACGCATTAGGGACTATCAATATTACCGAAGCGGCACTGGCTCATGCTCACCAATCCTTCGCTTTAATCAACGTGGCGTCAATGGCAGCGTACATGATTCCACCGGTTATTGTACCGCGGCGTTCTTACCGATACGCCTTTAGTGATACTGAACGGTTTCTTAAGCAGGCTATGTTGCCATGCAAATTCATCCCCAAAGGCCCCTATCGTAACGGGCTTGCCTATTCCATTAGTAAGCACTTCGTTATCTGGTATAGCAAAAAAAACGCGGCGTTGTTTGGACAGAGGGGAGGTAGAATTGTCTCCGTATCGCCAGGTTCGTTTGATACAGAGATGGGTCGAATCGAAGAAAAGAGCGGCTCAGCAGAGATGGTAAAACGAGGTGCCCTGAAGCGCCTTGGCCGTGTTGAGGAGATAGCCGAGCTGTTGGCATTCTGTGCCGGAAGCAACGCGGGATATCTCACCGGAACCGATATTCTGTGTGACGGTGGTGTCATTGCGTCAAAGGTGAAGTGAAAAGCATGGGTGACTCTGATGGCAAGCACAAGCACTACTGCATGGACCTGCGCCTGGGGTCAAAACTGATCAATGCAGAACGCTGCCTGATGCAGGCGCCGTTAACCGCTGAAGTCCGAAGCAGGAATAGGGGAGCCCGTGTGGGGGTTCTGATTACCATGCTGGATATAGCTGCGTCAGATCCGGTATTAACGGCCTGGCACCCCGACTGGACCGCAACACTGGATCTTTCCCTGTTTGGTATTGAAATACTGAATAAAGGCCCGATGGTGGTGGACACTCATATGCTGCGCCGCGGCAGGAAAATCATCACCGTCGGTGCCGATATTTACGACGGCTGCGGTGTTGATGATTTCTCGTCACTACAGGAGATGATTGAGCACCAGGGCACCGGCTGCAACGATATCAGACTGGTGGCTAAAGGGCTCGCCACCTTTATCCGGATCCCGCGCACCACTGACATTGATGCAATCGATTACAATCCAGGTAAATGGGTGGGCCAAGTTCGATACAGATCCGGCGCGACCCAGGATCATAGATATCTGAATGACCGTATAGGATTACGAGTCATCGCGCCAGAAACAGGCACCGTGGAACTGGATAATAGTACCTATGTCGCCAACAGCATCGGGACCATAAATGGAGGAGTACAGGCTGTGGCAATGGAAGCGGCGGCAGAACTAATGCACCCTCATATGACAGCAACTGATATACAAATCCATTTTATATCGCAAGTCAAGACCGGCCCGGTGCGCACCCATTGTGTCAACATCCGCGCCACATCGGATCATTGTATTGTGAACGTCGACCTCATCGAGGTGGGTGTACATAGCCGCCTGATTGCCAAATCAACCATAACATTACAATCTGAAGGAGCAATAACATGAGTTACCAATTGTTGGTGGAATTCAACGTCAAGCCTGAGAAATTGGCTGATTTTGTTGAGATCATGCAGGGTGCAAAGTCGGCAATCGCGGGTGCAGCAGGCTGTAATGGAGTACAGGTTCTAGTGAGTGAAGATCAGCCCAATAAGATAGTGCTGTCCGAACATTGGGCGACAAAAGAGCAACACGAGGACTACGCAGAAGCCATGCGCGCCTCTGGAGCAATGGACAAGATGGCGGAGTTTTTACAAGAACTCCCAGTATCTGAGACCTTCTTGATTCGATAACAGAGTTCCGGAAAGCACAGGTTACCCTGCCACCGCTTGAATTCATCGTGGCCCGCGCGGATTTGATACAGATAATTCCTGCAAGGCAGATAGAAACAGCTGATCCATTCGCGGACTTAACTCAGACAGTTGATCCGCACTGGCATAGCTGGCCGAGCCAAATACCCGGTCCAACGCCTCACTGGGTGTCGTCGTACCTATGGATAAACACAGGCATGCCACACCATCGTCACGCAGCTCGTCCAACGCCTTGTGGGCATCGGCCTCAGCGTAGCGGGCCTCATAGCCATCGTCATAGGGAAATCCATCCGACAACACCAGCAACAACCGATTGGGTGTACCTGCCTCTGCTTTCAATATCTCACCGGCGCCGCGGATACCAGCACCAAGACGCGTATAGCCAGCGGGTTCCAGTTGATTTAATCGGGCACGTCCACCGGCACCAAATCGTTGTGCAAACGGTTTTAAACCCATAAGATGCACATTGGAACGGCCATGAGAACGAAAGCCGTAAACTGCGACCCTATCCCCAAGCTCTTCCAGTGTCACCGCGATTGTTGCGGCAGCACGTCGTTGATGTTCATGTACCGAGAGTCCGTCCGGATCCGTATCCGTTGCTGAACCAGATGCATCCACCAGAATCAGGACGCCCAGATTGCGGGCCAGTTTACGGCGTTCCAGGTAGATATTTTCCGGTGGTGAGAATCCGGTTTTCAGATCTATATACAAATCTATCATGGCTTCAACATCAAGATCCTCACCATCCGGTTGCCCCCGTATTACCTTAGGGCCCAGGCCAAGCTTGGTTAACCGCTGTCGCAACACTTCATCCTTTTGCACACCGGAAGCCGAGATATCCGCTGCGGTAGTCAGTGGATAGTCGATGACCCGGCACCACTGTGGCCGGTATTGGTTTTTATGCACGTCCCATTCCGGGAACAGGCTTCCCCCAACGCCCGCCGCTGCGCCGGGGGTATCACCACCGGATATACGCAATGGCACTGGCAATGGCTTTGCGTTGGGGCCGACGCTGGCAACCTTTCTGATAGCGCGAACCTGCATATCGCCGCCCGCCTCACCTTCACCAGGTGCGCGTGACATGCCAAACATTTTGTAAAAGAAATCCGACAATGTATTGGAGTTTAATAACGGATTATCCAGCAGCGACAGAATTTTACTGCGTTCCCCATGATCACCTTCACCGCTGTCCTCTGACTCCGGAGCATCGGTCAGATCAAATTCCAGTTTAAAATCCGCCTTATCCGGTTCAGAGGCATTCTGTTTTGCCGCTGCCAACAGCCTGGAAGGCCTGATCGTACCAAACCATTCAGGCGGCTCAGTCACCATTTTCCAACTTTTGGCCACCGATAGCGATTCGTCAGCACTGGAGGTAAGTGGCTCTGGGGCGGGGCAGAGCGTCGCCGCCAGCGGCAGCTGCCGAGCTAACTGCGCGCACACGCGACAGCCTTCCAACGCCAAATAACGACGGGCGAGTTTGGGGCGCCCCCGTAGTGCTTTCACAAATTCCTGTTCCAGGCTTCCTGCTGCCAATAACGCACTTTGCACCACTACTTCCCTGCGTTGAACCTGCGCACAGGCACTGGCACGAACAAATACAGAACGCCCATCGGTATACGCTGTTTCACCGTCATCTGCCGGCAACACATCCAGGGAGCGAGCCGCCAGAAAAGTGGCCAAAAACCGGAATCGATCCGGGTGCAACGGGGTTTCTGTGCTCATCTAATGGGCACCACTGCATCCACCAGCTCACCCAGGGCACGCACTATATCCGGGTCATCCGTCAACGCCTGAACCACTGCGGATTGAATGGCACTGCGCAGGCTTAAGCCTTCCGCCACCAGGGCACCAGCCAGTATGAGCATGCGCGTGGAAGAGACTTCTCTTAGTTGTGAGCCATTCAGGTTGCGAATGGCACTACCCACTTTAACCAGGGCCTGTGCGGTACTGAGGTCAATACCAGCCTCATGAGCAACCACTTCGGTTTCAACTTCCGGTGGCTGAAAATCCAGTTCCATGGCGACAAAACGCTGGCGGGTGGATTCCTTGATGCTTTTCAGTACGCTCTGGTAACCAGGGTTATAGGAGATTACCAACTGAAAACCTGGTGCCGCCTCCAATGTAATCCCCAGGCGATCCACCGGCAGTACGCGGCGATGATCCGCCAGTGGGTGAATCACCACCGTGGTGTCCTGTCGAGCTTCAACAATTTCATCAAGATAGCAGATGGCTCCTTCTCGAACGGCACGGGTCAGTGGCCCATCGACCCAAACCGTTTCACCACCCTTAAGCAGAAAGCGGCCCACCAGATCAGCAGAGGTCAGATCCTCATGCCCGGCCACGGTAATCAATTCCCGGCCCAACTCATGGGCCATGGCTTCCACAAAACGGGTTTTACCACAACCAGTGGGCCCTTTCAGTAATACCGGCAAACCTCGACGGGCAGCTGCTCTGAATACCTGAACTTCGTCACCAACGGGCAAATAGAAGGGGGCATCCGTTTTCACATACCCAGTTTTCGCTCGAACCGGCTCTTCCAATACCATCGACATCTTATTATTCTCCTCGCTCGTAAGGTACAACTTCTGGCAGCTCAACCCCAACCGGCAGTACCACGTTGCCATCTGAACCTATGTAAGCGGATTTGTTGGTCATTATGGGCAGGGCAGGGTCGGGGCAAAACCGGCCGGTGCCTTCTCCGCATATTCCCATGGTGAAGTAGGATCGCTTTTTAATATCCTCCGGCCAGGGATCGGCATGCATGGCAAACCACTGGGCAGGGAGGTTATAGAATACAAAGAAAAACATGCTGCATGCAGCAAAGATCGAAAGGAAGCGTACGAACTGCTGCTTAACATAACCACCTTGCACCCGCTCCAAACCCCGTTCGACGAACGTCCGTCCCCGATCATCGGTAAAGAAGCGCAAGCTACAAAAACCAGCCTGAACACCACCCCACATTAACCCTTCATACAGTGGCCACTGATAATAGGTACCGGCGTTAATCGAAAATGATTGAATTGCACCGGGATAGGTAAACAGCCCCATCGGCATCAAAAACATACCTTCCATAACCAGGTCAAAAAAGAACGTAAATACGATCAACACACCAATTAGCTGTATATTATTGATATTGGGCCAGCGTGCTTTGGCTTTGCGCATCACGGCACAACCCAAAATAGTACACAGAAGCACACCATAAGAGTATCCAGGTGCATTCATGAGGATGGGTTCTGCCATCATCGCCCCCGGCTCACCCCAGGACATCCATCCGGGTACGTGCTGCACCCAGCTTCCCATGTTCCACAACCAGGTGTTGTAGGTGCTCCAGGTGTTAAAGTAATTGAGCAGGGGATCCTGAAAGAAAAGTAACCCAAACGATACCAATAACATGCCATCAGTGGTAATACGGCGTTCGCGGCGCCAGGGTCGTACTATAAAGTAATAAATGCCTACCGGTAATCCGAGCATGATAACGGTGGTCCAGGTCACCAGCACGCCTTTCATCAAGGCAGGAGGATCGCTGGGGCCAGCAGGTACCCGTTCGAAGTAAGGGCCGGTAATCCACAATGCCCATATGATCACTTGCGCCGCAAGTATCAAACCACCGAGCGAAGCCCAAAGATGAATTGGGTTAAAAGTGGCTTTGGCTTTCAGGCCCAGTTCATCCACTTTTACGTCATGGAACAGCGACGGAGATTTATCTATATTCATATCTTGCAGCTCCTTCTGTTAATTGTTTTTGTTAAAGTTGGCATGTTTTACTCTGATTGGTATGACTCAAAGCCTTTTAATCCAGCCGGTATGGGTAAGCCGAAACAATTCATGTACATTCCCGCCAGAACATAGCTGCCGATGGTGAACGTGAGATCAGCCAATTGCTGGTTACTGAATTCGTCTGCCAGAGCGCACCACAGAGTATCGTCGATATTGGACGATTCGCGCATCTGATCTACTGATGTGATAATCAATTTCTCCAGCGGACTCCAGGCCGAGTCAGCTGAACCTTGCACTACCCGACGCACATCCTCATCACTCAAGATTCCATCACGTACCGCAATGGAAGAGTGAATTGCCCATTCAACCTCAAACCGCCATAACCAGGCGACGCGCAGAATGATGATACGAGTGTGCCTGGATTGCAGACTGCTTTTTCTCAGAATGTAATCCGCCAGCGGAAAATACGCCCTGGCTAAGCCGGGATTCTGTAGCACAGTGGATAGAATAGGGGAGAGCTTATCTTTCTCTGATTCATCTCCACCAAGCCCGTATTGACTGAACGGTACAGAGAACGAAGCCAGAATTTCCCGCACCTCATCCGTCCATTGCTCGTGCCCGATCGGAGGAAACCTCATCTCTACGCACGCTCCTTAACATAAATGGGGGCACCCAAATTGGTGCCACCATCCACTGGTACAATGACACCCGTCACCTGCGCAGAAAGATCGCTGGCCAGATACAATGCCGTGTTGGCGACATCGAGTGCTGAACCCTGGCGCTGTAATGGTTGCATCTTTTTGATGCGCGCTGAAATGTCGTAAAATGTCATCCCGGCCGGTATGTGGCCGGGCGCAATACAGTTGACCCTTACGCCATGTACACCCAGCTCCCTGGCTATGCATTGTGTCAACTGCATAACACCGGCTTTGGCGGCGCGATAGGTCAATAAAGGCAATCCTGGTGTTAGCGCAGCAAGGGAGGATGTATTAATGATTGAACCGCCACCGTGTTTCACCATATGCCGGGCTGCAATCTGGCAACCTACCATAGTGCCGTACAGGTTTACCGAAATCACTTTTTGGAAATCAGCCAGGTCGTCATCCAGAAAACTGCTATGGATTGCACCGCTGATGCCGGCATTGTTATACATGATATCCAAAGCACCAAAACGATCGATGGTAAAATCCATCAATGCCTGGACCTGTTCCGGGTCACTTACATCGACTTTCCTGAACGCCGCAACCTCGTTACCCAAGGCTTCCGCAACGGCCAAACCTTGTTCCTCATTGACATCTGCCACCACGACCCTGGCGCCGTGTTCTGCAAAGAGCTCAACCGATGCACGGCCGATGCCGCTGGCACTGCCCGTGACCACAGCGACTTTGCCCGCTAACAAATTTTCCATCAGGCTATCTCGCCAGAGATTGCTTCAACCAAAGGCCACAGCACATCATCCGCTGTCTTAGTACAGAAATATTCGTTTACCTGAACAATTTTTCCATCACGCAAGGTAAAGATCATACAATACTGGTTAGTGTATGGCGTTCCATCACAGGTGGTTGCGTTTCCCTCAAACTCAACGGCAACTCGATTGTCTTCCGCCATAAAACTTTTAAAGTCGGGTCGCAATCCGGTGGGCAGCAGCTTCTTGAATGCATCGATGGTACCGACGATGGTATCGTAGTGACGGACACCGGCAAATTTCCCAAACCCCTTTGCCAGGGTATACGCATCCTTGCTCAAGCAAGTGGCCGCCTTCTCACCGTCACTGGTTCCCATTGCTTCAATGAATTTTCTGACCACTGCTTTATTGGACTCAATACGGTTACTCATGATGTGCCTTCCTTTTCTTTTTCTATGTTTTTAGGAGCGAAGCCCAACAACCCTTTGACCCAAAGTGTCAATGCGGCCATGGTTGATCTGATCACGCCCTTAATCACCGGCAGTGCAAATGCGGTGTCTGCGGCACTCACTGTTCCCACGCCTGTTACGTATTCTATTTCTGCCTTGAGCTTGGCCGCAAAGCCCTTGACGAACTCGGGAAGCAACGGAGTGCCCACCGCTTCCCACATGGGCGCCATCGGCCCACTGCCTATGATGCATACCTTGAGGGTAATTTCAGTCTGATTGGTGCCGCAGGCCGACGCAGTATAAGTGCCATTGCCCTCCACCGGCAGATCATCAACGTCAAACACAAAATCAACCCGTTCCGGCCCATTCCATTGCTCAACATGAACCTTAACGTTATCGGTTCGGGTGACCCCGGCAGCACTGACTTTGATGGTCCACTCAGAATCGTTGTCATTAATTAATGAACAGTCCTGATAGCCGGGAAAGATACTGGCCCAGCCCCGAATATCCTCAACGTAATCCCAAACCCGGTCGATAGATGTATCGATAGTAAAGGTGTGTTCATTTGCAATCATATTGCCCTCATTGCGCCTTGCGTTTCAGTTCTTTTTCCAGCAAATCACTGGGCTTGCCCGCAGCGTGTCTGCCGGCCAGATAGCCGTGGGTCAGGCCGCGGGCATTGGTAATACCACTTTGCATAAACGCGCCATTATCCAGTCTTGCCATGGAGTTTCCCGCCACATATAAGCCTGCTATGGGCTTATCGTTCCAGCCAATGGCGCGGCAATGATGATCCGCCATCACACCCGCGGCACAAATACCACCACCGGCGAGTCGATGTAACTCAACCGCATAGTAGGGCGCTTGGGTCAACGGACCCAGGTTACCATTGGGCTTTTGTGACTGATCACCGCACATCAGTGCGCCCCATGGATGAGTACCTCGATGAAAATCCGGATCAACCCCAGTTTCGCAATAGCCATTGAAAGTGGAAACCGTTTGCTCCAGTTGTGCTGCATCCACGCCGATCTTATCTGCCAGCTCGGACAGGCTGCCGGCAGTAACCCCCAGGCCTTGCGGCATGTCCTGTGTCGGCATCAGCGAGCCAAAGGGATACTTTGTTCTGGCCTGGTGGTCAAATACAGCCCAACAGGGAAAATTTGCATGGGTCTGTGTATTACCATCAATGGCATCGGTGGCGTAATAGATCGAGCGATAGAAACCTTCATTGGCAAAACGCTTACCCGCCTTGTTCACTACGATGGTATGGGGTAAACCCAGAAAGGGCAGTGCACCCCGCCACAACGGTACACCGTTCTCCTGTTCTTCTCCCGGCACATGAAACCCCAGCAGCGTTACATCAGGCACCCGGGCGATACGTGCGCCAACCTGACCGGCCAAACGCAAGTGCGCACCGTCTACAGCCGGCATTACCATGGATTCCACGTTTAACTGGTGGCCCAGTGTTTTCGCGTAACTGGCATTGCGCTCATAGCTGCTAACCGCGATGACCACGGCACGATTTGCTTTTACATATACATCTTTACCATCCTGGGTGGCTCTTACCCCCACGATACGCTGGCCATCGCCAATCAGTTCTTCCACATTCATGTTAATGTGAATGGGAATCTCCCGATCCAGCACACCTTTAACGAAATAGGCGGCCAACCCCGGCCCGGCACAACGCAGGTCTTTGGTCAGCCGCTCGGCCATCACGTTGTAATCCCAACCGGCCATATTGGCCATACCACCGCCGCTGAATATATCCTCATGGGTTAGGCTGTAGGGAACGTGGGGTGACACGCGGGTTTTACTTTGCCATTCACCAAGGGTGGCGGCGGGAAACGGCTCTGCTTCCAGATAACGACCCTCGGCCAGCCCATCATCGTTATAGGGATAGTAGTAATCCGGCAGGTTCCTGATCACCGTCATCTTTAGATCGATACTATCTTCAAAATACTTCAACGCCACCGGGCCGTGTATGGCCTGATTCAGAATAGAGACATCCTCACCATAGCCCATGGATAATTGCTGTACGTATCGATAACCACTCTCTTCCGAATCCTCAATCCCAAGCTGCTGCGCCAGATGATTTCCTGGAATCCACACCTCTCCCATGGAATAGGCTGTGACACCGCCCACCTGATCACTGCGTTCCAGTATGAGGGCGCTGATCCCATGATCCACAGCGGTGATGGCTGCACTCAATCCACCGCCGCCGGACCCCACAGAAACAAGGTCCGCTTCGAGATCCCACTTTTCCGGTACATTCCGAATCATTATCCGCTCCATCCTCTTCATTGTTTCTGTTATTCAGTGAATTCAGGCAAAAGGCTCTTCGCCCATTAAGGTGCTTCGATGCATGATTCGACCACAGTCCAGAGGGTAGGGCTCCACCCGATGAATGACGCCGGTGTTGTCCCAGATAATCAGGTCGCCAGGAGTCCATTCATGACGATACACAAACTTGGGTTGTGTGGCCCAATCCAACAAATCCTTGATCAGGGCATCGCTCTTGGATCTATCCATGCCCACGATATGGGAAGCGTGGCAACCGATCACCAACGACTTTCGACCGGATTTATGCGTCCACACCAAATTGTGTGTTTTGGGCTTAAAACTCTTCCAGTATTCAAGATTCTCAGCCGTGGGCTCAATCCCGGCGCGGCTCATGGAAACTTCCACACTGTGCACCACTTGCAGATTGTCGATTCGGTCCTTGGTTTCCTGTGGCAGCTCTTCATAAGCCGCGTAAGAGTTTGCAAATTCTGTTTGGCCACCGGTTTCAGACAGGGTCAATCCGGTAAGTAATGTTGCGAAAGGAGGGATATCGTCGTGAGTACCATCAATGTGCCACAGGAAAGAGCCTTTCAAATACTCGGCATGCGCGTTGGATTTTTTATCCAGCGTAATTTTGTAGATCCCCTTACCCAACTCTTCTCTTAAAGTGCCCAGCAACCGCGCCAACCCTAACTGCTGCTCATCTGAAAGATGCTGCTCCTTAAATACCAAAACGCCTCTTTCCAACAGCAACCCTCTTATTTCAGCTACCTCCTCTGGGTGGCCCAGGTACTTAGAATCAATCTCTACCCTTGATCCTATACGCTCCTTAAGTGGATACACCTCGAACGGCATGTTCTACACCTCTCGTAATTTCCGTTGTCTGCGCTTATTGATACGATACTGTACTATTAAATCGATAGTACTCCTCCGTACTATTAAGCGTCAAGGGGGATTAGACCCGAAGGTCAGCTTTTCTGCAGGCAGGCAGGGATGAGCTCTACCAGTCCCGGCGGGAAGAAACCAACACGTGCACGGCTTCCTCAACCCAGCGTTGCCGTTGCGTCTTGGTAACTTTCTGATTTGTAAGCAGGATATGGGTATACCAGCCACGGATCATGAGAATAAAGGCTCTGGCGACACTATCCGGGGCTCGACAGGGGATGCCGTCACTTTTCGCGCAATCGGCAATAAACCGTGATATTCGATCAATGCCAAGTTGAGTACGCTCGGCAGCCGCGGTACCCAACTCGGGAAAACGTCCGGATTCACTATTGATTAACCGATTGACCCCCAGCATCTCGCCTTTAAGGTTCAATTCCAGCATGGTGTTGGCATAAGATTTCAACCCTTCTTCAAGGCTGAAAGAATGTGAATCCACTTGTAACAACGAGGCAGGATTAATTCGGTTAATCTGTTGATACACAATGGCTCGAAATAATTCTTCTTTTGAAGCATAGCGGGAATACAGGGTTGTCTTGGAAACCCGTGCCCGTTTTACAACTCTGTCCAATGACGCACTACCATAACCGTGCTCCAGAAACTCCTCCAATGCCGCCTCGATCAGCATATTTTCGATTTCAAGCACGTCTTCTGACGTGGGTCGCCCGGCGCTTCTGGTGGACCTGGTGGATTTAGTTCTTGCCATACTTTCCTCTGTACCAGAATATTTTGCGGGAGTTTACTATATTTCAAACCCGATCGTATCATTTTGCCCAATGACCGATGCGCCACCTGACCTGATCGTTGGATAAGCCAAGGGTTTGAGTCAAAAAACAATTATGACTCATAACACCTTCCGTCACATTTTGCAGCAACCAGCGTTGGAACTGCGCAGAATTACCGATATAGTTTGCCCATAATAATAACAACATTGCAGGGAAGGCAGTGCCGTGACAACACCTTTCGCTACCAGCGGTTTATCGCTTCTTCGACGCCTTGAGCTCATCAGCAACCAATATCCCGATCAAGTTGCTATCACCTATTTGCCTGAAGGTGATCCTGTTGATTCGATCAATCGAACCTACGGCCAGTTAAAACAACACGCCTACAAAATCGCGAGCAGTATTCGCCTGAACACATCAGCCGGGGATCGAGTGCTGTTGCTGTTGCCACCCGGGCCCGACTACTTTGCTGCGGTATGGGGCTGCCTGCTGTCCGGTGTGGTAGTGGTACCTGTGCAAATTCCCCAGCAACCTGCGCTGGTGGATTTTGTTAACAAAATCAGTGCCGACTGCAGCCCGGCCCTGTTGTTGACTCAGGAGGCACTGCTGCCGGCACTGCAGGGTGTCATCGAGATCGATCCGGATAACGGCCGTTGGCTTACGCTGGAAGCGGCCTTGAATCCAGCACGTGTTTGCAAGATTCACGAGCCCGAGAGCCAGCACATGGCGTTACTGCAATATACATCGGGCTCAACGGGCACACCCAAAGGGGTCATCGCCAGCCACAGTAATCTGGACGCCTGTATCGACCTCATGCTGGAAGTGGCCGCAATCGACAAGAATTCAACCGTTGTTTCCTGGTTGCCACTGTTCCACAACATGGGCTTTTTGAGTTTTGGCCTGCTGCCCCTGTCAGTAGGTGCCCATCTGGTATTAATTCCCACCGATAAATTCATGGTCAATCCCGCGCGCTGGTTCATTGCCATGTCTCACTATCGGGCAACGCACAGCGGTGCTCCCAACATCGGTTACGAAACCTGTCTCAATTTTTTACCGGATGGCCTGCTTGATCAGCTCGATTTGTCCAATTGGGACGTCGCCGCCATTGGATCTGAACCACTGAAGAGCAACCTGATCGATCAGTTTAGCGAGCGTTTTTCCCGTACCGGCTTTACAGCGCAAACCTTCCTCACCACCTACGGCTTTTCAGAAGCGACGGTGTTTTGTTCAGGAGCCGACAACGATCGTGAGGTACCCCGCATCGATGTTGATAAAGCCAGCTTTGAAGCCGGCCTCATCGCAGCATCCACTTCAGGTCAGGTCAAAACGCTGGTCAGCGTCGGCACCGCCAGGCCCAATGTGGCCATCGTGAATCCGGATACCGGTAAGCCCTGTGCAGACCGGGAGCTGGGGGAGATCTGGATTTGCGGCCCCACCGTGGCACAGGGTTATTGGAACAAGCCTGAGATCACCGCACAGACATTTGGCCAGTATGCCAGTGATGGAAGCGGCCCTTATGTCCGCAGCGGCGACATAGGCACGATTGCCGACGGCAATCTCTACGTAGTGGGTCGACGCAAGGAACTGATCATCGTCGGCAGTAAAAAGCTGCATCCCCTCGATATCGAGCAGGTGGTGAACGGGGCCAGCACCCATTTTGTTCCCTATGCAACCATTGCCGGTGCCTGGGAGAGTGCTCAGGGCGAAGCTCTGGCAATTTTTCAGGAGCTTAAACCGGAGATTGACCCTGCCGCCTATGAAGACATCATCAGCATCATTTGCGACACGGTTTATGAACGGTTCCAGGTAAACGTGGAACGGATAGTGCTGCTGAACGTAGGCAGCTTGCCACGAACCCACAACGGAAAATTGCAGCGCATCAACTGTTGCGAACGGGTGGATAACGGCTCACTGGAGCCGAACCTGCTGCTGGATTGGACTGCCGCTAACCCGCATATGTCCGCGATCGAGGCGAAACAAAACCCCGCCCACGAGAAACCCACCGACACCGAACTCAGATTGATTTCGATCTGGCAGGAAATGCTCAACCGCAGCAACCTCTCCATTCACGCCGACTTTGTCGGCCTGGGAGGGCAATCCATCATCGCCACCCGCCTGATTTCCAGGCTTCGAGATGAGTTTCGCAAAGAACTCACGGTGAGGGATCTGTTCAAGCATTCCACCATCAGGCAACTGGCCACTCACATGGACAGTACCGGCACACAGTGTTCTGATGATGCGGACTGGCTACAGCAGCCACTGCCCTTCGATGAGCAGGGCCGCCTACCATTGACCTCGGCCCAAAAACGAATGTGGCTGCTGCAGGAACTGGATCCCACATCCTCCACCTATCATATGAGTGTTCGCTATCAGATCACTGCAGGCCTTTGCGTGGATACACTCAAACAGGCTCTCACTGCGTTGATAGAACGTCATCATATACTGCGCACGGTATACACAAAAACGGAGGAGGGCGAGCCCCGGCAATATTGTTTGCCCGCGCCTGGCCTGAGGCTGGAATGTCACAATTTGATAGCAAAGCCAGATCAGCATACAACATTGGAATCCATGATTGAGGCTGAACAGTCCACACCTTTTGATCTGACTTCCGACCTGATGCTGCGCGCCACTCTGTATCAGGTGGAAGAGGACCATTATGTCCTCACCCTGACCCTGCACCACATCGCCGCCGATGGTTGGTCGGTGGAAATACTGGCCAAGGAGCTGTCGGCGCTTTACTCAGCTTACCGTACGGGTTGTGAATCCCCGCTCCAACCCGTGCAGTGGCAATACACGGATTGGACGTTAAAACATGAGCTGGCAAACGGCCATCAGCAAACGCACCATCTGGACTACTGGCTGCATCAATTACAGGATTTGCCCGAACGCCACAGTTTGCCCCTGGATCGGCCCTATTCAGGACACTTTACTGCAGCGACCCTGACACAACAGCTTTCGTCGGCCCGTCTGCAACAATTAATGAACTCCGGCCAGCGTCATGGCGCTACTCTGTACATGCAGCTGCAGCTGGCAATGGCAATGCTGATGGGGCGGCTGACCGGCAACCTCGATGGCTCCGAATCCAACGGCTGCGATATTGCCATCGGCGCCGCTTATGCCAACCGGGATCATACTGAATGCGCCGCAATCGTCGGCTTTATGGTGAATTCGCTGGTAATACGGCATACCCTGACCCCTGATGCCAGCATCGCCCACCTTATGGATGCTTGCCGAAACACCGTCCTGACGGCCTATGAGCACGCAGACGTACCCTTTGAATTACTGGTGGAAAAACTGAACCCACCCCGTAACCGGCACTACAATCCCCTGTTTCAGGTGATGATCAACCTGCAAAGCAAAGATACATGGAACCTGGAACTGGCGGCGGCACAGGTTCATCCCACACACACCTATAACCAGGAAGCCAAATTCGACCTGGCTTTGGATTGCACGTCCAGCGCGGATGGACTTGAGATTAAATGGGAATTCAATAATGAGATCCTGGATCTGGACACCGTCCAACGTTGGTCCGGTTATTTTGACAGAATCCTGACTGCACTTAGTGAAGATTCCGACTGTTCGTGGGATCGAATTGACCTACTGGGCGAGCAGGAGAAAGCGCATTTACTCTATCAACTGAACAGCACCCAGCGCACCATACCAGATCTTTGCGTGCATCATCTGTTTGAACAACAGGTGCTGCAATCACCAGACGCCGTTGCACTGAAGATTGGCTCTCAGCAGTTGACCTATGGGGAATTGAACCATCATGCTGAGTGCGTAACGGCGGCCTTGGCTGAACACGGCCTGCAACCTGAGGATCGTGTTGCCATCCTCATGGAACGCAGTGAATGGTCTGTTATTGCCATGCTGGCAATACTCAAGGCCGGGGCAGGGTACGTACCAATCGATCCGGCTTACCCACGCAACCGCGCCGATTTTATCTTACAGGATGCAGATCCGGTATTGATCCTGACCCATCCGGCCAGATCAGAGCAGCACCAAAGCCTGCTGGATCATATTGTTACCCTGGAGCTGCCATGGCTCGACATTGAAACGATCAATCCAGGTACCTCACCCAATAAGCATAAGATCAACAGCAACGGCCAGGTTGCCCCCCATAACCTGGCCTATATGATGTATACATCAGGCTCAACCGGCACACCCAAAGGGGTGATCATAGAGCATCGCCAGATAACCAACCTGGTTTACCACAATCAACAGGCGCCATTGGCACCAGAAGATTGCATGGCCCATTGTGGCAACCCCGCCTTTGACGCCGCCACCTGGGAAGTATGGGGTGCATTGTGTCGCGGTGCCAGTGTCGCCATTATTGCACCGGATACGGTTCTCAATCCGGAACTTTTTACCCAGGAGCTGCTGCGACAACAGGTCACCAGCATGATGATTACGGTGTCCCTGTTTAACCAATACCGACTTTCGCTTGCCCCGGTACTGAGTCGGTTACGCTATTGCCTGGTGGGGGGAGAAGCTGTGGACCCCGTTGCCATGCTGGAAACACTAAGCAACAGTCCGCCACAGGTTTTTATCAACGACTACGGCCCCACTGAAACCACTGTGTTCGCCACCTGTCACAGGATGGTGGAAGCTGATCGCGGCAAAACATCGATTCCCATCGGCACACCCGTCGACAACACCCAGATCTATATACTGGATGCCCACAAACAGCCGGTGCCGACCGGCGTGGTGGGTGAGATGTATGTTGGTGGTGCCCAGGTGGCCAGGGGGTATTGGAATCGACCGGACATTAATGCCGAGCGATTTCTGGAAAACCCCTATGGGCTTGCCACCGACGGCGCCTCGGCTCGCTTGTATCGCACCGGCGATCTTGCCCGCTGGACAAATTCCGGTGAAGTGGAATTCATCGGCAGAAACGATTCGCAGATTAAAGTACGGGGCTACCGCATTGAACTGGGCGAAATAGAAACGGCCATTGCCAGTCAGCCGTGCATTAAAGCAGCCGTAGTCAGAGCGATCAACAACGGCAGCGGCCAAAGCCAATTGGTTGCCTACATTGTTGCCTCACCGGATGCAACAATGTCAGAGCAGGCGTTGATAGAGCAAACCAGGCTCAGGCTGCAAGCAGAATTACCGGATTACATGCAGCCCTCGTACTGGATCCAACTTGCGGCACTGCCGCTTACCCCCCATGGAAAACTGGACACCGCCTCACTGCCTGATGCAACCCAGGCAGAGTTATCCAGAGCCCTGACTGATCCCCCCCGGAACAAAACCGAATCCCAAATTGCAGCGCTGTGGTCTGCATTACTGGGTACCGGAAACATCAACCGCCACGATAACTTTTTCGGCCTGGGCGGACACTCCCTGTTGGCGGTCAAACTGGTTTCTGCGTTACAGAAAAAGGGCTTAAGCACCGATATACGAACGGTATTCCAGGCGAAGGATCTGGCGGATCTTGCCAAACGTGTGGGTAATAACACTGCCCAGGCCGATGCAATAACACCGCCGCGGGATCTGACGCCATACCCTGTTGAGTGCGTAAACCTGAAAGCCGGGCGGGGCCAGATTACCCCATCCGAGCTTCCATACCTTACCATCAGCCAGGCTGAGCTGGATGAACTGGTGGCGCTACAGGGTGGAGAGGTAGACAACATTCAAGCGATTTACCCCCTGTCTCCCTTGCAGGAAGGCATCCTGTTCCACCACTTGATTGCCCAGCAGGATGATCCCTATCTGCTACGCTCCATGTTCAAGCTCGATCACCAGGCCGCGTTAGACTCGTTTGTGCTTGCCCTGGAAAAAATCGTCGAGCGGCATGATGCCCTTCGAACCGGCATTCACTGGCGCAATCTGGAACAACCTCTGCAAGTGGTGCAGCGTGCTGTAAATCTAAAACCCCATTATCTGGACACAAGCACCGGAAACAGGCGCACCGAAGCAGAGGCACAACAACAGATTCAAGGTTTCTTTAACAAAGCGATTGAGCAATTCGACATCGCCAAGCCGCCGTTAATAGAACTTGCCGTATCTGAAATCAAAGATGGTTACCTGCTGGGAATCCAAGCCCATCACATTATTGCGGATCACCAGGCACTGGAGCAGATATTCTACGAGATAAAGCTGATCCTTAGTGGTGAGCAAGACCAGCTCAGCGCGCCCGTTCCTTACAGCCACTACGTACTTCAGCAGAGGAAAGAATCGCGAGCGGAGCATGAAGACTACTTCAGAGGGCTACTGTCGGGTTATGACACGCCAGCCTTTGTGTTTGATGAACACAGAGACAATCTGCCCAGGCAGGACTTTCAGATAACGGAAGCAACCCTTGATGCAATGCGCTTTAACCAGTTGGCGGCAGCGGCGAGAAATGCCAAAGTTTCACTCTCCAGTATCGCGCATTTGGCATGGGGACTGGTTCTCAGTGCCTGCAGCGGGCGCTGTGATGTGGTATTCGGCACGGTATTGTCCGGCAGGGCAATGGGGCGGCCGGCACCGGACAATGTCGTTGGTTTATTCATCAACACCGTACCGGTACGAATCAATAATAGCGCAGGCCACAACCCGCTGCTGCCGGCTGCCCTCACAGGGCTTCATCATCAACTAAGTGAACTGACCCTGCATGAACATGCACCGCTTGCCCTGATAAAACGCTGCAGTGACGTGGCAGCGGAATTACCTTTATTCAATACCCTGCTGAATTATCGCCACAAGCAATCGACAGGCGCGGAAGAGACCTTACAACAACTGGGAAAAAGGGGCGTGACTCCGCTTGCTCTGGAACAGAGTTCTCACTATCCCATCGCCCTCAGTATCAACGAATCCGACACCAGCCTGGCATTGGCATTACAAACCGCAAGCTCAGTTAATTCTGCTTTAATACTGGACTTTTACCAAACTGCACTGGACCGAATTGCCAGCCAACTACAGCACAATTCCCCCTGCACGTTAGGCCAAATCAGTGTTTTGCCCGACGCATTCCGGGACAACATTGTAAGACACATGGCACGTAATCAGACCAGCCGCCTCAAGCACCTGCCGGCTCACATTCGTTTCGAACACACCGCGAATTGTTTACCCGATAAAATCGCCATCAAATCAGGCGCCGACACCCTAACCTATGCACAACTCAATACACGAGCCAACCAGATAGCGAACCGCTTGATCAAGGCGGGTGTTCAGGCGAATGATCGTGTTGCTGTGTACTTTGACCGTGGCATCGATCTGATTGCCGGGTTGATTGGCACCCTTAAGGCCGGGGCGGGCTACCTGCCCTTGGACGTGCACCTGCCCGATGCACGATTGCGATTCATCGTTGAGGATGCCACGCCAACGCACCTGATCACTTCCGCAAATGATGAAGCAAGAGCGCGCACTTTGATTGACCCGGCTGTTACCCGAATCCTTGTGGCCGATACCATGTTCAGTAATGGTGATGAAAATCCAGAGCATAACCGTAATCCGCAAGGCTCCCAACTCGCTTATATGATCTATACCTCGGGGTCAACGGGCACACCAAAGGGTGTGGCGGTAGAGCACCAGCAACTGAGCAACCTACTCGACAGCATGCAGGCTCAATTCAACTATGATGCAGAGGATACCTGGACACTGTTCCACTCGGTCTCCTTTGATTTTGCCGTATGGGAGATATGGGGAGCACTCACCAGTGGTGCCAAACTCATTGTTGTACCCGAGCAAACCACCAGAAACAGTGAAGAATTCCTGCAACTGATTCAGAATGAAGGTGTCAACATACTCAATCAGACACCGGGCGCGTTCAAGGCACTGGTTGAAGCGCAAAGCTCAGCACCTGAGGCCGCAAAACACCACTGTTTGCGCCAGATTATACTCAGCGGTGAGGCACTGGATTCATCGGCCCTTGCCAACTGGCACAGGGTCAACCCCACCAGCAATACACAATTAATCAACATGTACGGCATCACTGAAATCACCGTAGTGGGCACCTATCATGATGTCACGCATCAAACAGAGAACGCACCTTCTATCGGCCGGCCGCTGCCCAATTCCGAGGTCTACATACTCGATGAACAGCACAGGCTGTTACCACCAGGCGTGGTGGGTGAAATCTACGTTGGGGGAGGGCAGGTAACCCGGGGCTACTGGAAACGGCCGCAGTTAAACCAAACCCGTTTTATTGACCTGGCCCTTGAAAACAGCGATCAAACGCCAATGAAACGCCTGTACAAAAGCGGGGATCTGGGGCGCTGGGATCACAACGGACTACTGTATTATCACGGCCGAAACGACACACAAGTTAAAATCAGGGGCTATCGCATTGAGCTGGGCGAAATCGAAGCTCAAATGCGACTGCATGCCGCCATTGCCGATGCCAAACTGCATGTCTGGGATGTGGAAACAAGCAAGTTTCTCATCGCCTACATTGTGTCAAAACCCGGGGTTGATTTTAAAAAGGGTGAGATCCACGCCTGGTTGGCAGACCACTTACCAACCTACATGCTGCCTGCAGATTACATCCTGCTTGAAGCCTTACCGTTAACCGCAAACGGCAAAGTGGACACGGCGGCACTCCCGGCACCATTCGCCGGTGATGAGCTCATTCGCACCCAGCCACCCATAGGGCCCGTGGAAGCGAAACTGGCCTTGATCTGGAGCAACTTACTGAAAATTGACCAGCCCTGCAGAACACGTTCCTTTATGGAGCAGGGCGGCGATTCCCTACTGGCGGTACAGATTCACAACGCGATCAAGAAAACATTTGAAATCGAACTTCCGCTGAGAACGGTGTTTGAACTTGCCAGTATTGAGAAACTTGGTCAGTTGATTCAGTTTCTGATAAATAGCGCCGATCAGGAAGATTCAATGCAAGACCTTGAAGAAGGTGAACTTGTTTAACATAACACTAACCCACATTAAAACAACAAGCAGGGATTTAACCGATGAACGTTGACTGGGTTGAATTTGAATTAACCAAATTTTCCTTTTTCCGGCCACTTTCAGATCTTGGCATTAATAAAGTACAGGCATGGTTGCCTGTGGCGGATCACGACAATATCCGCCGTGCCAGTTCAGACGGCACATGGCTATTTCGAACCCAGGGGCTTGATCAGGATTTCGCTGTCATCTGGAGTGATTTTCGTGTTAATGGTGGCAGTTTTGGGCGGGATATTGCCCGCAGAATTGCCTCATTTCTTGAAGCCTGCAATGAAGAAGGCCTGCCACTCATAACGGTGATGAATTCCCTTGGTTACCGTTTTATCGAGGGCCGTACAGTCTTCAATGACGTTTTCAATCTGATCCCCGCACTGGACAACTATACCCGTAACAATCTTGTCATCTCGGTTTGTCACGGTCAGTGCCTGGGCCTTTCCGCAGTCCTGTTTGGCTTGGCACACTATCGCATCGGGGTGCGTCAGGATTCCACCCTCAACCTGACCGGGCCGGATGTGTTTCGGCTGTTCTTTGGCAGCAAAGTGGATTTTCTTTCATTCGCATCAGTAGACCAGCAGTACCTTAAAACAACCCTCATACACGAGAGGACAGAAGATCTGAAAACTGCGTTAAACCGGGCCTGTACCCTGTTGGGCACTGTCTCAAGTTCCACCGGCCTCTTACCCATGGTATCCGAGCCCGGGGTATCAAAATACCTGGATTTCATGCCGCGCCAACAACAAAAGGTAGAGCGGGCCTGCATTCAACTCCTGTATCCCATCGCTGACCGGTATCTTGAGGTGTTCAGTGGGTTTGATTCAAGAATGCGCGTTTATCTGATCGAAACCAAGGGCAAACTGTTTGGATTACTGATGAATCCGCCAGAGAATTCCAATAACATGATCACGGTGCGCACACTTAAATTATATCAGGATGCCCTGCGTTTATTTGAAGCCTTGCGCATTCCCATTGTTTCATTCCTGGACACTCCCGGCGTGGATCCGAGAGTGGATAACAGCAATCAGGACGTGATTCAACAGATGATCGAGGCCAACCGAGCCATCATCGAATACCCATATCCTAAAATGGGCGTGTGGATCGGGCGTGGTTTTGGTGGAGCAAACACACTGGCAATACCCCGAATTTATGGCTCAATGGCCAACTACGTTATTCTTGAACGCACCACCCTGGGTGTAATGCACGAATCCATCATTGCCCATCTGCTGGAAAAGTCCAAACGCATGCTCAAGTTGTGGCAGGCATCCAAAGAACGGGAACAAGCTGATTTCCAGGATATTGTCGATACCGGTGTTGCTAACAAGGCACTATCCATAGATGAGTTACCTGCGGCTATTCAGCACTTTCTGGAAGGTGATTACAGCCACCTGGATGACGGGAAAGCACCTCAACAGAATAGCCAGGCGCCCGATTCCGTCGCTTGCGTTTAAACAAACTATCGGCAACACCTGAGTACAATCGATTGCTGCATTAAGGGAACACAGGCACCATGTATAATGCCCCGTATAACATTGTAATCCGAGGATACGGCTACGAAACCGGTTCTCAACTGTTGACCAACGAAGATGTAATGGAAGATTTTTCCATACGCATCAAGTCTACATTTTTGGACAAGAATGTAGGCAGCAAGACCCGGTATTTTCTATCGGACGATGCCTGCACTTCAGATCTGGCTACCAGGGCGGCTGAACATGCCTTACGCTGCGCCAATCTCAGCGTCAACGATATCGACCGACTGATTCTCGCCACCTCAACCGGTGACTATCTTTCGCCATCCACTGCCTGTGTGGTGCAACATAAACTGGGTGGTAAAGGGTTTCCGGCATACGATGTGGGGGCCGCCTGTAGCGGGTTTATCTATGCGGTTGACCAGGCCATACGCAGTGTCGCCACCGGTGATAAGCACGTACTGGTTATTGGCGTGGATGTGCGCTCAAGAACATTGGATAAAAGCAACAAGCGCACGGCGTTTTTATACGGTGATGGAGCCGGCGCCGTGGTGATCAGTCAACAGCATCAGAACCAGTCCGATCAGCTCAATCAACTCAATCAACTCAATCAACACCAGCCAGGTTTTATTGCCAGCCATCTGTACGCCGATGGCAGTGGCCATGATGCAGTATTTGTACCTTCAGTAGGTAGTGCAGTATCTTCCGGCCAGACAACAGCAACCCTGACCATGCCTAATGGTCGACGCATATCAGAAAACGCCGGCGTTGGAATCCCGAGCCTGTGCCAGGATCTGCTCGCCAAAACCGATTACACACTGGAAGACATCGATTTCTTTCTGTTTCATCAACCCAATCTGTTTTTACTTGAATCCGTGTTATCAGAACTGAACATTGCCCCCCATAAGACGCTGGTGAACTTTCCCAGCAAGGGCAATACCGTGGCCGCGTCTGTACCGATTGCATTAAGCGAAGCAGGGGAGCAGGGCCTGCTGAAAACCGGTGATCTGGTATTACTTTGTGCGGTGGGTGGTGGATTCACCGGCGGAGCACACCTCTTACGCTGGAGCGGCCGGGAGGTGTTTGCATGAATCCGGGAACAGTTCTGACGCAACCGGTTTTGATAACCGGTGCCAGCTCAGGGATTGGATTCGCATGTGCGGAACTGCTCGTCAATCAGGGGGCTGAACATATAATCATTACGGGTAGATGCCCCGAAAAACTGGCTGTGGCAAAGCAGGCTTTGCAGAGCAAGGCGGATAACAGCCGGGTGGATGTTTATCAATGCGATCAGTCCAGCAAAGAGGATATTGAGCGGTTGTTTGCAGAGCTGACGCTCCATGAATCCTGGCCGGCGAGCGTAGTAATGAATGTCGGCATCAACTATTTTCACGAATACGGTGCAAAGAAACTGCACAATCTGACCTTCGAGCAAATCGAACAATCCATTACCGTCAACATCACACACACTGTTTATATGCTCACCCAATTGCTTAAACCGATGAGAAACAGGCAAGCGGGCAAGCTGATATTGATTGGTTCGCAAGGTTGGCTGCATGGGTTGGCGGGGCAGGCACTCTACAATCTAAGCAAAAGCAGTCTGGTAGGCCTTAAAAATTCGATCGTCAGCGAATACCAAGCCAATGGCGTGTTCTGTCATTTGCTACACCCCGGTGTAGTTATTAACGCCCGCACCAAGAAACTTCGTAGAAAGCACCCGGAACTGGAGGCCACCGCGGTTAGTGAAATGCAGGTGGCCGAAGCTATATTTGGTCTGCTCAATATCGAGAATGCGTCAGAAAATGGTCAGGAAATGGTGATCTAACCCAAATACTCCAGGCACAACCCCGCCCAGGAAACACCGCCACCCACAGCATGGAAAACCAGATTGTCGCCTTTTTGGTAGTGATGCCCGGGGCGGTTTACCCAATCGTGATAATTAACAAACACGGTGGGTGCCCCCATATTCCCGTATTCCGCAAAACTTCTGGCCACGTTATCCGGGTTGATGTCACAGTGGTTTGCAACAGCGGCGTTCTTTGATGCATCCACCTGATGGGCAATATAGTGGGTCACACTGGCCGGGTTTACGTCGGCAACCTCCAGCAGTTCTTGCAACGATTGAATCCAGTATTTCCCGATTGCTTCAATCACTTCAACTTTTTGCTCAAATGAAAACAGGTAATCTGAAGGGTTATAGGTTTCCAGCTTGATAGGGAAGGTGCCTTTCACCATCATGGTACGCACCAGGCTGGGGTCCGTTCCATGTACCATACCCCGCACTCGCCAACGATCGGATGCCGAGATCTTTAACGCGGCGGCACCATCCCCAATCGCAGCACTCATCTGCAGCACCTCGGGATTGGAGAACTTGCTCAGGGTTTCCGAAGAGACAATCACCCCTGATTTAGCGCCGGACTGAATCCACTGTAGCGCCTGAATCAAGGCAAGCACACCTGCAGAACAGCCCGACTTGATATCCCAGCAACTGACCTTCTTGAAACCAAATTCACCCGCCAGCAAGGCGCTGGTGGTGGTTATCGGCATGGGGTTGGAAATACCCACCATAATGAAAAACTCGGCATCTTCGACCAATTCCGGGTTGCGCTCCAATAATCGGCTCAATGCGCTACGGGCCAGATCCAGCGCATTGCTATCAGGATCACAATGGTATCGCCGACGAGCCCCCATAGTACGCTCAATAAAACGCACCAGCTTGCCTTGATTACCTTTTCCCAAACGGGCGAACAACGTTTCATTATCAAGCTTTTCCAGCGAAGAAAAATCACAAGTGGCTACGTCTGATATTTCAAAACCGCAGTCAAACGATCCATGTTTCAACATGTTTTTGCTCCATTCATTATTATTTTGGGCGGGCTTAGTCTGCAGGGTAGTGTATCGTCGTTTAAGTACGAATGCTCTGGGCACTACATTATTTCAATGGATTAATCTGGGTCTTGTGAATTACGGACAATCTCTGATATACGCAATTTAACATAATATATATTATGCCGAATCCGATAATGCTGAGATGGGTACTTAGACGGTCGCGCTGCTCGCTTACTAAGTACCCATCTCAGCGAAATCCACTCCCAGCAACTTAGATTTACGCTCTTTTTCCTCCCGACACGTGACAGGCATTTTACGGCCCGTTTCCTGGTGAACAAATAGCACCATACAGTTGTTGATCATTGTCACCGAATAGCCCAGGGCGCGAACGTCCCACACGCTTAATTCAACGAAAGATTCATTGTCTTTGGATATGAACTGGTAAACGATGTCCTTGCCATTGCCCATATTGAAACTGATCCAGGTATCGCGGCCCTTGAAAAAAAACAGCTGATCAGTCTTTTGCTCAGGCACTCTATACAGGGTCACCAACAATATAGGGAGGTTTTTGCCACATTTTGACCTCTAACTCCATGATATTATTATATATCTTTCAGTCGTTTTTCTCGCCCGGAAGCATGTCTTTCGCGCAAATCTGAATCAATATAGCGATCTGTGGTTGCCATACTGGCGTGCCCAGCATCGTCCCTGACGTGCTCACGAGGCCGGAATTTCACGTCTTCAGAAATACCGGTATGGCGAAGCCAATGGACAGTTGCTGAACGTAGATCTGCTGCGTCTTCTTCCAGGCCATCCGCTTTCATTTTCTCATAGGCGGCATCGAAACAATCTTGCACTAGCCGGCGAATTTGCCGTGTACTGGTGACCGGGCCTTTACCTTTCAGCTTCGCAACCAATGGAGTTTGTTCATTAACCGTTGGATAGGTAGAAAGTCCAAGGTATTTTCGGTAGCGTTTAAGTGCGCTCAACATGGCATCGCATACCGTGATCGTCCGGGCCTTATTCCCCTTACCCGTTACGTGAAGCCACCAGTTGCCGTCATGATCTTTTCTGAAATCACCCATTACCGGGCTTGAGCGTTCATCTGCAACCAGCTCGGATATCCTCAGATACATAGCAAACAGACAGTTCATAACAAACAGTGTACGCTCATGTTGATCAGGATCGTCGTCTGCCAAAGATTCTGAAATTTCTAACACGTAGTCCCACTGTAGATTACTGATTCGCCGAACCACCGGTTTGGTTTGATCCTTTCCTATGAATTTGGACTTTTGCTTAATGAGCGCGACCGGGTTGGCCTCTACCAGGCCTTCTTGCATTAAGTATTCATAAAAGGATGAAACCGCCGTGAAAGTGGCTTTTATCGATGATTGTGAGGGGCAGAAATCATGCGTGTCTGGTAGTTTCCCTGTCTTAACGTCGGATTTTGAAACGGCAACCACAAAGGGCCGCCAGTCGGGATTACTAATACGCAAGCCGTCTTTAGCTTTGAAGCGAGAAACGTTTTTGGTACCAATCCAAGCTTTTGGTGGGTTAAAGCAAAACCGGATGAACTCTTCGATATGTTCCCGCTTCAACATCAGAACAGAGCTTTCATTGATCCGCCAGCTCCACTGTAATAAGCGTTCTATCTCGCGCCGGTAGCTGTTGTAGGTCGCGGAACTACCGTTGTAGCTGTAGAGAAATTTCAGCGCATACTCAAGATCCAAATCTGCACCGGGTATCTGAGCGTCCAAGTAACAGGATGATGTGAATCCGCTCTGTTTGAACGGATTCCCGATGAACTCAAGGTTGTCGATGATAGGAATGGGTTGCTTGCGCTTAGCGTTCATAATCCAGGTTTCAGTGTGTCGAATACCTGAATTATAGAGAGATTTGGCCCTATATCAATATATCCGATATTCACAAATATCGGATATATTGATCGCTTATCGTGTTGTTCTCGTTCCACTCTAAATTGGAGTTCAGCCGGAACTCCATATTTTTTCGCCTACCAAGGCAAAGGCACAACGGGAGCGATGACGAGACGAATCTGCGTATCGGGACCAAACGCATCTGGTGACTCGATATAATCCCAATATTCAAGACCAAACTTCCACGGAGTTTCACCAATGATCATCGTCTTGTTTATACCCACACCAATGGGAAGCGTCCAGCGCTGCCCACTCTCCGCTTCGTGATCATATGCAAACGTTGGCCCCGATCGGAGTTGCCAGCCCTTTTTCAAATTAATAACCCAAAAATACTGACCGGCCGTTACATTAGTATCCACATCATCGTCACCTGCTACGTCCCATTGGTGTGTAACCAGCAAGCCAAGGGCGCCCCAGGGTTTAACAATTGCCAAGAGCCCCTCGGGACCTAAAGCCCACTGATCCTTACCATAGGCATCATCCGTTGCGGTGGGCAAGGTACCGACAAGACCGCCAATGGCGACAATACCGTTTGAGAAGGTCTTACCTACACCGACGTCGAACCCGATATCACCCAGATTGAATCCGGGATCATCATATCCATTAGCAGTGGGAACATCCTGATTAATAATTATGGGTATTGCAGGCCGTGCAAAGAAGTTCATTCCATTGTCCAAAGGATAAGGCAAGCTGGGTTGAAATGTCAGGCGCAAGCTACTTTGTTTATTCGCATTTGGAAGGTCTCCATCAAAGGAAATATAGTCAAGATTGAAATTCATAGTTCCCAAAACAGTATTGGGGTTTGCCAATTCAGCGGCAATTTCTTCAGCAGTTTTTGGGCTTGCTTCTTGTGCATCTGCTAAGCCTGAAAAACTGACTGAACAGGCTAGTGCCGTAACGATTAAATAGTTAGATTTCATAATTTTCATAGTAAAGTTATCCCTGTCACAGCCCTAATTGACCGTGTTCTTGCAGATCGTCCCGCCCTTCATGATCATGACGATATTATTGTCAGAGTCGGCCCTTCGGCTTCCTGAACCGCTGCCGGGCCCGTATCTCACTTCGCATTGAGGTTCTCAAAGATCCGGTAGAAGAAGCCGATGGTTTTTGCATACTCATCCACCAGGAGGCGTTCGTTCACCCCGTGGAAACCTTCGAATTCCTTGATGTTTTCGAGCTGGAGCGCAGTAAAGGTGAAAGTGTCCGGAGCAAAGGGCCGGGCCTGAAAATGTTTGGAATCCGAGCCACCGATCACGAAGAAGGGCGCAACAATGAGATCATTGCCCCAGGTCTGGCGGATCGTCTTTTCGAGCGCCCGGTAAGCATCGGTATCGGGATCTGCGATGGCTGTCGCAGGGGTGGAAGCAGAAATGTCCTTCACTGTGATGCGATCATCAGCAATGGCATCCTTCACGTGCTTGATGATCACTTCGGGTGTGTCACCCGGCATGGGCCGGAAATTGACCACGGCCGTCGCGGAAGGCGGCAGCACGTTGTCCTTGGTGCCAGCGTTGAACATAGTGACGGCGATGGTGGTATGTAGCATGGCCCGTGTGACCTGGTTGCCGGACATCACTTTGATGAACTGCTTCTCGAGGTCGGTCATTTCACTGTCTTTGCCGAAGGCGACTGCCTTGTACATCGGCTGTTGTTCTTCCGGTAGTTCGGGACCCATATAGCGATATTGCGAACGAACGGCCGGATGAATCCTATAGGGGAATTGCGCAGCCTCCAGCTTGGTAATGGCTTCCGCGAGGATGCCGATATTCGATTCCTCGGGCGGCTGTGAGGAGTGGCCGCCAACGGCGTTAATGGCTAGTTCAAGACTGAGATAGCCCTTCTGCGCGATACCGATCAGCGCGGTATTGTTGGGAATACCCGGAAAAATCCCTGGTATCAGCGGAGCTGATTCATCCATCACGAAGGCGAAACGCTTGATGCCCCGTTTCTCCAGCGTTTCGGCAATGAAGCGGGCGCCTTCCGGCCCACCTACTTCCTCGTCCTGGCCAAACACGAAATACATCGTCCGCCTGGGCTTCCAGCCTTCCTTGATCTTCATTTCAGCGGCTTCGAGGATGCCGTGAATCTGGTTCTTATCGTCCACTACGCCGCGGCCCCAAATATAGCCATCGGCAATCACTCCAGCGAAAGGATCCTGAACCCACTGATCACGGGAATCTTCTGGCACCGGGACTGCATCGATATGCGCATAGAACAGCACAGGTTCCGCTTTCGGATCGGCCCCTTGCCAGGTGTACAGGAGGCTGTATGGCCGGGGGTCCCCCAGGACCTCCCGCTTCAGTGTTTTGGTCACATTGGGGTAGGATTGCGCCAGGTAAGCGTGATAGTCGGTGAATGCCTTAGTATCGAAATCGTCACGGTCCTGATTCGATATGGTGCGGAAAGTTACCGCCTTGGCCAGCCGCTTGGCCGCGCCGTCGATGTCGACTTTAACCGGCGCCAGCTCCACACCCGTCATCTGCATGGATGTGAATTCATTTGTGTCCGCTGCACAGGCAAGCAAGCTGATTGATAGAGCAGCAGCGGAGCCTATAAGCAATCCACCAAGCTTTCTATTCTTCTTCATAAGGTTTTCTCCTGTAGGGGTAAAGCCGTTTACTAATACGTAGATTTAGAAATAATAAAACGTACTAAATTGAATTCGTTGAGCATCGCCATCACGACCGCTGATATTTTCACGTTCTCCGGTCATGACCTCTACCCCAACAGTAAGTTGATTATCATACTTGTAGAGGAGGTTGGCATGAAAAGCAGAACCAATCTTAATCCAATCCTGCTCGAAAGCCTCTGGCACATCCGTCATTTTTGCGTAGGCGTAACTGAAGTTCGATGAGTATTTTGATGTCCAGTTCCAGTGCAATCCAAGCTGAGTATTCCAACCCTTCGCCACGTCCAGATTGCCTTCGGCATTAATGGCTGCGTTAGGAATTCCAGCATTGGCAAAGGTGATCACATCGGTGATTGATCCAGACTGATAGCCAAAGCCAAAGCCGAACCAATGACCGGCGCTTTTATCAAGATAAACGCGCCCAGCAGTAGTAGCAGTAAATGTTATTTCGGTAGAATCACTTACCGCCTCTGCCCCGTCGAAGCGAAGTTGCGTTATCGCTGCGCCGTTGCTCCATTCCACTTGATCCCATAGTTTGGTAAAGCCCGCGGTCAATCTAGGAAAATCCGAACGCGCCGACCCGTTTAGGTTAGTTGGATTATAGATGGCACTGTCATTAAAATTCTCAAGCGCAAATGCCCAGCCAAATGTTTTATCTTGCGAATGTTCAGTCCACCTAAGTTGCTCTGTGCGACCACCTAAAATGGAATCTCCTGCCGCGAAATCAAGCATCAGCGGCAGCTGACGCAGCTCAGATAATAGGGTCCAGGTTTGACCGGCCAACAGTTTTCCATAACGAACATAAGCATGACGTAATCTGGGGCTTGACGGATTGTTTTCATCAAAAAAGTCAAGTTCTAAAAAGAAGCTGTTTTCATGGGGAGATTCCATATTACGTGTTTCAAAGTGAAATCGGGTTTCGCTGACTTGCATGTGACTGAAACTACCCTCTGATGGGTCGTCGTCCACCGGGATCTGGCCCAACACAAACTGCCGCCTATTACCACTGCCGGAGAAATCGTGGATCAGATCCGTTTTTGCGTACCCACCAAAGGAGAATCGCCAAGGGGACCCCACGAGAGGAATAGATTTACTAAAGTTTTCATCTAGATAAGGATCACTTCGTCCCTCTGCTGCCATAAGCTGTCTGGAGTTTATTGGTTCAACTGAGGGCGCTTCCTTTTCAACTTCTCCTGCAGATCTAAGACGATCAAGCTGCTCTTCCATTGCGTCAAGTCGGTGACGCTCTTCATTTATTCTACGTTCAAACTCATCCAAGTAGGCTGAATCTGCAGCTTCAGCTGTCATGATAAAAAATATACTGACCAAGAGCACACTGGTTTGACAATTTGAGAGGCGGGACAGTTTATTCACTTCGGTTCCTATACCCGTTGTAACTTGCGTGATTATTACCCAACTAAGTTGGCAGTATTATTAAGAATTAGTGGCGTCGAATGACTATTGACTTACGGAAACAAATACTACAATAACTACGCCTTAAGTATATATGCAGATCTTCCGCCAGGATGATCAACAACAAGCACTGCAGGTATCGGAGATGGAAAAGTGGTCAGAAAAAAGCCAGAGAATGTCAATGGTATCAACGCAATTCACGAAATGAACTGCCCGGATTACGCGCCAAAAAAAGTTAATCTACCGGTGAAAGAGTCATTTTTCGTTCAGACAGGGCGAGGCCATCATATAGTTGATACTCATATGGCAACCGTTGGTAAAATTGGATTGCTTCGACTTGGTATAAATGTCGAGGCCGTTGGTATAAACGTTTTTAATCCTGATTACGTCAGTTTCTCCTTGCCTTTGTCATGGAGCGGCGACTATTTTGTAAATGGAGAACTTGCCAATCGATCTTCAATCTACATGCCCGGTAGCCTCAATAGCTTCCACTTCCGTTCCAGGAGTCGTGACACTATTGGTGTAACGATGCCTCGGTCAGCTTTTGTCAATACAGTTGCAGCATTGCGGGGAGTTGACGGAGACGATATAAGTTTAAGTGTTCGTGAACTGCGGCTTAGTGAATCGGCGGGATGGCGAGTACGATCCCGACTAAGTGCGATCATCAAAGAGACTTGCGATGAACGCAAACAGCGTTCACAGAAAATGATCAGTGAAGATGTGGTAAGTCTACTCGCCGATGCCTATCTGGTTGCTCTGCCCAAATCACTGATTGTATCGAATCGAATCTATCAACCCGGACGCATTGTACGACTGGCGGAAGAGCGATTTATGGCGGCTGAGGGCGCACCAATCAGTCTGGCTGATCTCTGTGTTGCTGCCGGGGTGGGAAAGACTACACTGTATAAAGCATTTAATCAGGTGTGTGGTTTACCCCCACTGGACTATTTTCAAAAACGCCGATTTATGAGGGCACGCTCACTCCTTATCAATACTTCTAACCATCGAGGAAGAGTAAGACAAATAGCTCTAACTAGTGGGTTTACAGAGCTGGGTCGATTTTCTGTTCAGTACAGAGCGTTATTTGGGGAGTCTCCCTCTGTAACGCTGAGCCAAGATTCAGACTGAATATAGGGGAGGATATTCGTATAGACTCTCTGAGTGAAGTGTCTATATCCAGAAAAGCAAATAATCGCAGCATCTTAATCGCTAATGTATGGGGGGCTTGTTGAGATGTGTGTAAATCACAGATTGGCTCTCGCCCAAACTTCAGTCAATTTTGACAGCTGGGCAAAACAGTAGAGTAATTACAACGCATGCCTTTACTTAACATTCTTAATGTTAAAGACGCGAAACGATTTGAGCTCCCTCCTCTTTTTACTGCCCAGGAGCGACTAGTTAACTTCAAATTGCCTCCAGATTTAAAGCGCTCCGTTTCCCATATGGCGGAAGATATAAGTAAAGTGTGCTTTGTACTTCAGTATGGGTACTTCAAAACCAATGCCCGTTTTTATAGCCCCGCCAAATTCAGAAAACGTGACATTAAATATGTTTGCCATCTCTTGGGCTGTGAAGCGGTGGATATTGATGATTACAACAGCACCACCAACAGTCGGCACCGCCAGCGCATTCTGAATGCAAAAGGCTGGGAATCGTTTAACGAATCCCACAGGCCCCTACTATCGAGTTACGCAGAAAAACAAGCCTCAAATCAACTCGATCCCCGCAAACTGTTTATAGCGCTGGTGGATCTATGTTGGGATCGCCAGATTACAGTGCCTGGTTATGATGCCTTGACCACAATCGTGACGGATGCATATAACTCAGCAGAGGAATCCGTTATCCAAGCTCTCTCCTGCGCATTGAATGACACTCAGCGAGACAACTTGGACAAGTTATTGGATCGGGGCAAAAAAGTCGGTTCCCGCCACCAGCCCCCGATAACATCGCTGAAGAAAGTAGAACAGAGCATTAGACCCGGCAAGTTGGTTGAAGCGATAAAAGCAGCCCAGATTTTTCAATCAGCGTACATTACCCATGAACCGGTGTATGAACGTATTACGTTATCAGATCAAGCCACCCGCTTTTACGCAGATTGGTTCAGTAAGGCCGATTATCAGCAGATCATGCAGTTTCCCAATCGGGATAAGGTATATCTACACTTACTGGCCTTTATCAAAGATCAGTACTTCCGTCGCCAGGACGCTTTGGTTAAAGCGTTCCTTAAGGTGGTCACAGCCGCCTTACATAGCATCCAGTCAAAGGTTCGTGATCAGGACGAAGCCAACAAGAAAGAGCGCATGGAGGCCTTACAAACGCTCAATCAATCGCATAAATCTTACATGGCGTTCGCCAAAGCGGTGATTAGTATTGTGGAGAGCAAACAGACTGGGCCTAATGAGAAATACTATCGCATTGAGGAACTGGTTCATGAATTTGGCGGTGTTTCCATTGAAGATCAAGACCGCCTCGGAAACCTGGATGAGTACCTGAGCAAAGAAAGCCGAAATCAGTCGTTCTATGATTTAATGGAAAAAGAAGCTAAAAAACTGGAGCGCCGAGCACTGAATATTGTTCGGTTCCTGGAATTTGATACCGCAACCAGTGATCCTGATCTGATCAAAGCCATCGACTATGTACTGAAGGATCCCAACACCATTCTGGAAGATGCTCCTACGGAGTTTTTGAAGTCGAATGAGCAGAACGTCGTCCGCCGTGATGACCAGATCGTTCCGGCGCTCTACAAATCACTGCTGTTCTTTCATATGGCCAAGGCCATTAAAGGAGGTCGGCTGAACCTGAAACATTCTTATGAATATCGGGCTATTCAGAACTATTTACTGGATCTACGTTACTGGGAAGAGAATCGAGATCGCATACTGAAAGAAACCGGATTAGACCGATTCAAAGACGGACGATCCTATTTAGAACTACTGAAAGCAGCCATACACGGCAAATATGAGTCTGTGAATGAGCGCATTCTGAATCAGGAGAACCCCTACTTCACTATCAATCGCCATGGGCAACCGAGTATCAGGACACCCAGCGTGGAATCCCAAGACCGAGAGTACATATCGGATACTTTGTCATCGTCAGGCTACGTCCCCATACTGGACGTGCTTAGAGAAATCAATGCAGCTACGGGTTTTACCGAGTCTCTCAAACATCACAGCAATAAAAATGTGAAGATGAAGCCTGAAGAAGACGTGTTTCTAGCAGGCATCATCGGCAAGGGTTGCAATATAGGTATTGGCAAACTCTCCAAGATTTCCACCGGTATTAAAGAACATTTACTGCATAATACGGTGAACTGGTGTTTTAGCTTAAAAAACCTCCATGACGCGAACAACACGTTGGTGGAGGCCATTGGAAAGCTGGCTTTGGCCAACAACTTCTTAACCAAGCCAGCTGTACTCCATTCCAGCAGTGATGGCCGAAAAGTGAATGTGAGTGTGGATGCTCTTCACGCCAACTATTCCTTCAAGTACTTTGGTAAGGACCAGGGGGTAACTCTGTATACCTTTATTGATGAGCGTCAGGCAATCTTCCACTCTACGGTATTCAGTGCTTCCGACCGCGAAGCGGCTTATGTGCTGGATGGCTTAATGCATAACAGCGTGCAGCCGAACCAGATTCATTCCACTGACACCCATGGTTATACGGAGAAGATCTTCGGGGCGAGCCATATGCTGGGAGTCGATTTTGCACCCAGGTTAAAGGATCTTTCAAAACAGCGCATATACGCCTTTTCAGCCAGGAAAACCTTTCAGAAGAAAGGCTATCCCCTCATTCCCACCAGAACCATCAACAAGAACCTGATACTGAAAAACTGGGAAGATATTCTTCGCTTTATGGCGACCATCAAGACCCATCACGCTACCGCATCTCAGTTATTCAAAAGATTGAGTTCTTATTCAAACCAGCATCCACTCTATGAAGCACTACAGGAATTTGGTCGAATCATTAAGACCCAATTTATACTGACCTACTTCGATGATGTAACCTTGCGCCAACAGATCCAAAAGCAACTGAACCGGATAGAGCTGTCGAACAAGTTTTCCCATGCCGTATTCTTCGATAACGACCAGGAGTTCCAGGATGGTGAGCCAGAAGATCAACAGTTATCAGCTGCCTGCCAGGTCATCATTCAGAACAGCATAATACTGTGGAATTATCTGTTCCTGTCCAAGTTGATCATGGAAACGGAGGATAAGGAGCAAAGACAGCAGATCATTGACTGTATTAGTCATGGATCGGTTATTACCTGGAAACATGTGAATCTACGAGGTGAGTATAATTTCACCAGAAAAGCGGCTAATGAAGCCCAGTTTGACTATAAAAAGATCCGTTCTTGGAAGTTTTAAGCCTCGAAACCCGTAAAACCGGCAAAAAAACGGAGATATTATTCTTAAATATTTCATTAGGTTAGAGGCCAAAGTGTGGCAAAAACCTCCCTATATTGTTGGTGACCCATAATTCCGAGCCGAGATATTATAGTGCGGAAAGCTGAAGCCCTCCTCCCCTCTTTCCATAACACAAAAACGAGGCCCCTACTCCCCTAATACTTTGCAGCAACGCAGGGATTAAAGTAGATTTAATATTTGGTACAAAATTACATCGTTCGGTATAGTACACTCCTCTCCTTGATTCCCCCGCTCCTCACCAATCAGATTTACAACTACAACTCCGCCTAACAACGATCAGGCAAAATCTTTCAAGCCAACCGTGGTCATAGCCACACTCGGAGTGTCCCCGCGCAAACTGCGACGGCTGCTTATGGCTCGGAATTCTTCATTCAGCAATCTCATGCAAGAGACTCGTAAACGACTTACGTGCAAAAATCTCAGCCTTTCCGATGTGGACGTGACAACGCTGGCATTGAATTTAGGATTTTCAGAAGTAGCAGTGTTCAGTAGGGCCTTTAAGCTGTGGACAGGTCTCTCGCCACGGGCGTGCGTAAGGGCACGGGCACACCCGCGTCAGACGCAGTCGATCCAGGCGAAACCGGCACTATACTGAATCGAACTACCTCCTGATCCGCAAGCTTCTCCGGCTAGGATGGTCGCCTGAGCAAATTGTTGGACGCTCTCAACTTCCAACCTAAGGAGGCGCTTCTTCTCGATAGAAATGCACATCCACGACTGAGTTTTATTCGTCTCGACCATCCTTACCGGCTTAGCCCCCATGTTCCGTTTGTGCCGAAACAAACAGCAAGTCTTTCTCAACCCAAATTGTCATCTTTAGCCCTTTGGCATAAAGAACCAGGGGCTTTTCACCTTTATCAATATCCGGCAGCGCCGAAAACACTCGTGGATCATAGGCCGTTTCGTACAACGTCACGCGTTGGGCCTGCTCATCAAGGTAACGCAGTTGCGCTGCGGTAATCCCCTGAATGGAACAGTACCGTCCACCAAGCAAACGGTCCTCACCCAATGGGAACACCTGGGAATGAATGGGGTTAAAATCCAGTTGGGCAAAGTAATGGGCTATTTCGGCCATAGAGCTGGATTCCAGCTCGAGGGGTTTCATCTTCAAGTGATTCCTGGCCACTTCCTGGGCAATGCGTTCGGGCAGGCTAATATTTTGGATCCAAATTCGGGGCAAGGCCAGTACAGCAAACAAGGCCACGGCGACCAATAGCATTGCATAACGTTTCGACACAAACCAAGTAGCCGGTGTGGATGACTGAGCGCAGGTGCTCATGTCTGGGCCAGTAGTGGAATTCGTATCGATAAGATCGGCTTGCAAAAGGCGCTCTTGCAAGCAGTCCAGTTGCTCAGGCGTTAACGATTCCTTTTCGAATCGTTGCGTGACACACTCTCGCAAGGGCTTATGATTCATGTTTTTCACCCCTTTCGGATCTGACATCGTGCATTGGCATGGCAGTAGTAAGTTTTTTACGGATGCGGTGGATGCGGGATAAAACACTACCCCTTGGCTGCTCCAGCTCAGTGGCAATTTGCTGTGCAGTAAAACCCTCAACTGCCCATAGATACATCAGTTCTCTTTCTAGAGGATCAAGCAGGCGCCAGACCTGGTCCAACGTTTGCTCGTCTATGACCATCTGCTCCAGTGTGCGCACATCAAAATCCAACAAAGCCTGTTCGTCCAACTCCACCGTTGTAATGTGGCGCTGCTGCCGATAATCATCAATAAATTGATTATGCATAATTTTTCGCACGTAGCGCATAGCGTTGGCTGGGGCTTGTGATTGACACAGATACTTTTCCAAGGCGGTTTGCAACAGATCATAGGCGCGATCCCGTTCTCCCGTGAGTGATAGGCCATAACGGTAGAGTCGATTCAATTCATCGGCACTGAACAGCGCCGGCTTTTCCGGCTTATTCCTATCCGATAAATGGTCTTTAGTCATAAAATCCTGTGACCCAGTTACGTTGAATGGCATCTGTCAGCTTTTGAGCTGAATCAGGATCCAGTGAGACGATGTCGGCGAATGATCGGCCGCTATCTATCGCCCGCACCAGGTCATACATCTGCCTGTCGATGATGCTCGGCTGTGGCCGGTAGGCTGCTCGCTCAACTAACACATGCTGAAGGGCCTGTTCCACAAGCAAAGGGGAAAGTGTGTCCGCATCAGACTGATGCATGGTCCAAATGTCGGCGACCGGCCACTGAACGGCAACGACTGCGACATCCGGTGCCAGGGTAAACCGTACATCGGGTTGTTGTTCCGGGGTCAGCCTGGCAAAGCGCGAGAAATCAAAGCCCGTGCGATTGGCCGCATGGTATGCGCGCTGAAGCAGCCACTCCAGCCGCGCCATATCTCCAAGATAGGGTACCACCTGTAAAGGTTCTCCAGGGGCCAGCCGCTGATCGATAAAGTTGGGGAACAACTCGCCGTAAGCGTTCAAATCCAGGCTCGATGACGGGTGGGTACGGCAATACCGGAGCGCCAGTTGATTAAAGCAACGTTCGCCCACCAGCATCCGGCAAACGGAAAAGCTTTGTTGGAGAACCGAGAGCAGTGTTTGTTCGGTATTGTTGCGATAAACCGCCAATGCCTGTTCAGTGGACAAGTCACCGGCGCCCTGCACTCGCGCTTTTAATGCACTATCATTACCCTGCATGGCCTGGTAGTAGTCGTGTTGCAGCGCCCTCAGTGTCATGACTGTTCTGCCCTCAATTCTGCCCCCAGTGCGCCCGAACTATGTTTGCACAACGTTGAAGCATGGTAGTCCGTTGCTTGACGTTGCTCCCCCATCAGCACTGACCAGGGTGGCAAATCGTGATCCCACTCGATCAAGGTCGCCACCTGTCCCCACCGCCGCAGCGCGTAGTTATAAAGCCACCAAACCGGTTCGGCCACCGGATGGTTGTGAGCGTCCAGCAGAAAGCCGGCCTTTTCCTGGTAACCCGCCAGATGGATTTCCCTGACCCGTTGTGCGGGCAGGCAATCGATGACCCTCCGGGCATCCTGGCCGTGATTGATTTGGTTGACATACAAATTGTTGAGATCAACCAGTAACAGACAATCGGCCCCTTCCGCGACCCGCGCTAAAAACTCACCCTCGCCGAATTGCGATACTCGGTAGCGCAGGTAGGACGATACGTTTTCAATGAGGATCTGTTCGCCGAGAAAGTCCTGCACCTTGCGGATGCGTTCGATCACATGCCGCACGGCTTCATTGGTGAACGGCAGAGGACAGAGATCGTGGTAATGGTGCCGACGAAATTGGCTGAAGCACAGATGCTCGGAATACCAAACAGCGCCACACCGCTCCTTGAGCCGCTTGATATTGGCGAGATAATCCAAATCCAGAGGATCTGTGCCGCCCAGCGACAAGCCTACGCCGTGTAGCGTTAGCGGATAGCGCTCACTGACGGCATGCAGATAGTCCAGGCTTAACCCACCGGCCGCCAGCCAGTTGTCCGCCAGCAATTCAAACCACGGAATGGCGGGTGTGGTGTCGAGAACCTCCGGAATATGCGGCGTGCGCAACCCGATACCCACACCGGCTATAGTGCTGGGTACCGGCCACTGTTCACCTCGTTTCATCCCTTGGCCGGTTTTAGTGCCGCCACTTTGCCACCGGTGATCTTATTACAGGTGCCTGCGGGAACATAGACCCATTCATTGGGGCTGTTATCGGCTTTCGCCTGCCCAGCACAGCTGTGGCTACCATCCAGGGCGCCACAGTCATTTTTGCCGGCCTTGGCGATGCCGGCACACTTTTCCCACTGAGAAGGTTGGTCTGGCACGGCCTGTGCTGAACTCGTCATCAGGGTTCCCAGGGATAGAATACTTGCGAATGCCAGGGGCATGGCCTTTGAATTGTTCATTATGGTTTCTCCAAGCGTTAACGAAAACAGTATGTAGCAAATGGCTCTATTGCCACCATTGCTCATCTATAGACGTGTAGATTGGCCATTTGATTGCAGCACAAAGCAATTTTTTTAATTCCGTCGTTTATTCGCTTTACTGCTGATCGAACAATATTAGCCAAAACTTAACCCAGCTTTAGAGTACGCTGACGCACAGACTGCCGGTCCAGTAAAGCGCAAAGTAAAAGTAATGCCGATTATTTCCCAGGACACCAGAAGGAGTGCCCCTACCTCACGCACTGTTCCATTCAGGTATAAGATCGTTTGGATGCACGGTCAGCCAACTTTTATCGATTGGCATGTTTACTGGCCGTAATAACGGCGAAATCAGGTAAATCCGGGAGGCTGCCGGTTTATTCAACAATGGCAGACGGTGAGACCTACAGCAAGGACATCTGGATTTCGACTTCGATGCATCCACCGCGAAAAAGTATTTTTATGCCAACGATCCGTTTCTCAGCGCGTTCTGGCTGGCCATGTCCACGGTATTTCCGGCGGGGGAAGATTTCTTCATTGAGTCGGTGCGCCACTACCGGGACCAGATCGATGACCCGGTGCTGAGATCCCAGATCGCCGGCTTTGTTGGCCAGGAGGCAATGCATAAAAAGGAGCACATGGCCTGGAATGCCATGGCACGCCAGAAAGGCTACCCCACCAGAGCCCTGGAAGAAATTCTGGGCGGCGTACTGGGCGGCCTGCAACGCTTTACACCGAAGATTTTTCATCTGGCAACCACGGTTTGTCTGGAGCATTACACGGCGATCCGGATGCCCTGAAGCTCTGGCTGTGGCACGCGCTGGAAGAGAACGAGCACAAAGCGGTGGCGTTCGATGTGTATCAACAGGTGAGTGGCAACTACTTGATCAGGGCTGGCACCTGCTCCTGCATTGGCTTCGTGTAGCCGTTGCCACGGTCGCAGGTGCCAAACACTCAATCATCACTTACTTGTTAGATAATGGTACCCACGTCGTTCTGCACAATGCGGTCCATGGCGCGTTCCACGATGGCGGCAATGGTCCAGGAAGGATTACAGGCAGCCGTGGTTCCCGGCATCAAAGAGCCATCCAACACATACAGTCCCTTCTGACCTTTTACCCGCCCTTCGAGATCACACACCCGATCGATACAAGCACCGCCCAGCGGGTGCCAAGTGCTGTTGATGGTGTCGTTGGTATTGATCAGTTGGCTCTCGGGGCCGGCCACTGCAGAAATCCGCTCACGAATACGGGCAGCCAACTCGTCATCGCCCCCTTTAGGCCAATTGAGTTCAACCCGACGACGAGTAGAATTGTAACTGAAATAACCCCTACCACGACTGACACCATAGCCCACCAACATAGTAGCGGGGGTACCCGGCAACGTCGGATCGTTGGACTCTGCGGCAATGCCGGACACGCCCGGCAACAATGAACTGGGTAGGGCGGAAGAGAACTCACGGCCCGGAACCAGGGGCGGTAAGGATGCCTGAATAACGGTGTTGGCCAGTTGATTGGGGTCGTTCCACTCCTGGCTGTAGTAAACCACGGGGCCACCCTGGCGGGGGCCGGGGTTCTCGGGCATTTTGTTCCAGATATAGATCTGGTCACCGTTGGTACCGTAGCCCTGGCCAAGTTCGTCGGGCAGATCGGGGATTCGGCCTTCAGCAGCGGCACTGAGCAACAATTTATTGGTATTGGCGGTGCCTGCCGCCATAATCAGGGTGGGGGTTTTAATGATCTTATGTTCGAGCACGGTGCCACGCAGGCTGGTGCGATCCACATACACCAACCAGGAACCGTCCGCATCCCGTTCGATTTCGCGCACATGGTGCAGCGCTTCGACAGTCACATTACCGGTGGCAAGGGCCTGATCAATGTAGGTAACGTCAACCGATTGCTTGCCACCGTTTCTTACACCAAATGCACAGTCCCCATTGGTATAAGAGGGCCTCATCAAGCCGTCGAGTTCATCCAGCGCATACTGCCAGTCGATGGGCATGGGAACCTTGTCAACGTTATAACCCGCCTTTTTTACCCGGTCGGCAAAGATCCGCGCTGCCTTATAGGTGGTGCTATTGACCAACTCGTCCGGCGCGGTTTGCAGCTTTAACATCTCGGCCACCCGGGGGTAGTAGACTTCGTCCATTTCCCGGTAGTCAATTTCTGCGGGAAACCAATCGGTAAAATTCTTTTCATCGGGCTGCAGGCTCATGCCCTGATACACCAGGGACCCACCACCGACACCGCAAGCCGATACGATGGTATGGGTGGGGGAAGCCATGGTCTCCAGAATGCCCGCGTAGGGCCACAGGCCGATACGGAAACCATTGTATTCCGGCCAGGCTGTATAGAAGAAGTGCTTCTGGCTTACCACAGTAGCACTGGGAAACGTAGTGGAATTTGGGCCGGTGGGCCACCAACGCCCTTTTTCCAACACCAGGACCTTAACCCCGGCCTGGGCCAGCCTCAGGGCGCTAATACCGCCCCCAAACCCGGAGCCAATAACCACCGCACGTTCTTCTGAACGTGTGGTCCGCCGCCAAAGGGCAGCTTCGGACTTATTGGGAACGGTGGTGGAAGCGGCGACGGCAGCAGCGCCTCCGATAAACTTACGGCGATTGAACTTGTTCATGATATTGATGCCTTGATTTTGTTTTTCGAAAGTAACAGTACGGCGACATGGCCCCAGATGTGACAATGCTGATTGTCAGAATATAAAAAGTCTAACGGCTACTCCGGCGCAGCCGCAACCTGTTCTTTGTGTCTTATGTTATCCGAGCGTTACTTTTTGGACTGGTTCATACTTTTGGGCGCTGTATACATAGTGTATAGCCAAAGAATGAGATTGATGCCCCCGGCGGAATACAGGGCACCCTCCTCCTTACTCCATCATTGATAGGATTCAGGAGAAGCGCAAAAAAAGGGGCCTGTATCAGGCCCCTTGCGCAGGAATGAACTAGATTTTCCCTTCGTGGTTAGCGGAGATCGGATTGCCAAACTCATCGATAAAAACATGCAGGCTGCGCTTATCTTCCTCTTTCACATTGTCGTTCTTAAATACAACAACCCACACTTTTCCATAGCGGCTTTCGCGCTGGGTCGCTGGTTTTTTACTTGACGTCTTCCAGGATTCGGCCAGTTGTTTACTGTTTACCAGGTTTTGTACGGTCATATCTGCAACGGCTTCTGCCTGTTCAACGGTAACCGGATCAAAGGAGGCATGATTTGAATGAGCCATCAGTTGCACCGGCATCAGGGTCATCAGAGTCATAAAGGCAATTTGGATTAAACGTTTCATTCGATATCTCCATTAGATTATTCTTAAAGTTGATAAAGTTTTTCGTAATAGCCGCTGGTTGTTAACGTAATCGTGACAGGCTCTTTGCCTTGATTATGCCAATACCAACCGTGGGTACCGGAAAACGGGGCAACAAACTCCCCGTGTGCGCTGGGTTGATTGCGGCCTTTCCAATAGCTGGTAAAGGTATCCATATTGCCGATGGGTTCTCCATGCATGTCGAAGTTCAAGCCTCCATCATTGGCTTGCCAACTAAATACAAAGCGCTCCCCTTCCTGCATCATGGCTTTTACTTCCGTGCCTTCATCAGGCTGAAGCGTGAGAGACAGAGTATCCGACCTGAAGCTGGTTTCACTCTTCCAGACCGGAGCCAGGGTTGCGCTGGACGACATCAACAGATTGCCACTGGGCACTTCCATCGATTCAGCAACATCGGCTGCACTTAACCCATTGAGCCCCATACGGGAACCCAGGCCAGTTGGATCAATCCCGTACTCTGCCGGTAGTATGGCGGTAACAAGAACCAGCGCGCCGACCAAAAGCGCGATGATGGTGGCTTTGATGAGGCTTGCTGAAGTTGGCAAGCCATCTTTATTGAAGTCACTTATATCGTGCATGACGACTCCTTAAGAATGAAAAAAGTAACCGGTGGCCTGATAACCCACCAGAATGAAACCCGCCGACATCAACACTACATTACTGGTGAAAGCATGACGGACAAATGAAGCAGACTGGCGCCAGTAGTTCATCAATATGAGGATAGCGCCTAAGGCCAACAGCTGACCGATCTCCACGCCCACATTGAACGCCAGTATGTTCGCCACCAGGCCATCTTCCGACAGTTTGAAATCCTGCAATTTGGTAGCCAGGCCGAAGCCATGAAAGAAACCGAAGATAAGCACCGCTGCCTTGGTATTGGGTTGCACACCAAACCAACGGCGAAACGCTCCCAGGTTATCGAGTGCCTTGTACACCACGGAAAATCCGATAATGGCATCGATAATATAGGGATTCACATGGGTGCCGCTCAGCACACCATAAAGCAGCGTTACGCTGTGCCCTACCGCGAACAAGGTCACGTAAAGGCCAACCTCTTTCATTCGGTACAGAAAGAAGATCACACCAAACAGAAACAGCAGGTGATCGTAACCGGTCACCATGTGCTTTGCGCCAAGATAGATAAAGGGTATCAGCTGTGCGCCGGCACTTTGCTCCAGGAACGCCGCATCATCTTCTGCCACCCCATGTGCAAAGGTTGGGCTGCTCATGATAAACCCGGCCATCATAACACCGCATAACAGCAGTATTTTGGCGCCCCGGGTTCGAGCCCCATCCCAACCCGGCGAGAATAAACTCGTCATTGTAAACTCCATAGAATGATTGAATTGAGAACCGCATCCACGCAAGTGGAAACCGTTCAGGATGTGAGGGTTGAACAGGTTTCTTTCGGGGGGCGATAGAGTGTGGCCGATACCACATCAGGAGGGAATTGCGGTGACCCGTCAACCGGGGGATAGCGTGGGCTGCGAAACGCTTCCGCCTCAAGCAGCACAGGAACCGAATATTCAATGCTGTCCATAATATGGATGATCTGGTGCGTCGCGCCATCCGCTTCATCCAGTAGATCGCTGCCAGTATGATGATGGTGGGCTAAATAACCCTGATGGGCTGGATCGACATGTATCATGGTGTGCTGACTGGCATGCAGGCATTGCACAATGACCCAATACCCGCGCCCGCACACCACAAACAGCAAGCTGATGGTTAGCATGGCTACGGTCAGGTGCCTGCTTTTACAGCCACTTGTACAGCCTTTTTTCCAGCGAGTTCCACCCACGGAATCCATATTCCTTACTGTTATGCATGATGATGTTCCACATCATATACCACAAAGACCGGTGAATTAAGTATCTACATCAGGGGGTAACCAGCGCAGCGCAGATCGCGCGATTCTGCTCCTCGGAAAGAGAATGAGCGAGCAACCCCTCGATGGTGAATACACTGATTTTCACTAGCGCCTCGATTTTCTGCGGTGCTATGCCACTTTTCTGTAATTCCAGGCGCAGCAATTGTTCACTAAAGGCATGAAAACGATCATGCCAAGTATTTATAGCGGGTGACTGTTCCAGTCGGGAATGTACAGTACCTACCAGGCGGCTGACCTGCTTGAGGTGGTTGACAACCCAGAGCAGGAGCTCAGGTGAGCTCATGGTCGGTAGAGCCTGATATTCGCCCATGCGCGCCGAGAACTCGGCATCGAGCACGGCCACCAGCACATCATCCTTGTCCTTGAAATACCAGTAGATTGTATTCGGCGCGACCCCTGCGGCGGTTGCCAGACGGTTTATGGAGGCGGCCTCGTAGCCTTCCTCCAAAAACAAGGCCCTGGCCGCGGCAACAATTTCGTCCCGCTTTTCCTCTCGGCCCTGCTCTCGCTTGATTCGCGCCATGGTCTCTCTCCTGCTAGCCGGTCAGGTACGGTATCCCAACCAAAGTTTACGAGGGGTATTATATCTCCTGTTGAATATCGTTCAACAATTGGTTACTATCTGTTGAACGCCATTCAACACAATGCAGGATATGACTATGAGCGAGGTCATATCCGCGGGAACCTCGGATGAGCTTTCCACGGGTGAACGGCTTCAGTTGTTTGCCGCACTTGAAGCGCCTGACCTTCCGGATAACTAAAAAACAATCGCAGAGGCAAATATGATCAACCGGAGCAATCCAGATACGTCTGACATCACAACGAGAGTTATAAAGTCCACTTTTGTCACGGGGGGTGACACCTGCTCCGCCATGCTTCACGTCCCAGAAGGAACAGGCGACACGCAACTGCCGGGAATCCTGATGGTCGGCGGCTGGGGCAGTGTACAGCAGGCGCTGACGATTTCTTTCGTGAACCGTTTTGTGGCCGCAGGCTATGCCGTCATGGAATTCGATTTTCCCGGCTGGGGTTTGAGTGGCGGCTGGCCGCGTCAGGATATTAACCCCTGGCGGCGCGTGAAGGCGGCAAGCGCCGCGTTGGCACATCTCAAAAGCCAGCCTCAGGTAGCCGCGCACCGTATTGTGTTGTGGGGCACGTCATTTGGCGGCGGCCACGTGGTCGATCTTGCAACACAGCATCCCGATCTGCACGGCGCCATCATACAGGTACCCATGCTGGACGGCCTGGTGACGCTACGTGCCACGCCCCTACCGCGGATGGTCCAGCTCTTGGGGCTTGGTGTCGCTGGATGGCTGAAGCCCGGCACCGCAATTCAAGTCCCGACGGTGGCGCGCAAAGGCGAGTTCGGCACCATGGACCGGGACAATGCCTGGGAGGCGCTGCAAATGGGGCTCGAAGCACACCCCGACGCAAAATATGTGAACCGTGTGACCGCGCGCTCCGTGCTGACAATCGGGTTCTACCGCCCTTGGACCCGCCTCAAGGACGTGCAGGTTCCGATGCTGATCGTGGGTGCAACCCGAGACACGGTAGCGCCATTCGTCGAAGACAAAGTGTGCAAGGTGGCCAACTCCCATCTCAGCGTGGTCCAGATCGATGCGGATCATTTCGATCCCTACTTTGAGCCTTGCTTCCCCGATGCGCTAAAGCCTCAGTTGGGATTCCTGAATGAAGTGATGCCGATCTAACCGCGGAGACGCCGCCTGACACCGGCATCACCGTGAGCGGCTTCCCGAACCTGTTCATGCTTTGCGGCCCGAACACCAATCTGGGCCACAATTCCATCGTCTATATGCTGGAGAGCCAGATCAACTACATCGTCACTGCGGGTGAGGCGTATCTCACCCCTCGGCCACAAGCGGACGTAGCATGACATTTTAGAATTGATTCAATAGCTCAGCGTTCGTTGGGTATCTTTCAAGTAACTCGACCAGTCTCCTCGCACCCTCAACAGGCTTAAGGTTGACAAGCGCCCTGCGTAACCGTCTTACTTTTTCAATATCCTTCGAATCCAGAAGAATCTCCTCGCGGCGCGTGCTACTCTTTGCAATATCCAGCGCGGGAAAAATTCGCTGATTTGCTACCTCGCGCGACAGGACCAGTTCCATATTGCCCGTACCCTTGAATTCTTCAAATATAACCTGGTCCATCCGGCTGCCGGTATCAACGAGAACGGTCGCAAGAATGGTAAGCGACCCGCCACCTTCAATCTTTCTGGCGGCACCGAACAATTTTCGTGGTATCTCCATTGCCCTGGTGTCAATTCCGCCCGACATTGTACGGCCGCCGCCCTTCTGCTCTGCATTATGTACTCGTGAAAGCCGTGTGAGTGAATCAATCACAATCATGACATTACGACCTTCGCCAGCCTCCCGGCGTGCCGTGTCAAGCAGGTCGTTGGCTATGCGCACGTGCTGATCATAACTTTCATCGGAGGAAGAAGCATGTACCTGGGCCGGCACGCTACGCTTAAAATCAGTGACCTCTTCCGGACGCTCATCAATAAGCAACGCATATAGCCTTATATCGGGATACGCTTTGCCCACCGCCTGGCAAATATGCTTCAAAATCGTCGTTTTTCCGGAACCCGGTGGAGCGACAATCAAACCTCGCTGCCCCATCCCGATTGGCGTGATCAAATCCATGGCGCGCACAGTAAGCTGCTGAGAACCTGATTCAAGACCAATGCACTCAAAAGGATTGATGGCTACACCCTTTAAAAAGCACTTCTGCGGGTCACTTTGAGAGACATCCTCGGTCATCTTATCAACGGACTTGGAATCTTTATTTCGTTTAGCATTTAAAGTTAATGTTTTTCTCACCATGATATTGGTCTTTTACTCTGAAAAATCGGCTTCTTATCGAAGTAGCATGCATGTTAAGGTAAGCATACTGCTATTCTTCGGTTCATTCTAACTATTCCTAATATAGGCCATTCAAAAACGCCATCGAGAAACAGCGCGTGAACATGCGAAAGTTCAAACCTCAATCAGCCCGATGGCCACTTCCTGATTGATCCGGCTATACCATATTGAGCTGGTTATATAGTAATATCGGTCGATAGCAAGGGGACTGAATTGCCCCGCTCCATTGGCCCTCTCAATCACCCCTCTCATGCTCGCATGCGAATTGTGTCATGGAGGCCCGAAGCCACGTCTGGCAGTGGGAAATCGCTGTGAAACTGTTAAAAGATCCTTTTCTTCATTTTGTTGTAATCGGTGCGCTTCTTTTTGTCACCTATCTATGGGTTAATCCAGCCAGCATGGCCGACCATAGGGAAATCGTGGTGGATGCTGGTCGTATTGAACAACTGATTGCCCGTTTTGAACGTACCTGGAATCGCGCGCCGTCTGACGAAGAATTAAAAGGCATCATCGACAATTTTATCGTAGAGGAGATCCTCTATCGACAGGCACTGACAATGGGACTAGACAACAATGACAGTGTCATACGTCGAAGGCTGCGCCAGAAACTGGAATTTCTCACCATGGAGGCCACCAGCTTAGAGGAACCCTCCGACACCGAATTACAACAGTACCTGGAACAAAACCCCGAACAATTCCAAACAGCAGCACGCTTCAGTTTTGAGCAGATATATATCAAGATCGACCAGTCAAAGGGCGGCATCAAAGCGCAGGTCGAGATTATTCAGGAGCGGTTACGAAAAGGCGAGCAGGTAGCCGGAGCGCGCAGCCTGATCCCGGAAAGATTTGAGCAAGTAACCGACTTTGAGGTTGATCGAATATTCGGAAACGGATTTGCTAAAAGTCTGGAAAAGCTACCCCTTGATCAGTGGAGTGAACCTTTGACATCAGGATTGGGAACCCACTTGGTACGGATCAGCGCCTATCAACCACCTCAAATACCCCCTCTAGTGTCGGTGCAAAAGGAAGTGCTACGAGAGTGGAGAAACACTAGAAATCAACAGATGAAGGCCCAGCTGCTGGAACAGCTTCGAGCCAATTACACCATAGTGATCGAATCAGAACGTCTATCTCCCCAGCAAGGAGGGAGTTAGCGATGAAGTTTCAGACACTGGTCATTGTAGTGGCAATACTGTTGAACACGTTTATTCAACGCGTCTCGGCCGACGATATCCGCCCCGCCTATCTTCAGTTGTCTGAAATTGCTCCTGATCGATTCCAGGTATTGTGGAAAGTGCCTGCAAAGGGAGCAGCTCAGCGCCTGGCATTGGATGTAAAATTTGATACTCAAACCCGTACGCTGAGTGTTCCCGTGGACGGTTATATTGGAGGTGCTCATTTGCAACGCTGGGCCATAGAGCGCAGCGGAGGGCTGACAGGCCTGCCAATTCACATAGACGGATTGGAAAAAATAGCCTCTGAAGTGTTGTTGCGAATCCAGTACCTGGATGGAAGGGTCTCAATCAACCGCGTAACTCCGGATGCTCCAACTCATAGGGTGACGGCTCCACCCGGAATGACTGAAACGATACGGACTTATTTCACGCTCGGTGTTGAGCATATTTTGATCGGTTTCGATCACCTGTTGTTTGTGCTGGTCCTGATGATTCTGGTGCCGAACCTGCGTAAATTAGTGTGGACCATTACGGCCTTTACTATTGCCCATAGCATTACATTAAGCCTTGCGGCATTATCCGTAATACGGGTTCCTGTCCCACCGGTAGAGGCCTGTATCGCGCTCAGTATCGTGTTTGTCTCCAGCGAAATTATTCGGTCACAGCGAGGCAACCCCGGCATAGCCGAACAACACCCCTGGCTGGTGGCGTTTACTTTCGGCTTGCTGCACGGCCTCGGCTTTGCCGCCGCTTTGGAGCGAGTTGGCTTACCGCAGACGGATATCCCCGCTGCGCTGCTGTTTTTCAATGTGGGCGTTGAGATAGGTCAATTGGGGTTTGTAGCCGTTCTTTTACTGTTGGTCGGATTGATTAAGCGCTACTTAAGCGTTTCGACCATTATAACGCGGGGTGTACCGGCTTATGCTGCTGGTTCCCTTGCCGCGTTCTGGACCATAGAACGTACTGTCGCTTTCTGGAATTAGTATGGAACCGAAGCCCGTTTTTAAGCGAGAAAGCAATCTACTGACAAGGAGTTCCAACATGAAGAAAGTCCGATGCCTGGTCGCGCTATTGGGGGCCGCCACTCTGTTTCCAGGTAGCGCTCATGCGCATGATATTGGAAGCCTTGATGCGAAAACGGCAGAGAAGGTTCACAAGAGCAAAGCCTATTCCCCTTATGTAAACCGTAACTTCCCCACCCGCCCCTTGTTCGGTGACACCCATTTGCATACTGGGTTTTCCATGGATGCTGGGGCCTTCGGCGCTAAGTTGACGCCCCGTGACGCCTACCGCTTTGCACGGGGGGATCAGGTCATGGCCTCCTCCGGACAACCGGCGAAACTGGCTCGGCCTTTGGACTTTTTAGTGGTTGCGGATCATTCCGACAATATGGGAATGTTTCCGGATTTGTTCGCGGGAAATCCCAATATTCTCGCCGATCCGATGGGTAAGAAATGGTACCAGATGATCCAGGAAGGCAAAGGCGCCCAAGCAGCACTGGATATTATAACCCAGTTTTCCCAGGGCACCTTTCCTAAAGCCCTAATGTATGCACCTGGCACAGCGGCCTATAAAAACGCCTGGCAGGATACCATCGACGCGGCGGAAGAATACAACGACCCCGGTCGCTTTACCGCATTTATCGGTTACGAATGGACTTCTCTGGTTAAGGGCAACAACCTGCACCGCAACGTCATCTTCCGAGACAATGGCGACAAAGCCAGTCAGGTAGAACCTTTTACCGTGTATCCTCCAGCCGGCAGTGCGAACCCGGTGGACCTGTGGAAGTGGATGCAAAACTACGAAGACAAAACCGGTGGCCAGGTGCTGGCCATTGCCCACAATGGAAATCTCAGCAATGGCACCATGTTCCCGGTTGAAAAGAGCTTCGGGAAGCGCTTGGACAAAAGCTATGTGCAGCAGCGTGAAAAGTGGGAAAGGCTATACGAAGCAACGCAGACCAAAGGGGATGGCGAGGCCCACCCTGCTCTTTCACCCAATGACGAATTTGCGGATTTTGAAACCTGGGATAAAGGCAACCTGGATGGCTCTGTTGCTAAAACAAAGGACATGTTAGCAGGTGAATACGCGCGAAGTGCTTACAAGTCCGGGTTGAAACTGGAAGAGAAACTGGGCACCAACCCTTATAAATTTGGGTTGGTGGGTAGTAGTGATGCCCATACTGGCCTCGCCGCACTGGAGGAGGAAAACTTCTTTGGAAAAACCACGCCACAGGAACCCAGCCCTGAGCGTATCAGCGCGGTGTTCATGAATAACAAGAAAACAGGCATTACTATTCATGATTGGGAAGTGGGCTCGTCTGGATACGCGGCGGTATGGGCTGAAGAAAACACCAGGGAATCCATCTGGGATGCTATGGAGCGAAAAGAAACTTACGCCACCACCGGCACCAGAATGATCGTGCGCTTCTTTGGCGGTTGGGAATTTGAGGATGCGGATGCCAATACCCGGAACCCGGCAGACACCGGCTACCTGAAGGGCGTCCCTATGGGTGGGGATATACACTCGGCCCCTAACGGAAAGACCCCCACTTTCCTGGTGGCCGCATTGCGGGATCCCATTGGCGCTAACCTTGACCGAATACAAATCATTAAGGGATGGCTAGATCAAAAAGGCAACCTGAAGGAAAAGGTCTATGACGTGGCCTGGAGCGATAATCGCAAGCCAAACAGTGAAGGAAAAATTCCTGCCGTTGGAAGTACCGTTGATATCGAAAACGCAACCTGGACCAACACCATTGGCGCGACTGAACTCATCAAAGTTTGGAAAGACCCCGATTTCAATCCAAAGGAGCGGGCGTTCTATTACGCACGAGTAATTGAGATACCAACGCCTCGCTGGACTGCATACGATCAGAAACGATTTGGGATAACTGCACCGGAGGGTACGCGTTTAACGATTCAGGAACGGGCCTATACTTCCGCCATCTGGTATACGCCATAGCCTGTTTGCGAGGGCCTGTTTGCGAGGGTCTGAATTCTCAGCAGACCCTCACATCTACATAAACCAGGAAACAAACAGGTTGATGCCATTGAGTTTATTATCATACTCGAATTTGTAAGCGGACGTTGTTTCTGACGCGCTTAGGCTATCACTGGCCAAAGCGGCTCCAATGCCGACATTGTCCATAATGGCATACTCTATTCCGAGCTGGGTTTCGGAATAAGATCCATCCCAATCATCGTATTTCATATAAAATCCCTCTGCCTTGAGAAACCAGTACAGAGAAGGGTTAATGCGGTAGTTAAGCGCTATACCCAATGTGGGCAACGGGACGGTGTGCGCCACTCGTCGGCTTTCCTGAGTCGTAGGATTACCGGTTGAATCTGTTTTTACGTCCAGATCAACTTCAAACTTCGATATATGCAAACCGCCACCAAAGCTCAACTCTACTTTATCGGTATGATGAAACGACCAGTAATAGCCAACTTTGACGATATCGTAGAGCATAGAGCTGGAAACTTCGCTCCCCGCGTCGATGGTGATCTGGTTACCATCAGGATCGACCCAATCTACGGAGGTTCTGAGTGTCTTGCTGGAATCCGTGTCAAAACGATACCAGGACGCCGCGATTTGACTGGTGGGGGATATTCTATAGTGAGCATCCAGCTTCAAGACCGTGCTTTCAATATCTAAACCGAGGGTATCGGTTGGGCTCAATGCGGCTCCAACACCAAGGTTTTTCTCCACCAGAGACATGGTTGAATCCGCGCGAAACACACTGTATCCACCCAGTGATACATAGACCCTTTCCATCATGGCCCGGTCCCCACCATCGGCATGGGCCAACGGTGCCAATGACAGCAACCCCGCAGAACACACATATTTTACATTCATTTTTGTTTCACTTGAGTTAGCAAACGGACCAGATGATCGTGCCCAATGAGCTGAAAGGTTTCACGCAATAAAGTAAACATAAACACCAGTACAATCAACCACATTGGTATCACCAGAAAATGAGGCCACGAAACAGCTGTAGTTCCCCTGTGTTGGAAAGCGACACGCTGGAATCTGGAATACAGAAATATCACGAACCATCATTGCTCAACCTAGAGCCAATAATTGTCAGGACTTCTTTAGCTTCTTTGAGTCGCTTCTTACTAATCCCTTCGGATAATGCCTTTACCCAAGGCCCCTGCAGGTCTATCGCCTGCTGGAACGCTTTTTCGCCTTTTGCTGTCATAACGACCAGTTTTGAACGCTTGTGGTGTGGATTTTCTTCCAGCGTTAGCATGCCTTCAGCCACCATTTCATTCACCACCCGTTGCACACTCTGTCGTGTCAAACCCATGTTTCTGGCGAGGCGTGCGGTGGTTTCAGGTACTCCCACCTTAGCAATCGCACCCAATACCTGCCAACGGGCCCCGGTCAACCCAAACTTGGAAACCAGCTTGTCTGCCGTAGCCAGCAGCAACCCATTCAGCCGGAATACTTCCACGATCAGGTCGTTTGTTTCCGGGTTTATATTTTTGTCAGTTATTTTGATCACTTGACAGCTCCACATTTTATTGACAGCATACTGTCATATTGGGATTTTAGTACAATATAGACACAGTATTTCACTTTGCCTCTACGGAGTCACCCGGCATGTCACAGGCGATCCCTGCAAAAATGCTTTTGGACCGTGCAATTCTCGATAATCCCTATCCCTTTTATCAACGGCTCCAAAAGAATGCGCCGGTATGGCAGGTTCCAGGAACCTCTATCTACCTGGTGACCCGCCATGCCCTCCTTGTGGAGGCAACTCGGCGCGTAGACGACTTTTCATCCAGTCTAACCAGCGTGCTTTACCGCAGGTTTAATGGCGTGCCAGGACGGATAACACACAAAGCGGGAGCCTTACCGGTACTGGCAACCGCTGACCCACCCTTACACACCCAGCACAAGACCGCTGTTTTCTCCCACTTTTCTGCGAAATCGATTGCGGCTCTGAAACCGGAAATCGAAGCAGTTGGCAAAGACTGTATCAACAAGGCGCTGTCGGAAGGGAAAGCCGACTTTATGGCAGAAATCGGTAATCCTCTACCCATGAAGATCGTCAGTGACCTGGTCGGCTTCAGGAAGAGCAACATAGATAAGTTACTGCAAGCGGCATTTGATTCAACAGCAGTGGTCAGTGGGTCTTCCTCCATTTTCCAGTTGGGCTGGTGTATGCTGCGTTCCTACCTCTCCTATCGTTGGGTTGGCACTCAGTTGCGTTCTGCATCCACTGATCAGCAGGATATTTTGGGTTCCATCAAGCGCAGCATCGATGCTGGTGTTTTGAGTGAAATGGAAGGCCGGGCATTCCTGCTCTTGTTCCTGGCAGCAGGCGGTGAATCCACTACCAGCTTGTTGGGGAGTGCCGTCAGGATACTGGCGGATGATCAGGCTTTACAAACCACACTGCGTGAACAACCGGATTTAATTCCGGCCTTTATCGAAGAAGTGCTCAGACTGGAATCCCCCTTTCGATTTCATCTACGCTCGACGCCGAAAGACACAGTGTTGGGTAATGTCCCTATTCCTTCTGGTTCTACTGTATTGTTGTTCTGGGGCGCAGGTAACCGGGATCCGGAGACATTCATCAATCCAGACAACATCGACCTGACCCGCCCCAGAAAGCATATAACTTTTGGTCGGGGAATCCATACCTGTATAGGTGCCCCCCTAGCCCGACTGGAGGCGCTAACCGTGTTGCAGTTACTGCTCGCGAGCACGTCCCGCATTGCTCTGGACCCGGCTGACTCACCGCAGTGGGTCAGTAGCCTGCAGGTACGGCGTTACCAGAAGCTTCCTGTCATTTTAACGCCCCGCCGGCCCGGTGTAATATGAACTCCTAGCAGCGTATTTATGGTAAATCGATGGAGTTGGTGGGAAAGGCCACGCACCCTGGAATCTCAATTTCGCACACGGTATTGCAATCGATACCCGAACCCCGTCGCATCCCTTATTGCTGGTTACTTCAAGAAAAGAATGATTGTTAGCACCGCTCTGGGTTTGGCATTGATGGAAGCCGCTTTCAATCGTGTATCGGAGCAGACGCCAAGATCTTTTCAAGATCCATGTCCAGCGGTAGGCCGGTGCTATTGAGCACGCCAGCGAGGCCTTCGTACTGACCGATCAGCATCAACACCTCAAGCAGGCGCGGCGTATCGTAGTGGTCTTCAAGCTCTGCCCAGGTCTGGTCGGTGACCATGCGCTGATGATGGAATTCGTCACAGGCGCGCATCAATGCCCGGAGGCGCGGCTCCCAACCGGGTGCGTCTGCTCCTTTGTGAACTCGCACAATATCTTCCACAGAAACGCCGGCACGAAGGCCGATGTCCACATGCTGGCCCCATTCATAGCGACAACGGCAATTCCAGGCTACGCGCAGTATGACCAATTCCGTATCCCGCCGCGGAATCTCGCCGTAGGGCATCAGCTTTCTGGCAAAACCAAGCCAGGCAACAAACAGGCGGAAATTACGCATCATCATTAGAAACAGGTTGGCTGCATTCACCTGGCCAATCCGAACCACCAGTGCACTGAACGTCCGATGACAAATATTCGATTCTGAATCCGACAGCGGCCCCAGCCGCATGGCGCCGGGGGATTTCCAACCCCCGGGAGGGGATATTTGGTCAATAAATTGTTTACTCAACGTTGATCACCACTTTTCCGTTCGCCTTGCCTTGCTCGCAGTATTCATGGGCGGTGATGATGTCAGTCAAAGAAAACGTGCGATCTATATGAGGTTGCAACCGCCCTTCTTCGATAAGGTAGCGCACGGTAGTCAACGCATCGACAGACGGCTTGAAGGTCGACCAGTAATAGCGCTGTATTCCATGCGCTCCGGCACGGCATTTTTGCTTTCGAAATTGTGAGAGATTACGAATGGCACCCCAAACCAAGCCAGATTCGTCAAACGTTTGCAAGATAGGATGAATGAGGGTGACGAATACCGCCTTGCCATCGCTTCGGAGAATACCCAGAGTTTTTTCTTCCAGGGGACCACCAACGGTTTCCAGAGCCACATCGAAACCTGAAAGCCGACGGCTGTAGTCTTCGCTGGTGTAATCAATCACCAGATCTGCACCCAGCGCGGCCACGGACTCCATATGAGCGGTGCTGCAGGTGGTGGCAACGTAAGCACCCCAGTACTTGAGCAGCTGAATCGCCAGTGCGCCGATGCCGCCGGATCCCCCCTGAACAAATACTTTTTTACCGCTACTGCTGCCTGGGCCCAGCCCTGCCTTTGTCACCAGCGCGTCCCACACTGTGCAGGTCACATAGGGGAGCGAGGCGGCCTGCTCAAAAGAAAACGGCTTTTCAGACTCAGGCAACTTCGGCATAGGGATAACATGCGCCGGGGTCGAAATGACATACTCAGCATAAGTGCCCTGGGCCTTGGGGCTCGGGACACCAAACACGGCGTCACCAGCCTGAAGCTCAGTAACCTTGGGCCCGACCTTTACCACCTCCCCTGCCACATCACGGCCCAGGATCAGAGGTAATTCAAAACCTCGCATTTTCGCAAGTAGCACGTGTCCGTAACCGCTGCGCATACGGCAATCGATGGGGTTGACCGAGGTTGCATGCTGGCGAATAAGCACTTCATTTGCGCGCGGCTCCGGAATTGTAACAGCCTCAATGTTGAGAACATCGGCAGCTGATCCATAACGGTGGATAACGACGCCTTTCATAACAGCGTGCTTCATGAGGGGCCTGCAACCGGCAGTGGAAGCCGCGCAATGTGTTGCGCCTGATCCCAGGGCAGCCCGAGATTGTAGAGCAACGAGGTGGCGGCCCGCTCGGGAAAGTCCCGGGTGGAAAAGCCGAGCTGCTCCAGAAAACCGGTCTGATCACGGGCATCCTCAAGATCAGCCGAGATGGCACCGAGAAACGCTGAACCCGCGGTGATGAATGTCATAAAAGGATCGGGTACCGTAAAGCGCCCCTTGGCGATGCCAATCTGAATGTCACGCAACAGCCTAACACCCAAACCCCGTGTCAGGGCCCGCGCTGAAAATCCCTCTCTTACCAGGAACTTTCCCCACAGCGGCTCGCGGCGCGCACGCAATATTCCATGGCGGAAACAGATCGAGATAACCTCGGCAGGATCTTCCACATCACCGACAATGCGCTCGAGGGCGTCGCCGAAATCTTCGAACAACGCATCCATCACCGCCAGGTAAATCGCCTCTTTGGAGGCAAAATGGTTGTAAAACGTGCCAAAGCCGACATCCGCCGCCTCGGTGATGTCGTTGATGGCAACAGCATCCATGCCTCGCTCAGCCATCAGTCGGAAAGCAGCATCCAGCAGCTTCTCACGTGTCAAACGCTTGCGCCTTTCACCACGGGGTTCGCGCTGGGTTGGTTCTGTCGATACCGGTGCTGATTCCGCCTGAGGTGATTCAGCGTCATTCGGAGCCTGTTTGGGGCGTTTGTGTTTGGTCATGGGGTGGAGGCTCCTAACTGATTTCATCGGGTAGGGTTGATGCTGAATGGGCCGATTATGGATTATTTGATCATAATTGACAATATCATCAGTTATGCGTACTTTGTCAGCATTTCTACCACAAGCGCTATTGACAGGAGCCAGCCCGACAATGAACGCCTCTGAAACCGATATTCAGCGCCGCCGTCTTCTCCAGGCAGGCGTGTCGATGGTGATGGTTGCCGGCAGTGGACTCGCGCTCACAGCTTGTGAGCCGTCGCCTGCACCCGTCGAAAAGCCCAAAGCTTCAACACTGTCTGCTTCAACTCTCAATAAGGAAATCCCGCTTATGTCGCTCAATATCGCACGCTTCGAATATCAAGGCCGTGTCCGGTGGGGGGTCATGCGTGGTAGCCAGATCACACCTGTTCCCGGCGAGTTTGCCACCACCGGTGACTTCATACGCGGCACTTCGTTGGCCGAGCTTGCCGCCCTGGAAGGCAATACACTTGAACAATCAGCAGTAAAGCTACTGTCGCCGGTGACGCAAAATCAGCAGTTCGTCTGTCAGGGTGCGAATTATCGCCAACACATGATTGAATCGGGAATGGATCCTGACGAGAAGACCTACAACATGATCTTCACCAAGGCATCCAGCTGCATTGTGGCGGCTGACAGTGACGTCATTAAACCGCGCATCGTGCAATTCCTCGATTACGAGATAGAGCTTGGCCTGGTGTTGCGCAAAGCGATCAAGGGTGCAGTAACGATTACCGATAAGAACCTGCACGAGTACGTAGCCGGTGCGGTGATCGTGAACGACTACTCCGCACGTGATGTCCAGATTCCGCAGATGCAATTCTATAAAGGCAAATCCTTCCGCACCTTTGGACCGGTCGGGCCCTGGCTCACGCTGCTGGATGCCTCCAGCATAACGGCTCTTAAAAACCTGCAGTTAAAGCTCACTGTGAATGGTGAAGTGCGGCAACAGGACAGTTCCGCAAACCTGGTGTTCGGGCCTGCGGAGACGCTTACTGAGCTCTCCACTGTCCAGGATTTTGAGGCCGGTGACCTGCTCGCCACCGGCACGCCCGCAGGTTGTGCGTTGTCAATACCCTCTCAGTTCAAGCAGAAGATCGGCGCATTGTTGCCGGAAAAGACAAAGTGGGATTTATTTTTAAAGGTGCAATCACAGCGCAAGCAATATCTTCGCAACGGTGACCTGGTTGAAGCCAGCATCCGCTCGGCGGATGGTAAAATCGACCTGGGAGTGCAGCGTAACCGCGTTGTGGTGGAGGCATTGTAATCTGCCCCAACTGAGTACTTACACGTATAGTTAGAATGCCGACAACAATAAACTCAAGTAGCCCCATTGGCAGAAGATTATTGGAGGGGTGAGCATAGCCAGGTTCACGAGCAATATAAATGCACCCTTGCTCCCCACCCAATCCAGACTTGAAAGCACATATTTTCTTTAATCCTGTAGGTACACTTCCACCATTTTTCTGAGTCCGTTACCCACCTGCATATCGTCCGTCAGTGGGCCCGCAATGGCTGCAAGTGCGGCGTCCCGCAATGACAAACCTTCTGCCATCAGTTGCCCGGCCGCAATGAGTACACGGGTGGATGCCACTTCCCTCAGCCCACCGGTTTCCAGGCGTCGTATCGCCTGCCCCAGTTTCACCAGTTTCGCCGCTTGTAGACTGCTGATCTTTGACTCTTTGGCAACGATCCCCTGTTCCACTTCCGGGGTTGGGTAATCAAATTCAATGGCGACCATGCGTTGACGGGTTGAATCTTTCAGGTCCTTCAATACGCTTTGGTAACCGGGATTATAGGAAACCACCAGGCAAAAACCCGGGGCTGCATCCAACGTAACACCAAGACGTTCAAGGGGTAACTGCCTGCGATAGTCCGATAAGGGATGCAACACCACGGTGGTATCCTTGCGAGCCTCCACCACTTCATCCAAGTAGCATATGGCACCCTCTCGCACCGCCCTGGTGAGCGGGCCATCTACCCATTCCGTAACGCCATCCTTGAGCAAATAGCGCCCCACAAGATCCGCGGTTGTCAGATCATCATGGCACGACACCGTTATAAGTGGACGATCCAATTCGTATGCCATGGCTTCAACAAATCGGGTTTTACCACACCCGGTAGGCCCCTTTAACAGAATAGACAGGCCCTGATTGTAAGCCGCGGTGAAAATTACCTTCTCATTTCCTACCGGAACGTAATAGGGAACTGAAAACTCTTTCTTTATGTTAGCATTTGTCATATTCATACGGTTTGGCCTTTCGTTATCCTGATCTCGCTGCCAAAAGCAGCCATTATGCAATGCGGCGTTGTGATTCTGCTGACTGCAGTGCTGATCGAAACAATCGTCCGATTTCTCGTCCCAACTGATTCGGGTGAGGAATGGTGGCATGGGCGGCACTGCCAAATACACGACGCAACGTTTCCGTTTCTGTATCAGCGCCCACACTAACGCACAGGCAACCAACACCATCGCGGCGAGCCTCCCCTAGCGCTTTCCTGACATCTGCCGCTGCATAGGCGGGCTCATACCCATGGTCATAGGCCAAGCCATCTGAAAGCACCAACAGTAATTTTCGCGTTGTACCACCATGATCAATCAGTTCGGTCGTCCCGTGGCGAATGGCTGCTCCCAGTCTGGAATAGGCTCCCGGTTTCAGACTGTACAAGCGGTTCATGACCTGACTATCCAGATTATCCTCAAAGCGTTTAACCGGCGCTAAATGCACGGCTCCTCTGCCCTGAGAATGGAAGGCGTAGAGCGCAACCCGATCACCCACTTCATAGAGCACGGTTATCAATTCTGCACCGACACTGCGCTGCTGTTCATGGACAGAGCGGCCACTGGTGCTGGCTTGGGATACAGATCCCGATATATCCAATAGAACCAGAACGGATAAATCACGACGATTACGTTGACTTTCTACATAACAGTACTCATCGGGAGCCGATCCCGCAGCTTGTTCCACCCAAGATTCAATGGCTGCATCCAGATCGATATCGTCACCCTGAATCTGACGATGAAACCGGTCCAGTCCCATTCCCAAACGGGTTATCGGTTTGCGCAAACCAATGCCGCTCAACCACTCCACATCCGCATGGGACTCAATCGGTGTATCGATTTCCTGTACGGTACACCAATCGAGGCGGTAACATTGTCTGTGGGTATCCCATTCGGGATAATGAATGCCTGCGTGCTTGCCGAAGGCATCCTCTATCGTCTCCGGCTGTGCCGAAGATCGAACGGCCTTGGCCCCTGCTCTGCTGCCGGTTCTGGACCAGTGGGTGGGCGCATCCGCACCCGGGGAACCTCCCCCTTTGACGTCTCGGACCATTTTGAACATCTTTTGCAGTAACTTACCAATTCCCCCACCGCCCCCTACCGGGCTGGAGAATTCGTGTGCATTGTCATCTTCGTGATCGTTAGCTTCATCCGATAACTCCTTCATCGGTTCGCTCTGTTGTGACCTTGGAGTATGCTTACCGGCCGAGGCAGAACCACCCTCCTGTGCAACTGCCGCGAGTATCTCACGTGGACAAATAGTACCAAATGATGCGGGTGCCAAACCGATGTCAGCCTTACTCAAGGCAATCTCCAGAGAATTATAGGAGGACTCTGAATCCGGAATGGAACGACTGTATTCTTCTACAGGGTAAGAAGGCGGAAGTAGATGAGACAATTCTTTTAACGCCCGCTTGCTTTCTAACGCAAGGTAACGATCAAGCAGTTTGGGTTTTCGTATAAAGTGCTTGATGATATCCCTGTCAAGACTCCCTGATGCTAACAAAGCACACTGTGAGCAGACTTGCCTTAACTGACATTTGAGATCGCCATCGCTGGTCACATAGACGATCTTGCCATCGGTCCATGCTGCACCCACTCGAGCTTCGTCATACTTCACCTCCAACGCTCTGCCGGCCAAAGCAGATGCCATCATGGACAAGCTGGCAATTGAATTGGAATGGTCAGCAACTTTACGCTGTTTCATAAGTAATGTTTCATAGGAAATCTTTCTTGGGCAATATTTCTTGGGTAATATTTTCATGCCTTATTATTATGTATTGGCTGCCTATGTTTAGGTTTTCGCACTAGGCATTTTTCAATGCATTTTGCGCCGGGAGTTTCATCGCTTTCCTTATGATTTTGTGAACCAAATTTCCCGGTAGTAAGCGTGCCATGATATACAGGCCCGCGGCATCCGGCCCAACTGTCCGTCGTCTAATGGGCGCATCGTCATCAATGGCAGCGGACAACGCCAGGGCAAACTTCTCCGGTGGAGCTGCATTCTTATCTACAAACTCGCGGCCGGTAGTGTGGATGCCTTCATAGACCTTTGCATAAGGGCCGTTGTGATCGCCATAATCCGGGGTTTGTTCAGTCAGAATCTCTGTTTTGAACGTTCCCGTCACCAATATGGTAACGCCCAGGCCAAAGGGTGCTATTTCCTGTGACATGGATTCAGCCCACCGCTCCAGGGCCCCCTTGGAAGCGGAATAGGTACTGATGCCCGGCATACCGCGAATACCTCCCTGACTGGATATCACTACGATGCGCCCACTTCCCTTTTTCCGCATCGCCGGCAATAGTGCTTTGGTCAGTTCAACCGGGCCAAAAAGATTGGTGGCGAACAACTGATGCCAAGCCTCCATCGGTGTTTCTTCCGCACTGCCTGCAGCAGCCAGCCCAGCATTGTGAACGATGACGTCCGGCGCCCCTACATGCTCTACTATGTCGGTGGCCGCTTGGGCGATTGAGGACGAATCCCCCAAATCCAGCTTAATACCAACAAGGCGTGGATCATCGACCGAGGCGCCGGTTGCTGCCCGTAAACGCTCCAGGCCAGCGTCAACCGAACGCATTGCGGCAACGATCCGCCATCCCTGCTTGTACAGATGTGCTGACGATGCCAAGCCCAGTCCCCTGGAGGCACCGGTTATAACGATAGTACGCATGATCAACTTTCCCCCACACATGCTGCATTCGGGTTTATTGGGTTGTTAGCAGGACGCCCTTCTGGCTGTCCTGTCATCCAGGTATTCCACAAACCTTCAAAGTATGGGCCAGGCTCTCCTTCCCGCTCATAGAAACCTTGTGGGTCATACACTTTTGCTTCGGGAAACGGATACGGGCAGGCAACAGCAGTGGCAATGCCCGATGCTCTGATAATTCCAAAGGCACCGCCATACATGAAATACGCTATATTGAGTATGCCGAACATAAGCAGAAACGTGGCCAGCCTGGGCCGTGAAGAAAGCAAACGGAGTTTCTGTGCCAACTTCTCTGCGACTGCCCGCCCGGTATCATCCCGGTAGCAAAGCACACCAGCCGGAATCATGACGAAGGTGACAAAGGTGGATTCCCAGATCAGAGGAAACTGAAAGGTTGTGCCGGGGAACAAGGAGCCCCAAGGAATAACCTGCGAATAGATATATAGCCCGGTTCGCACCAGCGTGACTTCAAGCAACATATCCATCACGAAGCCAATCACCAGAATCAGACCAGCCAGACTCCATAATGGATGGCGCCATACAAAAGCATCCATTGGCTTTTTCGCTTGTATCCGGCGCAGTATCCAGATCGCAGGAAAATACGGCCCAAAATAAAACATGCAGTAGCCAATAACAATAAAGGGCTCAACCGTGGGTGAGATACTGACATAGGGCCACCATTCAGGCAGATGCCACAGTTCGGGATTGTAGACCGCGTAGGGCGCCCAGTTCATGATCGGATCCTGCCATACAATAGCAGTAGAGGCGATGGCCATAAGCACACTCGGGTTGCCCGGATTTTTACGCCACGACATAACACACAACACAATGACAACCAGCATCGCAATCACTGTGAAATAGTTTGCCCAGTCTGCCCAATGAGGGTAGCCAAATAGAAAGTCAACAGGACGGGGCGCACCGGACACCGCTGGATTAGCCACTCTCTCCGAGGTTAATCCGGTGCGGAGAAAACTGGCGCACCACACCAGCGAAGCCAGCCCGACCAATCCCCAAAACCAAGCTATTGAGTTTTTGTAACGCGTTACCTGTATGGCACTGCTGTCACTGTCCATGGGCCTCTCCTTTTTGTTATTGGGGTTGTTATTTGTTTTTTATCCCCAGCAACCGGCGTGCAGAAGACAATGCTTCATCGCGGTGGCAAGCAACCTGATCCGGATCCAGGGGCTCAAACTGATTGGGTAATAGGGAAGACATGGCCGCCACATAAAATACGGTGTTGCCCAGAATGGCACTGGCAGCATGGAACGGATCATTATGCAATGGGGTTAGCTCACCGGATTCACGGCCCGCACGAAACAATTGAAAGAATTTTGTTGGAATCAGTTCGTTACCGATGAAGATACGCATAGCCGGCTGATCGATACCATCGGCAACAAACCGCATAATAAGGCGAGCAAGATTAGGCCGCGCCACAACCGAATCAACCCATGCCCCCACTGCAAGCTCAAGACGCTCGGATATACTGCGATCTGAGGAATCAATCAGTTTAACCAACGTTTCGGCCAATGAACTGAAAGAGTCTGCGATCATCTCGTCGTAGAGCATCTGTTTATCCTTGAAATAATAAAACAACGCAGCCCGAGTCATTCCCAACTCATCGGCAATATCCTCCAATCGGGTAGCTGCAAAACCCAGCCTGGCAAAATGGTTTTCAGCGGAATTAAGAATTGCCGCCTTCGTCTTTTGTGCTTTCTTCGGAGTTGCTTTCTTTGCTGCTGTCGATTTATCCATTGCTAACTTCTGATTCCGTCAATGAAGTCTTTGTCTCAGTTTGGTGATAAGGGATATTCACACACATTTTACTTACTCGCAAGTAGTTTTATTACTTGCGAGTAAGTATAAAACCTCGTAGAGTAAAATTGAAAATCAAGGACGGAGTGCCAAATACGCCTCCGCCAGCATTATTATCACCAATAAAATCAGAAGGTTAAGCAACTCAACCAAGCCATACTGAGGAGAATGACGCAATGTGGGATTTGATCTGGACTGAAATGGTCCGCCTGGGTTTGGCGTTCGGCGCCATCGGTCTGGTGATCTGGTTTTGGTATTGGCTGATGGACTCCCTGGGTACTTTCTAGATGCAGCGGGAAGCTCAGGCAAACCCTATTGAACGCAGCTGTACCCTGCTTGCTATAAGAAGCAAACCAATAAAAAAAACACAACAAGAAAACAGAAACCTAGTAGGTGACAAAAATGAGTAAAAATGAAATATCCGAACAGGATCGCCGCAGGAAGAAAGCCTTAATCGTTTTCCAGGTATTGTTGTATTCCTATTTGTTGGGACTCTTCCTGTTTCAACTACACCTTTATTCACTCAGTGACTGGTAAGCGCCATGGCATCAACAACATTTGGCGTTTATGACGCACATCAGGACAACAGTAAGCAGGCGCAATGGCGGGCTGACAAATGGATGATCGCCGGTACGCTTTTGATGGGTACCGGGGTGCTCGGTATTTTTGGACTGCCCCTTTTCTTTTACGGTTTGCATTTACAGATTCAGGCGGGTAAGGCCGGTCTTTCAGTACGCCCTTTGATTGTCACGTTGATTGGCTACCTGGTCATCATCGATTCCTCACTCAACAGCCTGGGATGGGCCATGGATTTGTTTGCCAACCATTCCCTTATCAATCGTGTGTTAACGGCAGGCTGGGGAGCCGTGTTCGATGGCGGTTATTTCTGGCATTACAACGAACTGACGGTGGGGCCGTACGCAGTGGGTGGGGCCGGAGCACCGGGGGAGAAAGGCTGGGAGATTTCTTTGATTTTGGGTTGCTTCTGCCCTCGCCTGGCGGCGGCTATTGGGTTATTACAAATGAAGCGTTGGGGGCAACAATGGCTCATCGTCACTTGCTGGATGGGGGTCATCGTGTGGATTGGTTACAACCTGAATATGACGTTCTATGCGGATGTCCGTTACGCCAATATTACATTCCCGGTTTGGGGCTGGTGGATCTATGACATCTTCTACATTACGCCATTTCTGTCCCTTCCGTACCTGCATACGGTGAATCGCGAAATATTCACTGACTGATTCAGGCCCATTCCATAGGTGAAACACATGAACAAAAATGAAGAAAAGGATTTACCGCTGGGCACTACAGGTCACTTTGCCAATATGCATAAGTGGTTGCAAAGGGCCTTGTTTGTATGCCTGGTTGCATTGGTTCTTGAAGCATCTTTCAGTTTACCCGGGTTATTGGTTTGGTTCGGCTGGCCAACCCTGAGCATGACCGAGGTGTGCGATGAGCTAATGAAAGTACGCTGGTCTGATGACAACGCGGAATGCCTTGTGCCCCATCCCCTCTATGGAGCGAATGAAGGTGAAGGGCGCACCACCGGGCCAAACGCAACCGCCCAAGACCAATGGGGTATTCAACCCCGCCCTGAATACAAGCGAATCGGCTTTCGGGATCTGGTTAAATTTCGGGATGACCGGCTGCTGCGAGAAGCTGAAGCCAAAGCACAGGCTGAGTTGATTTATCGGACCGCTGGTTCATAAACAGATCCCAACCATAAGTAACTTGAGGATACCCCATGGATAACCCGTATATTGGAAAAATGAAGCGACCGGATCACGTACCGGAGAATTTGGTTTTTGAATTCGATTACAACAACGATCCAGGCTACTGCAATGACCCACACGTTAGAGCTGCAGAATTGCTGATAGAAGCACCGGCGATATTCTGGACGCCATACAATGGCGGACACTGGATGTTTATGTCCCATGATGCAGTTACAGAAGCGATGACGGATTATAAAAAATTCTCCAGTGAGCATTTCTCACCGGAGGCGTTTGAGGCAATGATGTCTGAGTTGCCTGAAGAAGAAAGAATCCCCGCACCTGTACCTATCTGCATAGACCCTCCCCTGCACTCGAAGCTGCGGGCTCCTTTATTTGCCACCTTCTCGCCAAAATCGGTTGCCGCTATGGAACCTAAAATTCGGGCACTGGCTGGGCGCCTCGTGGACAACATAGCCAATAAAGGGCGATGTGAATTTCAGCATGATGTATCGGATGTTTACCCAGTTGAAATATTCCTTTCCATGTTTGGTTTGCCGGTCGAGAAAGAGCGCGAATATCGGGAACTAGCTAAAAAGCACCTTTCTGTAATTTCACCTGATTTGTCTGAAAATATGCTGATGATGAAGGCCATTGCTGATGTGCTTCGGGAAACAATTATCGATCGAAAAGATAACCCACAGGATGACATCATCAGCATGCTCTGGTCACTGAAACTCGAAGATGACGACATGAATCTCGAGATGATGTTGAGTTATTGCGTAATTCTATTCATTGCCGGTCTGGACACGGTTGTCAACGCACTCGGGTTTGGCGTTCGGCATCTGGCCAGCGACAGTCAGTTACAACAGGAACTAAGGGAATGCCCCGAATTAATCCCCAATGCTGTCGAAGAACTACTGCGTCGATATTCATTTGTAGCCCCTATCCGTATGGTGAAGTCCGACACCGAATTTCGGGGTATCAAGCTGGCACAGGGAGAACGGATCATGATGTTTATCCCTGGTGCCAGTATCGATGAAAATGTCTGCACTAATGCTCAGGATTTTAACCTGCACCGTGGAAAAACCAACCACCTGGCATTCGGTGCAGGCCCCCATCATTGCCTGGGAGCCCATCTAGCGCGCATGGAACTCAAAATCATGTACGAAACCATTCTGAATAAGCTACCGGAATTCCGGTTGGATCCGGATAACCCACCTGCCTTTCATGGCAGCATCATTGCCGGACCAACCAGCATACATCTCGTGTGGGATGTTTGAACTTTACTAACCCATACCAACACCGGAGAAAAAAATGGTTACCCAAGAAGAAATCGTAGGCAAATGGAGCGTCATCATACATGGTCCAACCGGCCCCCAAGAAACCACGTTAGAACTTGTGTCTGATAACGGAATACTATCCGGAACACAATCGGCCATGGGTCAGGTTGAAGTGGCAACGGATTTGACGTTTGACGCCGAAAGCGGCGAATTGGCCTGGGTTAATAAAATAAAAAAGCCGCTACCTATTACTTTGAAATTCTGTGGTGTTGTAGAAGGTGGAAACATTAGCGGTAAAGTAAACGCTGCGATCATGGGGGCATTTCCATTTACAGCAGTTAAAGCCTGAAATAGTAGGGTAGATCAAAAAATGGTTGGCGTGACGTTCATGCCGACCGTTATAAACGATAATCTACGTAACGATAGAAGAAAAAAACATGAATAAACTTTATACCCAACGCAAGGACCGGGGGGGTTCATCACGCATTGTGCTTACACCTTTAGGCGTGATGTTTCTGTGTTTTTCTCAATCCACAATGGCATCATTTACCGATAGTATAACGATCGGTAGCCCGAAAGCACTGTCACTTGGACACGCGGTGACGGCTGATCCGCCAGATATCGATTCTATTCATTTTAATCCAGCCGGCCTGACACAGCTAAAGGGCCGGCAAATGTTTATAAAAGGAATCGTCGGCTTGTTCACCACCGAAATGGAACTGGGTGGTTACGGTGATTATATGAATGATCTGATTAAGGAGTATAAACGTCAATATGCTGCCTACGAGGACGAAGACGGCAACCTTAGCTACGGCAGGAGCCCCTGGGATGAGTATGTCTATAATGAGACGCTGAATACCCACAGTGAATCCGAAGGCGGCCCTACATTAATGTTGCCAGGAGGCATGGTCGATATGCCTATTGGTGCAGGCATAGCCGGCGGTGCATCCTATAACCCGTCGGGAAGCAAATTTACATTTGGAACAACGTGTATGCCCCCATGATGAACGGCATGCACGTGGCACCTGATGATCCGGGTAGGTTCGCACAGGAACGAGCCGCTTTCACTCTGATCACCTACTTCTCGCCTACCGTCGCTTACCAAGTATCAGAAGAACTGTCCTTAGGTCTTTCCATTAATTTTAATTATTCGGGAATGGGCCTGGAACTGCCAATACATGAACCCCACGAAGCGATATTTTTCCTGGGTTCTCCCTTTATCCAGACAACATTCTGTAACCCCAATGGCACGCCCAAACAGGTCGGTGACAACAATCTGGGGCTTGAACCTTGGTATGCTTTGGAAACCTCAACCCTGGCTATCACTTGGTTTATCCTACAACTCCGCCGTTAACGTTGAAATGGATGGTGAGTTTGAGTTTCCCATCTATGATCCATTCAAACAGTTCCTGTATAACTTTCACAGTAGTGATGTATTAGAGGCCGTGGGAACACTGATTGGAAACTTTGGTCTTCAACTTCCCACAGGAGAAGATATCGCGAATGATGCAAGGGGCCCACTTACTGTTTCATACGAAATACCGCAACGTTGGAACGCTGGTATTAACCTTCAAGTCACTCCTAAGTGGAAATGGAACCTTGATGTCAGATGGACCGAGTGGTCCGCTTTCAGCCAGATCTATCTGGATTTTGGTGTGGACGTGCCCTTATTAATGTGGGGAAACATCGCTGATTTAGTGGGTACTGGAGGGAAAAATGGTATTTCGCCTAACTCAGTGGATTATCAGATCAGCTTAAGAGATGTAACGTACTGGGGTACTGGAATCGAATATCAGTGGAGCGATCAACTTGTATTGCGCGCCGGCTACGAAGATCGGCCTTCAGCTGTCGCTGAAGACGCACCCAATGCATTGATACCCCTGAACGACGCTACATTGATGTCCATCGGGTTTGGTTGGGATCTTCCAGAAGACCGCCACATCGATTTTGCAATAGGTCACTTGATATCAGAGACACATTTTCCGCCTTGTTCGGCGCAATTGGGTAATGGTTGCGATCCTGCTAATGTGGTTTATCCATCCTATGCCGGTCAGGATATAAAAACAAAGGTGGAAGTCCTGATTTTCGAGTTCGGATTTCAGCAACATTTTTAGCCATCAATCCTAGTGCCCGTGCAAACCGCGCACACCGTGGCAATCATCTGGATTCAGCTTAGCCTCACCCAGCCTTCCATCAATACCCGCGCACTACGAATCATTAGTACTCTGCTGATACACCACTGCCCTCCTATATTACTGGCCTCTGCGCCAACCCGCAGCGTTCCTGAGGGGTGGCCTATTGTGATGGAATCACCGACGTTACCACCGGCTGCCTGATTGACCAGTGTGCCGGGAATGACAGCAGCGGATGCAGCCGCTACCGCTGCGGTGCCCATCATGGCGTGGTGCAACTTACCCATGGAAACCGCGCGCAGCAACAGGTCAATAGAATCCTTGTTCACTTCCTTTCCACCCGCAGCTCTGTAGGATTGTGGCGGGGCAATAAAGCCAATTTTGGGTGTATGCTGCCTTAAAGACGCTTGATCCAACGTTTCGATTAACCCCATTTTTAGTGCCGCCACCCGGCGTAGCGTTTCCAGCAACGCCAGTGTGCGGCTATCACCATTAATGTCACTCTGTGATTCCGTTCCGGTCAAGCCAAGTGCTGCGGCCGCTACAAACACCATGGGAATCCCCGCATTGATCAACGTGGATTTTATCTGCCCCACCCCGGGAACCTCCAAATCATCCATGAGGTTGCCGGTCGGCAACAGGCGGTCAGACGAATCTACAGGGTTCAAAAACTCAATCTGAATTGGCGCTGAGGGAAAGGTGACACCGTCCAGTTCAAACGTTCCGTTTTCCTGCACCACTCCACCACTGACGGGCACTCTGGCAACAATGGTCTTGCGGATGTTTTTCTGCCAGATACGAACCGTAGCCACCCCATCCTGTGGAACCCGATCCGACTTCATCAATCCGTTACTGATGGCAAAAGGCCCCACAGCCGCCGTCAGATTACCGCAGTTCCCTGACCAATCCACCATGGGCTTATCTATGGCCACCTGACCAAACTCATAATCCACATCATGATCCGGCTGTTCGCTCTTACTGATAATAACCGCTTTACTGGTACTGGAGCTGCCGCCTCCCATACCATCAATCTGCTGTCCGTAGGGATCCGGGCTACCCAGCACTCTCAGCAACATTCTGTCACGATACTCACCCGGCACCTGAGCCGGTACAGGAAGATCCTGTAATAGAAAAAAAACACCTTTACTGGTGCCTCCCCGCATCAAAGTAGCAGGAACGTTCATCTGTTGTGGGTAGTCCATGGCTCGGTATATCCTGATCAATGTGAACAACGATCCATTATACTGGTTTTATCCGTTGATCATTCTGCTGATTGTGATCCAATACAATGATGACCGCCTCCGCTTGACTACCGCCTCCTGTTAGCTGGGGCTAAGGTAGCGCCAGATGGGTTATTGCGAATTACTTTGACTTTGAACTATGTTAGAAATATGCGTCTGAATCGAGAACAAGGCCCATGAAGACCAATTTGCAAACGCTGGCGTTAGCAGCACTGAAAGCAGCAATGTCAGACTACTACCCACTACAGCCTGAAACCTGGCAGGGCCTGCAGGCAATCTGCCATCTGCGCTCTTTGGATCAGGGGCAGATTCTCTATCCCGTCGGGGCCGCACCCACTGGTTTTGCTTTCGTTTATCAGGGCTTGCTCCGCAATTACACAACAGATGAGAAAGGCCACGAATACAACAAGATGTTTTTTGATGAAGGCACGTTTCCCGGTTCAATGGCCGCCTTACTGCGGGAAACCCCTTCATTGTTTACCGTCGAGGCGCTGGAACCCAGTCTGGTGCTGGAAATCGAGTTTAAACCCTTTCGTAAGCTGTTACATGAACATCATGATTTAGCCTTGTTTCAAGTACACTATCTTGAGAAAAACTGGTTGCTGGCCAAGGAACCCCGGGAGGTAGCCCTGGTGCAGCAAAGCGCGCGCCTTCGCTATGAGAAATTCATCGAAGACTATCCTGCCCTGGCCCGGCGGCTGCCGCAGTACTTGATTGCATCCCATCTGGGCATTACACCCACCCAGTTGAGCCGAATTAAAAAAAATCTACTCAATCAACCTATGTAAATGTCAGCCTCGGCAAAAAACACTAATCTGACTGTGCTCTTTATTGCCAACGGAGACACGATCATGTCATTGACGATGAATACCTTATTGATGAGGATTGCAGGATGAATCTACCCGCACTGCTTGCTTTACTGGCCGGCGCCGCCATTGCCACTCAGGCCAGCATGAACGCCCGGCTTGGCGTACTGTTGGACAGCTCCATGTGGGCCACCGCAATCGTGTTTGGGGTAAGCTTTGTGGCGATGTTGATGATGGCCCTTGCCAGCTCACTGCAAACCCCCGACTGGAGCGGAGCGATCAACATCCCTATCTATCTCTGGTTTTCCGGCGGCTTGCTGGCGGCAACCGGGGTAGGCTTGTTTTATTATCTGATACCACGGATGGGCCTGGGCCCAATGATGAGTTACGCACTGACCGGGCAGCTGATCATTGCCATTATATCCAGCCACTATGGCTGGTTCGAGCTTCCCATCAAACCCATTACCTTGAGCCGGTCGACAGGGGTAATCGCCCTCATTGTCGGCATCGTTCTGATTAACAAGGATTAACTGCATGATTCCACTGACGGACTATTTCCAGCGCATTGGTTATGAGCAAAGCCCAGAGGTTGATCTGGCCACCCTGAAATCACTGCATTCCCTCCATCCGGCCAGCGTTGCCTTTGAAAACATAGACGTATTGTTGGATTCCGGAATCAATCTGGACATGTCTCAGATCTGTAACAAGCTGATCTACGGAGGCCGTGGAGGTTACTGCTTCGAGCAGAATAATCTTTTTATGGCAGTACTGCGACGTATTGGATTTGAGGTGGAGCCACTGATGGCACGAGTACTTTGGCAAACGCCCAGCGGCGCGCCTGCGAACCCCAGAACTCACATGGTATTGCGCACCCTGATCGAAGGCACACCGTGGTTGGTGGATGTGGGCTTCGGCGGCCTGGTGTTAACGACGCCTCTGCAGTTTGTGCCGGATCTGGTGCAGACCACCCATCACGAAACGTTCCGGCTCAAAGAATTCAACGACGGCTATATTCTGGAAGTGTTGCTGGCGGGACAATGGCAGCCGGTCTACCACCTGGGCGCCGAAGTACAGCAACCCATCGACATAGAAGTGGCCAACTGGTACACCTCCACCCATCCCAACTCAAAATTCAGACAAAACCTATTGGCGGCCAGGGCCACCAAAGAAACCCGGTACACCCTGCTCAACAACCATTTTACCGTGCGCCACAGCGGTCAGGAGCCCGAGCGACAAACCCTGAACACAGACGAACTGGTCACGGTGCTGAGGGAGTCGTTTCTGCTGCCGGTACAGGCAGACTGGCGCCACGTTCTGCACAAAATTGTAAACGGTGCAACCTAATCTGAAATCGTCTCTACAGGGGTTCTCATGGTGACGAACTCCTCTGCGCTGGTCGGATGAATGCCAATGGTCTGGTCAAACTGGGCTTTGGTTGCCCCCATACCAACCGCAATGCCAATGCCCTGAATAATCTCACCGGCATCCGGCCCTACCATGTGTGCCCCCAGCACACGATCTGATTTTGCATCCACCACCAGCTTCATCAAACTCCGCTCTTTTTCTGTTTTGAAGCTGTATTTCATCGGTGCAAACGCTGATCTGAATATTTTCACATCATACCCTTGCGCGCGGGCATCCTGCTCACTTAACCCCACCGTGCCGATGGGCGGTTGGGTAAAAACCGCAGTGGGAATAGCGTCATAATGGACGGGTGGACTGCCGCTGCCAAACAGATAATTGGCCAGATACATGCCTTCCGCCAGCGCGACCGGTGTTAACTGTACACGATCAGTAACATCGCCCACTGCATAAATCGAATCCTGGTTGGTCTGATAATGTTCATTAACCTGTATCGCACCATCGCCATTCACCACAACCTTAGTATTTTCAAGGCCCAAACCATCCACTTTTGGCTTTCTGCCCGTGGCATAAAGAATCAGGTTATAGGTGGTGGTATGGGCACTGGAATCTGTCACCTCGAAGGTCTGCTCACCGCGCTTGTTGATCGAGGTAACATCATGGTTGAATAAAATATTCAAACCCTTCTTGACCAGCTCATCCCGCAGGTGCTGACGTATGTCCTGATCAAATCCGCGCAGGAAGAGATCACGGCGGTAACTGAGCGTGGTCTCCACACCCAGGTTATGAAGAATACAGGCCAACTCTATGGCGATGTAACCGCCACCCACCACCAGCGCCCGATCGGGCAAACTGGGCAGATCAAAAAATTCGTTGGAGGTAATAGAATGTTCAATGCCGGGAATATCAGGCTTGAAGGGCCAGCCACCCGTTGCGATCAGAATGTGTTTCGCGGTAATGGTTTTGCCTGCAACCACCACACTATTCGGCCCAGAGACAGTGGCACGGGATTCCATAACATCGCATCCGGCATTGCTCAACAGATTGCGATAAATACCATTGAGACGGTTTATTTCCTTGACCTTGTTTTCACGCAGCACCTGCCAGTCAAACTGCGCGTCATTGACCGACCAACCAAAGGATGGTGCCAGCTCGATATCCTCGCGCATGTGGGATCCATAGACATACAGCTTTTTGGGAACACACCCTACGTTGACGCAGGTGCCCCCCATGTATCGCTCTTCTGCTACCGCTACCCTCGCCCCCATGCCTGCCGACATTCGGGCACAACGAACACCGCCGGACCCGGCACCAATCACAAACAAGTCATAATCATAGGTTGACACTGTGGCACTCCTTCAACACTTTGCTTTCGATAGTATGGTAAAGACTCGGTATCCGCAAAGTTGTTTCACCCCGGTGCTTCCATTGGGTTAGGTAATCAAACAAAAAAGGGAGCCATCGGGCTCCCTTTCTAGCGAACAACAATTTACAACCAGCCGATATTGAACAGGCCGGTCTGCCTAGATCTGATTGAGGATCTCGATCTCGACCCGGCGATTGGCTGCCCGACCTTCCACGGTGGAATTCGATGCTATGGGATAGCGCGGGCCATAGCCATTGGAATGCAAACGGCTGGAGGCAACGCCTTTACTCACCAGATAATCCTTAACACTGGCAGCGCGACGCTCGGACAAGGTTTGATTGTATTCAAAACTCCCTGTGCTGTCGGTGTGTCCTGTAACTCGTATAGCCGTTTTACTATATTCTTTGAGCACGATGGCAACGCTGTCCAGGGTGTCGTAAAAACTCGGCAGTAACTGGTATTCATCGCTTGGAAAACTGACGTTACCAGGCATGTTCAATTTAATGCCGCCGTTTTCCAAGCGGGTTACGCTGACGCCGGTGCCTTCCAGTTTCTGGCGGAGCAGTTTTTCCTGGTAGTCGAAGTAATAGCCGGCGCCACCGCCAATGGCCGCACCAATGGCCGCGCCTTTGGCACGGTCTTTCTTGCTGGATACGGCTGCACCCACTACCGCGCCCGCTGCGGCACCAATAGCTGTATTACTCACCTTTTGTTCACCGGTGTAAGGATCAATGGTACACCCGCTAAGCGCTATGGACGCAAATACCGATGCCGCTAAAATGGTTCTTTTCATTACTTTCTCCTGCCTGCTCAATTCAAATCAATGGCGAAATGATGAGGCATTTTAACTGAATAACCACTGAACGAAAGGAAACAAAAAAGGCGAAGTGTGAAATCCTTCGCCTTTCGCTACCGATCTACCAACAAATTATGAACTGGCGCGCCGATCATCGCCTGTGCGACGCTCCGCATTAGCCTTTGCTTCCTCTACCGTCTCATCCTTGCGGCGATCCCGTCCCTTGCGCTCCTCGAGGAAATGCTCAATCTTGTGATAGATCTCTTTTGATTTCGGATCCATAACTGCCACTCCTGAAAATGGTCCTGGTTAATTTCCACTGTGCTGATTCACAACACAATCAAACATAATCAACTACAAGTATAGACAGGCCTTAAACAACTTGTATGTTATCTCGGTCTTTTCTTATATTAATTAGCAATATGACTAATAACCTATTTCTATATTAAGTGTGATTCATATCACATAATTTTTGAAAAAGCCCTTAACGAACTCATTTAATGGTACTATTGTGCCACTTATAAAGGTAATTTCGTCAACAAATGAGACAGATTCTTATAACCGGTTCGTTCGGGTTTGTGGGCAGCCGTCTTGCAGCGCATTTTCTCCGGGCGGGATGCCAGGTGCGTCTGCTTGACCTGCCCAACCACCCTCACAAGCAAGTGCAACTGGCCTGGCTAAGGGAATTTGGCGACCCTGACCTGATTGAAACCGATATCTGCGATGCCGGGCGGGTAACTGACGCCGTAAGGGGCTGCGATGACGTCATCCACGTGGCGGCCTTACTCAACTCCATCGCTCCGTACCAACAATTCCACAGGGTGAATGTACTGGGCACCCAAACAGTGTGTCAGGCCTGTCTGTCCGTGCAGTCCGCGCCTCATTTGACCCTGGTGAGTACTTCGGATGTGTTTGGTATACCGCGGCCCGGTGAGGTCATCACGGAAGACTCGCCATTCAGAACCTGGGACGAGCCCTACGCCGACACCAAAATCGAGGCGGCACGCCATGTCAGGATGCTGCGCTCCGAAGGCAAGCTCAGTGCATCCATTGTCTATCCAGGCTGGGTTTATGGCCCGGGCGACCGGCAATTTTTTCCCGCTGTAATCGATATGGTCAAAAGTGGCGTGGTGTTTACCTGGCATCGCTCAGCCGCGCTGGAAATCTATCTGATTCACATTGATGACCTGATCGCCGGCGTTCAGAAAATCATGGATCACCGCCATCAGCCCTGTCAGGATTTTTTGATTCTGGACAGCCAGACGGGCATGACCACAGTGGATCTATACAATGAAATCGCCCATTATTACGCTAAAACCATCAAGCAAGTTCACTTACCCTACAACCTGATGATGACGCTGGCAAAAGCCACCCAAACCCTTGCCCGCTACCGGTTATTACCTGCGCCACTGCTGTCCACCACTGATGTAAAAGCCTTTGGGAACGAGTTCCGCTTTTCCACTGAACGGGCTGCCCGTCTGCTTGACTGGAGGCCGGCAGTGGAACCCCGCCAGGGAATTAGCGAAGCCCTGCAATGGCAATCCAATAATTTCCCCCGCTGAAGATATGATATTCTAAGCCGAAATGTATTGGTTCGGAATATCAGAAATGCTTGTTGGGCTGCTTTACTTAATTCTGTTTCAACTGTTTGGCCACATGATGGTGGTTGCCTTCGGCCTCCCTATCCCGTCTCCGGTCTTGGGGTTGGTTTTTTTGTTTATCTTTCTGCTGATCAAAGGACATATCCCTGAATCCCTGTTAACGGTGTCGTCGGTGTTGCTGCCACTGCTGCCTTTGTTCCTGATTCCGGCCAGCGCAGGCATCATCGAACACGGGCCACTGCTAGAAAAAGATGGCCTTGCCATCGCCGTTGCGCTGCTCGTAAGTCTGACCGCATCCATTTTGATAACACCCTATTTGTTCATTTTTTTCACCCGACTTTTGCGTAAGCAATCATGATGGAGTTGCTAACGCCTGTTACCGGATTTCCCCTGTTCGGTGTGCTCATTACTATTGCGGCATTCTATGCAGGGCAAAAACTATATCTGAAAAGTAATCGCCACCCGGTGCTGCAGCCGGTGGTGATTGGAATGGTTGTAGTGGTGGGAACGGTCATTGTACTGCAGGTACCGTATGAAACTTACTACCAGTCCTCTTACCTGCTGCATGCTATGCTCGGCCCCGCCACGGTGGCGCTGGCTATCCCGCTATTTCAGAATGCCAGGCGCATTCGCTCGCTGCTGCTGCCGATTCTGCTGACCGTGCTGGTGGGTGGCACCTTTACTGTTTTGTTGGCGGTGGGCATTTTATGGTTGCTCGGTGCCGACACAGCCACGTTGCTTTCCATGCCCACCAAATCCATTACCACCCCTATCGCCATGATCGTCACTGAACAGATCGGTGGCATCCCTGCACTGAGTGCCATGTTTGTGCTGCTGACCGGAGCCATTGGCGCGATGATCGGCATCCCAATGATGAACAGAATGGGTATTCAAGATGACGGTGTTAAAGGGTTTACCATGGGCCTGACAGCCCATGCATTGGGAACAGCCCGCGCCCTGGAAGAAAGCAAAGAATGCGGCGCATTTTCGGCACTGGCCATGAGCCTCACCGGTGTACTTACCGCCGTATTACTGCCGTTGATAATGCAGTGGATACATCAGGGGCTGTAACCGGGTCGGCCTAGCCTTTATCCCTGTTCTTGACCAGAAAATCCAGATGATCATTCGGTTTTTCCTGTTCCGGGGGCTTGGATTTCGCTTCAAATTGCCCACCGAAAATTTTGTAGCGTTTGTTGGACTCTTCATGGGCCAGTTCCGGAATGCTAAATACTCCGTGAATCTCTCCCTGTTCATCGGCCTTGATTTCCAATCGAGCCACGATTTGGTCGGGTAACTCGATGGCTTTTCCATCTGCGGATGATGCCAGGATCTCGCCCTTGCGCAGGTGATACACACCCGGCCCCGTATATCGATTAACAACCAGATACAAAAACTGATCGTCCTCCTCACTGCGAATGCGTAATTGGGTCTCTAATAATGCAATGGTCTTTTCCCACCACACATTCTTGGTGGTGACATACTGCCTGGCCTTGGTAAATTCATCCTGCAGATGATAAGCGATACCACCTTCAAATTCGTAAGTGGGTTTGTGCTTTTCATAATAGGCTTTTGCCAGCTCAAGCTTGGCAGGATCGCGAATTTCCCGGCCTTTATCAAACAGGCACACATGGATTACCCCGCCCTCAAGGCTGCATTCTCCAACACCATGGCGGAAACCTTTGGAGAACGTGCCACGGTAGCTCCTGCCGTTGGCTTCGGTTTTGATGCCGTGTCCGTGGGGTTTGTTATTTTTGTAATCGCCAATGTAGCGTTCACCGTTGCGATAGGTCATGAGGCCTTTGCCTTCTTTATCGTCGTACTGCCATAGACCTTCGTAAACCGAGCCACTGCGATAGAGCAGTTTACCCTTGCCATGGCGCATACCCTGCTGCCAAGCGCCTTCGTAACGGTTGCCATTCTGATACTGCAAGACACCATAGCCCTGTGTCTGGCCTTTCTCCCATTCACCTTTGTAGACGTCACCGTTACCGAATTTATACACACCTACGCCGTGCATATATCCTTCACGGAAATCCCCGTTGTAGACATCGCCATTCAAGCGCTGGTAAACGCCCTTGCCATGGGGTTTGTTATGCAACCACATTCCGGTGTAGGTATCACCATTGGCAAACTTCCAGGTGTCCCCCGCCAGCATAAGCTCATCGATGGTTTCCTTGAAAACGATTTCGGTAACGGCTTGCGATACCGCTGCGTAGGATTGATTGACAACCAGGCAGGAAAGAAATGCGATACTAAAAAAACTGCGAAAACTGCAAAAATGCACCAGAACCCCCCTAGGGAATTACATAATTCTAAAGCGTATTCTTATTTAGTTATTAATATGAAGGCTATATTACTGTGTGCAAAGAGCCGGTACAATTCCATTTTGTTGTACCAGTGTAAGAAATGTTTATCAGTTATGTCTTGCCGCTGCGGTATCAGGCAGCAATGGAAGCAGGGTCAAAATCGAAATCCACATCATAATGCGTCATAAACCCACCGATGGTAATGATAACCCGTGCCATGGCCACGAATGAGTCTGGCATTATTATTTTGTTTTTCCGCATCTTATCCAGTGAATCACTCAAACGATCAGCGATGGAAAGTGCCTCCGGATTATCCCCTACCACGTATTCCGAGATCTCTTCCAGGGTTTCAGCCCGTTCACAATGAAACCCGGCCTGGCGGAACAAATCACCTAACTTGACTGTGGAAAAGCCCATCAGCCCCATAAGTAGATTGGTGTATTGATTGCGCTGCTCAGCGGAAAGTCGCGCGATGGCGCCATAATCAAGAATCGCAATCTGTTCATCCCGGGTGATCAGAAAATTACCCGGATGAGGATCCGCATGGTAGATGCCAAGTTGGGTGATCTGGTGAATGTAGCTGGCCAACAAGCGCTGCAACACCGGTTTGGCGCGCTCCGGATGCCTTTCCAGGTAGTCCGCCAAACGCACCCCGTCTACCCAGGATGTAACCATGACCCGCTCTGAACTCAGACTCTCATAGAGCTCCGGCATGATGATTCCCGGCAGGTGCGGTTGCGTGCTGAAGGCCTTCAGGTTACGGGCTTCGCGTCGAAAATCCAGCTCTTCCAGCGTCATATTGATCAACTGGCGTACAACCTGCCTCAGATCCAGCTCACGAACCAAAGGACCAAGGGCTTTCGACAGGGTGGTGAACACCAGAGAATCCTGTTCAAATAACGACCTGGCCGTTGGCAACTGAAATTTAACCGCCACCTCCTGGCCGTTCTTCAGGGTTGCGCGATGTACCTGCGCGACAGAGGCGGTTGCGATGGGTAACACATCAAAGCGGGTGAACTGGTTATCCCAATTCTGCCCCCAGCTCATTAAAATAATGGGGTGAATGTCCTCAAAGCGGGCAGGTTCGGCATCATTTTGCAGACGTTGTAACGCAACAATATATTCCCTTGGCAACAGATCCGGCCGACAACTGAGAAATTGAGCAAACTTAACCCAGATCGCGCCGTTTTCGCGACACAACTTGCAGATAGAATCGGCACTTTCGCGGTGGGCCTGGCTCAGTAACTGTTCGGCTAATGGGGGGGCTAAAACCTTGGCCCGGGAGCGATACTGACGGTAAATCTGCTCGATTTGCAGGGCCGTGCGGGTAACACCGATGTAGCGGTCGCGACCGTCGATGATCAGCGTTCTCGCCACATTGAGGTTGGACTTGATGATTTCCAGAGCGCTCATATCCATCAGACCTCCTGACAACACCGCACAGGGAGGAAAAACAATACCTTAGGGGAAGGCGCCTCTACTCTTTGAATAAATAATCCTCCACCAGGCGATCCACGGCATCGAGAAATTCAGCCTGGGGATCCATCAGCTCAAAGCCTGAATCAAAAAAATCCTGATTGGTATCTTTTTGACACCAGCGGCTTTCCGCGTCGAACTCCACTTCTTTACGGCCATCCACCGTATCGGGCAGCACCATTTTCAGCTTGTACTTTTTGCCCGGTTCAACCTGTTGATCTGAGACGATCATCATGCCTTTGGTGCTGATGTCCACCAAATTCCCCAAAAGCGAATTAGTTTCGACATCAAACACCCTCAGGTAATAGATAAGATGCCGTCGCGGTACACTGCGTTTGTTGTCTTCAACAGCGTTTTGTTTCGCCTCCATAATCACACCTCTGACCGGGCTGGACCTCTGTTAAGGTTAGACGACGAAACGGATTTCTTCCTTATTTTGAATGATTTATTGTGCCCAGCGTCCCAAAACGTCCACTTCAAACAAAGTCCCGCCCCGGCTTAGAACAACCCCGCTTTCGGTGATTTCCCTGACCTGCAGCTCCTGGTTCAGATACTGCCCTTCCTTAAGACGCTTGCCATTGATAATAATGGAGCGAAAGCGGGGAATGCTGGAATACATGTGAGAGGAAAAGGTCATATCCGGAATCCCGTCCCGCTCATAAGCCGGTAATTCTTCCAGCTGCGGTAGGTACCCCACACTGGGCACCCGGTCATCCTGGTCTGATTGACCTGTCTCGAGGCTATTCATCTGCGCCGGCTGCGGATCGCTGCGCTGGGTCTGCGCAGGCGGCGGTGGTGCCTTATCAGCACTCACCACCGGCCCGGCCCCGGGCTGGGGCGGCGTCAAGGTTGGTGTTGCCGGAGGCGCCGGCGCGAATTCCGGTAATGCCGGTTCTGAAACCATCTTCTGCGGCGCTGGGCTCACGGCTGCGGGTTGTTCATTGCCGGTAAACTGAAACCAGAAATACACCAGCAAGGCCAGATTAATCACCACCACCGTCACCGTTATGATGGGCCAGGGGTTGGCTTTCCCGCCGCTTACGACCGTTTCGGTGCCGGCCCCGTGAATATCCGGAACCTTGCCGCGCTGGCGTTCCTGCTCTGACTTGCGCAACGCATCCAGGATGTAGGACATCAGGAACCCCCTTCAATAGGGTCCAGGCGCGGGATGGTCTCATCCACCCGCCGCGACAGCTGAATCAGGGTACCTGATCCCACCACACCATCATCAATCTCGCCTACCGTGCGCTGGAACTGTTTCACCCGCTCCACCAGATCCGTATCGTAGGTGGATCGCCCGGCGGAAGGTTGGGGTTTGTTTTCCCAAACATCCAGCTGATAGGAAAGCCATTTGGAAAGTGGTGCAATGGTGCCGGGATGCATCGGGCCATGATAGGACGGCGGTTTTTTCCAAAGCAGGGAGTAATGGCCACGCCAATAGGCATCCAGGTCACGGATATCCACCCGCTTTATTTCACCACCCAGATACACTTCAGCGACCCCGTCATCCAAACGTCGAATCACGATGAATTTCTCATCACCTGCCGGCCCAAATAAACGCACGATGACCGGCATGCCGTAATGCTTGATGGAGCCGAGACTGCCCAGCTTGCTGAGACACGCCAGACCGAGGCTTTCCGCGTACGGACAGGCCATGCCGTTTTCGGCGGGATCATAGGGAATACCCCAGGCTGAAAAGAGATCCCGATAGGCGTCCGCATCCTGCTGATGATCCGCCAGCTCGAACACCTGGTCCAGCGACAACAGACTGCTTTGCTGAGCGGCAGCCTCGGGCACAACTTCGGTTGCCGACTTAATATTGGCCTGTTTAAGAATGGCGGGCGGTGGTGGTGGTTCTTTAGCTGCAGCCGCAGCAATGTCGGCCACCGGCTCGGCTGCATTTGAATCTGCTTCTTCAGCAACCGCATGAGGCGCTTCATGCTGGCTCACACCCATCCAATAGGACAAGCCAACCAGCACCATGATGGCGAAACCCGCCGCACCACCGATTAGCGCAGGCAACCACTTTTGCCGGGTTGATTTCGCCGGGGCATATACCTTGTAACCCAGCACTTCTTTGGCGGCATTACCGAGGATATGGCCATCAATAACCCGGGTTTCCTTGGCATAGGCACCCAGCATCGCCCGATCACACACCAGATTGATGATGCGGGGAATCCCCTTGGATATTTGGTACAGTTTGCGGATGGTCGCCACAGGAAACATGGCCTTGGGGTCCACTGCGCCCGCCACGGTTAAACGATGATAAACGTAGGGGCCAACTTCATCCTCCCCCAACGCATTAAGATGAAAACGGGCGGTTACCCGTTGCGACAGTTGACGCAGTTCCGGTTGCCTGAACATCTCCTGCAGCTCCGGCTGCCCCAGCAGAATAATCTGCAACAGTTTCTTTTCGTGCGTTTCCAGATTGGTGAGCAGGCGAATCTGTTCCAGCACATCGGAATTCAGATTCTGAGCCTCATCAATGATCAGTACTGTATGCCTGCCCTGGGCATGCTGGCGTAACAGGAAGCCGTTGATACAGTCAATGTAATCCTTAACGGAAATGCTGTCACCGATGTATGGAATCGATAATTCGTCGCAGATGGTGGCCAACAACTCTTCCACCTGCAATTTCGGGTTCAACACGAAAGCAACGTCGGTATCGTCCGGAATCTGCTCCAGAAAACAACGACACACGGTGGTTTTTCCGGTGCCGACCTCACCTGTCAGTAACACAAAACCACCATCACGCCCCACTCCATACACCAGATGAGCCAGGGCTTCGTTATGCTGCTGGCTCATATAGAGGTAGTGTGGATTAGGTGCAATGGAAAACGGCGTTTCCTGCAGATGAAAGAAGGCTTCGTACATTTATTTTTGCAGTACCAGCTTTGCGGTTACCAGGCCGGTTTCACGCTCGGCATCAATGGATACATTGACAATTCGAATGCCGTGCCGGCTTTCAATCTGGTGCAACCAACGCATGGTTTTGTCAAAGGACACTTTCTCCAGCCACACACGCAGTTTATCTTCCGATTCCGGTTCAAAACGTTTTACCGTGATGCCCATGGCCGGTGCGGTAGAAGTGACGATGGTCTGTATGGGTTGATCCGAACGGTTGGCAGTGGAACCGCCGACCGCGGACATGCGTGCAACCTCTTCGTTGTCTTTCATCCACGCCATCAGGTTTTGTTTGCCTTGCAGCGTGATCGCTGCCTGATCCACGGAGCGCTGTGCGGGCAGAATCAACAACAAAAAAACCAACACAAACAAGATGAGCACACCAATCCCGTTGACGATCATGCGCTCTGAATCAGACAGGCTGTCGTAGCGCCGGCGTACCGGATCAAGACTGTTTCGCAGATTCTGCAATGCATCACTCATGATCGTTCACTCCGAATTTTCAGGCGGGCTTTGACACGATCTTTATCGCGCGCAGCGGAGGCTGTTTCCACAGCCAACTCTGCCTGCTGCAATTTGGTTTTGAAATCTTCCAGTTTGCCAAAATCCTTCACCAGCAGATCCAGACGCAAATCGCCCTGCCCTTCATCGTAGGATACCCGGCGTGGGGAAATGGCATCATTGTCGGTGCGATTAGCATCGTAGATCTGCTCTCCGGCCAGCGCCAGCAGGGACATAAAACTTTGGCCTTCTGCTCCGCTTTCGAATTCCGCAATATGCTGCTGCATCTGGCGCTTAACATCGACAATGCGCTTGTCACGGGGAAACAACTGTTTGTAGAACGTTTTGGTTTCCTGATCCAGCAACGCCGCTTCCTGATTCATTTTCCAGGCCTGGGTATACAGAAATGCGGTATAGCTGACAACAAACAGAGCAACCATGGCCGCCAACGGTTTCCAGTTAAAGGCGGACGGCTTGCGGCGACCGCTACTGGCATAGCGCCCCTGCAGGAAATCGAAGCGGGGTTTTTTGGCGCCGAAATGGCTGTGTACGTGATCGCATATCAGTTGAAAATCGTTGGAGTTGATCTCATCGTATTCCACCTCAAAGCCAGCGTCCGCCACCTGTCCGGAGATCTGGGTTTTGATCCAGTTCTGCAGATTTTCATTCAAATGTTCCTGGCAAAACAGCACCCTTAATACCTGCGGCTGATCCTGCCAGTGCTCCATGACAGAGGCCAGTACCACCGGGGCGGCATCCATTTCAATCGCCAACCCGTCTACTTCAGAGCGCTTTATCAGCAGGTGGCGGCCATCAAACAGCAGGCTCCATTCACCCTCTTTCCGTGGCAGGCACAACATATCGGGCAGAATGGAATCCAACGGCAGATCGAATTGATTGAACAGCGCCTGGGAACCTTCCACCAATTGCCGGGGAATGCCCACCACCGGTAGCTCGCCATCAGGGGCGCGATCACCGGTGATCAGGTGAAACAGAGCCACATCCTGAGCCACCTGATCCTCAATCATATACGGCAGGGCCTGGGCAATGTGGCGGGTCTGCTTGGAGGGAATGGTCACCTCGGCGGTAAAGGTGTTGACGCCGGATACCAGCAGTGTAATGCCGTACTGGTAGCTGTGATGCCAGCGGTTGTTGAGCTGATCCACAAACTCACTGAACGGTACAATCTGGGAATCGGAGACCCTGCCGTCCAGCTCAGCGCTGGACCATTCTACGTAGAGATCTTCCGGCACATCGACAGGATCTTCATCGCCAAACTGCGAGCAAAGGCTAACCCATTGTTTTTCATTAATAAAACGAACAAAAACTTTACTAGTCACAGGCCCCTTCCTAAGGTGCTTTTCTTATCATTATACTCGTTTTAACGGATCTTCCAGTTTTCTGGACAAGGTTTTGATCTTGACATCACCGTTTGCCGCGCCGTCTTTCAAGCTTGGGCGGTACAGGATGGATCGCATTAAAACCGGCTTCTGGTTAATCACGGCTTCGGCCTCCAGTAAATAGTACTCGCTATTGACTGAAAAGTTACCTATCGATTTGTTGTTGGGTTGTTTCTTTTTTTCGGGATCATTGGGGTCCACGATCTTGGTTTCGTCATCGTTATTCTGGCCATTTCCCACCGATACAGTGGCAGCGGTCGCAATCAGATCATCGAATGCCTGCAGGTCCAGAAAGCCTTTGGCATGGCGTGCCGGCCCATCCTTTTCACGTTCTTCCTTAATCTGTGCCCCCGGCAACCCCAGGTCGTAAGCATCCAGCACAGTCGGTTCTGCGGTATTCACATTTAAAGCCACATCCGGTGGCAGGAAACATATCCTATCCGCCAATGCGGCAATATCATTGGGGGTAAAGCCCTCGATCAGCATCAGCTCGCTGATATCCCACATGATGCTATTGGCGGCTCGATAAGGGCGCTCCAGCCCCAGATAGTCCAGATCCTCCTGCCCGTCGAAGCCGGTTGGCTCCTGGTCCTGATCCATCCAGTCCAGGATGCGCTCGGACAACATCTGGGTTGTGACATTGCTTTCCGTGTCCTTGGGCAACCCTGCAAGATCCATCAGCCGGCGCAGCCGCTCACGCTGCTTTTTTGCAATGGTCGGGTCGGAGGCCATAATGGAATTGACGTTGAAACGCGACTGCAGATCGATAATCCGCCCCTGAATAAAACCTCCGGCCACGGGAAAGGGTTGTGGTGGTTTGGCCCAATCCTCCCCCAGGGTATCCACGAAGGCCGGCTCGTTCCTGTCGTTATCTTCTTTCAGATCCTGCACCAGGCTCAGGTTCGCCAGCTCCTCGGCACCCAGCAGGTATTGAAACGCCTGATCCCGCGACAGCAAGGCCGAAGTGCGCTTAATATCGAGCTTCTGACGATAGGTCATGTCCGTCACGATGATGGCGGCGATGGCCACCATCATCACCACCGTGATCAGCACCGTGCCACCCTGTTTAGGATTCACAACCACCTCCCTTCGGAGCAGTATCGTCATTGGGGTGATACACATCCACAAAACAATTGGCAATCAGAAATTTGCGGGTAATAACCCCCATATCCTCGGTGGTCAGCTTCATTTCCACGATTTTGGGCAACAGAAGGAATTCACGCTCAGGAATGGATGTAGCATTGCCACTGCCACCGGTTTTAAAGCTATCGGGCGGCCACACTTCCACCGACTGCATGGCCTTCTGTTTATCCAGGTAATAAAACACGAAAGACAGGTTTTCCACCCCATCCAGCAGCTCGGTTCGATCCGGTGTTGTGTCTTCGGCCCGATCCAGTACGCGCCAGCTACCCCGCATCAGCTTATTTTCTTCCAGGTAGTAGGCCACCCGCTGCAGTTCCGCCCGTTTTACCTTGGAAAACGGCGAGCGATTCCAGCCGGCCCGGGTAAACTCTATATCGCTGCCCACCTCGGAACGCACGGCATAGAGCGGGGTTTCCGAACCGAATTCATCCCGCACGGTACGTGGAATCATTTGCTGAAAATCCCGGGCCAGAATGTTAAACGCCAATTGATAATGCTTAAGCCGCTCGGCACTGGCTTCGGTGACCTGTTTACCCTTCTGAAAACTGTCAAACGCAACGAACATGCTGGCGGTCATCACCGCAAAGATCGCCATGGCAATCAGCAGTTCAATGAGGGTCAAGCCCTGTTGCGTAGAGGTAATCTTCATTGGGTATCCGAGACGATGGCCGTTAAGGTAGAAAAGTAATCAACTTCATCATCGGCATTTTCAATGCCCACACTGACTTCCACGATACGAATAGGCATTTTGGTCTGCGCTTTCTGCACCTTGGTATTCACCACCCATTCGGTGCCAGCGTATTCGATCTTGTCGCTGCGATCCTGCAACGGCGGATAGGTATTGGCGGCGTGAATCTCAACCAGCTTATTGTTGGCTATCCAGTTGGCGATGGTTTTTTCCTTCAGGTAATTGGCGTTTCGGACGTTGCCATGCATGGCCGTACTCAATGACGCAACTGCCACCGCAAAAATCGCCAGGGCAATCATCACCTCAATCAGGGTAAAGCCCGTGGATTCAGTCTTGCTGATCATCTTCTTCACCCATCCATACTTTACCCACCTCATTGCCGGAAACCTTGGCCATCACATCGCTGTCATCCCGCAATATCATCTCCAAAACGAATGGCGACAATTCACCACTGGACAGCACGAATATGGACGGCTTCAGTTCTTCTTCCTCTTCTTCGAGAATTTTAGAGGCTTGCTTGGCTTTCTCTTTCTCCTTTTGATCCACTCCCCCGTCAAGGTCAATCTGCTCATGATCCACGGTTAACACCAACTCATATTCTTCCGGCAGTTCGTACTCCCGAAATGCCTGCTCGTTGGCGATCAGATTCCAGCTGGGGTCGGGTGTGCTTTCACTGTTGCCCAGGGCGGCAGACATGGCGGCCGATTTGGAGGCATCCGCTGAGTCCCCTTCTATAATATCCATTTCGGTTTCGGTGAGCGCAGACTGTGTGTTATCTGGAACCGACCAGCGGGCAAATTTGTAGCCCTGCTCGGTGACGATGATGCCGATTTCCTCCTGACTGAAGAGCGCTTCTTCCTGGGCCATTTCAATCAGGGCAAGGAAGCGCTGTGCTTCCTTATTCAGTTCCTTCTGGGGATCCTGGTTGACCACGTTGATGGCGATAACGCCGGTCATGATGCCGATGATGGTTACCACCACCATGATTTCGATGAGCGTGAAACCCTGGTGGTGGTTAGCAGTGGATTTCATGTGCCTTAGAGATCGTTGACGGAAATGTCCGCAGCCGGACCTTCGCCACCCTCAGCACCATCCTGGCCAAGCGAAAACAGATCATAGGGCCCATCGGTGCCGGGGCTCAGGTAAACGAATTCATTGTCCCAACCGTCAGCCGGCATTTTTTTCAAATAACCGCCGGAAGGCCAGTTACGGGCATTATCCGGTTTTTCAACCAACGCCTGTAAACCCTGATCGGTTGTGGGATAGCGATAGTTATCCAGCTTGTACAGATCCAGAGCCTGGGAAACTGCCTGCAGGTTGCTTTTGGTGGCATTGATATTGGCAGTATCCTGAGCACCACCGATGTTGACCACCACCAGCGTTGCCAGCACACCCAGTATGGCCACCACAATCATGACTTCGATCAGGGTAAAACCCCGTTGTACGGAGGTGATCGATGTATAGTTAATAGGCTTCATATTAAAAGAACTACCTTTGTTATTTAATCCAATGGTTAGCCAACCAATGAGTTCATACTCAGTATTGGCATCATAATCGAGAGTACAATGATCATGACCACGCCACCCATCACCACCAGCATCAGCGGTTCAAACAGCGCGACGATGGTATCGATCAGATCTTCCAGCTCCCGTTCCTGGTTTGTGGCCGCCCGCGCCAGCATGGAATCCAGCTCGCCGCTGCGCTCACCGCTGGCGATCATCTGCATCATCATGGGCGGAAAATAACCAGAGCCATCCAGAGCAGCAAACAGCGAGCTGCCTTCTTTCAGCTTATCCGCCCCCAGGGTGACGGATTCCCGAATACAGACGTTACCGGCCACCTGACCTGAAATTTTCATGGCATCCACCAACGGCACACCACTTTTGGACAGAATACTCAGCGTACTGGCCACGCGGGAGGCATCCAGCCCTCGGGTGATTTTGCCAAGCAGAGGCGCCTTTAACAACCAGGCATGAAACCGGAACCGAAAAGCCTCGTTCTTAAGGGCACGCTTAAACCCGAACACAGCAGCGACCATCAGCACGATCAATAGCCACCACCAGCTTTGCAGCAGCTCGCTGGCTCCTATTAGGATTCTGGTAAGCACGGGAAGTTCCTGCCCGGAGTCTTCAAACACCGAGACGATTTTCGGCACCACGAAGGTGAGCATGCCCGCCACTATAAGGAAGGCAAAACTGGTGAGTACCAGAGGATAGATCATGGCACCCTGCACCTTCTTCTTGGTGCGATAGCGTGCTTCGGTGTAGTCCGCCAACTGTTCCAGCACCAGATCCAGATGCCCTGAATGCTCACCTGCCGCCACCGTCGCCCGATACAACTCGGGAAAGGAGCGGGGAAACTCATTCAAACTGCCCGCCAAAGTATGCCCTTCCACCACCTTGGCGCGAATGGCCAGCATCATGCTCTTGTTACTGGCCTTCTCCTGTTGCCGGGAAACCGCCTTCAGGGCTTCTTCCAGCGGCAACCCGGCCTGCAGCAATGTTGCCATCTGCCGGGTGATGATGGCCAGATCACCTGCACTGATGGAACCCTTGGCAAACTGAAACTTGTTGCTGTCCTGTTTATCGGATTTTTGGCTGGTGGTTTCCACCGACAGGGGCACCATGCCCTTCTCTTTCAGCTGCTGGCGTACCTGGCGGGCGCTATCACCTTCCAGTACTCCCTTTTTCTGCTTGCCACGCTCGTCTAGAACAACGTACTCAAATGCCGGCACGAATTAGCCCTCTCTGGTCACCCGCAGGACTTCTTCGATGGTGGTGACCCCTTCCATGATCTTACGCCGCCCATCTTCCCGAATGCCGGAGCCATAACGGCGGGCATGTTTGGTCATTTCCTGTTCGCTGGCATTGTTGTGTATCAAGGTACGCAGCTCGTCATCCACCACCACCAACTCGTAGATACCGGTACGTCCGGCGTAACCCAGATGATTGCATTCATCGCATCCCACCGCCCGATGTATGTGGGGGGCGCTGGCGGGATCGAAGCCCATCAGCTCACACTCACCAGCATCCGGCGCATAGCTCTCTTTGCAGTGGGGGCACAATACCCGCACCAGCCGCTGGGCCAGTAAACCCAGCAACGCAGACGAGATCAAAAAGGGTTCAATTCCCATATCCTGCAATCGGGTCACGGCACCGATGGCCGTATTAGTGTGCAAGGTGGATAACACCAGGTGACCGGTCAAACTGGCCTGCACCGCGATTTCTGCCGTCTCCAGGTCTCGAATCTCACCCACCATCACCACGTCCGGATCCTGACGTAACATGGCGCGCAGGCCGCGGGCAAAGGTCATTTCCACCTTGGTATTCACCTGGGTCTGGCCGATGCCTTCCAACTGGTATTCTATGGGATCTTCCACCGTCAGGATGTTGCGGGTGGCGTCATTGAGCTGCGTAAGCGCGGCATACAATGTGGTGGTTTTACCGGACCCGGTGGGGCCGGTCACCAGAATGATGCCGTGTGGTTTGGTAATGATGCCGGTCATGCGTTTCAGGTCATCGGCGGCCATGCCCAAATGGGTCAAATCCAGGCGCCCCGCCTGTTTGTCCAACAGTCGCAATACCACCCGCTCGCCGGCGTTACTGGGCATGGTGGATACCCGCACGTCGATCTCCCGGCCACCCACGCGTATGGAGATACGTCCGTCCTGGGGCACCCGCTTTTCGGCAATGTCCAGTTTCGCCATGACTTTGATACGGGACACCAACAGGGGCGCCAACTGGCGCTTGGGTTGCACCACCTCACGCAGAACACCATCCACGCGAAAGCGCACCACCAATCGTTTCTCAAAGGTCTCAATATGAATATCCGACGCATTGACCTTGACCGCTTCCGTCAGCAATGCGTTGATCAGCCGGATGATGGGAGCGTCGTCCTCCTGCTCCATCAAGTCTTCGGTTTCGGTAACGGAATCCGCCAGGCTGGCAAGATCCAGCTCATCCCCCAGCCCCTCAACCATTTGCATGGCTTCACTGGAGTTGTTCTCATAGGCCTTCGAGAGTCTGCGTTCGAACTCACCCTCGTTCACTTCGTTAAACTGTATCGGCATACCCAGAAAACGTCTGATCTCGACAATGGTGGCCGGCGTCACGCCCGCTTTATAGGCCACCATGGCATCCACGTCGCCGATTTCCTCGATGACAACACCATGTCGCTTTGCGAATGAAAAGGGCAACCGCTTGCGGCTGGGCGCTTCATAATTATCGTTATCGGCCACAGGTAATGCGTCTGTCATGGCTAGCTTTCTCCGAAACCTTACTTTTACCCATTCCCTGGGGTGTCATTCTGATTAATTGGAAATAAAGATCTATGATGCCCTTCCGCAACACTTTTATCAATCGGCGGTAAGCATCTAATATTATTCCGAATTTGCAGTTTCTATACGGAACGTTACGTCCTGAAACAGGCGCTGTTCCAACTGTTGCAGCAACCCCCTGGCGTTCAGGGCCTGCACCTGGATTTCCTGCGCCGGGCAGTAGTCCGGCAGCTTGACCTTTGATTGCTTAACACCCTTTATGGCTCGTCGGCTATCGTTTCTCTGCTCGATATCCGAGCAAATCAACAATTGACGATGATGCCGGTACTGCTGACTGTATTGATCGTACAGATCCGCCAATGCGGTTTTTTCAGCGGCACAATCACCGGACGCACAGCGTACCACTTTTACCCGGTCGGCGGCTTCCAGTTCAGCCAGGAAATATCCGGGAATATTCACAACTCTAGGCCCGGCAGCAGAAGCATCCACCGCTGCAGCCCCTGCGTCCGGGGCATAACAAACACCCTTTTTTTCCGGGGCAAAGAAATAGTAAACATACTTCTCAGGTGCCAGCTCATCGTAGGAGGCTGGGTACTGGGTTAACGTTGTGACGTCAAAGTAGACATAACGGTCACTCTTACCCGCGTACTGTTTGGGACAGGCTTGGGTGTTAAAACGTTCCATCAGGCTCTCATGAACGTGAAGCGCGTCCGGAAACAGGCGGCCAAAACGGATCAGATTCGGCTTCATCAAGCTATTTTCCCACTGCTGCTTGCGCACCTGCCGCCGATAGGGGCTCTGGCCAACATCCCCCTCCAAAGAGGCATAACCATAATCGATACCCCTGTTGATCGCCTGATCCGTGAACTGCTGCTGTTTGCACAGGGCAATCTGGGCATCCAGGCGCGCCCGGGACGAACCACACTGCCCTTCTTCCACCTGGTGCAGTTCGCAGTCCTTGAGGGTGACCGACAACTGGCTTAATCGGGCAAGACAGGGTTCCACCGGGTGCGCCAAACTGTCGTGGGCGGGCACAAGTCCCAAGCAGCACAACATCCAAACTCCAATCCTGGCCATCATCTTGCAGCACCTATATATTGCTGTGTTAGACATCATCTTAATCCACTGTTTACTATAGCCAGTATCGGCCGCCACTGCTTTTTCTAAAGCCGTAACAAAGATCGTGATATACTGGTTAGACTTTGATTTTTCACAAATTTTAGGAATCGGGAGTCAGCAATATGGGTGAAACAAACGCAAATGGCAGCATCCTGGTAACCGGCGGAGCGGGCTACATAGGCAGCCACGTTGTACGGCAACTGGGCGAGCGCGGTGAAAATGTGGTCGTTCTGGACAATTTATCCACTGGCTTCCCGGAAGCCGTCCTGTACGGTGAGCTGATTGAAGGTGATACCGGGGATATGGAACTGGTCAGCCGGATTCTGAAAGAACACAACATTGATACCGTCATGCACTTTGCGGCCCACACCATTGTCCCCGAATCCGTTGAAAACCCGCTCAAATATTATCGAAACAACACCGCCAATACCCGCAACCTGCTGGAATGTTGCCAGAATCACGGTATCAAGCATTTTGTTTTCTCTTCCACTGCGGCGGTATACGGCGAACCTGAAGACCCCAACATCACCGAAGAATCCCCTACCCAGCCCATCAACCCCTACGGCATGTCCAAACTGATGAGCGAGACCATGCTGCGGGACTTGGCGTTTGCCTCACCCATGACCCATGTCATATTGCGTTATTTCAATGTCGCGGGCTGTGACCCGGAAGGGCGCATCGGCCAAAGCACCCGGAAAGCCACCTTGTTGACCAAGGTGGCGGTGGAATGCGCCGTTGGCAAACGGGACCAGGTGTACATTTTCGGAACGGACTTCAACACACCCGATGGTACCGGCGTTCGTGACTACATCCACGTGGAGGATCTGGCGTCAGCCCATATAAAAGCCCTGGATTACCTGCGCAACGGCGGTACGTCTATCACCTTGAATGCCGGCTACGGCCACGGTTACAGTGTGCGGGAAGTTCTCGAAATGGTTGGAAAAGTCAACGGTAAACCATTGAAAACCATTGAAACAGACCGACGGGCAGGCGATCCACCTGCCCTCATCGCCAAGGCCACTAAAATTCGCGATGTACTCGGCTGGCAACCCCGGCACGATAATCTGGAGACCATTGTGAGTTCTGCACTGAACTGGGAACGGAAACTTCTGGAGCGTAACAGCTAAGATGCTGCAGGGTATTGTATCGGACAACGTCCTGTGGAAAGTGGCTGAAGACTGGATGTGGGAAACCCCGCTGTGCGCTGCCGAGGAAGCGCTGATCCAAAAAGCGGTGGATAAGCGCAAACGGGAGTTCAGGGCGGGCCGGCACTGTGCCCACGCCCTGCTGAGTGAGGCAGGTGTTCAATGTGCTGCACTATTAAAGGGCAGGCAAAGGGAGCCTGCCTGGCCCGAGGGCTGGGTGGGCAGCATCAGTCACAGCAACGGGCTATGCGTTGTTGCCATTGCCCCGGACACGGTTTACAGCAGCATTGGCTTGGATGTGGAGCAGGCCTCACCACTGGGTGAGGACATTCTGGACTTGATATGCTCAGCCGCTGAACAGGATCAGATGACGCGCCTGGCCTACACAACTGGCCGGGATCTTGCTTCTTTTCCTCTGAGCAAAGTCATATTCAGCGCCAAAGAGTCCATTCATAAAGTGTACTTCCCGCTGAACTATCACACTCTTGATTTTCTTGATGCCAGAGTGGAATTGAATGCAGGCAACGGTTCGTTCATTGCGCAAATACTCAACCCGGAACCCGAACCCGTAGTCCCCATTAACAGGCTGATGGGGAGGTTCACCATTGGAAACGATTTCGTGGCTACTTTCATAGCGCTGGAAGCCGTAAACTCAAGCATAGCAAGCTAAGGAAGCCAACGTGCCGAACAGTCCTTTTCTTTCAGAAGGGATCCTATCCCATCAACAACGCATCACCCAACAACCCATCACAGCGCTTTTTGAGGCAAACCCCAATCGGTTTGCGGAATTCAGTACCCGCTGTGGCGAGCTTTTACTGGACTATTCCAAGAACCACATTGATGAGGCTGCCCTGGCGGAGCTGATCGGATTGGCTGAACAATGCCGGCTGACCGACAAGATCAATGCCATGTTCAGCGGCCAACCCATTAACAATACCGAGCAGCGGGCAGTGCTGCACACCGCTTTGCGCAACGGCGGTTATCATTTGGATGCGGATACCGCCGATAATATTAATCAGACCCGTGAGCGCATGTTGCTGCTGGCAGACAAGCTACAGGCCACAGAGCTGCTTGGATGTACCGGCAAGCCTATCGATACCGTAGTGAATATCGGCGTGGGCGGGTCTGATCTGGGGCCGGCCATGGCAGTGGATGCATTGAAAAAATACTATGCCGGTCACACACGATTCCTGTTTGTATCCAACATTGATCCCGTGCACATCTCACGCACACTGGAACACTGCAATCCTGAAACCACTCTTTTTGTGGTCTGTTCCAAAACCTTCACCACACTGGAAACCCTGGCCAATGCCAACGCAGCACGCCATTGGTTCCTGGAAAAAACCGGGCGCCACGACGCCATCAAACACCATTTTCTGGCTGTTTCAACCAATCTTGAAGCGGCGGCTGAATTTGGCATACCACAGGAAAATATTTTCCCCATGTGGGATTGGGTTGGTGGGCGCTATTCCCTTTGGTCCGCTATCGGTCTCAGTATTGCGCTGGCCATTGGTCGCGATCACTTCGAATCTTTTCTGGCGGGTGCCAGAGCCATGGACGAGCACTTCAACAGCATGCCATTGCGCCAGAATATGCCGGTTATTCTGGCGCTGTTGGGCATCTGGCATACCGATTATTTTGCTGCCCAATCACAGGCATTGATTTGTTACGACCAGAATCTGGCCCTGTTTCCCGCCTACCTGCAGCAACTGGATATGGAAAGCAATGGCAAGTCCGTGACCCGCGATGGTGACACTGTTGACTATCCAACCGGGGCCATACTGTGGGGTGGCGTTGGTACCAACACTCAGCATTCATTCCACCAGCTACTGCACCAGGGCACGCATTTCATTCCGATTGATTTTATTGTCGGCGTACAATCCACCGACCCTGTAGCTGATCAACAGACATCGCTGTACTCGAACTGCCTGGCGCAAAGCCAGGCATTGATGATGGGACGAACCCTGGCGGATCTTGAGGCCGAAATGCTGGCACAGGGAAAAACCGCTGCAGAGGCCAGGTTCCTGGCCAAACACCGCTTTGTACCCGGCAACAGGCCAAGCAACACGCTTGTCTACCCACTACTCACGCCCTATGTACTGGGTCAGTTGATTGCCCTTTACGAGCACAAAATTTTCACCCAATCAGTGGTCTGGGATATCAACGCATTTGATCAGTGGGGTGTGGAACTTGGCAAGCAACTGAGCAAAAAAATTACCGCCAGTTTGAAGGAGCCGGGGAAAGCCGCCACGGAAGACGGCTCCACCAAGGGCCTGATAGACTATTTCCAGAAATACCGGTAATCAGCAGTTACCGTCTTTCTTATAGAAATTTTCATACATGTAGTTAGTGGCTTCTACAAAACCGTCCACGCTGCCGCAATCAAAGCGCTTACCACGATATTTATAGGCCATAACCGCCCCTTCCTTGGCCTGGGTCAGCAGTGCATCCGTGATTTGAACCTCGCCATTTGCACCCGGCGGTGTTCGCTCAATGATCTCAAAAATATCGGGAGTTAAAATATAGCGACCAATGATGGCCAGGTTGGAGGGAGCCTCACTGGGGTCAGGTTTTTCAACCATATCGGTGACACGATACAGGCCTTCCTTGATATTCTCCCCGGCAATCACACCGTAGCGGAAGATTTCATCTTTAGGCACTTCTTCGATAGCAATGATGCTGCACCGAAACTGTTTATACAGTTTCACCATCTGCGCCATCACCCCTTCTTCCTGCTCAATGCACAAATCATCAGCCAGGATAACGCCGAAGGCCTCTTCCCCCACCATCTTGCGGGCGGTCAGAATCGCATGCCCCAGACCCTTCATCTCGTTTTGCCGGGTATAGGTAAACGTACAGGTATCGATGACTTCACGAATGCTTTTCAGGTAAGCCTCTTTGCCGGTGCCCTTAATCTGGTGCTCAAGCTCATAACTGATATCAAAGTGGTCAGCAATGGCCCGCTTACCTCGGCCCGTGACGAAGCCAATGTCCGTCAATCCGGCATTCATCGCCTCTTCAACCCCATATTGAACCAGGGGTTTATTAACAATAGGTAACATCTCTTTTGGCTGCGATTTTGTGGCGGGTAAGAATCGTGTTCCATAACCGGCCACCGGAAAAATACATTTACTTATCATGACCCAACCTTGTGCAAAAAATATGAATTTCCTTGCCATTTAAGGCGCTAAGTCGGCTAAAAGCGTCTTAAACGGAGCCCAGATTTTACCCATATGTCCATGAAAATATCCAGCCCGCTTTCACATTTCAAAAACTTGCAAGTAACGATATTTGAGCGTATTGGTATAAAAAGTGCTGCGATGAACTCCATAGGACCAATCCATCCAGCCACAGTGACAGCCATTGCGGGCAACGGAGCAGGAGCAACAGGTGAAAGATTCGAGCAATCTCCTTTTCGATTTGGTGCTATTCGGTGGTACGGGTGATCTGGCAATGCGCAAGTTACTGCCCGCACTATACCAGCTTTACCGGACCACGCCCTTCCACTCCCAGACACGAATCATTGCGGTGGGTCGAACTGCTACCAGTAAAGAAGCATTTTTACACCGGGTGCAGGACAAGCTGGAGCAACATCTTCCGGCAGACAGCTGGGATCGGGTTTCCTGGCAGCAGTTTTCAAAACACTTGAATTGCATTGCTATAGAGGCTGATAAAACCGAGTCCTATCGCGAGTTGATTCCGTTATTGGATGACGATGATCGACCCAGAACATTCTATTTCTCCACCCACTCCTCCCTGTATACGGCCATTGCCTCCAGCCTGGGAGCACTGGGTTTGATCAACGCCAATGCCCGGGTGGTACTGGAAAAACCCATTGGACGTGATTTGGGTACCGCCAAAACCATCAGCGGCCAGATGTCCAACTATTTCACCGAATCCCAGATCTATCGCATTGATCACTACCTGGGAAAAGAAACGGTTCAGAACCTACTGGTTCTTCGGTTTGCCAACCCATTATTTGAATCCCTCTGGAATCATCACTACATCGACCACATTCAAATCACCATATCTGAAGCCATTGGCGTGGAAGGCCGCGGTGAATTTTATGAAGAAACAGGTGCACTCAGGGACATTGTACAGAATCACCTATTACAGTTGTTATGTATGTTGGCAATGGAGCCTCCCGCCAACATTGAACCGGATCGCATCCGGGACGAAAAACTGAAAGTTCTGTATGCACTGCAACCCTTGCTTGGCGATGACATTAGCCGCTATGTGGTGCGGGGGCAGTACGCCCCCGGCACCATCGCCGGCAAACCCTGTACAGGCTACACCGAAGAAGAAGGTGTAGCGGAAAACAGCACCATTGAAACCTTCGTGGCAATGAAAGTAATGATCGATAATATGCGTTGGTCCGGCGTGCCCTTCTATCTGCGCACCGGCAAGCGCCTGCCCAATCGCAGCTGTGAAATTGTAGTGCAGTTCAAGGAGGTGCCTCACTGGATTTTTGACACACCACGGGGCCAGCTGATGAGCAATCAACTGGTTATTACTTTACAGCCGGATGAGTCCATAACCCTTCGCCTGTGTGGCAAGCGCCTTGGCCCCGGCATCGATGTACGAACGATTGACCTGAACCTTAATCCGAAATCGCGAGGCAACAAACGTTCCGCTGACGCCTATGAACGCCTTTTACTGGACGTTATTAAGGGCGACCAAACTCTCTTCTTGCGTCAGGACGAACTGGAACAGGCCTGGCATTGGGTGGACCCAATTCTGGAAACCTGGGAGAGAACGACCAGCCCGCCGGAGCACTACGCATCCGGTAGCTGGGGCCCGGCAGGATCAACCCTTTTACTGGCAAAAGACGGCAGGCTGTGGTTCGAGGGCGCGAACGGGCAAGGGAATTGAACATGGCACAGATTCGCCTGGAAAAAAATGAGGCTTTACCTGGCATTGTTGCGGATTACGTGGCAAATGTTATCGCTAGCAGCATTGAACAAAAAGGACATTGTTACTGTGCCCTTTCTGGTGGCAGCTCACCAAAATCCATGCTGGCTGAATTGGCCAAACAGCCTTTACCCTGGGAACAGGTCACGCTTCTGATGGTGGATGAGCGCTTTACCACGGACAAATCCCAACAGAATGAAACCATGCTGCGGGATTTCGTCAACTCCATTCCGGGAGGCAAGCCGGCATTGATCGCTTTACTGAGCGACACCTCATTCGACGCCGCGATCGCAGCAGCCAACAACACCGTGGCGCAAATACCGGGTGCTCTGGATATCGCTGTACTGGGGATGGGGCTGGATGGCCATACCGCGTCACTCTTTCCTGACTCCACCGACTATCAAATGGCCATGACCTCCAGTGACCATTATGTCAAAGTTGTTCCAGGCGCCGCTCCGCATCCGCGAATTTCCATGAGCTATCACTGGCTGCTGACCGTTAAAAACCTGGTGCTTTATATTCCCGGAAGAGACAAGCTTGATTGCTATCGTCATCTGGTGGCAAACCCTGATGCGTTGAGCCCAATAACGTCCCTGACGTCTCAAGCCAACAATTTGACCGTATTCAGTAGCGAGGATTGATAGCATGACACACCGGGTTCTACAAAGCGTACTGGATCAGTTAACACAACGCAGTCAGTCCACTCGCCAGGCCTATTTGGCTATGTGCGATGACATGCAAACCAATGCTCCGCAACGCTCACAAATCAGTTGTACCAACCTGGCCCACAGTTACGCCGCCGCCAGTAACGACGAAAAACAGTTGCTGCGCCAGACCCAGGCTACCCCCAACCTGGCGATCGTAACCGCCTACAATGATATGTTGTCGGCTCATCAGCCCTACTACCGTTACCCGGAAGCAATCAAACACTACGCCCTCAAACAGGGTGCTACAGCACAGGTAGCCGGCGGCACCCCGGCCATGTGCGATGGTGTAACTCAGGGGCAGCCCGGTATGGAGCTTTCGCTGTTCAGTCGGGATGTCATTGCCCTGTCCACAGCCGTCGCCCTATCCCACAACACTTTTGACGCAGGGCTTTATTTGGGAATATGCGACAAGATCGTACCCGGATTACTGATCGGCGCACTGTCCTTCGGTCACCTGCCCGGATTGTTCATTCCATCGGGCCCCATGCACAGCGGAATCAGCAACGATGAAAAAGGCAAGGTCAGGGTTGCTTACGCAGAAGGTAAGGTGAACGAAGAAGCTCTGCTGCGATCAGAAGAAAAATCCTATCACTCCGAGGGAACCTGTACCTTTTATGGCACAGCGAACTCCAACCAGATGCTGCTGGAAATCATGGGGCTGCAATTACCGGGCAGTGCCTTTGTGCCGCCCAACACCGACCTGCGCCATACCCTGACCGAAGCCGCCGTGAAGGCAACCATCAAATCCACCCTGCAACAGAGAACCGGCTTAGGTTATATATTGGATGCCGCCAATCTTCTGAACGGTGTCATTGGCCTTCTGGCCACCGGTGGTTCCACCAATCACACCCTGCACCTGGTTGCCATAGGGCGCGCCTGCGGCTGGCAACTTACCTGGGATGATATCGCCGCGCTCTCAGAGGTCATTCCGTTGCTGACGCGGCTGTACCCAAATGGATCCGCTGACGTAAACGCTTTTCATGCCAATGGCGGCACGCCGGCGGTGATAGACGCACTGTGGCGGGAGGAGCTATTGTTCACTGACATTGAAACAGCCTATGGCGAATCATTTGACCATGCCCGATTATTTCCGCTGCTGGAACCGGATAACACCCTTGGCTGGCAGCAAAGCTCGGACATCGAAAAAGATGACGCCGTCATGAAACCGGCCCACCACCCTTTTAAGCCCACCGGTGGCGTTAAATTGTTACGCGGCAACCTGGGTGAAGCCATCATCAAAGTATCCTCCCTGGATGAAAGCAAAGCGCAAAATGTCACGGCACCCGCCATCGTTTTTGAATCACAAATTGACATTATGGAGCAATTCAAAAAGGGTCAATTGAATAAGGATTTCATCGCCGTCCTGCCAGGCCAGGGGCCCGCCGCCAACGGTATGCCTGAACTCCACAAACTGACGCCGCCTCTGACCTCTTTACAAAACCAGGGCTTCCGTGTTGCACTGGTGACCGATGGCAGAATGTCGGGCGCCTCGGGAAAGTTTCCCGCTGCGATCCACCTCACGCCCGAAGCCGTCAAAGGCGGGCCCATCGGCAAGATCCAAACCGGAGACATAATCAGGCTGGATTGGTCCAATGACCAACTCGTTCTTGAGGTGGATTCTGCTACGCTGGATAAGCGGCCGCAATACTGTGCCCAGCATGAAACACCATCCCTGGGCAGAGCACTGTTTAAAAACGCACGAAAAAATTCAAGCCCGGCCAATCAAGGGGCCAGCTTTATTCTCTAGGAGCACATTTTTAGGAGCACATTGTGACTATCAGCTTTCAGGAACTGGCCAGCGCCGGCAAATCCATTGTTCCCGTCATTGCGCTGCCTTCTTTGGACTGTGCACAACCATTGGCTGATACATTGAGCAGCTGCGGCTTTCACGTATTGGAGATCACCCTGCGTACCGATTGCGCGCTGGAAGCGATCAAACTCTTATCCGACACCAGGCCGGATTTGGTGATCGGCGCGGGCACCGTCAAAAACAGCGGGCAATTAACTCAGGCTATCGCTGCAGGCGCCCAGTTTGTGGTCAGCCCGGGCACCGACGCTGTTATGATTGAACAAGCCAATAACCAGGGCGTTGCCCTGGTGCCCGGCGTCATGACCCCCAGCGAGATCATGATTGCGGAAAATCATGGTTTGGACACCGTAAAACTGTTTCCTGCGGCACTGGCCGGTGGCACCGACTTTATTTCCGCCATGAGCGCAATCTTCCCCACCATAAAGTTCTTTCCGACCGGTGGCGTATCGGAAGACAACGTCAATCAATACTTGTCGCTCCCCAATGTGGTGTGCGCAGGGGGCACCTGGTTAACCCCCAAAAGCCTGATGGAAAAAGGCCACTGGGACAAAATCCATGAAATCGCGCAGCGTTGCTAGACAGTACCGCATTAAAATGGTGGCGACCGGCAAACTCATCAACAAACATGACAATCCGCCACCCCAATGGCCACTGCGCTGATCCTCAAAACCAGCAGAAACCGGCAAAGTGCGCCTTGTATCAGGACAAACTCAGTTCAACCCATTGATTTTTACGTGATTTTAATCTCTGTAACGCTTTTTTGGATGAATTCTTTTCAATATTTGGGTAGTCTACCCCGCACTTTAGGGGCAACTCCCATTTTTGACTCAGTACCTTTTCCGTTTTATCCAATAACCTTTTAAAATCGACAGAGTTAGTTTTTGGGGCTACGGGCGGAAAAAATGACCACAGGGTCAACCGCATAAAAACACGCGAGGTAGTTATGACGACAGAGAACAACAAGCCTTCATTAGAGCAATGGCAGGAACTGGCCACAAAAGAGCGCAAGGGCCGCTCCCCTGATGAGTTGATCTGGGAAACCCCGGAAGGCATCGACGTCAAACCTCTCTACACCGCCGCAGATACTGCCAACCTGGAAAACGCCAATACCCTGCCCGGCTTTGCCCCCTTCGTCCGCGGACCCAAAGCTACCATGTATGCCGGCCGCCCCTGGACCATTCGCCAGTACGCAGGCTTCTCTACCGCCGAAGAATCCAATGCCTTCTATCGCAAGAATCTGGCAGCCGGCCAACAAGGTGCCTCCGTTGCATTCGACCTGGCCACCCATCGCGGTTATGACTCCGACCACCCTCGGGTTACCGGTGACGTGGGCAAGGCCGGTGTCGCCATCGACTCGGTGGAAGACATGAAAATTCTGTTTGACGGCATCCCGCTGGACCAGGTTTCAGTTTCCATGACCATGAATGGCGCGGTATTGCCGGTACTGGCCATGTACATAGTGGCGGCAGAAGAACAGGGTGTCAGTCAGGATAAGCTGTCAGGCACCATTCAGAATGACATTTTGAAAGAGTTCATGGTGCGCAACACCTATATTTATCCACCGGAAGGCTCCATGCGCATCATCGGCGACATCATTGGCTACACCTCCGCCAATATGCCCAAGTACAATTCCATCTCCATTTCCGGCTACCACATCCAGGAAGCCGGTGCAGACGCGGCCCTGGAGCTGGCCTACACACTGGCAGATGGCAAGGAATACATCGAAACCGCCCTCAAAACCGGGTTGGACATCGATCAGTTTGCACCACGTCTGTCTTTCTTTTTCGGCATCGGCATGAACTTCTATATGGAAATTGCCAAGCTGCGCGCAGCACGCCTGCTGTGGGACCGAATTGTAAGCGAATACAATCCGCAGAAGCCCACCTCCCGCATGCTGCGCACCCACTGCCAGACCTCCGGCTGGTCTCTGACCGAGCAGGATCCCTACAACAACGTGGTGCGCACGACCATTGAAGCCATGGCGGCCGTTTTCGGCGGCACCCAATCTCTGCATACCAATGCATTTGATGAGGCCATCGCCCTGCCCACGGAGTTTTCCGCCCGGATTGCCCGCAATACCCAGATCATCGTGCAGGAAGAAACCGGCATCACCAAAGTGGTAGACCCCTGGGGCGGCTCCTACATGATGGAGTCCCTGACTCAGGAAATAGCCGACAAAGCCTGGGCCATCATCCAGGACATTCAAACCAAGGGCGGCATGGCGAAAGCCATTGAACAAGGTGAACCCAAGCTGCGCATTGAAGAGGCCGCGGCACGCAAGCAGGCACGAATTGACCGTGGCGAAGACGTTATCGTGGGCGTTAACAAGTATATCCTGGAAAACGAAGATCCCGTGGACGTGCTGGACATCGACAACAGCAGGGTACGGGAGCAGCAGGTGGCCCGCCTGCAATCCATTCGCGGCAGCCGCGACCAGGCCGCGTGTGACGCAGCACTTGCTGAATTGACCCAATGGGCTGAATCCGGTGCCGGTAACGGCCTGGATCTGGCAGTGAAAGCCGCCCGCCAGCGCGCAACCGTGGGTGAGATCAGTGACGCCATTGAAAAAGTCTGGGGACGCTACAACGCCAGCGCCAAAACCGTGTCCGGAGTCTATGGCAGCTCTTACGAAACCGACAGTGACTGGCAGCAAATGCGCCAGGAAATTGAATCCTTCGAGCAATCCCACGGCCGGCGGCCGCGCATGCTGGTGGCAAAAATGGGCCAGGACGGCCATGACCGCGGTGCTAAAGTGATCGCCACCGCCTTTGCCGACGTTGGCTTTGACATCGATCTCTCCCCGCTGTTTTCAACCCCGGAAGAAGTTGCCAAGCAAGCGGTGGAAAATGACGTGCATGTCATCGGCGTATCCTCACAGGCCGCCGGCCACAAAACCCTGGTACCCGATTTGATTGCGGCGCTGAAAAACGAAGATGCCAGTGACATCATCGTGGTGGTGGGCGGCGTGATTCCCCGCCAGGATTATGATTTCCTGTATCAGGCCGGTGTGAAAGGCATCTTTGGTCCAGGCACCAAAATTCCGGTTTCTGCCCGTAAGGTACTGGACGAGATCAACCAGGTTGCCTGAATTCAAAATGTCTATTGATATCACCACGCTTTTGCAGGGGAACCGGCGTTCCCTGGCAAAAGCCATCACGCTGACCGAAAGCAAACTGGAGCGTCATCGCGATGAAGCGCAGGCGCTCCTGGAGCAGATTCTTCCCCACACCGGCAAGAGCATCCGGATTGGAATCACCGGCATTCCCGGTGTGGGCAAGTCCACTTTCATCGAGGCTTTTGGGCTGCACCTGATCCGGCAGGGGCACAAAGTAGCGGTGCTTGCCGTGGACCCAAGCTCGCCCATCACCGGTGGCAGCATTCTGGGTGACAAAACCCGCATGGAGGTCTTGTCGCAACAGGCGAACGCCTTTATACGCCCTTCCCCCAGCGGGGGCGCTCTAGGTGGGGTGGCCCAGAAAACCCGGGAAGCCATGCTGTTGTGCGAAGCAGCCGGTTACGATGTCATTCTGGTGGAAACCGTAGGCGTTGGACAATCTGAATACGAAGTTGCCGGCATGGTGGACTTCTTTCTGGTGCTGATGCTGCCCAATGCCGGGGATGAGCTGCAGGGTATCAAGAAAGGCATCCTGGAACTGGCCGACGGTATTGCCGTTAACAAGGCCGACGGCAGCAACCGTCAGCTGGCACAACAAACCCAACGTCATTATCAGAATGCCCTGGGCATACTCCAGCACAACCACTTCTGGCACCCGGAAGTGGTGCTGTGCTCCGCCCTCGAAAACGGCAATATTGACAGCATTTGGCAGATGATAATGAACTTTAAGGAAAAATCGCAGGAAATTGGCCATTTTTCCAAAAACAGGGCCATCCAGAATAAGGAATGGATGTGGCGCCTTGTTCATGAATTAATCGATCGCCGACTCAAGCAAAGCCCCAGCGCGCGGGTGCTGTGCGAAGACATGCAGCAAAAAGTCACCGACGGTGAAACCACACCTTACATTGCCGCTCACAGGATTGTAGAATCTCTCTAAACCATTAAGGCCAAATATTGCCTGTCGCAATTTACCGCCTTAATGGGATACAATCAGATTACTTATCAATCACATAAATCACAAAAACCGTGAAATTTTTACATTGTTTCCAACCCAGAAAGTAGTTCAAAATATGAACTAATTGGGGCAATGGTTTTGGATGGGCAATTCAATGATGAGCGACAAAGATCAACGGAACAGACCGACTTCAAATGTCTCTGCCACGATGCCTACGCTCATCAAGCAGGTAAAGGAAAACGCGTTCTCCATTTTATCCAACAACTTCAGCCAGTTCTTCAGCAGCTGCGACGACCTGTTCTTCGACCTGGCCTCCAAAGCCGGTACCAATAACGAGCAAAACCTTTACTTTGATTCCATGCGCGAAGTGCGCATCAAAAAGCCCGAAGTGTGGAACATATTCAAGGCCCGTTACGAAGAAAACTTTCGCGCACTCACCAAAGGCCGTATTAGTGGCCGCACCGAATCTTCCCAACGCAGCACAGACGATAGCTTCAGCCTGGAATCGATCCAGCTTGTGGGCAAGGATGACATGGAGCAGGATGTGGCGGTTACCGGCATCGTCAACCGGGCACGCATTGAGAATCAGGAACTACTGTATCAGCTGAATTGCCGTTTCGATTATCTGATGCCGGACGTGCGGGTCAATGAAACCAACAACCCCCTCGACCCGGCCCAGATCTGCGCAGCGGTGACCGAATCCCTGAAAGCACTGGATCTGGATATCAAGTGCAAAGTCATCTTACTCAAGCACCTGGACCGCACCGTTATTGTGGAGCTTCGCAATATCTACTCCCTGGTCAATGATCTGATGGTGAGTGCCGGCGTACTGCCGCAAATTCGATTTGATGTACGCAAAAATAAAAACGCGACGGGCACGGCAGCAGCCGCTGCTGCTGCGCAGGGTTATGAACAGGGGCAGCCGGAAGCAGCCTATGGGGCCGAAACTGCTGCACAATCACCCGGTGTTGCAGGTGTGGCAGGCACCGCAATGGGGGCTGGAATGCCCATGGGCAGCTCCGGTGTAACGCTTGGCCAGGTCCTGGGTATCTTCAACCAACTGCGCTCCAGTGGCATTTCGGTACCGGGGGGGATATCCCGCCCGGTGAGCGGTAACTCAACCCCGATTTCCCAACAGAGCCTGCTGGAATCGCTCACCGCCATGCAGCTGTCCAGTGAATATCTGCAGTCCCCACAGAGTTTTGACGTTCGCAATGTGGTCGCCCAGATATTGGACGAAAACAAGAAAACGGGGAAAGAGGATGCACTGGATGAATCGGACGAGGACATCATCAACCTGGTTGCGATGTTCTTCGACTTCGTTCTGGATGACCGCAACCTGCCTGTGCCCTTCCAGGCTTTGATCAGCCGGCTGCAGATCCCGATTTTGAAAGTTGCGCTGAAAGACAAACACTTCTTTACCCACAGCGATCACCCTGCCCGCCGCTTCATTAATGAGATCGCCACGTCCGCCGTCGGTTGGGATGAAAGCAGCGAATCCCAGCAGGACAAGCTCTATAAAGAAGTGAACCGCTTGGTTCACGACATTATTGAGAACTTTACCGGAGACGTCGGCATTTTCGAGAAGGCCCTGGCCTCTTTTCAAACTGCCACCAAGCTTGACCAGAATAAGGCCAATGTCCTGGAGAAACGAACCCAGGAAGCAGCCCAGGGCAAAGCCAAAGCTGAACATGCCCGGGAACAAGCCAACACGACCATATACAGTCGCCTGAAAGACTGTCAACTGCCCGGCTACGTTATCGACTTCATCGTCAAAGATTGGCAGAAAGTCTTGCTTTATGTACACCTGAAGCAAGGGGTGGAAAGCACTGAGTGGCTTGAAGCAAAGCAAGTGGTGGATCAGTTGGTGTGGGCCTTACGCCCGCACTCTGATGAACGTTCGCTACGCCGACTTGATAAGATCAAGGACGAGCTGCTGCGTAAAATATCCCATGGCCTCGAGGCCATCAACCACTCCCGGGAAAGTATCCTCAATACGCTCAGCGTCATTGAACAGACATTCGAACAGGTCATCACTCAACAGCTCGACGCTGAAACGTTGTCATCACTGAAACCTGCACACTTGGCCGCGCTGGGTCAGGCCGGTGAGATGCAAAGCGAAAACTGGGACAACATGACCGCGGTGCAACGCCAGCAATTGAAAATCCAGGCAGCGGCCAAAGAATTCGTAACCAAAGCCACCAGAATCCGCCCCGGTACCTGGGTTGATTACTCCCCTCCCAACAGCGCCAAGACTTTTCGCTGCAAGTTGGCAATGGTAACCGACCCCGGCGAGACTTATGTATTTGTGAACCGGTTCGGCTTGCGTGTATTCGATAAGAAACTCAACGAATTTGCCGGGGATATGCAACGTGGCTATGTCAAGATTCTGGAGAACGGGGTGTTGTTTGAAAGGGCCATGGGTAATATTTCCGACAAGCTAAAAAAACTGGCAGGCTAAAACCATCATAAGCTCTCCTTGATGCTACTCGAGAACGTTACCTTCACCAGCTATTTGGGTGGCTCGCTTTTGCTTGGAGCCCTTACCCTAATTTCCATTTTTCTGTGGCTGAAGCGTCACATTACCTTTTCACTGATGTTTGCCTCTTTAATATCAGTGACCTGGTGCTCCATATTGGCCTGGGATTCCTATTCTCCCAGCCTGACCGTACAGCAACTGATCCTCTGCGAAACCTTGCGTTTTGGCAGCTGGATATTCGGAATCCTGCAACAACTCAAATACAGCAACCAAAACCGGAAAGTGCAAAGGGGCCCCTTCCTGCTGTTGCACATCCTCTGGATATTGGCGGGCATTGTTTTTGTCATCATCCTGCCGACACTCATCGACAACAAGAATCAGGCCTACAAGCTTTATGTCTGGTCAAGCCTCTTGCTCACTATTCTTTGTATTGTCGCGGTGGAACAACTGTTTCGCAACTCACCCCACAACCGTATCAACAAAGTCTACAGCCTTGGATTAGCGGGAATCCTGCTTTACGACCTCTATCTATTCTCCTATGCATTGCTGTTTGGCCAGCTGGATGCGGAAATCTGGCGAGCTCGCGGCGCCGTCAATGGCGCCTCCGCCATATTCCTCTCCTTCGCGTTGTTGGCGGTAAGCTCCCAGAACTACCCCCAGCAAAACCGAGTCACCATCTCCAGGCCAATGGCGTTCTATACCACCGGATTAACCACGGCAGGCTTTTTTCTGGCACTGATGGCCGCTGGAGGCTATTACATCAAACTGTACGGCGGCGACTGGGGAACAGTGATCCAGGTTACCCTCATATTCAGTGCTTTGATCAGCATTGCCGTCATGTTCCTTTCGGAATCCGCCCGGGCCAATCTCAGCGTATACATTGACAAGCATTTTTTCGTACACAAATACGATTATCGATCCCAGTGGCTAAGCCTGATCCACCATCTGACCTCATCCCCTGAAGACAACGAAGATCCCCATCAAAAAGCGCTGAAGGCGATCATGGACGTGGTTAAATGCAGCGGCGGTATGCTGTGGATGGACAACCAGTTTGGCCGCTTCATTCCCATTGCAACACTGAATATGAACTTTCCCCGCCAGGAATGCGAAGAGCCATCTGGCAGCGAATTCTGCACTATCCTGCGTGAGCAGGAATGGGTGTTTTCACCTTCTGCCGCCTCTGACCATGAGCTCAGTAATTTCAATGAATACCTGCCTGAATGGAGCAAGGAAATTGGCGATCTATGGCTGATCATCCCCATGCTGGTGGACAGCGAGCTGATTGGCTTCGTCTTATTGAGCAGCCCGCCTACTGAGTTTGCCTTGACCTGGGAAGATCTCGACCTGTTCAAAACCGTGGGCCGGGAAGTAGCCAACTACGTATCCCGCAACGAAGCGGCTGAGCTGCTGGCCCAATCCAAACAATTTGACGCCTATAACAAACTGTCCGCATTTGTAATGCATGATCTTAAAAATCTGATCGCACAACAGGCTCTGGTTGTGGAAAATGCTGCCAAGCACAAGGAAAACCCGGATTTTATCGATGACATGATCCGAACAATCGACAACTCTGTACAAAGAATGAGCAACCTCCTGAAGAAGCTTCAGCAAACCCAACCGTCCTCAGGCCGGCCGCTGGAACTGAAAAACATCATCGTTAACTCAGTTAAAAAATGTCAGGATAGAATGCCGCCACCAACATTGAGAATCATAGAAGATTCCCTTAAAGTTGTTGCCGATGAAGATAATTTGGAAATGATCGTTACCCACATTATCAAGAATGCCCAGGAAGCAACAGCATCCGATGGCTATGTTGATGTGACGCTACGATCAGAGGACGGCAACCAGGCGATAATTGAAGTGGAAGACAACGGTTGCGGCATGGACAGCGACTTCCTCAAGAACCGCCTTTTCAGACCATTTGATACCACCAAATCCGGCAAGGGTATGGGCATTGGCGTGTATCAAACCCGGGAATTTATTCGTAATTTGGGAGGCGATGTTCTGGTAAAAAGTGAACCCGGCGTCGGTACCACTTTCACCATTCGCATCCCCATGGATACCGGGGACCATAATTCTACAGCACAAGTTGAACAAGTATGACCGAGAACAAACCGGTACTGCTCATCGTTGAAGATGATTTGGGACTACAAAGCCAACTCAGGTGGCATTTTGACAAGTACGAAGTGGTGGTTGCACCTGACCGAAACAGTGCCATAGCTGCGATCCGCATGCATGAACCCGCCGTAGTGCTCCAGGACCTGGGGCTACCTCCCGATGAAGAGGGTGTGGAAGAAGGGTTCGCAACCATTCAGGAAACCCTGCGCATAGCACCAAACACCAAAATTATTGTGGTCACCGGTTACCACGACTACTCAAATGCTCTGCGCGCGGTGGCGATGGGGGCATACGATTTCTATCAAAAGCCGGTGAATACCGATACCCTGGATTTAATTGTCCAGCGTGCCTACCAGATGTGGGAGCTGGAACAGGAAAACAGAAGACTGCAGGATAACAGCCAAAATGCGCTTCCCGGGGTTATCGCCAGCGACGATCGCATGGCATCGATCTGCAGGATTATTGAAAAAATCGCCCCTACCGATGTCACCTGTCTGATTCTGGGTGAATCTGGTACGGGTAAAGAAGTAATTGCCCGTGCCGTCCACACCTTGAGTTCACGCAATGATAAACGTTTCGTTGCCATCAACTGTGCCGCGGTCCCTGAGAACCTCATGGAAAGCGAATTGTTCGGCTATGAAAAAGGCGCCTTTACCGGAGCAACCAAAAGGACCCTGGGCAAAGTGGAGGTGGCCAGCGGAGGCACACTGTTTCTGGACGAGATCGGCGATATGCCCCTGGCTTTACAAGCAAAGCTACTGCGCTTTCTACAGGAGCGTGTAGTGGAACGGCTCGGAGGTCGGGAAGAGATCCCGGTGGATGTTCGAGTGGTCTGCGCCACCAATAAAAACCTGGAGCAAATGGTAGCAGAAGGAACATTTCGTGAAGATCTATTCTACCGCATCAGTGAAATGGTAATTGATTTGCCACCGTTGCGGGACCGTGGCGGAGACAAAGCTCTACTTGCCCGTCACTTGCTTGCAAAATTCTGCGATCAGCTGAACAAGAATATCAAGGGCTTTACTCCCGAAGCGATTACCGCTATCGAGGGTTATGAATGGCCGGGTAATATTCGGGAAATGGAGAACAAATTAAAACGCGCCGTCATAATGTGTGATCAAAAAAATGTTGGATTGCTGGACCTTGGCTTGCCACAGCATGACGACTTGTCCCTCAATCTTCGCACCGTGAGGCAGGAGGCTGAAAAAGCCGCTATCATCCGTGCCATTAACATGTCAGATGGAAACATTTCTGCCGCCGCAAAACTGCTGGGCGTCACCCGGCCCACGCTATATGACCTAATTAAAAAATACGGGATTCATATCCAAGAAATCTGAGTTCGGGATACTGTAATGAACATTATGAACAAAGCAGCTTTTTTCTGTTTACTGATGCTAACTATTTCTGCCTGTTCCGATAACGAAGAGCAGCAGCAGACGAATAAATCGGCGGAGTATCTGGCCCGGGCTGAGAGCTACTTCAACCAGGGCCAATACAAAGTTGCCATTATTGAAATAAAAAATTCCCTGCAGGCCGATAACAACAATATCGAAGCCTATAACTTGCTGGCTAGCACTTATTTTGAGCAAGGCAAACACCGTCAGTCGATTGCCCTGTTAAATACCCTTCCCGAAAAAAACAGTGAATCCACTTTGCTGCTTGCCAAAAACTATATAATCCTGGGTAAGGCCAAATCAACACTGGAAACCCTACAGGCCGCCTTTGATAAAGGCCAGCTGAATGATAATTTCGAAGCGAAGTTCATTGAAATCAAAGCGTTGGTTATATTGAACGAGATCAGCGCATCGCAAAAAAGAATGAAAACCCTGCATTCCCTTGCCCAGACCTCGGAACAGCAATCCGACGCAGCCCTCGCACAGGCAATGATCTATGCCAAAAGCAACAAACGGACACAACAGCTGACTGAGCTGGAGAAAGCATTAAAGCTTAATGAGAACAATATTGAAGCGCTGTTAATGCTTGCACGATACAAGTTCAACAATGACGACCTGGAAGCCGCCGAAGATTATCTCTCTCAAGCCCTTTTTACCCTACCCTCAACCGACAGTATGACACTGCAAAGGCTGCAGGTATTAAGAGCCATGGTAGCCACCCTATCTAAACAAGGCAGGTCATCTGAAGCCATGATCTACTCTAAGCTGATAGCGGAAGCCAATCCACGGGCGCAGGAACTTGAGGCCGAATTCCAGGAGGCAGTGGACGCAATAAAAGCCGGTGACATCACCACAGCAAGCACCATTTTGGAAAACCTGTACAGCAGCAACCCCAATCAAACCATGGGTGCCATGTTGGGAATGATCAAATATTCAAAGGGCGACTTTCGGGCCGCCTCCGAACTGTTTGGAAATTCTATCGATCCTGAAACAGCTTCCGATCAGGCCCTACTTGCCTACGCCGCAACTGAACTTCAGATGCGCAACCCCGAACAGGCAATCCAGGCCATCGAATCCAATATTCGCGAGAAGGCCGATAGCCCTAAACTGCTGTCATTGTATGGACTGGCATTACTCTTTAACGGCGACACCCAGAAAGCCATCGAAGTGATGAAAGCGGCGCTGGACCTTGCGCCTGACATGAGTAAAACACGCCTGGCACTGGCAGACGCCCTCAACCGTACCGGTGACAAGCAAGAGGCGCTGAAGGAACTGGAGCAAGCTTTTCAATATGCGCCTGACGATATCACCATCCAGGCCAGACTCCTTAGCCACTACGAAGTCTTGAAAGAAACCGCCAAGATCAATAGCCTTGTTGACAAACTGTCGACCAGCAAGAATCCTCAAAGCCGCGCGCTGGCTGGTTTAACCCTGCTCAATTCCGAACCTGACAGAGCCAGGCAAATCATTGATGATGCTTATAGTGCACTCCCCACCAACAACTACACGATAAATGCAAAGTTGATCGAGTCTATCAAGCGTAATTCACCAGCAGACATTATCCGTTATTCGAACGAATTGCTTGAGCAAGAACCAAACCATATTTTTGCCCTGAGCAGCGCCGCTTCGGTGAAAGCAAAGACAGGCGGTGATTCGGGAGCACTCAGTTACTTAACCGAAAAGGCTGAAGAATCCGTAAACAGCTGGGCACCTGATTATCTCATGAGTCGTCATTACGCTCGAAATTTCAATTTCGATAAAGCAATTGTTCATGGGGAGGCGGCCTTAACCCGCTCTACCTTCAACCAAACTATCAGCCGCTATATGGTTGAACTCTATAAATCTGCAGCTACTGACAGACTGCGCTCGGGCAAGCCCGGGGACGCCAAGAAGCTGTTAATGGACGCCTTGCAAGTTTCCCCTGCCGATGCCTCTGTATTTCATTTGTTGGTGGGCGTGGAGTTAACAGAGGATAATTTAACGCAAGCGAAGAAGATTGCTGCACAAGCCGATAGCGAATCGCAGGATCCATACGTAAGCCATCTGATCAGTGGCGACATCAAGAAACATGAAAACTTGATTGAAGAAGCCATACTGCATTATCTGGATGCCTGGAGAATGAGACCAAGTGATCAGCTTGCGAAGTTGATTTGGTCAAACCTGTCTGATGAGACCAGTGTCAAACGCATGGAATTCTTGGACGAGTGGGAGAAGCAAATCCCCGGCAGCTATGAAGCATCTACATTGCGGGCAATCCGCTATCAACAAACAAACCAGAACGATCGGGCGCTGGCCCAATATAAGAAATCTCTTGAACTGAATCCCAACCAACCCATAGCGCTTAACAATCTGGCTTGGCTTTTATACGAAAACAGCAAGATGAATGAAGCTATGTTTTATGCGGAAAAAGCAAAATCACTTACCCCGGAGAACCCGGCCATTTTGGATACGTACGCCCTGGTTGCTCATAAGAGCGGTAAGCTGGATGAGGCCAAAGCTGCCATATCCAAGGCACATCAATTGGCTCCGGATAACGCAGATATCCAGAAACACTACGACGATATACTTGGTCGGTAATTTTAGAGCGGTGCGGCCACATTCAAAGGGCCGCACCGGTGGAAGAATTTTCTAGAAGGTATAATTGGCTTCCGCCCGCACAGAATATACTTCATATTCCTCAATTTCAGTGGGTGCTCGACGGGTTTGCGCTTCCAACATCCCCGTCACCTGAAAGCGCCTGGAGTAGGCTTTCGACAATGAAAAATTGTAGACGTTTTCATAGTCTACTTCTGAAAACTCGCTACCATCGGCATAGTCAGTCCGAACAAACGAGTAGGTAATATTCGAGCTAAGGGACTGGCTTATGGCTCTGGTGTAGTTCAAATCCACACCATCACGATCCGTATCCAAAACGGAATCATATAGGTCGTCAGAATCCCGGTAAACCACAACACCAAATTGATCACGGCCGGATAAAATATAGTTGTAACGTGCCTCTGCGCGCTTCCTTACCGTCAACGACCTGACATCGGTATTAATATCAATAGGGCCTTGCCCACCGGTAAAATCCCCACCGGACAAACCAACGGTGGTATCCGTTATGTCTCTTAGAACGTTTACGCTCAAATCACTGTTCACAAACGCCCAGGAAAAGTCGAACGTGTACGATGTGCCTTTGGTTGACCGACCGGTGGGCGGATTTACGGACCGTTTACCCACATCCAGGCTGACAGCACCATTTGCAAGCTGCCGGGCGTAGTTAACCTGACACACTACCGTTTCATAATCTGCATCGTCTTCGGTGAAATCAACTTTCTCACCAGAACAGGTCATCCCTCCATTGGTTCTACGGCTAAAGGCATGGCTCCAGGAAAGATCCACCGACCCCCGATTACTATTATTAATCTCAGATTCCCGAAATCGGACAATGGATACATTGCCATTTACGGAAACCTGATTCCGCCCTGTATTCACAACGAAATAATCGAGCCCGGTTTGAGCCGAATTACGCTGGTCACGGTTATCAGGATTATCCGGGGTGAGGCTATCACGCAGAGTAATGGAGGACGCTATCTCAGAATTCCACGACAACCTTCTGGGCAAAAGCGGAATCACAAACGTGCCTGTACCTTCCATGTAATTGGCATTGTCAAAACTGTCTCTTAGATAGTTCTCGTGGGAGAAGCTGTATTCCAGGGCAATATCATTTACTTCCTGAATGCTTTGAAGACTTAAATCCAGCGATAGTTCTGAAACCAGATCATGCCGCCGGTCAATGCTGCTGTAAAAAACGTTATCGATCCATTCCCCTGACACGCCTACCGATACCTGGCTATCCATCGCACTGTAACCATCCGCGCCTACCGATAGCAGACACAGCGCAGCCACATTCCCCAGTTTAGTTTTGAGTGACATTCCGCCAACCTTTAGAAAATCAATTATTAAAAATAAGGCCTGCTAATTTTTCTTTCCCAATTGCCTCCACCGCTGACACCAGCTGCCCCTCTGAAACTTTGCCATACGGTACGACCAATACACAGAAATCACTAAAAGCAGTCAATATACGGGCCTCAGCCCAGAGGCCAATGGGTGGCACATCAAGAATAATAAAACGATCTGGATAACGCTCTTTCAGATCCCCAACAAACTGCTTCATGCGCTCCGATGAAAAGTATTCTGCACCCACTTCCACATGAGTCCCCGCCGGAATTACCCTAAGCCTGGGGATACCGGTGGCATAAATGATGTCGTTAATATCCAGGTGCTCTTCAGCCAAATAATCCGTAAGCCCATAATCAGGCTCAACATCCAACAACGAACTGAGGCTGGAGTCATACAGATTACAATCTATCAGCAACGCAGTTTTGGTTTTATCCAAAGCAAGCACTGCCCCCAGATTGGTGGCAATAAAACTGTTCCCTGCCTTGGCCGTCAGCGACGTAACCATGACCACGAAATTGCCACCCTTTGACATCTTCACCAATTGGGTTCTGATTTCACGAAAGGTATTCAGAACCTCTTTATTGGGCATACTGGCATTGATGATCTTTCGCGCCGTCAGCTCATCCGGTGTCATATGGCCCAATTCAGCCATATTACTGATACGGGAGCTGTTCGCGGGCCTTTTCAGATCGATGACCTGGGATTTGACCTGCTTGTTACCGGATTTTGAATCATTATCCATCAAAACACTCCAGCTCGATGCGCAAATGCAATTGACAAGTAAACGACCATGACCAGTACGATAAATATACTTAGTAGTATGACATCACTTCTCAATATCCGTTTACCCAGGGGTGTGGTCATATGAGGCACAACCCCCAGCACTCTTACCCCCGTAATGCGTTCCAGAGAATCAGCAAATCGTATGCGCGGATCCACATAGACATATACGACCAACAAGCCCAAAGGAATCAATGCGCCAAGCAGAGGGCCGGCTAACACAAAATGCAAAAACCTGAAACCATCAGGTTGAATCGGGAAACTGGCGGGCTCCTGAATTCGGAAGGAAACCCCCTGGCCTTCAATGTCGAGCGTCATTGAAAGTCGAGCACGCTCCTTACGCTCCAGCATGTCTTCATAGATTGACCGTGTGACATTGTAATCCCTGGTCAACTCGGCCAGGTCCGCCTGCCTTTCCGCTATGCGTTCCAAACGGTCACGCTCTTCCTGCAACTCAGCGTTTTGCCTTTCCAGGCGCCGCCGCCGCGCATTCAAATCCACCTTTTCGGTAGCAATTAAACGTCTTAACTCTTCATACAAGGGGTTTACGTTATTTTCTGAACTGGAATTGGAACCACTGACGGTCACCAGCGCAGACCCTTCAGAGTTTTGTATGGCCGCCTTAAGGTCGACGATCTGTTGCTTCAGGGCAACCACATCGGGATAGTCTTCTGTATAGGTAAGCAACAGGGTGTCTAACCTGCTTTGTGCATCAGACAACCGGCTGCGCAACTCTTCATTGCGGAATCGGTTTTCTACAAATTGCGTCTCACTTACCAGCTCACGCTCAAGAGAATTAATTCGGGTCAGAGATTCTTCAATTTCAATTTCAATCGTTTCAATTTCATTTTCGATGGCAATGATTCGGGTCCGCGCTTCTCCCTCTGTACCGTCATAGTTATCAGAGTTGAATTCTTTCAGGCTCTGCTCCGCGGCAACCAGTTGATCCTTGTAGTTTTTGGCTTGTTTATCAATAAACAGGTAGGCTTCCCTACTTTCTCTGCGTTTGGATTCCGCTGAATCCCTGATGAACAAATCGGTAACCTTGGACACAATGTTGTATACAACAGATGCGTCATTGCCACTGAACGAAATTTCAATCAGTCCGGGTCCGATGGCTCGTATAGACAAACGATTTCCAATTGATCGAGTGGTGTTTTCCACTTCAAGGGCATTTTCAGGATTGGCAACCAGGTTCAGATCCTCGACGGCCTGACGCAACAAACGCGGCGAAGTGATGGCTTCACGAACATTTTTTATCTGATCTGATATTGACGTTGTGGCGGCCTGCCCCTGCAACAAAGGGCGAATAATATTCTGGCTATCTGCATAGATTTGAGTTCTGGCACTGAACTGCTTGGGAAATTGAGTGCCAACCAGCAACACCGCCAAAGAAACTATTGCGAACGATACGGCAACAATAGTCTTATGATTGATGGCTTCTCGTATTACAACTTTTACAAAGTTGATAATAAAGGATGCGTCAAGGTTGGCTTCACTCATATTCAATTCTCACACTAAAATAAACTTTCCGGAACCGTAATGATGTCTCCAGGCTGAATAGCGTAATTCGTTGTAATATCGCCTTTCTCCAAAATATCACGCAACTTTATTCGATAGGATTTGACGCCGGATTTGGTATTTCGGTAGAGCTGGGTATTATTGGCGTCTGCAAATTCCGTCACACCGCCCGTTACCAACACCAAGTCCATCACTGTCATGCCTTTGCTGTAAGCAATTGAAGTGGGAGCATTGACCGCTCCGGTAACCCGTACCCGCTGCAAGAACTCCGAACTCGATGCATTGGTAACGACTACCGTCACCTGTGGGTTCTTAACATAGTTTGCCAGCGCGGTACTGATCGATGCTGCCAATTCTTCCGGCGCCAACCCGGCTGCCTTAATATCACCAATCAGAGGCACTGAGATCTTTCCATCGGGGCGCACGGGAACCGTTACCGACAAATCCGGGTTCCGCCAGACAGACACATTCAATGCGTCTCCCTCTCCTATCTTATACACGTTGCCAGTAAGGACGACGGCGTCCTCCGGTTGAACTATTTTCTGATTGCCTGTGGTTCCACAACCAATCACCAGCGCGCTTAACAAGACAACCCAGAACAGCCTCATATATTTCCCCTTATTACCATTTTATCGAACCCCTTTACCCAACAATACCACCTCAACAGTCTGGATAAGTATCAGAATATCCAGCAACAAACTGTGATTTTTTGTGTAGTAAAGATCATATCTTAGCTTCTGTGCCGCATCCTCAACGGACGCTCCATACGGATACTTTAGCTGAGCCCATCCCATAAGCCCCGGCTTGACTCGATGACGCTCACCGTAGAAAGGCACCTGTTCCTTTAAATCCTTAACAAATTCAGGACGTTCCGGCCGAGGCCCCACAAAGCTCATGTCACCTTTAAGTACATTATAGATCTGGGGCAGCTCATCGAGGCGGGTATTACGAATAAAAGCACCCACCCGGGTAACCCGGTCGTCATTTTGCTTTGCCCACACGGCACCGTTCTTTTCGGCATCCGTACGCATGCTTCTGAATTTATACAGATCAAACAGTTTATCCTTGTGCCCTACCCTGGTTTGCTTGTACAACACCGGAGCACCGTCTTCCAGATACACCGCCAACGCGGTCAACAACATAAAGGGCCACGCCAACAGAATCAGCACCAGGCTTATCAAAATGTCGAACACACGCTTGGAGACATCCCTGGCACCAGAGTATTTGAAGCCATCCGAAAACAACATCCAGCTTGGATCCAGATTACTCAGTTCAATGCGCCCGATTTCCCGCTCACAGAATTCCAGCGCATTCATCACATCCACACCCGACAGCTTGCAATCAATGAGTTCGTCCAACGGCAGGTTGCCACCCCGGTCCCGGCGCCTCTCATCCAAAGACACAACGATCTCGTCAATCTTCTTGTGCTTACAGAATTCCACCAGGCTCACCGGGATATTTAATAACAGCTCTGGATCAAGTTCAGGATGCATGGATTCCTGCGCGCCAACCACCCCGACCACTTCCAGGTTGTGGCTCTTGCCACTTTGTTTGATGTCCTTAATTACCTCCAGCGCCTTGGCCCCATTACCCCAGATCAGGATTCTTCTGCGCAGTTGACTGGAGTCCACCAACAGGAAAAACACAGCCCTTACCAGCAGGCAAAGGGCAAGTGAGATGATGACTGCGAGGGTAAGCAGACCGCGGCCGAGCTGCAGGCTGGGAAAGATGTAATAGAGAATGGTCAGGCTGCCACATCCAAGCAGGAAAAAGGCCACGATAGAGCGCACTGCAACCCCGGAGAAACCTTCCCTTATCTTGGCCTCATAAACGCCCAACGCCAGGGTGCAGCAGAGCATGACCACGGCGTACAACGACGTCTTCAGGGCGGTTGGATCATCAAAGCTAAGAACAGAAACAGCCTCATTGGGAAATCTGAGCAAGTGCGCGCAGTAGACAGCGAGCACCAACACCCAATATTCAACCAGAGTAAGAACAACGTATTGAAATGGAATATAGTGGTTAAAGATGCGTATATGGAACACGCTAAACCCTTTTATAAACAAGCAGTTATCAATTGATGGGAGTATAGTGCAATTTTTCTTTCACTAACAGGCATGCGGCGCCGCTGAATGTTGGCAAATGGTAACACACGAACACGCAGGTTCTGTGCATAATTACCACCAATACTAGGGCATTATGCGTGTATCGTCATCCAACCAAACCTATTTGGCCTATTAACGGACTCGGCGCTTGAGTGGCATCATTTGCATTGAAACCAGCATATCTTCGGCTTTATTCATAACAGAAACATTACTGAAGGGCCCCACATTAACCCGGTACCACGCACTGTTGTTGGGGTCGCCATTGCTCACCGAATAGGATGCTTCCAAACCCATTTTACGCAGCTTTGCGGCCAGTGCCGCCGCCTCTGAACGGTCCCGCAGGGAGGCAGCCTGCAGAATATAGCGATACTCTGCCCGTTTGCGATCCTCTTCAGTCAAATAAATGCCACGCTGAACCGGAACACTCCAGGAGCTGGCCTGCAATGAATCATAGAATTCGTAGGACTCTTCCAGGTGCTGATCAACGCCTTGGGCACCTAAGGATTCCCTTTCAGGCACACTTTGATCCAATGCAACCGGTTCCGTGGTTACAGAGGATACGGGCTCAGGCCCGGCCAAGAGGTTCTGCTCCGTGCTGGCGGCCTGCAAGTACTCGGTTTTCGCTGCCGCAATGGGATATTGGGTTTCCTCAAGAGTACCGGCTGCCCCGGGTGATCGGATCAACCAAACTCCGATGGCGGTGATCACCCCGAGCATCACCACCACAGGAAGACGCCTGTTCGATTTATGATCAGACAACGTCGAAGCAACCGCTCTAGCGGGCTCCCTGGGGGTTCTAGGTGCTGTCGCAAAATCGTGAATCATGGGAGTTAACATACCAGGCCAACAGATCGGCGGTCCGTGCGGCCGCCCTACTCTCTATTAAATAATAGCTTAATTAGAAAGCTGTACCGCAATTATTCCCACAAAATTAGAACCTTACAACAACAAATTGATAGACCTGTTAAAAAGTTGTCGTAATCTGGAATTTTTTTGCGCCAAAATACCATCACTGAGGCGGATCAATGCCCGGTATGGTTGTCCAATCCATTGAAAAATCACAAATTTGAAGCCTGCACATTGAATGTATCCGGCAACCTGTGAATAATTGCGGGCTGTTGAGACCACGTGACCCTTTTGGAGCACAAATAATGAACAAGTCTATATTTACTGGAATCGTCGTATTGGGCCTTGCGGCTTCTGCCGTGGCGCGCGCCCATACCCTGGACCTGAACCTCAATAACGACACGGTGGCGGTGGATTACACTACCCAGATCCAGAAGTCCGAGGTTAACATCGGAGCCGGCCTGCTGCACCACCAGGATAATGGTGACGTCTATTACGGCAGCTTTTTTGTGGCTGACAACGTAAACAAGCAAAGTGGTTTACTTGCCGGTATCGGTGGGCGCGCGTACTACGTTGACGCCGATCGATCCGATGATAACGGCACGGCGGTTGGCCTTGGCGGGTTCGTGAATTGGGACATTCCCACGGTGACCAATCTTAGCCTGCGGTCTGACCTTTATTACGCCCCGGATGTGCTGGCATTCGATGAGCTGGAAGGCTATATGGATTTCACCGCCCGTGTACAATACCGGCTCATCGAGCAAGCCTGGGTTTACCTGGGATACCGCTATGCGGAAGCAAAAACCGAATCCCCTGGCAAATCCAAGCTGGACGAAGGAGGCCACCTTGGGGTCATGATCTGGTTCTAATTCCAGAATGACGCAACCGCCAGGCCTCCACTGGTTACCGGCAAGCAAAGGAGACGCACTTCATCAGGTCTCCTTTGCTTCAGCCACAGAACCTGATGGTGGCCACTGCGAGCGGTAGAACCTGACCTCGTTGTTCTCCAAAGCCTCCTGATAATCTGGAAACGAGGTGGTATAAACTCTGTCGATATAACGAAATCGCTTATCCGGCATTGACTTAAGTCTCGAGTCCGCCACCAGAACATCGGCACAGACTCCCAACATCATGTCTAAAAATCTCAGGTTAGCGGCCTCATACAGAACATCGGATGCCACCACCAGATCCAGTGCACACTGGACTTCATCCAGGGAAGACACCACCTCCACATCCACCTGATTGAAGGCCGCGTTGAGTTGCGTCAGCTCACGGCAGGTGGCATCGATATCACAGGCAAACACCCGTTTCGCCCCCGCCATTTTCGCAGCAATCGCAACCACACCCGACCCGGCACCAAAGTCAGCAACAACCTTGTCACGTACATCCAACCTGCCTGCCAGGATTCGCCTGGCCATTGCCCTCCCACTGGCCCAACAAAAAATCCAGTAAGGGGGATCATCGCTCAATTTCTCTAGCTGATCCCCGGACAATAAACGGGGATCAAATCCAGGCTGAATGAGCAACAAATTCAACCCATTACACTCTGGCACAGCCTGAAAACCCAATTCGGCGCCAGGCAATCTCCCGTGTAGCATGCGATTAAAAGCAGCAACTTTTGTATCTGTAGAATCAGAACTCGACAATATCACTTACACTTCATTACCAAACAATTCGATGTTCAATGGACGCTTTCGGATCCAGATCTTACACTTATTTCTGTGTAAGTTTACCCGATGATGTTGTTATAGCCATGTCAAACCATACAATAAAAGTTGCTGGAATCCTTCTGGCCCTGCCTTTGGTTTCCGTCCCTGTGTTGTCGGCACCCACCGGCGGCAATGTTGTATCAGGCACAGCAACCATCGGCGTCGACCCCGGAGACCCCAACAGAACCGTAATCGACCAGAGCAGCCAGAATACCGCGATCAATTGGTCAAGTTTCAATATTGCCAACAATGAGTCCGTCCTGTTCAATCAGCCCAACGTGGATGCGATTGCACTGAACAGGGACTTTTCCGGCTCTCCCAGCCAGATCTTTGGCAGCCTTGACGCCAATGGCAATGTATTCATTATCAACACCGCCGGTGTACTGATCGGCGCAGGTGCCAGCATCAACGTAGGCGGCCTGCTACTCAGCGACCTGGACACCAGCAATGCCGACGCAGAGAATTTCGACAGCATTGCCAGCCAGCAGAACTGGTCATTGCCCTTTAGTGACCGGGATCTGCAGGCAGGTGGTATAGAAGTCTTGGGATCAATACAAACCACCGGGCAAAACGGCATCACCATGTCCGGCCAATATATTTATATAGAAGGCGATATCACCAGCATAGGTGCGGCCAACGACCCGGGAGGCAACATCAACTTTCTGGCTGGTGGCAGCACCGTTATGGTAACCGACCCAAACGGCCTGTACGGAGTGGAAATATCCGGCCCTGTTGCCAACCTTCTACCCGATCACGACTTGCTGTTTGAGATACCTGATTCCGCAAGCGGAGCAAGTGTTCTTGCAGTAAACGGCAATATAAAAATAGAAGTGGTCTATGAGGCAGGCCTGCCCATCGATCCCGGCTCCCCCGGCCTGGATCGCCCGGGTATCGCTTTCGATGTCCAATCCATATCCAGCATCGGTGATGGCGGCCAAGCCATCACCACAATTTCACGGGCTGTTAGATCCCCTCCCTCCCTGAGCGATGACGTCATAGATGAAGTGGATTCCACCATTACGGAAGGCCTGGTGGAAGAACCGGAGGAAACTGAAAGCACATTGTTGGGCGATGCCCCTCCATCCGGAAAAGGATCTCTGGACAACATCGTGGAAAGCTGTGTTCCCAAAGACCGCTCTGACAAAGACTGTATTCGACAAAACGCGATTAAACGTTATTTAGGTAAGCTCTTGATTGGCGGCAGCCTGCCGGACTGATCAGCTTTCACCGAAAATCTTGTAATTACTGCGCCCGGCATCTTTGGCCTGGTACAAGGCAATATCCGCGCTTTTCATAATGGACGAAACATTGTCATTACCGTCTGAAAGCGCAATGCCAATACTGGAAGAGATGGACAATTGCTTACCAGCAAGTATCAGGGGCTCGGCAAACTCCTTTAAAATAGCCTGCGCGGTGTCTTCAAGGTCTTTCTCTACAACACCCACCTGCAGCACGGTAAATTCATCACCACCCAAGCGAAAAGCAGTGGCGTTCGCCGGTAACGCGGCCTCGAGCCGCTTGGCTGCCGATTTAAGCAACAAATCACCGATATCATGCCCCAACTCATCATTAACCACTTTGAACTTATCCAGGTCCAGAAAAATTAGCCCCATCCTTTCACCGGAGCGACGCGCATTCTCCAAAGCAAATACCAGTCGCTCACTGAACATGCGACGATTAGCCAGCTTGGTCAGCGGGTCGTAATAGGCTAAACGGGTCAGCTCTTCTTTATCGGCTTCAATCTTGTTCAGCATGGAGTTAAATGCATTAATGGCATCCCCCACTTCATCCTTGTTGGTGGTGGAGGCACGTATGGAAAAGTTATTATGCTCAGTGATTTTATTGGCCACATCACCTAAATCCACAATGGGCTTATAGATTGCCCTCTGGAGACTTTGCGTCATGAGAAATGCTGTTATGAGAGACAGCCCCAGAATCCCGACACTCACCAACAGTTGGCTCTGCAGCCTACGGTCCAGATCGATCAGGCTGGTCCTCACCATTACGCTTCCAATGGCCAGCCCATTCAGATCAATGGACTGGTAAGCTTCAAGATAGCCTTCATAAAAATACTCGCCGGGTTCTCTGGGTTGATCAGGGCAGGCTGCCGTCACCTCGGAATTGCGTTGTACGCTGGCGAACACAATCCTGTTCATGTCATACATGCAGGCAAACTCAACGGATTCGCGAACCAGCAGCGATGTCAGGTTGTCTTTGGCTCGGGCCTGGTCACGAAAACTGAGGGCAGCAGCGCTGCGGGAGGCAATAACCCTGGCAAGAATCGACATTTCCTCGGCCAGAATCTCTTTCTGTTTGACACGGTCGAGAGTCAGCACACCTGCGCCAGTGAACAGTAGCCCGATTGTGCTGGTCAGAAGAACAACTACGATGAGCTTTGTTTTAATTTTTAGTTTTCTGAATTCCATCATCGCAATCTACAGCGCACCCGATGTTCAGCTGTTGCCAGCCTCCTTCCCCGATGACGTGATACACAAATAAACATTTGCCAATCGTCTTTTACTACTTTTTTTCAGAAAGAATATATACTTGCTGAGTATAAACAATTAATTCACTTTTTGCGGTATTTTAATTATCAGTCCGGTTGTTTTTCGGGTATCCCCCTTCACATCCCAAAAAACCTACGCAAATTTGGTAATTTGCTGCAAGTGGCTATTTTGCTTTTGCCTGGCACTGACACATCTATCAAGCTTTGGTGCGAACGGGCAGGCAGATTCAACCCTGCAAATCAATGAATCACCCTCCAGCCGCAATCCGGTTTCTGTGGCCATACCCAAAACGCCCGGCCGCAAACGCACTGATCACCTCGTGGATGGCAAGGCCCTGATCAAGAGAATTGAACTGAAAGGTAATGCCTTATTCCCACAATACGGTGTTACGCAAGAATATATAAGCAAAAAGCTTAACGAAGCCTACGCCGGTATGGACCCCTGGATGACCATTTCGGATATGCACAGCCTGGCGGATGCCATGACCATCGCCTATCACGAAAAAGGATTAACCTTTAATCAGGTATTCATCGTACCGAATGAAATCGAAGGCAATACGCTCACAGTCAACGTGCTTCCCGGTCGCATTACAGAGATACATCTTAAGAACAATAAGTTATATAGCGCCGAGCACATTAAAAAGCCGTTTACTCACTTGCTGGGCACAGTGGTTTATGAGCCCCACATTCAGGATGCGATGAAAAAAGCCAACATGATCGACGGTTTGAAAATTTTTGGCTTTTTCTCAATGGGTAAGCACCCAGGGCAGGTACGATTGAACCTTCATGTTGTCAGCGAACAGAAACACCAGGCATCGGTTCGTGTGGATAATTTCGGGGTTAACAACACCGGGGTTTATAGAGTCGTTGGACAATACTCACAGAACAACCTCACCGGTAATGGCGATACTCTGTCGGCCACCCTGATATCGACAAATGAAATCGGCAATCTGTATGGTGTTGCAGGGTACAAACGTCCTACCCCTATCGACAATAGCTTTGCGGGATTCAGCGCCTACAGCAATCAGTTTGAAATCGTTGGGGATTTTCAGGAGCTGGGGTTAACGGGCCATCTTGAAGCTGTCTCAGGCTTCTATCAACTGGGTCTATTGAAAGAGGATAATGCTGCAGCATCCCTGTACAGCAACCTTGCCTTTAAAAATTCTGTTATCACCAGTAAAGAGTTCAAGGATGTGTTTGCGGAAAGCACACAATACATCACATTGAATACCCAGTTTAATGCTGCCGTCATCCCCAGTACCGGCACCAGCAAACAAGCCCTGGAGCTGGGCCTGACCCTGGGCAGCGTGACCGATACCGATGATGAGGCGCTGGAAGATACTATTTTGATTGCCAGAGTTCGATATCAGTATCAGCTCCGTTGGCAGGCGGGCAATCCAGCCGAGCAAGTTACCAGTGCCGATCTGAAAATAAGCTACGCACCCGATAGCCTGCCCTCTGCCGAACGCTCCGTGATGACCGGGCCCTACGGTGTACGTGGTTATGAACCGGCACTTTTCAGCGCTGATTCGGTCTATAGTTTCAGCGTGCAGCATACGCTGGACTATTTGACTCCGTGCAATGGTTGCAAAGTATTGCCCTTTGCCTTTGCGGACTACGCTTACGGGATTCAGAACACAGGCAACGAGGACGATGCCTCCTTCTCCGGTGCCGGTTTAGGCATTGATGTGCTATATAAATCACACATCAGCTCGAGAGTGACGCTTGGTTTCCCCCTCGCCGAAAATCTCAGCCAGGACCTGGCAGAAGATCCACCGGGAATAATTGTTTACGGGTACATCAATTATGTTTTCTAATTTCAGAAATGGCCGCAAAATCTTCAGAATGTGGCAGTACGCAGGCTTTCTGTGCCTTGCACTCACCCTGGCTCATCCGGCCCACTCAGCCACCCGCAGCGATTTGGATCTCGCCAAGGAATATCAGGTTAAAGCGCTATTCCTATATAACTTTGCCAACTTTGTAGAATGGCCCGCCGATGCTTTCGCGGATCAATCAAGCGCCTTGAAAATGTGCCTCTACGGTGCGGTACCCTTTGGTGAATTTCTGGATATCGTTAATGGGGTAATGGTTCGGGACCGAACGCTGGAAGTGATACGAACCACAGACTATGCCCGTATCCAGAGTGGTTGCCATATTTTGTTCGTGGGAATTGATCATCATGACAAGCTGGATGCGTTCTTTAAAGACCTGAATCACCTCTTCGTGTTAAGTATTGGTAATGTAGAGGACTTTGCCCGCATGGGTGGTGTGGTGAACATTCTGAGAACCAGTGACCAGCAGCAGTTCGAGATCAATCTGACCAAGGCCATTGAAAACGGTCTGTTGATCAGCTCCGACCTGCTAAGCCTGGCACGTATTATTAATGACCGTTGAACCCGTCTATCAAAATTACATAATTCTACATAGTCAATTATTCGTAATTTCCATGGCAGTGTTGTAAATTTGAAAATATCTATCTGATTTCTTGAAGAAATCAAGTCTCTCTGGGTGTAGCCTTGGGCGCAGTCAGAATCCCACCCATTGGCATCCCTATTGCCTGACTTCCAACTATTGGCTAACTTTACGTTACCACAGACTTGATCGTTTTCTAGCCATGACCACTAACACACCATGCAATGAAAACACCTATGCCAAGCGACTGGCACACTTGGGTGAAAAAAGGGATGTAATTGCAAGCGAGGATATTTACAACGAACAGGGAGCCCTGATTCTGAAAAAAGGCTCTCGAATCAACAGAAAAATGTCTGACCGCATTGTTCAATTCAAACTGATCAAGCCCATTGAGGCCTGTGTAAACATAGATAATGCGGTGTCGCCTCAGGAATTATATCGTGATCTCAGCAAGCAACTTAAGAAATTGCCGGAAACTTCACAGATACACGCGGCCCTGCAGTTGGAAAAACCCTTCAAGCAGCATAGTCTGGAAATTGCCAAGTATCCGGTACTACGACAGAAGCTGACCGTGATGCGGGAACAGATGCCGGCGCTTTATCGGCAAACACTCTGCGTAACCTGGCTAAGCCTGGCAATCGCCCAACAGATGAAATTGAGCGAACAGCATATCGATGACTGCTTTCTGGCAGCGTTGGCCCATGACCTGGGAATGATGCATATCGACCCTAATGTGTTAAACAAGAAATCCAGCCTGGACCCTGCAGAGTGGCGGCAGATCCAGGCCCATGTTGTCATTGCGCAGAAAGTATTGGAAGCCATTCCCAATCTCAGTAACCGCGTCCCCCGGATTGTTCTGGAGCATCATGAACGCTGTGACGGCACGGGTTATCCGCTGGGAAAATTCGATCAACATCTGACTCAAGAAAGCCAGATTATTGCCTTGAGCGACAGTGTTTTTACCGTCTTTGCCAAGTTGATCGCCGATCAAAAGCAAGGCTTAAGAGACTTGTTACCCTTTATTCAGGTCAATAGTGAAAGCCATTTCTACAACACCTATACCGCGTTGGTCAGAATTCTGAAAAAAGCGTCGCTGGATGAGAAATGCCATATCCATGATCAGAATATTGAATTGGAAGTTCGCCGCCTGGAAAACAAGAACGGTACTTTAAGTTACCTTCTCTCCGGTCTGGAACAGGTCGTAAGTGAGATTAATCAGGATACCCAGCACAAATCACTGCAAAGTTCGAGAGCCATTCTGACACAGGTATTACGGACCGTCAGAGGCTCCGGGATACTTGACGAAGGCTATTTGCGCTGGTTGCAACAGGTCAAACAGGAGAAACTGTCTTTTGCCTATCGAGAGACGGCAGATGTCATCCTGATGCTGGATGAAATTGAGTGGCAGTTAAAACGCACCATAAAGATATTAAACAGTTTTCTGGATGAAGGGCCGGAATCAGAAAGCGCCCTGAAAAATCATATCAAGACAAACCTGCCGCAGGCGAAGCTGCAGGAGACGGCCATACAGGAATACGCTATCAACTAAAGTGCCGGTGCCTTATGAAACCAGGGGCACGCCTCCTCCAACTGGAATGCAAGATCGAACAGCAATTGATCCTGCATACGGTCAGCAACAAATTGCGTGCCGATAGGCAGCCCCTGATTATTCCAGAATAAAGGCACCGACATGGCCGGTTGCCCGGTAATGTTCGCCAGTTGCGTGAACGGAACTTTCTGCAAGTGCGGCTTACTCACTTCGTACAGCAATTGCCTGGGGGCAAAGGCAGACAACGACAACCGATTTGCGATCTTCAACAACATGTTCTCAAGATGACTACCCGCCATTTCACCAATATCATAGGGCGGTACCGCAATGGTCGGAGTTGCCAAAACGTCGTACTGCTTATGCCAGGTTGACATCATATGACTGAACTCAGCCCAGCGTCTTTTAGACAGAACAAAATCACCGGCGCGAAAGTGGTTTCCTATGGCATATATTAGATAGCTAAGTGGCTCGATGTTGTCCCGCACAAACCGCTTTCCGTAGCGGGTTATTAGTTCGGATACGTCCGCATTGACGTGCGCCGCGTAAATATCACCGTAACAGGAAGCAAGCTTGTCTCCGTCCAACTCCAGCTCAACCTCTTCCACCTCATGTCCAAGCCCCTTAAGCACATCAACCGCTTGATGAACGGCATTAATGGTATCCTCATGCACTGTGCCACCATAGAACGACCGTACGCAATAACCAATTCGTAGCGTACGTCGCCGTGATGCGGGCTGCCGAACAAAATCAGGGGGCACCATGGAGGGCACGTGGGAGTATTGGTCACTACCCATACTGCCTTTAAGAACCGTCAGAGAATCACGCACACTGCGTGTTAGTACATGCTCGGATACGGCGCCATCCCATAGCTCAGCGAAGGGCCCGGAAGGATTGATACCGCGTGTCGGCTTTAATCCAAACAAGCCGCAACAAGAGGCGGGGATTCTGATGGAACCCCCACCGTCACCCGCGCTGGCAATGGGAACGATTCCTGCAGCCACAGCAGCCGCAGAACCGCCACTGGAACCACCGGTTGATTTCAAAAGATTCCACGGATTGAAACTTGGTCCACTGGCCACAGGCTCCGTAGTTGCCATCAGCCCGAATTCCGGTGTATTGGTTTTGCCGATAAACACCAACCCCATGTCTGAATATCGCTTGAAAAGACTACTGGTAGATTGCGCCGGCGTCCTGTTGTAGGCCGCCGTTCCATTTTGGGTCACCCACCCTTTCACTTCTCCCACCAAATCTTTCAATAGCATGGGGACACCCGCCAACACACCATCACTCTGATTTTTTTGCAGGTAACTACGGGCCTCATCGTAATAGGGATGTATGATCGCATTGATCGCTGGATTGACCTGTTTTGCACGGGAAATAGCACACTCAAGTACTTCTTCCCGGGAAAGCGCTCCCTGCTTAATCTGCGCTGCCAGCTCGGTGCCATCCATGTTGCGGTAATCTTCAAAGCTGATCATTATGTAGTCTCCAATCTCCAGCGCTGCACCCTTACCTGGGCCTTGATGATATCTATCGCATCCACCAGTACCGCCTTGCTTGCCTCATTAAACGCATCGGTGGGTTCCAGAACTTTATGAATCACCCGATCCAATAATTCCATGACGATATGATCCGTTTCCTGCTTCCCGATATCCAGCATCAGGCCGTCTACCACATCGAACACAACATCACTCACCGTCTGCTCGATTAGCTCCACCACCTTTGGCCCCATCACGGGAATGGATTCAATGGCAGCCACCTTCACGTCCCGCGAAATGGAATCCGCTAAGGATCGCTCAATGTAACCACGTAATGCCTGTTGATTGGGTACATAGACTTCATCGGATATTTCATTTATCTTCACCGTTAACCAATTGGCAATCAATGTCTTTTGCGGTATCAGAACTTCCAGCAGAATTTTTTCCAATACCGGGCTTCCTTGCTTAACCTCAGACTGCACACCATCAAGAACGTTTTCAACCACACGATCTGATATTTCTTCCACCACCACATTGTAGTATTTAGCTACGAACCTCCCAAAAGCGGAATTCCCGATATCAATGATTCCGTACTTCTCCAAACGATACAATATGGAAAAGATCCGCAGCAACCTCAACCAACGGAATGAACCTACGGGAATACACCCCACCAAATCGTACCAATGAACAAAGGGATAAAAGAACCAGCGATGATAGGTTTTCTGATAGATCGCCACTCCCCAACGCAGCACGAATTCAGTAATGAATACGGCCACAAACATCAGATCATAGGTGACGAAATCCGGATGGATCTGACTTGCATAGAAACTGGTGAAGGTGGGTGAAATCCCGTTAAGAAGGGATCTGAAAAGGTCACTGACAAACAGGGAATCAAATATAATCCAGATCAGGTTGACGGATATCAGAAACAACATTATCGCGTCCACCAGAAACAGAGTAATCTGATGGCTTCGTTTCAGGTTTTCGACATTTACTTTCATCATACAATCGCCACATAGAATCAATGATCCCTACTGTACCGATTGATCGTTGAATTGACCAGACACGGATCCAGGCTTATGCCATTTCATGATTGGGCTGTAATGAGCCCTCCAGATCCTCGATCATAACCGGCCGCCCCAGATAGTACCCTTGCACGTAATCCACGCCAATATCCTTGACCACTTCAAGAATTTCTTCTGATGAAACAAACTCTGCAACAATCTTCTTATTGAGGAAATGCCCCATTTCAGTGATGGATTTCACCAGAGCATAGTCCACATCATCCTCAGATATATTTCGTACAAAAGCACCGTCGATCTTAATAAAGTCCACCGGCAGCCGTTTTAGATACGCATAGGAAGACTGACCGGCCCCGAAATCATCAAGCGAGAATCGGCATCCTATTCCTTTCATCTCATTGATAAAATCTGCAGCATCCTCAAGATTGGCGACGGCCGTGGTTTCGGTTATCTCAAAAATCAGTTTCTGCCTTGGGACCTGATAACGCACCAGCGCCTCGAAGATAAAATCCAGAAAAGTTTCATCATTGAGAGAGTGCCCCGACAGATTAATGGAAAAGCCTCCCATACGACTAAGAACATCAGGGTTTTCCTTCATCCAGACCAGCACGCTCTCAATTACCCAGCGATCTACGGAACCCATGCGGCTGTATTCTTCCGCCGCCTTGATAAAATCAGCCGGAGGCAGATGCTCACCGTTCTCATCCACTACCGTCAACAGCACCTCGAAATGTGGCAGACCGGAATTACCCCCCATAATCGGATAAATCATCTGACAACGAACTTTAAGATTCTCCTCATCCAGTGCTCGATTAATGCGGGCGACCCACGACATCACTTCATCGCGCTCTTCCATCCTTTCATCACCTGGCCGCACCAGCTGAATTTCTTTTTGACCGGATTTTTTACAGATTTCGGCAGCCGCTTCAACAGAACGCAACAGCTCAAGCACCTGGTTATTTTCACTACCGAATCCAATCATGGAGACGACTGCGGTAATTACAAAACTTTGATCACCTGACACAAAGCGCTTCTCTTCAATAGCAGATTTTATTTCCGCCGCCAAAAGATAGCCTTTTTTCTCGTTCTCAATCGGTACTAAAACACCAAATTCGTTTCCACCAATACGACCAATCATAGCGTCGTTGAAGGCTACACTTTTAATCCTGTTTCCCACGTCTCTCAGAAAACTGTCTCCCACTTCGTAACCACAGGTATTATTGATCACCTTGAACTGCAGTATGTCGATGAATATCAGAACATAGTAGGTATCATTTTTCTTGGAGCGGGCAACAGACTGTGCAATGCAGCGCTCAAACTCTTTGCGGGTTATCAATCCCGTCAACTGATCATGAGCTGACTCAAAAGCCAATTGATCATAGATCTTCTGTATCAGCGCATCCAACCCCTTCTCAACCGCCGGCATACTGGAATCACTGAGCACAATGATGTCTCCGCTCTTTAGCTTTAGTGCCAATTCTTCAAGGGAAATGTCTTTCACTTTCATGCCGTGATGATTGACAAACACATAGCGGTCAAACTGTTCCGAAACCCAGGCCAACTGATTCAAAACTGAATTATCCGAGTTGGCGTCGAATTCAAGCCATTGCCCTTCCTTCAAGCTCTTGGCCCGTTTCATCCAACGTTGAATGGATTTATCGTCATCATCAAGCCCAAGTTTCACCAGTCGCTCGGCTGGGCTCTCCACAATGCCCTGTGGCGCTTTATAAACCGCCACAGAAGTTGAGTCAGTTACCCCATCTTGTAGTAAAGTATCGATTTCTGAAACGATGTTCGCTGAACTCGATGCATTTTTCTCGACTTTGGAAATCCCCTTCTGGATCAATTTCGTCAGCTCGTCGGACTTAAACAGAATCTTGGTTTCGTCATAAGCCCCAGGAACAAGGCGTAAGAGTAGCTGATCGATAACGATCAATGTCATCTCCCAGGCCCGGCTCCCCAACCCTTCACGGAAATAACATAACCGCATCAGATCACGCCAGCCTCCGTCGATCAGTTTTAGAACCGCTTCTGGTACATCCTGATCTCCCAGTCGTTTTGTGAGCTCCCGCTCCACCATGATGTTGGCGCTCTTCACCTTTTCCTGCCCTACGCAGGCCTCTGTTACTCGACAAAGGTTTCGCTCAATGAGTTTCTTCTCTTTTTCGACCAGTGTATCCAGCTTACCAACCACGTTGTTCAATGTATCGGGATCAGAACTTCCTTTTTGCACCAACTCGTTTATGCTTTGCCGAATTACCGGCTTATTCTGGTTCAAGTTGACACTGCCACGATCAGACAACAGCGCTATGTAATTCACTGCTTGACGAGCCGGATGAAAATCGGCAGTAAACAAAGTGGGATCCGCTAACAAAACTTCCAACAGGGGTATTTCCAACTTACGCAGATCGGAACGTAAAGACTGCTCAATTCTGCTGCTTTCAACGATATTCGAAAACAGGTTTTCAATCATGTCAGCGGAATCAAGGTGCTGCTCCCCCAGTGGGGACTCAGGCCCGGTGGCCTGCGCTATATAGTGCTTCAGTGCCCCCGGAGAATCCAGATTCACTGACCCATCCAGTACCTGGTGTCGCACTGACTGAATCGCTTGGGCATACTCGTTGGCAAGTGCAGGGCTCAATTCACCTGGAGCACCACCTTGAGCAGCAGTACGCACCTGCCCTCCCGAGCCCTGATTACTGTGAATTTGCCACAGCTTGCTGGCAGTTGAATATGCGCTACGTGCACGGGCAAGCCCGGCCTGTAACTGCTCAAATGATCCTAGCTGTGCACCTGCAACCGCTGCCCCCGGGAGCCCTGCCATGGCCTGCTCCATTTGCGGTGTTTTGTCATGCTCCGGATTCGGTGTTCCTGCTGGCTGAACGGTGGCTTCGCGTTTGACATTTGCTCGATCTTTCAGTGCCTTGCTCGCCAAATACTTAGCAACATTAATATCCGGCAACACATCGGCGTCGATCAGAATTTTATTCAATCCTTTATACAGGCTGCCCAATTCCGACAGGATGCGTTCCTGGTATATTTTGAAAACCAGGCGCTCGACTCTATGACTGAGGCGCAGCGGGCGGATACAGTCGTAAAAGGCATGGCAATACGCGGCAGGCCCATAAGGATTATAAATACGGCCGGAGTCTTCCTGACCAAAGGCTACATCCAGTCGCAACTGGAGCTCGATCAGAATATCCCTGAATTGCAGCTCAGTACGGGAAGTGGCCACGCGCACGATCAACCAGTCCTCAAACTCCTCCTTTTCAACCAGGGAGAGTGAACCTTCAGCCTCATCAGCTGACGTTTCCCCGCGCTTCTCCTTCCAGCGTCCATTGGCTACATCCGATGCATCCGCCGATATGGTTCCATCCAGCTGTTCCAGTAGTCTGTTTGCAAGTTTTTTGAAACCTGCCATGGCATCAAAGTATTGATGCTGCGCTGCATCGCTGGATTGAATCTCCGCTTCTGTCATCAACGATTCATTCAGTGCTCGCAAGAATTCCGGTACGCGTTCTTCAAGAAACGATTTGGCTCTGCTGTTGGCAACTTTAATCAGGTTGGATTTCCTGGCGGCCGCCAGATTTTTATGGCCCTGCTCTTTCGACAGTAGCGCATCGTTACTTTTGCGCTTTGCGGTTGCTTCAGCAGCCAGTTTGATGGCATCCACATTCTTTGGATTCTGATGTACGAACTTGAGCCCAAAACCGTTGTCCTGCTGATGCACCACCACGCAGTCGATTGCGATATAGCGGGAGCCCGCCTTGAACGTTACCGTGACAATGGAATCAATGTCCGTAAGACTGTCCTTAACGGATTTCAGGTAGCGCTGATCAGGAATGGTCACATAGATCCCTTCGCCACTGTAATCTTCAATCTTGCAGAGATTGCCTTCGCCTTCCCCAAAGTTGAAGACTGCGTCAATATCAACGCCTTCCCGAGGAAAATCGCGTTTTTCCACAACAACACCCCAACTGAACAATCGGTCACTTGGTTAAGTTTAGTAACTTTTCGGAAAAACGTAGTATTTTTATGATTTTAGAGCGTGTTGCAGTGGCGATCACCCTGCACGCGGTCATCGATGCTCACGCTCATACCACGGGCATGCAGATCCTGCATCATGGCCTCCAGGTACGCAGTATCCACCGGGGCATTCACCAGACTGATCAATTCCCTGCCCAACTTTGTAATCATGTAAGCGGGCACATGCAGTTCTGGCCGGGGCTGACTGGATTGGATCAGCAAATGCTTATCGGTCATGGATATCCGGCAGACAAAATGCGTTTGCGACTGACTGAATAGGGTTTTGCTTAGCACCTTGCCATGGACTCCACGAATGATTCCCTGTTCTTCCAGGTTTTCGAACAGGTCCAGGTCAAATTCCCGGGGCAAGGCCTGCAACGCGCTGCGATAAACGAAATCACCACAGGCCCAGGACCCTAACTTATTTAGCCCCTCTGCATCCTCCAGACTAAAGCAGGCAAGATGCTCCAAAGCGCGCAGACTGGTGGTACCGGGATTGATCAGTTCCCGTACCAGAATTCGGGCCCACAATTGTTGCAGCGCCCCGTTTGAAGACTCACTGGCATTGATCTTCCAGCGGTTGAGCCAGCGCCGATCCAATGCCCCTTTATCGATATCGTTTAACGCCAGGCCCAAAATGATGCGCTCCGTCAGCAGATACAACTTCTGCAACCGCAGCAGCCTTTCCAGCGCATCATGACGGCTGACGTCAGCGGCGTTTTCCATCATCTTGGCGATATCCGGTAAAGACTCCTGTTCCACCTCAATTTGATCACTGTTCTCAATGATGGAGGCAAACTTTACCTCACGTATATCCCTGATTTCGGCAGAGCGGATAATTTTACCGGTAGGATCCAGGCTGGCGTGGCCACGACGCAATTCGTGCAGTTGGCGCTCGACATGGAGAATATGGGACAGCTCCTTGCGCCGTACCTCACCCAAGGTCTGACCGGAGCGCTGGATCTTGTCCGGAGAGGACAAGCCATAGACCTCCTTTGGGGTAAGGTGTACCCAAAGTTTCTTAAGTAATTGAATTCTCAATAAAGATTGACTCACCCAAAGCCTCAGTTGCCGTTATGATTTTTATCAAGGTCTTGTGCATAAGTCAGTATAGCAATCCCTGCTATGGTTGCTGCAAAATTACCCAGCCAACCCTATTGGCTAAGGATCAATACCAACCTGCATACCGCTATCAAAGGCGTCTCACCCCATGCACTGCTGCGGGTCGTGGAAGCCAACCATTCCTGCGCCAAATACTGCGTGTTTATCTTGTAGGTTTCCATCAGATCCAGCAACAATGCCTTATCCTGGTGAAAGTGAAACTGTCCTTTCTGATAACCCTGCTCGAACTCAGCGTCACTGGGTGTTTTGCCGGAAACCTTACAGGCATGGCGGTACATCTCATAATCCAGACCACGGCCTGTCAATTCACTTGTCTTCATAAATTACTAATCAACTCAGTCTGTGAAAAGCGGATTGTGTGGAAACAAACCTGCTCCGTCAAGTTGACCTAGCTCAAGTTTTCACGGAAGGCTGGGATAACCCGCTCACCTCACGGATTTGAGCGATGTGGTTGGCAAACTCCCCCAGCACATCATTGTATTCGATGGCATCGGCGCCTTGATTGGTCGCATCACGCTCAATTTGCTCCAGGTAAACCCGCAAGGTGGCGGCGTCCGTACCCGTCCCAGATAGCCGGTAAACCACCCTTGATTGATCATCAAACTGCACCCGTACCCCCTGATTGTGAGCAACCGATCCGTCCACCGGATCTTCGTAACTGAATACGTTCACGTCAGACACCGTCATTCCATTGACCATGCGCCCCAGGATACTTCCGCTGTTACGCACGAGTTGATCCATAATGGTCTGGGCTTTATCTGCCTCCAGACCTTCATAATCATGACGACAGTAATAGCTGCGCCCAAATGCAGTCCAGTGCTGCCTGAGCAGCTCGCTTACAGGACGCTGCTGGTCTGCCAAAATACTCAACCAGCACAACACGGTCCATACGCCGTCTTTTTCCCGCACGTGATCACCGCTGGTTCCAAAGCTCTCCTCACCACACAACCGCACCAACCCTTCATCCAGCAAATTACCAAAGAATTTCCATCCGGTTGGGGTTTCATAACAGGAAACATTCAGATGCTGGGCGACACGGTCCAGTGCTGTGCTGGTTGGCATTGACCGCGCAACCCCCACCAGCCCTGACTTGAATTGGGGAATGCTCTGATGATGCTGTGCAATCAGAGCCAGACTGTCGCTGGGGCTGACAAACGCCTTACGCCCCAAGATCATATTGCGATCCCCGTCGCCATCGGATGCGGCACCCAGCTCCGGTGCCTCATCGGTCATCATGAAGTCATACAGTTCACGGGCGTACACCCGATTGGGGTCGGGATGTCCACCTCCAAAATCCGCCAGCGCAACACAGTTTTTCAATGCCCTATCCGGCAGCCCCAGCAGGTCTTTGAATATGCGCGTGGCATAAGGCCCGGTCACAGCATGCATGCCATCAAAGCACAGGCTCAGCCTGGTGGACTGGATCGCCTCTGATATCTTGTCAAAATCAAACAGTGATTGCATAAGCTGTGCATAATCATCCACGCTGTCCACGACTTTGATTGTCGTCTCTGCAAACCGGTACTCCTCACCCACCGCCAAATCCACAGGCGGTAAGTCAGCCGCCAGGTACTGCGATATAGATTGAGTATTTTGATAGATCGCCTGGGTAACCGCTTCCGGTGCCGGGCTGCCACTGGCGTTATTGAATTTGATGCCAAAATCCTTTCCCGGACCACCGGGGTTATGGCTGGCTGACAGAACAATGCCCCCATTGGCGTTTGATTTACGGATCAAATGCGAAACAGCAGGTGTGGACAACAGTCCGCCAGCGCCCACCAGCACCTGTTTAATGCCGTTGCCAACCAGAACCTGGAGTATGATCTGGGTCGCTTCCGCATTAAAATAGCGCCCGTCTCCGCCCACAACCAGGCAGTCGCGCTGATCCCGGGGCAATGAATTTACGATGGACTGAACAAAATTAGCCAGATAATGCGGCTGCTGAAAAACATCAACTTTCTTGCGCAATCCTGATGTGCCCGGCTTTTGCCCGGCAAAAGGCTTAGTTGCTACAGGTCTAATGTCCATAATTGATTCATTCCCCCACTGCACGTAACAGAAATTGCTACCCAAACTGCTATAGTTAACAGATAGAATACCCTGCAGATCGTAGAATAATTAGCGACTGATTTCACCTTTTATAATGAACTGCTACCTGAGTAAGGAAACCGGCCATTTATGACAGATAAAGTGCCAAGCACCACCGTATCACCGGAAGCGGCTCTGGAACTGCTCTCACCAACCGAAGTCAGCCAACTGGTTAATCAAACGGATGCAGAACTGTTCAAGATCTTCCGTCGTTGCGCTCTGGCGGTGTTGAATACGGGCAACAACAACGACAACACCAACGAAATCATGGAACAGTTTAAAGATTTTGATATTCGCTTTATCCGGCAGGCCCGGGGTATCAAGCTGCAACTGTCCAATGCACCCTCCTCGGCGTTTGTCGATGGTAAAATGATCAGAGGTATACGAGAACAGCTTTTTTCCGTACTGCGGGATGTCGTTTACATCACCAATGAAATTCGCAATTCGGAGCGTTTTAAACTCAGTACGCAAACAGGAATCACCGACGCTGTCTTTCATATTCTGCGGAACGCAAATATCGTACGCAAAGGTGACTTCAATCCATTGGTGGTGTGCTGGGGTGGACACTCCATCAGCCGGGACGAATACGACTTCACCAAAGAAGTGGGCTACCAGCTGGGGCTCAGGGACATGAACATCATCACCGGTTGCGGACCCGGTGCGATGAAAGGCCCTATGAAGGGTGCAACCATTGGCCACGCCAAGCAGCATGTGCCAAACCGGCGTTACATCGGTATCACCGAGCCCGGCATCATTGCAGCGGAATCACCAAACCCAATCGTGAACGAACTGGTCATCATGCCTGACATAGAAAAAAGATTGGAAGCGTTCGTGCGCCTGGCCCATTGCGTAATCGTTTTTCCCGGCGGCGCCGGTACCGCTGAAGAAATCCTCTATATACTGGGCGTATTGTTGCACCCCAGCAACAAACGAATTCCCTTCCCGTTAATTTTTGCCGCCTCCCATGATAACCGCCCCTACTTTGATACCATCAACCAGTTTATTGGCGCCACTCTGGGGCCGGAGGCTCAATCCCGCTTTACCGTGATCAGTGGCGATTGCGCGGAAGTCGCCAGAGCGGTCCGTAAAGGCGCAGATGAGGTGATGACCTATCGCCGCAAATCAAAGGACGCTTTTTATTTTAACTGGAAACTCAATATTCCCAAGGACCTGCAAATACCGTTTGATCCAACTCACGAAAGCATGACCAAGCTCAATCTGAGCAAGGACCAGCCCATCCATGACCTGGCGTCAAATCTGCGCCGCGCATTCTCGGGAATCGTGGCCGGCAATGTTAAGGAACAGGGCATTAATCAAATCAAAGAAAAAGGCCCATTCGAACTGAGCGGTGACCCCGCTATCATGTCTGCTCTGGATAGGCTATTGAGAACTTTTGTGGATCAAAACCGTATGAAGATTGGAGACGGAACTTACACCCCTTGCTACCGGGTGGCCACGTGACATCTGAACCATCCACAACCGCTGATGACAACGAGATCGCCCGGTTTAATGCGCTGGCGGCTACCTGGTGGGATAGCCAAGGCCCCATGTGGCCCTTGCATCGACTGAATCAGTTTCGCATTAAGATCCTATTGCAACAGCTCGCACAGCAGAGCAGGATCGATTCCAATTCAAAGCTGCCACTGCATGGCAAGCAGGTTCTGGACATCGGCTGCGGAGGTGGCATCCTATCAGAAAGCCTGGCCAAATTGGGTGCGCAGGTCGTCGCCATTGACTTGGCAGAGAACAATATTGCCATTGCCCGCCAGCATGCCGCTGAACAAGGGCTCGACATCGACTACCGTTCCCAGGAAGCGGGCACATTCAGTGCGCAGTTTGACCTGGTGTTCAATATGGAGGTGGTTGAGCACGTGGCCAATCTTGAGACTTTCTTAGAAGCATCCTGTCAGCATGTCAAACCAGGTGGCCTCATGTTCCTGTCCACTATAAACCGTACATTGAAAAGTTACCTGTTTGCCATCCTCGGGGCAGAATACGTGCTGAAACTGCTGCCAAAAGGCACGCATCAATGGTCAAAGTTCGTTAGGCCCGCTACGCTGTCCAGCCTATTGAGCGATAATGGCCTCGACACGATATGGCGGCAAGGGGTATCGTTAAACCCGTTCAACAAGTCTTACCACACCACCGAATCACTGGCCATCAACTATATGCTCGCTGCAACAAAACCTGACGAAAAAGCCTGAGAAAAGCCAATGTCTACGCAATCGAAATTCAATACGCACCACCCCATCAAACGCGGTGATGCCAACGTCCACGGTATTACACTTCATTACCAGGAAGAAGGCTATTCGGGGGATCCTGCCATGATCCTTATTATGGGGTTAGGCTCGCAACTGACCCTGTGGCCGCAACAATTGGTGGACAACCTGGTTAACGAAGGGTTCAGGGTAATCCGCTTTGATAACCGGGATATCGGTTTGTCGTCAGTCGTCAACAATGGGGTACAGGCTGATCTCCCCAACGCCATGCTGCGTTCACGCTTACGCCTACCGATCACCAGTAATTACACGTTGTACGATATGGTGAGCGATACCGCCGGCCTGCTCGATGCGCTTGGCATTGAGCAGGCCCACATTGTCGGTGCCTCGATGGGGGGCATGATTGCGCAATTATTCTCGGCGCTTTACTCACACCGAACCCTAAGCCTCACCTCCATCATGTCGACCACCAACGAACCTGGGTTACCACTGCCACGTTGGGATATTCTTATGAATCTGGCAGGCTATGGTGTTAAAAAAGGCCACGATAAAGCCACGGCCGTACAGCGTTCTCTGCAATTCTGGAAAAAAATATCAAGCCCGAAATACCCAACCCCGGAACACGAACTCCAGCAACGCATCGCATCTGATTATGATCGTTCGTACCGACCCGCAAGTTATTTACGGCAAAGTCATGCCATCATCGCTACAGGCGGCTTCAAGCGCCTGCTATCAAGAATCAACTGTCCGACTCAAATCATTCACGGTACTGACGACCCGCTAGTACACAAAAAGGGTGGCATCGCCAGCGCCAAATCGATTCCGGGTGCAAAACTGGAGCTGATCAAAGGAATGGGGCATGATTTTCCGCAACAACTACTGCCCAAACTCACGGAACTCATTGCATTTAACGCACTGACCGGCAACAAATGATAGGCCGGGGGCTTTACTGCATGACATCCTCATAACCGTGCCAAGTCGCGTAACCTATAATGGGCAATACCATAATAAAACCGAGAAACGCTGTCGCAAACCCAAATACCACCAGCGCAAAAATGAGAAATGCCCACAGAGTGCACACACCCATGTTATTCATCACCGCGCTGAGACTTGATAGGGATGCTGAGATTGCATCCACTTTCCTGTCTACCATCATGGGTAAGGAAAAAGCGCTAATACCAAACACCAGACCCAGAAAAAAAGCCCCGACGGAACAGCCGACGGCAAAAAAGGTCAGCAACTCCTCCAGGGCCGGGTGAGCTCCTTCAGGGTAGAATACATGGATGATGGTAGCCGCACGCATCCAGATGAGTGCAATCACAAATACAACCACTGCGAAGATCCACTGATTGGGAGCGCTGTTTCTGATCTGCCACAAGGAGTGAGCAAGGGTGGGCTTTTCTCCATGCTCTATTTGCCGCGGCACATCGTATAATCCGAAGGCCATCAAAGGGCCAAGCAATATAAAAAATACGCCGATACTGAACAGAAAAATCGTGCTTGAAAAACGCACCACCAAAGCCGACACCAGTAATCCGCACACTGCAAAAAACAGCCCATAGGTCATGCTCAGCGCACGGGCATCTTTATAGTCTTTCCAACCCAGTTTTAACCACTTGAATGGGGCGGACCACTCCAACCTTCTGCTGGGCGCAAACAGCGCTTTGCTTTCTGTCTTCTGTTCTTTCACTTCGTCCATCGTACTTACCCTGATTATTTTTGTTATTGACACTGGCGAAAGGTTTTAATTTCGGCATCCGCTCTCAAAGGACACTTTACGCAAAGCTCATCGGCCTTGCGCAGGCGGCGGGCAATCTCTCGCCCCAGATTCATCTGAATCAGAGCAAATTGCTCCATGTCCTTCTTGTAGATTTCATAGAGATTCTGTGAGGTGATTTCGATCAAACGGCATTCGGATTTAGCGACGGCAGACGCACTGCGAGGCATATAATCAAACAGCGCCATCTCACCCAGACAATCCCCTTCACCGAGCACCACCATGAGGCAATCCTCCCCCGCCTTCTGCTTATAGATCGCGACCTCCCCGTCCTCAATCACAAACATTGATGCGGTATAATCACCCTCACGAAAAATCACTTCGCCGGCTTGGAATTCACGTGTATTGGAGTGTTTCAGCAAAAAGGAAAGTACGTCATCGTTGATACCGCCGAATGTCGGAACATTCTGCAGCATGTGGACTCTTTCCAAACCAGTTGCTTTCATGGTCGTACCCTCACGCGTCCTTACCCTAAATATAGGATAGTTATCGCTTTTATACGAAATATTGACCCTGACAGCTATGATTCCCTAGGGATATTTGATAATGATACCTACATTTACGGGCAAATAAACACTCACTAAATCAAACACTAACAAACTGACTGGATCTCACATGGGTAACAAGCTTTCAGGTTTTCTTTTTGGGTTGCTGGCAGCCTGGTCGATCTCTACCGGCTCGCTGGCGGAAGAGGCCGAAATTAAGGGCACCATGCAGGACGCCGCTCACGCTCTCTCATCGTTAATGCCCTATATCTATAACGATCAGGCATTTCGAACCCTAACCAATAAAGGCGAAATCGAACAGAATATAGACAAGCTAATCTCAATCACCCGCCACACCCCCGGACTCCTGGCGGATCACGCGGTCACCATGCTGATCTCGCAGCAGAGCCTGTTGAATACCCTGGAGCAAGCCAAATCCCTGTATCGAAGTGGCTCCTATTCAACAGCCCAGTATCTGCTGTCCGGGGTGCCCATGGTATGCAGTAGCTGTCACATCCAGGATGGGAAACCATCCAACCTGAAACTGCACCTGGACCGTTCCCTGTTTGCTAACGATTTCAGTTATGCCGAGTTTAATTACTACCTGCGCAACTACCATCAGGCAAAAGCTGCCTATGAGGCGCATCTCAACCAAACCGAGATCCAGCGTTCCCGCATCCAATCCCGAAAAACACTTGAACGGCTGCTTGACATCAACCTGCTGACCTCTGCAAACACCACCCAAGCGACCGAACAACTGAAGCAGGCCCGGGCACTGCCCAACCTCAATAACGATGCGCAAGAGGCTGTCCTGTCATGGCTAACCGGATTGGAGACATTGTCACTTACACCCCCTGAGCTTAACTCACTGGAGCAATCCATCTATTCAACATTCAACGAGCAGTTCACTCTCGAGCATGAATTTATATTTAATGAAGAGAATCGCCCCAAAGCATTGCTCTGGCGCAAGCAACTCCACCAGCTCCTCAAGAGGCCGCTTAAGAAACAGGATACAGCACGCGCACTCTATCTGATCTCGATTCTGGAGCGCACGCTTGGGGATCAGTCAGATGCCTCACTGGCCAACCTGTACCTGGAGGAGTGCATCCGACTGCAAGTGCGGGTGTATTCGTTAAAGTGCATGAACGAATTCGAGAACCATCTGTATTTCTACTATGGTGGTTCCAGTGGTGAACACCTGCCTGACGCGGCACATGAGCAACTGCAGACACTCAAACGGCGGTTGGGGGAAGGAGATTGGTGATCACCGTACCCTGACGTTCCGACACGGCCGCTGGTCAATAACCGCCAAGCCCGCCTTTGATCCGGCCTTTAGACTAAAGTAGCGGCTAAAAACGGGAAAAATTCCCTTAAACTAGGGGATAAGATCTGAGATTATAACGGGATATTAAGCGAGGGCTGGGGTTATAATGGTGCCCGGGGCCGGAATCGAACCGGCACGGTGTTGCCACCGAGGGATTTTAAGTCCCTTGCGTCTACCAGTTTCGCCACCCGGGCGGATGAAGCGGTAGTTCAATAAATGAGGGGCAAATTATATGGAGTACCCCCTGAGTAATCAATGATTTATTACAGCAGTTGAAAAATCCGCTTTTGTTGGCAATTATGTCAGAGGAAGGGATTATCTAAGTTTAATTCGTTAGAGTATTTATTATCACTATGGCGATCTCAGTCAGCGAAGACTACATTCGCGTCTACCGGGCGTGGAACAGTAAAGAGCACCAAGTCTATTATCCTCTTAAAAAGAATGGTCGCTATCTTAGCGAGGAAGAGCTGCTCGCGACCTTGGAAGAGGCCCAGGCGAAAGACCTGGAGTTGGCACAACGCCAGCGCGCCCATTTCATGAGAAAGGATTTGTCAGTGGAGCGTCTGGTTCATACTGACGGCAAGATTGTTGGCCTCAAGGAACGCGTCCGCTACCGCGAGGGCCGCAAACCTGCTCATGTGTTTGAAATTCGGGTCAACACCGAAGGCCTCAACAAGCCGAAATTCCGCACCATCTCCATAGACCGGCATGGCTATGACAAGGCGTTCGAAATGTCAGTGGACATCATCTGCAAGGAACGCGGGCTTGATAAACATTCCCCTATCCGCAAGATCATGCTGGAGAGCCTGTACATATACAAAGGCCAGTCCCCCAAGGACGGCGAGAAATTGTTGAAAGCCAAAAACCAGGAAATCAGCGATATGGAACATGCGCTGATGGAACACGTCAAGGAATTCAAGGAAAAGAAAAACGTCATTAAGGGGTAGAAACTGGAGGCGCGGGCCGGAGTCGAACCGGCCTACGTGGATTTGCAATCCAGTGCATAACCGCTTTGCTACCGCGCCTGAAGACCCAAGGAAATGGGGTTTGAAGTGGAGCGGGAAACGAGACTCGAACTCGCGACCCCAACCTTGGCAAGGTTGTGCTCTACCAACTGAGCTATTCCCGCACTACTGACAAAGCTGGCTGCTTTGTGGGTTGCCTATTCTACCTACAGCGCGAACCGAGTCAACATAAAATTTTCTATTATTTCTCAACAACTTGATACTAAATGCTTATTCTTTCAAATCAGGCCAGGCAGCCTTGAGATACATCATCATCGACCACAGTGTGAGGCCAGTGGCCAGGTACAATAACAGGTAAGCCAGCCACACCACCCAAAACTGCATATCCGGTTCATTCGCCAACAGCCCCGTAATGGCAATCATCTGAACTGTGGTTTTCACCTTACCCACGAATGAAACCGCCACACTGGCTCGTTTGCCCAGTTCCGCCATCCACTCACGCAAGGCGGATACGGTAATCTCCCGACTGATAATCACGATGGCGGGAATAGCGAGTAAGGCAGTGGCGTGAGCTTCTACGAGCAGGACCAATGCAGCGGCCACCATAAGCTTGTCAGCAACCGGATCAAGGAAGGCGCCAAGCTTTGTGCTTTGCTCCATTTTGCGGGCCAGATAGCCATCCACCCAGTCGGTGATGCCGGCAACCGCAAAGATTACAGCACATGCCAGTGCACTCCACTGATAGGGTAAATAAAACACTCCCACAAATACCGGAATCAGGGCAATTCTCAGTAAAGTCAATACGTTAGGAACGGTCAGGAATGTGGATTTACCAGCAACCTGCTGCATGGACTGCTCTCTTTTGCTCACGATGAACCCAGCATTCTAAACATTGTGAAGCGCCGCATAAACGTCTTCTGCAATTTTCTTGTTTATGCCGGCCACATTTTCGATCTCTTGCTGGCTTGCCCGGGCCAACCCCTGCATCCCGCCAAAGTGGGTTAGTAACTCTTTTCTGCGCTTGGGACCAACTCCCGGAATATCCTCCAAAACAGACCGGGTCCGCTTGCGGTCCCGCTGCTGCCGATGCCCCATGATGGCAAACCGATGGGATTCATCCCGAATGTGCTGAAGCAGGTGTAAGGCCGGGGAATCACGCTCCAATTCGAATCCGGCACCCGTGTCCTCAAGAAACAGTGTTTCCAGGCCGGGTTTGCGGGTTTCCCCTTTCGCAATACCCAGCAACAGCACACCCTGCACCTGCAGATCGGATAACACGCGCCGTGCCTGCTTCAACTGCCCCTTACCACCATCCACGATGAGAATATCAGGCAACTTGGCTTCCCCTTTTTTGAGACGGGTGTAACGGCGGGTCAACGCTTGTTCCATTGCAGCATAGTCATCACCGGCAGTAACACCCTCGATGTTGAACCGTCGATACTGGTTCCTAACCGGTCCATTGTGTTCAAACACAACGCAACTGGCGACGGTTTGTTCACCCTGGGTGTGGGAAATATCAAAACACTCCAGACGCTGAGGAATCTCATCCAATGACAGTGCGTCCCGCAATGCCTCAAAACGCTTATACAGGTTCTCACGATTTGCCAAGTGACTGGACAGATACTGCTCGGCATTGGTTTGCGCCAGGCGCAGCCAGCCGCGCCGTGCAGTACGCACGTTACTGCTGACGGACAGGCTCACCTGGTACTGCTGTTGCAGTGCTTCTACCAGGGCATCTTGTGATTCAAAGGGTTCAGCCACGATGATTACCTGGGGCATATCTCGGCCGCCCTGCCCCCCCAGATAGTACTGTGGAACAAATTCATCCAGTATCTCCGCAGTGCTCTGATCCGCCTTCAGCACAGGATAATAGGTCTTATTGCCCATCACACGCCCGCCACGGACATAGACCACCTGCACACAGGCCATTGCAGACCGGACCGCTACCGCGAACACGTCGGCGTTACCCGCTTCGGTCTCAACGAACTGCTGGGATTGAACGTGGGTCAGTGCTTCCAGTTGATCGCGAAACTGGGCGGCACGTTCAAATTGCAGCTCGGCTGCCGCTGCCTCCATTGATGCCGTTAATTCCTTGCGTACCTCGCTGCTCTTGCCTTCCAGAAACATAATCGTATGACGTACGTCTTCAGCGTATTCCTCTTCCGACACCAGGCCGACACAGGGTGCCTTACAGCGTTCAATTTGATGCTGAAGACAAGGCCGGGAGCGGTTTCGATAGAAACTGTCCTCGCACTGGCGCACATTGAATATCTTCTGCAGGAGATTCAGGGTCTCACGAACCGCCGCGGCACTGGGATAGGGCCCAAAAAATCGGCCAGGAAGCTTCTTTGATCCCCGGTAATAGGCCAAGCGGGGGAAATCCTGCTGCGACAGGTAGATATAAGGATAAGATTTATCATCCCGCAGCAGGATATTGAAAGGGGGTTTCAGGCTCTTGATCAGAGTCTGTTCAAGCAGCAAAGCTTCGGTTTCGCTATTGGTAACCGTCACCTCTATGCGCTCGATTTTCTCCACCAACGCCACTGTCTTGGGGCTCTGTTGGCGACCGCGAAAATAGGAGCTGACACGGTTTTTCAGATTCTTTGCCTTACCGACATACAAAACCTGATCATCAGCCCCGATCATGCGGTACACGCCGGGATGGGTGGTCAGTGATTTTAGGAAAGCGTCTATATTAATGATTCTGCCTCAACTAATTGTTGGGCAGAGATTCTACATCGAGCATTCCATGGCGAACAGCCAACAGCGTCAATTCCACATCGCTATTGATGCCCAGCTTCTCAAACAGACGATAACGGTAACTATTGACCGTTTTCGGGCTCAGAAACAGCTTGTCGGAAATTTCCTGCACCTTCTGACAATTAACGATCATCATGGCAATCTGCATTTCGCGCTCGGAAAGCTGGTCAAAGGGTGAAGCCGAATCTTGACGGAACGGTTTCAAGGCCAGCTCCTGGGCCACATCCGGCGAGATGTAGCGCTGCCCGGAATGAACAAGGCGGATAGCCTTAACCATCTCGTCCATGGCAGCCCCCTTGGTCAGATAGCCTGACGCACCTGCCTGCAGAAAGCGGGAAGGAAACGGCTCCTCGCCACAGGCGGTAACGGCAATAACACGCACATCGGCGTTGTTGCGCAAGAGTTTTCGTGTGGCTTCCAGGCCGCCGATCCCCGGCATTTTGGCATCCATCAGCACCACATCAGGGCCTAAATCCCTGACCAGTTTGAGGGCATCCTCCCCACTGGCGGCTTCCCCCACCACTTTAATTCCCGCCACATCGGCCAACATCCTGGAAATCCCGGTCCTTACCAGGTCATGATCGTCAACGATAAATACCTTAATCACAAACTAACCCCGCGCACCAACGTGATCCGGTATCCCTCACCGGTATTCCTTGTTCAATTGTAATCTAAATTTCATTCACTGCCGAATGGTCATGCTCTGGCAAATCGCCGGCACAAGTAGATTGGTATATACAGATGATATCCAGAATGTGGAGCCCGGATTAGTGAAAATGTCACAACCCCAGTGGCCATATTTTGCAAGTGGCGCAAGTGGGCGCCTGCCCGGGCAACTAGCTTAGTTTGGTTCGACACTGTGCAATCAAATACTGGACAACGGTGTCACTGGGGTGCAGCTCAAGGCAGCTGACCCATAAGGCCTCAGCCTCCCGCCAGCGGCCGTTGCGATAATTTTCATAGGCCAGGCGATAGTTGCTGAGAGTATGCAGTTTGGCCGCCTTGTCCTGCTCTGTATCCGCGTTCAGTACTTCATAAATATGCACCGGCTCCCGGCGCCCCCGTACCCGGACATCGCCCACTTCGCGCACAATCAGGCCGTGCCCCTTACCCACCACTTCCAGCGTGTGCTCCGAGATCACCACCCTGGCCTGCAGCACCTTGGTCAGATCCTGCAACCGGGCTGCCACGTTGACGTTATCCCCCAGTACCGTGGAATCCATGCGATCCTGGGAACCGACGGTTCCGTATACCACTTCACCGGTATTGACCCCCACGCCTATCCTGATTGGCGGGTACCCGCTGTTGGCGCGATGCTGGTTGTAAATCTCTACAGTCTTCTGCATTTGAATGGCGGCCTGCACCGCATTCAGTGCGCCGAGCTGAGTTTGCTCACTTTCAAACAGCGCCATGACGCCATCCCCGATGAATTTGTCAATGAAGCCATCATGATCGTGAATGACCTTGTCGATCCTCTGCAGGTAGGCGTTGAGAAAATTCAGTAACTCCTGCGGCTGCAGCGATTCAGACATCGCGGTAAAGCCACGCACATCGGCAAACAAAATAGAGACCTCAGCCACATCCGCCCTACCCAGCTCAATGTTCTCAATACCAGAGCGGGCAATTTTGGTGAGAAACTGCTTCGGTACAAAGCGTTCAAACATTTCAGACATGGACACCAGGCGTCGCGAGTGGGCCAGCTGGAGTTTGAGCGCTGCCTCCCGCTCACTGCGCATCAGATTGATTCGATCCGCCAGTGCAAATGAAAACAGCAGCACCTGCAATGTCGTGCCAATCTGGAACAAATAGCCCCCCACCCAATAAGAGGTGATCATATTGGCACTGTTCAACACCCATAACAGAATGGACAATAAAACACTTAACCACGCCAACAGGTAGTAGCGGGCCGCGGTGAATCCCCTTTTCAACGCCAGTGAGGCGGCCAGGATCACCACCAAGACAGACACCGAATACTGGACTGACAATATTGACGCCGCATGGTAATGGCTTAAAAACAGGACACCCAAAGCACTCAGCAGTGCGGTCGCCATTAACAGCCCTATGGCCTGGTGAACCCTGGGCGTGTATATGGCGGTTTTGAGAAAGCTACGGGCAAACAGCAATACAAACAGTATTCCCACCATCGCAAACACCAGGTTGCTCTTATTATTCCAGGCGGGTTGCTCCGGCCAGAAATATTCATAACCCACCCCCTTGATGGACAAGGCAAACCCCAGCACACAGACCAAATAGCAGACATAAAACAGGTAACTGTGATCCTTCACCGACCAATAAATAAAGCCGTTATAAAACAGCATGATCGCCAGAATGCCATAGAACATTCCCTCCAGCAGCGTATCGTGGTGCTCAGAGGCGATATAGGCGTCGGCCTCCCACAACGTCATGGGCAACTGAAGGGTGCCATTGGTTGTCACCTTCAGATACAACGTGCGCGGCTGCGCGGCCGGTAACTCGACTGCAAATAGAACGCTGTGATGGGGAATGGTACGCTGATTGAATGGCACTGAGTCACCGGAGAGATGCCGCCGATAAGTTCCCTCCCGATCAGGGATGTAGGCTTCAATCCGGTCCACTGCCCGGCTCAGGCCGGACAACTCCAGAATCCAACGCCGACCGACCGCATCAGGATTGACCACCTGAAGCCGCAACCAGTAAGACGCGTTGACATAGCCGAAAGTGAGCGCGCCACTCTCGCTGCGGGAAAAAGTAAGGGAGGGTTCAAGGTCGCGAAATTCCGAAAACTGCCATCCCTCATCAAGGACATAATCAACAAAGGGATCAAGGGAATAACGCGCGGCAGCCGGATCCAAACTCAATACGCCGGCAGCCTGTGCTGTACCGCCAAAGTAGCCAAGCAAACAAAGGACGCAGGCAAGCCTTAATCGGCCAGCAAAAGAGTTGCGGGTCATACTATCTGGAGATCCATGCACCCATGTGGCCAGGCAACTTACAATAGACTCTGTAAATGTCAGTTTGGCCAGATACTTAGCGAGCAAACAAACATCCCGTCAACAATGCGGGAAACCTGTATCAAGTATAGACAATATGGGTGTGGCGACAATGAGATGGGAAAAATGGCGGTGAGCCAGGGATTCGAACCCCGGGTGGGCTATTAACCCACGGCGGTTTTCAAGACCGCTGCTTTCAACCACTCAGCCAGCTCACCAGTGAAGAGGCGCAAATAATAGCGCAAACCTATGATTCTGTGAAGGAAAACTTTCATTAAGCCCCAATCGGGCAGCTCCATCACCCAACTTTACAAATTCCACCACCGTTGGAATGTTATAGACTCTTGATTTCAGCGCTGTGCCCCCTATTATGGCACAGAACCCGTATCCCCGAGATTCGTATCAGCCATGATCTTCACCGTGCACGTGCTCGCTGCGCCCTACAGCCACCAGGGCAACCTTTCCGCCCTGCGTTTCTGCCAGGCCGCCATCGCAGCGGAACATCGGATCAAACGAGTATTTTTCTCGGGAGACGGTGTGCTGACCGGTACCGAGCTGGCCAGCCCGCCTCAAGATGAAATCAACTTGTATTCTGCGTGGAACGAGTTGAATGAAAGCCACAGTGTGGAGCTGGTGGTTTGCATCTCAGCCTGCCTGCGCCGTGGTATCATCAATGCCTCCGAGGCGGCACGCTATGAAAAATCCGCCTCCAATCTGGCACCGGGGTTCGTACTGTCGGGTTTGGGGCAACTGGTGGAAGCAGGCCTGGAGTCTGAACGCCTAATTACTTTCGGGGCCTGACAGGCAAGGCCAGGCAAATCAAAACACCGCTGAGAAGGATGTTCCCGAACCATGCGCTCCAGTCTTTTTATAAATACCAAACCACCCTACTCCTCCCAGGCCACAAAAGAATCCCTCGATGCTGCCCTGGCCAGTGCGGCCTTCGGTGTTGATGTGGGCCTGTTATTTATTGGCGACGGAGTCTTCCAGATCAAGGATGGCCAGAACCCGGCGCCTCAATCCCACAAGCGCACGGGCCCGATTTTCCAAGCGCTGGAACTTTATGAGATCTCCAATGTTTATGTCTGTGAGGAGGATCTTGTAGAACGTGGGCTATCATCTGGTGACCTGATGATCCAGGCTTCGATTATTCCCAGAAGCAAAATCCCCACAGTACTCGCCGACTTTGATCACTTGCTGACGTTTTAATACCATGATTTTGCATATCGTTAACAAAAGCCCTGCTGACAACACCGCTCTGCAATTGTGCTTGCGTGCAATGGGGCCCAGCGACAGCCTGATTCTGATCGAGGATGGCGTTTACGCCCTCGCCCTGCCGGCTTCAGCTCACTCATTACCCGCGGCGCAGAAGCTCTTCGCACTGCAAGAGGACTGCGCCGCCAGAGGCCTGACCCCGGACTCAAGTAAGGCGACGACCGTCAATTACACAGACTTTGTGGAACTGGTGACCCAACATGAAAAAACGCTCAGTTGGTTGTGAGTTAACAATTCGCAGCCATTGCCTGCAGAGGAGCTGGTGAGGTGGGTACCTTGCGCGTCAATAATCTGTCCATCGCCGTGGACAAGGAAGGCTATCTCATCAACCTGTCTGACTGGAATGAAACCATAGCCACTGCCATTGCCGAAGCAGAAGGCATTGAAATGTCGGCCGCACACTGGGAAATCGTCACACTGCTGCAGCGCTTCCACCAGGAATTTGAACATTCTCCTGCCATGCGAATACTGGTAAAGTATGTGAAACAAACCCTGGGTGGGGATAAGGGAAACAGCCTCTATCTGCTGCAACTGTTTCCCGGAAGCCCAGCCAAGATCGCGGCAAAAATCGCCGGCTTGCCGCGCCCAACCAACTGCCTGTAGTAGCCATACCATGACCACATCCACCATGAAGACCAGCATACCGCCTTCTCATGAGCACCCGTTTGCCCAATACGTTCGTGTCCTGGGCAAGGGAAAAAAAGGCTCCCGATCCTTAACGGAGGCAGAAGCCTATGATGCCATGAGCATGATCATGGCGGGACAGGTGGAAGATGTGCAATTGGGAGCGTTCCTGATGCTGCTGCGGGTGAAGGAGGAAAGCCCGGAAGAACTGCTGGGCTTTGTGAGAGCAGTACGTGAGTCGATTACACCGCAACAGAACATGGCTGTGGATCTGGATTGGTCGTCCTATGCGGGTAAGCGCCGCCACCTTCCCTGGTATTTGTTCAGCATCTTGTTATTGGCCGAGCGGGGCCACCGGGTGTTCATCCACGGCGCCAGCGGGCACACCATTGATCGCGTCTATACAGAAGATGTGCTGCGGGAATTGGGCATGGGTGTCGCTCACTCCTGGTCAGATTGTGCCTCACAGCTGGAGCAGCACCATTTCACCTATTTTCCCCTGGCTTCTCTCTGCCCGACCCTGCATCGAATTATCGAACTGCGCAACATCATGGGCTTACGTTCACCGGTCCACACACTGTCACGACTACTAAATCCCTGCAACGCCCCTGCCGTCATTCAGGGCATATTTCACCCCGGCTACCGCCCGGTACACCAGCTGGCAGCCCAGGCTTTGGGTTACGAAAAAGTGGATGTGATCAAGGGTGAAGCCGGTGAGATCGAACGCAATCCTGATAGTGAATGTCTGGTGCAATCGGTACGCGACGGAGAGCTGTCAGAAGAAATCTGGCAACCAATGTTCAGCAAGCGGCACGTGAAAGAAACCGAGCTGGATCTCGGGCAGTTTGTTGCAGTCTGGCAGGGAGCCAAACGGCATGAATACGGTGAGGCCGCGGTGGTGGGCACCACCGCCATTGCCCTTAAATTGTTGGGTGAAGCCAATAACCAGGTTTCCGCTACAGAACTGGCGCAGGACCTTTGGTCCGGACGCAACAAAAGCCTGCTGTGATCAAACCTTGAATTGACGCGCTACGGTTTCCAGTCGCTGGGTTACGCTTTGCAACTGCTCCGTGGATGACGCCACTTTCGCAGACCCCTCCGCAGCCAGCTGGGCCGATTGACTGATTTCGTCGATTGCCTGCTGAATAAAGTGTGAAGTCTGCTGTTGCTCTTCCGTCGCCGAGGCAATCTGGGTGTTCATCACGTTGATTTGCTCAACACGGGTGGTAATCGCCTCAAGTGAGTTACCGGCATCACCGGCTTGTGAAACGCTCTGCTCCGCCTTGCTCTGGCCTGCAGCCATCACCTCAGAAATCACCCGTGCGGTTTTCTGCAGTTGATCGATGACGGAATGGATTTCTTCGGTTGACTCCTGAGTACGGGACGCCAGTGTTCGCACCTCATCGGCCACCACAGCAAAGCCGCGCCCATGTTCACCCGCCCTGGCAGCTTCGATCGCAGCGTTCAAGGCCAATAAGTTGGTCTGGGATGCTATGCCCTGTATGACGTCCAATATTGCGCCCACATTCGCCGTATCCGACTCCAACTGATGGATGGTTTCACCGGCTTTCGCCACTTCCTGTGCCAGTTCATTGATGGTTTGAATGGTGTCTTTTACAATGCCGTGGCCGGTCTTGGCCTGTTCGTTGGCATAGGAAGCTGCCTCGGCCGCGTTGGACGTGTTGGACGCATTTTCATTCAGACTCTGAAACATTTCATTCATGGAGCGATTGACACTGACCGTGGATTCCAGCTGCTCACTGGATACGTTTTCACTCTCATGGGCCAATGTACCCAGCTCACGGCTGGTGGATGTCAGTGGCTCAATACTTTCCACTACGTCCTTGATAATGCTCTGCAGTTTCTCGATGAATGAATTAAACCAAAAGACCAATTCACCGAACTCGTCCTCCGAGGTCTGGCGGATACGTTTGGTAAGATCGCCCTCACCACTGGCAATTTCCTTCAGCGAGCTGACGATGCGGGAAATGTTTGCCGTGACCGACGCCGTAATGTACATCGCCACAGCAACCAGCACAATGGTGATGACGGCCGCAATAACGGCTCCTACGGTAAGCGCATCTTTCGCCTTTGCAATGGAATCAGAAATATTTGAGGCAAACAGTGCATGACTTTGGTCGCGGAAATTTTGCAGGTCGTTCTTGAGCTGTTTCTGCAATTCCCCCATTTCCGCCACTTTGTCATTGAGCTGGGAGAAATCGATGTTGCCGGAAATCATACCTTCAGATAATGATCGGGCTGAGGAGTAATAACGATTGAATTTAACTTTCAGATCTTCCACTTCCCCCTTGCGATTAGGCTCAAGATCATAAATCTCAGTCAAAAACGAACGCATTTGCTCTGCATTTTCATCGGCTGAGGCCACCATTTCTATTTCACCGGCGCTCACCGCTGAATTCAATGTTTCATTGGTTCGGTCCAACAACACAATCATGCCATTGGCCTTTTCCAGGATGGGATAATAACGGTCACGAACCGATTCCAGGCTTTCGCTGGTTTCAGTGTTCACTGAGACATTGAACACCAGATTGGCGCCGAACCCCAATACTCCCACCAGCGGAATCAATAACAATTTGTACTTGATGGAGATCCGGTTAAGCCAATTCATCCTCAAAACTCCCAGCGCTTGCACTCTTCTCGTTAATTTAAGATTAGACGATGGGTGTTATTTGGAAAGTGGCGCGACTAACTTTACAGCAGTTTCTGGCTTATCCCGACCGGCTGGTTGCCGGATCAAACCAAGACAACCGTTTGTGCAGCGAAACAACCGACCCCACGATAATCAGCGTAGGCGGCCTAACCTCTTGATTTTTAACGATTTTCGGCATATCCGCCAAGGTTGACGTCCACACTTTCTGGTGCCGGGTAGTACCCTGCTGGACCAAAGCTATCGGAGTATCACCGCCAAGACCATGCTGAATCAGCTGTTGGCAAATCGTCGGTAACCCCACCAATCCCATGTAAAACACCAATGTCTGGCGCTCTTTGGCAAGGGTGGACCAGTCCAGATCCAGCGAACCATCCTTAAGATGCCCCGTCACAAAGCGCACTGACTGCGCATGATCGCGATGGGTAAGGGGGATACCGGCATAGCTGGCACAACCGGAAGCGGCGGTAATGCCCGGTACCACTTGGAACTGGATGCCTTCCTGGGCCAGTCGATCAATCTCTTCCCCCCCACGGCCGAATATAAAGGGATCTCCGCCTTTGAGGCGGCAGACACGACGCCCCTGTTTGGCCAGTTTCACCAGATATTCATTAATCTGGTCTTGCGGAACGGCGTGATCACTGCGCGCCTTACCCACGTAAATGCGCTCGGCATCACGGCGCACCAGATCCAGAATTCCGGGGCTCACCAGACGGTCATACAACACCACATCCGCCTGCTGCATCAAGCGCAATGCCCGGAAGGTCAACAAATCCGGGTCACCGGGCCCCGCCCCCACCAGATACACTTCCCCCTTGGGCAAATCAATGGGAGCATCTGTCGACAGTTGTTGCTCCAACATGGCTTCCGCTTCCCGCTCTTTGCCGGCAAATACAAATTCGGCAATGGGGCCGTTCAGCACCTGCTCCCAGAATCCCCGACGTTGATTCACGTCGCTGAATTTGGCCTTTGCCTTGTCTCTGAAGCCACCCACAAGATGGGCCAGACGCCCATAACTGGCGGGAATGGTGGATTCAAGTTTGGCCCGTATCATGCGCGCCAATACCGGTGACTGACCACCACTGGACACCGCCATGACGATAGGAGAACGATCGACAATGGAAGGCAGAATAAAGGTGCACAACGGAGGGTTATCGACCACGTTCACTGGAATATTACGCGCGCTGGCGTCCGCCGATACCCGGGCATTCAACTGATCATCGTCTGTTGCGGCAATCACCAGCAGGACACTGTCCATATCCTGCACCTGGTATGCCCGCTGCTCGCGTTGCGACGCTGGATTGGCGGCCAGCAGCTCATCCATGGCGCTGGAAATTACCGGCGCCACCACCCGCACATTGGCGCCGGCCCGTTGCAGCATGGCCGCTTTGCGGGTGGCAATCTCACCACCACCAACAACCAGACAACGCTTACCCGTAAGTTGATAGAAAAGAGGTAAATAGTCCATTGGGATTCACTCAGGCTGCTGGTATTACGTCGATACCACCCATATAAGGTCTTAATGCTTCCGGTACCACGATGCTGCCGTCCGCCTGTTGGTAATTTTCCATAACCGCTACCAAACAACGACCCACAGCCAGTCCTGAACCATTCAAGGTATGCAGAAGCTCCGTTTTTTTGCTGCCTTCGGGACGATATCGCGCTTGCATGCGGCGCGCCTGAAAATCCTCAAAATTACTGCAGGAGGAAATTTCCCGGTACTTGCCCTGCCCCGGCAACCACACCTCAATATCGTAGGTCTTGGCGGCGGAAAAGCCAATATCGCCGGAACACAGCACCACCACCCGGTAAGGCAGACCCAGCTTTTGCAAGATTGCCTCGGCATGTCCGGTGAGTGCCTCCAAAGCCTCGTAGGAGGCCTCAGGTTTGACCATTTGCACCATTTCCACCTTTTCAAACTGATGCTGGCGGATCATGCCTCGCACATCACGGCCCCCGGAACCCGCCTCACTGCGGAAACAGGGTGTATGGGCGGTATAGCGAACGGGCAAATCCGCTTCACTGAGAATCTCATCCCGAACCATATTGGTAACCGGTACTTCGGCGGTGGGTATCAGATACAGTTCGCGGTCACCACGGAGCTTGTAAAGATCTTCCTCAAATTTCGGTAATTGCCCGGTGCCCTGGAGAGATTCAGGGTTCACCAGATAGGGCACATATACTTCCTCATAACCGTGCTCCCGGGTATGGGTATCCAGCATCAGTTGAATCAACGCCCGATGCATACGCGCCAGCGGCCCCACCATCACTGAAAACCGTGAACCGGAGATTTTGGCTGCGGTTTCAAAATCCATCCCCGCCACTTTGCCGCCCAGATCAACATGATCCAGAGGTTCAAAGTCGAACGTCGTGGGGGCGCCCCATTTGCGAACCTCCACGTTATCATCTTCGCTGTCACCGGCAGGCACCGATGGGTGAGGAATATTGGGAATACCCATCTGCAATTCACGTAGCTCCGCCTGCAGCGCCGTGAGCTGCTGTTCACATTCGGTCAGCCTGGTGCCAAAGCTGTCCACCTCAGCCAGCAGCGCCGTTGCATCCTCGCCTTTACCCTTGGCAATGCCGATTTCCTTGGATTTGCGTTTGCGCTCTGCCTGCAGGTTCTCCGTTTCCACCTGCAGGGCCTTGCGCCGATCCTCAAGCGCCTGAAACGCCGCAATATCCAGTTCAAATCCACGGGTTTTCAGGGCTTCCGCAATGGATTCCAGCTCGTTTCGCAACAGTTTGGGGTCTAACATGACGTGTTTCTTACTCTTGATCAGACGAATTCATTATTAGGCGGCATTGTACCCGAATCGAATCCAGGAAGCCGCCCCCGTAACGGATTTTACCGGTTTTTTAAAACCAGGCTCTGGCCAGCAACGAACCAATCCAGACGCCGGCAAAACAGACCAGGCAGTTGGCGACCACATTGCCAAAAGCCATCAGCAACTGCTGTTCTTCAACGAGCCTGACTGTTTCGAAAGAAAAGGTGGAGAACGTGGTGAAGGCGCCCATAAACCCCACCAGAATCATCAAGCGCATGGGCTCCCTGAAACTGGTGCCGGACAGTATAACGACGAAAAGCAAGCCAAACAGAAAGGAGCCAAGGGCATTCACCGCAAAGGTGCCCAGGGGAAATGCACTGCGATTGATACCGTTCAACCAGGCGGACAGACCAAACCGGGCGCTGGCGCCCATGGCCCCACCTACCGCCACCCAGGCAAACTGACTCCAGTGCATATCAGGGCTTCCTCCGGTAACGACGCCACTGGCTGGCCTGATCCAGCCCCTTCAGGTACTTCAGCTTGTCTGCGATCTTGATTTCAAGCCCCCTCGGTACCGGTTCATACCAATGTGCGTCCTGCAGGGCTTCAGGCAGATAATTCTCGCCCGCCGCATAGGCGTCCGGATAATCGTGGGCGTATCGATATTCTTCGCCATAACCCTGCTGTTTCATCAATTTGGTTGGTGCATTGCGCAAATGCAGGGGTACTTCATGGCTGGGCTGCTCCGCAATCTGGCGGCGGATGGCATTAAAGGCTTTGTAGACCGCATTGCTTTTTGGTGCAGCGGCCATATAGGCAACGGCCTGTGCAATAGCAAGCTCTCCCTCCGGGCTACCCAATCGTGTCTGAACGTCCCAGGCATTCAGCGCAATCTGCAACGCCCGTGGATCGGCGTTGCCGATGTCCTCGCTGGCCATGCGCACCACCCGCCGCGCAATGTAGAGCGGATCACAACCACCATCCAACATACGGGCAAACCAGTACAGTGCACCATCGGGGGATGATCCCCGCACGGCTTTGTGCAGCGCCGAAATCTGATCGTAAAAGGATTCACCGCCTTTGTCGAAACGGCGCAGTTCAGCCCCCAGCGCCTGCCCGATGACCCCATCACCTACTTCGTCCAGCCCCTCTGCTTTGGCCAGTTCCACACAGATTTCCAGCAGGTTCAATGCGCGCCGGGCATCGCCATCGGCCACCGCAGACATTTGGCCAAGAATGTGTTCAGGCACCGCGATTCCGTCTTCTCCAAGCCCCCTGTCTGCGTCCTTCAGGGCAGAGCTCAACAGGGACTGAATATCGCTCTCGGCGATGGGTTTCAGAACGTACACCCGGGCTCGGGACAACAACGCATTGTTCAATTCAAAAGAAGGGTTTTCGGTGGTGGCACCAATAAAAATGACCGTGCCATCCTCGATATAGGGGAGAAACGCATCCTGTTGGGATTTGTTGAAACGATGCACCTCGTCCACAAATAAGATGGTCTTACGGCCAAAGCGCAATTGTTCTTTGGCTTGATCGATGGCGGCGCGAATCTCTTTCACTCCGCTCAACACCGCGGAAACAGAAAGAAATTGAGCATCCACATAACTGGCCAGTATCATCGCCAGGGTGGTTTTACCCACTCCGGGCGGCCCCCACAGGATCATGGAATGGACATGGCCCGCCTCAATGGAGCGACGCAGCGGCTGATCCGTCCCAAACAGATGTTGCTGCCCCACGTACTCATCCAGTGTGGTTGGCCGCATACGGGCCGCCAGGGGCTGCCAGGCGCGCTCTTCATCAAACAATCCAACCACGGAATCAGCTTTCCTCAATCACATCAACACTGTCATCCAGATCCAACTTAAAGCGCGATTCCGGAATGGGCTGGTTCAGTTGCACCGGCTTGAATTCAATACGTGTGGTCTGCCCCAGGCTGTCTTCAAGATACATATCCCGCAACTGGTCACGATAAAAATGTACCCGCAACAGGGCAAACAGGGCGTCTTTATCTTTGGGCCTGAGGTCAAAACGCCACTCACCGGTTTCGTCAAACCGATAGGCCGACACCTGAAAGCCATCCGCAATCCGGCTGGGATCCCCGCTCAACAACAGCGCAGGTGTATTGCCTACCTGCTTGTCCAGTGTTTTCCGGGTGGCCTGCTCCAGATCTTCATCATAGATCCACAGTTCTTTGCCATCGGAGACAATCTGCTGAGGATAGGGGTCCGCGGTATTCCAGCGAAACTGCCCCGGGCGCTGAATCCACATGGTACCGGTAACGTTCTGCAGGGTGTTCTGTTTGGCATCCATCACCCACTGCTCAAAGGTGGCTTCCATGGATTGAATGCCATTCAAAAACTCCGTGAGTTTTTTAGGGGCCACCGCCGCCTCAATTTCAGCGGCGGAGACAAACGCACTGAAACAGGCCATGCACAATGCCATTGTATATTTCAACATAGAAATTCCCATAGTTTGTGGATCAGCCGCCAGTGTAACACCCGCAGCTGAACAGACCATTAACGGTGGAGTTAGCGTGGTGGTGGTGCAATGACTTCGCGCTGTCCGTTACTGCCCATTTCGGTGACCACCCCCGCTTCCTCCATGGCCTCGATCATACGGGCAGCCCGGTTGTAACCGATTTTCAGCTTACGCTGCACCGAGGAGATCGATGCCCGCCGTGATTCCGTTACAAAAGCCACCGCCTGATCATAAAGCGGATCGGACTCGGAGTCACCATCGCCCCCGCTACCCTCGTCCCCGGGGGCAGGCCCGGCTTCATGGGTGCCTTCCAGAATCTCTTCCAGATAATCCGGTTCACCACGGCGACGCCAATCGTCACACACCCGATGCACCTCATCATCTGCCACAAATGCGCCATGTACCCGCACCGGTAAGCCGGTGCCCGGCGGCAAATACAGCATGTCGCCATGACCTAACAGCTGCTCGGCCCCACCCTGATCCAGAATGGTTCGGGAATCCACTTTGGACGATACCTGAAAGGCCATGCGTGTAGGTACGTTGGCCTTGATCAGACCGGTAATTACATCCACCGATGGACGCTGGGTGGCCAGAATCAGGTGAATCCCCGCCGCCCTCGCTTTCTGTGCGATACGGGCAATCTGTTCTTCCACTTTTTTACCCACGATCATCATCATATCGGCAAATTCATCCACCACCACAACAATGAATGGCAAGGCTTCCAGGTCTTCCGGTTCCTGGCTGTCCAGCTCCGGTTTGAACAATGGATCCTTGATCGGCTCACCGGCCTTGATGGCGTCTTTTACTTTTTTATTGAATCCCGCCAGGTTGCGCACGCCCATTGCCGCCATCAGCCGATAACGGCGCTCCATCTCTGCCACACACCAGCGCAGCGCGTTAGAGGCTTCTTTCATGTCGGTAACCACCGGGGTCAACAAATGGGGAATATTGTCGTACACCGAGAGTTCAAGCATTTTGGGGTCAATCATGATCAAACGCAGTTCTTCCGGCGTTGCCTTGAACAGCATGCTCAACAACATGGCATTCAGTCCAACTGACTTACCGGACCCGGTGGTACCCGCCACCAGCAGGTGAGGCATTTTTTGCAAATCCGCCACCACCGATTCCCCCGAGATATCCTTACCCAACGCCAGCGCCAAAGGCGAGTTGACCCTTTCGTATTCCTGCGAAGAAACCACTTCGCTCAAGCGGATCATTTCGCGGTCCTCATTGGGAATTTCAATACCCACCACTGTTTTACCCGGTATCACTTCCACAACCCGAACACTGATCACTGCCAGTGAGCGTGCCAGGTCTTTCGCCAGATTGGTGATGCGGCTTACTTTTACCCCGGGAGCAGGCTGGATTTCAAAACGGGTCACCACCGGGCCCGGCATTACATTCTCTACCTCGGCCTCCACGTTGAAATCACGCAATTTTATTTCCAGCAAACGGGACATGCTCTCCAGCGTTTCCGCGGAAAAGCCTTTTTTACCGTGCTTATCCGCGGCGTCCAGCAGCGCGAAGGCCGGCAGTTCACCGGTCACAGGATTATTGAACAGGCTTTTCTGGCGCTCCTTCTCCAGCCGCACACTGGGCTCTTTTTTCGGTTTGGGCAGTTCAATTACCGGTGGTTTACGTGCTTCCTGCTTGGCCTTGTCTTTTTTCAGGGCCTCCTGGCGCAGCTTGATGGCTTGCTTGGCGGCCTTCTCCTCCGCCTTTTTCACATTGACTTCCACTCTGGCGGCCCGCCGTTCCTGCCAGCGTTCTTTCAATGAGCAAATCCATTCATAGAACGCGATGCTGAGTTTACCGGTGCCGTCAATTACCCTGATCCAGGACACATCGGCGAACATGGTGAGGCCAATCAAAAACAGCGCCAGCAATACCAGGGTTGAACCCAGTGTGTTGAGGGCATGCAAAGCAGCACTGCCCACTTCTATTCCCAGGATACCACCAGCCCCATTGCGCCCGGCGGAATCGATATTGGGTAAGGAACCAGGCGCCACATCAAAATGGATGTACGCCAGACCGGTGGCAGCGACCATGGTCATGGCAAAGCCCAAAAAGCGCAGACCGGCCATCAGCCAGCTCCACTGTTTATCGACATCGCGAAACACCAGCCAGGCCCGGTAGGCAATCAGAAGGGGGAACAAATAGGACAGATAGCCGAACAACGACATGAGCACATCCGCGCTCCAGGCTCCGGCACGGCCACCCAGATTGTGAATACTGCGACCACTGCCAAGACTGCTCCAGCCCGGGTCATGAACATCAAAAGAAGCCAGGGCAATAATCAGATAGAGTGACAGGAAAAACAGCACGATCATGGCACCCTCACGGACACCACGCACCAGCAATACAATCCAGGGTGCAGGCTGCACCTGTCTCTGGGCTTGTTCTTTCTTCAAAGGGCAACCCTGTATAGGTAGTGGAATTGACTTTATTTTAGCGGTAAATCAGCCAGTTGCACAAACTTCTCATAATTTACCTTAAGAGATTAGTGCAAACCCGCAAATCCGCCTTCGGCGCCACTATTCTATCAGAGCCGGCAACACAATCTTACCGTTGGAAACGTTGATTCCATCACTTAACGGAGCATAATCCGCCAGTTGCCCCCTGAGGAGTTTCTGAACATAGGGCAGTATGGCACCTGACAGGGCCTCTGACGCGGTTCTGGGTACCGCCCCGGGCATGTTGGTGACACCCATATGCAGCACGCCCTCCTCCAAAAACACCGGATCCCGGTAATCCGTGGCGCGCATGGTTTCGATACAGCCGCCCTGATCAATGGAGATGTCCACCACCACTCCGCCATCCGGCATATCCTGAATCATATCCCGAGTCACCACTTTCGGGGCTTTTGCGCCGGGGATGAGCACCGAACCCACCACCAGGTCTGCATCCCGCAAGGCTTTGGCAATGGCGCCCTGGTAGGAGTACACCCCGGTGATGTTGGGCGCCAGGCTTTCAATGACCCGCAAGGCCGCGGCCGAGCGATCAAACGCCACCACCTGGGCCCCCGTCGCCGCGGCGGACATCGCTGCATGCTGACCTGCCACACCGGCACCGATGATCACGACTTTGCCGGGCTCGGCCCCCGGCACCCCACCCAGGAGGATGCCTTTACCGCCCATGGGTCGGTGCAGATAATGAATCCCCGCCTGCACCGAGACCCGGCCCGCTATTTCACTCATGGGGGCCAGCAGAGGTAGTTTGCCGCCTTCCTGCACGGTTTCGAACGCAACGGCAGTCAAACCAATATCACACAGTGCCTGGGTCAGTGTCGGATTTGGCGCCAAATGTAAATAACAAAACAACAGATGACGGGCTTGCAACAGATCCAGATCCCCCTGAATGGGCTCTTTCACCTTCACCACCAAATCCGCTTTGGCAAACAGTTCCGCTGCATCCTCAGCCAGTTGTGCACCGGCGTTACGGTACTCATCATCACTGAAACCACTCAGCTCCCCCGCCGATTGCTGCACCCACACCTCACAACCCTGCCCCACCAGATCCGCCACCGCATGGGGCACCAGCGCTATGCGGGCTTCCATCGGTTTGATCTCTTTGGGGACACCTACAGTCAACAATGTGCTCATCTGCAATACCTGCCTTGTCGGAGTTCTGGATACGCATGCGTTCCTGTATAGTTTGGACCTATTCCGCTGATACACAGGAACAATTTGCCTGCCACATGGTAAATTAAGTATAAAAGTGCAACCCACAGCAACTGGCAACTCCCGTGCCACCAACCAGGACATTGAATTAATGAGTGAAACCAAACACTGCCGTCTTTTGATTCTGGGCTCTGGCCCCGCTGGCTATACCGCTGCCGTCTACGCCGCCCGTGCAAACCTGAACCCGGTTATGGTGACCGGCATCCAGCCCGGTGGACAGCTCACCACCACCACCGACGTGGACAACTGGCCGGGTGATAATGAAGGTGTTCAGGGCCCCGAGCTGATGGAGCGCATGAAGCAGCATGCCGAGCGCTTCGAGACCGAAATATTGTTTGACCACATCAATAAAACCGACCTCAGCAAACGTCCTTTCACCCTTTATGGTGACAGCGCCACCTATACTTGCGACGCCCTGATCATTGCCACCGGGGCCAGCGCCCGTTACCTGGGGCTGGAATCCGAAGAGGCGTTCAAGGGTAAAGGGGTCAGCGCCTGCGCCACCTGCGACGGGTTCTTCTATCGCAATCAAAAAGTGGCTGTGATCGGTGGCGGCAATACAGCAGTGGAAGAAGCGCTCTACCTGGCCAATATTGCCAAGGAAGTGGTGGTGGTTCACCGCCGGGAAACCTTCCGCTCTGAAAAAATTCTCCGCGACCGGCTGCTGGATCGGGCTGCAAACGGCAACGTCACCCTGGAGTTGAACTACATACTGGACGAAGTGCTGGGTGACGATATGGGCGTCACCGGCATGCGCATCAAACAGGTCGCAACCGGTGAAACCAAGGAAATTGATCTGCAGGGCGTGTTTATCGCCATCGGCCACACGCCCAACACCGGCATATTCGAAGGTCAGCTGGACATGGAAAACGGCTATCTCAAGATTAACAGCGGCATCAATGGCAATGCCACCGCCACCAATGTGGAAGGGGTTTTCGCCGCCGGGGATGTCACCGACCACGTCTACCGTCAGGCCATTACATCAGCCGGCTTCGGTTGCATGGCCGCCCTCGACGCCGAGAAATTCCTGGATGAAAACCAGTAACCTCACCGCATGATCAAAATCCCCATCCTGGGTTTTCACACCCAGGACTTCCCACCCATTGAGCACGCTCTCGACGACCCCAACGGCCTACTCGCCGCTGGTGGCGATCTCTCACCAGAGCGCTTGGTGGACGCCTACAGCAGGGGCATTTTCCCCTGGTTTGATCAAGACCAGCCCATTCTATGGTGGTCACCCAGCCCAAGGGCAGTGCTGTTTCCACATCAGCTCCACATATCCCGCAGCCTGCACAAGACCCTGCGCAAAAACTGCTTCCAGGTCACCATGGACCAATGCTTCGCCGAGGTAATCAAGTCCTGCTCCGAACCCCGCACCTACAGTGACGGCACCTGGATCACCGAGGACATGATGGGGGCCTACACGCTATTGCATGAGCTGGGATACGCCCACTCAGTGGAAACATGGCAGAACGGGCAACTGGTGGGCGGTGTCTATGGTGTTGCATTGGGAAAGGTGTTCTTTGGTGAATCCATGTTCAGCCGGCGAACCAATGCCTCCAAGGTCGCGTTCGTACACCTGGTGAAACAGTTGCAGGCCTGGGGCTATCAACTGCTGGATTGCCAGGTGGAGAACCCACATCTCGTGAGCCTGGGCTCCACCACCATCGATCGCGCAGAATTCAAAACCATTCTTCAGGCCCAGATTCCGCCCCTACCAGCACTGCTCCAGCTGCGTTCCCCTAAATGGGCATTACAATGGAAATATTGTGGCAGGTGACACTGGAAACATCGCTAAAATCGTTTAATACTGTAGTCATCGCTGGTGGCGGGCATCCTCCCTTAACCATAAGATAAATAAGGCTTTTACGATTAGGTTATGACAGATCTTGCTGCAGTAAAATTCTTTGTTACACCACTGCACCAGTGCAGCTACCTGCCGCGCAACGATGCCATCACCCTGTTTGCCGACCCGAAAGCCAACCTCGACCACAATCTTTACAGCGAACTCTCTGAAGTGGGCTTTCGACGCAGTGGAAATTATTTATACCGTCCCCACTGTCGGCAGTGCTCCGCCTGCATCCCGGTACGCATTCCGGTAGACCGTTACCGAATGTCCCGTAAACACCGCCGTATTTGGAATAAGAACAGTGACCTCGCCATCAATCGGGTACCTGCGGAATTCAACGATGAGCATTATGAACTGTATGCCAAATACATCGAGGCCAAGCACAGGGATGGCGATATGTACCCTCCCACGCCGGAGCAATATGAATCCTTTCTACTCAGCGACTGGGGCAAAACCTGTTTTTATGAGTTCCGCGACCCAGAGAACCGGCTGCTGGCAGTGGCGGTGAGCGATGTCATGGAAAACGGCCTATCCGCGGTCTATACCTTTTATTGTACGGAGAGCGCAAAACGCAGCCTGGGTGTGATGGCGGTGCTGTGGCAAATCGAAGAATGCAAACGGCTGGAGTTACCTGCGTTGTATCTGGGTTATTGGATCAAAGACTGCCAGAAAATGAAATATAAAACCGAATACCGCCCACTGGAAATGTATGTGAACAATCATTGGGTCTCGGTTTCCCTTTGATTGGGAAAACAAAAAAGTACCACTTATCAATATCTTACAGAGCAAACTTGAAGCAATTCATGCTCTTCTGATTTGGCCGCCGAACAATTTCCCCACATTAAAGCCACTTTAGCTTTGATAAATCCCTGCTTTTACGGCAAAATTCCCGCCTCGTTGGCAGAGACACTGCCCAAAGTATCTGCATTATCCATGCACAGAGAGGAAATCACTGGATGTCGAAAGAAGATTCCATTGAAATGGAAGGTACCATAACCGAAACCCTTCCCAATACCATGTTTCGAGTGGAGCTGGACAACGGCCACGTTGTAACCGCCCACATCTCCGGCAAAATGCGCAAAAACTATATCCGCATTCTGACCGGTGACCGCGTTAAAGTAGAGATGACACCTTACGATCTGTCCAAAGGCCGTATCACCTACCGCGTGCGTTAATCGCCATACCGAATTCAATATAAAAACGAGCCCATTGGGCTCGTTTTTATTGTTGCTCTGTATACGTTGATAATCAGGCGGGCTCGGTGTCGAAAATCAGATCACCGTCTTCCTCCGAGATGTGAACGGTACCGCCGCTTTCAGACAACTCGCCAAAGAGAATCTTCTCCGCCAGCGGACGCTTCAGTTTTTCCTGAATGAGGCGGTTCATTGGGCGTGCCCCCATATCCTTGTCATAGCCTTTCTCAGCCAGCCAGGTCCGGGCGCTGTCATCCACATCCAGCATCACGCGCTTGTCATCCAGCTGTGCCTGCAACTCGGTAAGGAACTTGTCAACAACGCCTTTGATAATGCTCATATCCAGATTTTCAAACTGAATAACCGCATCCAGACGATTGCGGAACTCCGGCGTAAACATACGCTTGATGGCTTCCATCCCGTCGGTACTGTGATCCTGCTGCGTGAAACCAATGGAAGAACGGCTAACCGCTTCTGCACCGGCATTGGTGGTCATTACCAGTATGACATTGCGGAAATCCGCTTTCCGCCCATTGTTGTCGGTCAGGGTGCCATGATCCATCACCTGCAACAGCAGATTGAACACTTCCGGGTGCGCTTTCTCAATTTCATCCAGCAATAATACCGCATGGGGGGATTTGGTCACCGCTTCGGTCAGTAACCCGCCCTGATCAAAGCCCACGTAACCCGGAGGCGCACCAATCAAGCGCGACACAGTGTGGCGCTCCATGTATTCGGACATATCAAAGCGGATCAACTCCATGCCCATGACTTTCGCCAGCTGCTTGGTTACTTCGGTCTTGCCGACACCGGTGGGCCCGGCAAAGAGGAATGAGCCAATGGGGCGATCCGGGTGACTGAGACCCGCCCGCGCCAACTTGATAGAGCTGGACAGCGCATCGATCGCTTTATCCTGGCCAAACACTACCATCTTGAGATCGCGCTCCAGGTTGGCCAGCAGTTCCTTGTCATTCGCTGAAACCGTCTTCGGTGGAATACGGGCGATTTTGGAGACAATGGCCTCCACATCACCCACCGAGATCACTTTCTTGCGTTTGCTGGGCGGTTGCAGCCGCTGGAACGCACCCACCTCATCAATCACATCGATTGCTTTATCGGGAAGATGACGATCATTGATATAACGGGCTGACAGCTCACAGGCGGCTTTCAAGGCCTTGTTGGAGTACTTGATGTCGTGGTGCTCCTCAAAGCGCGATTTCAGGCCTTTGAGGATCTCATAGGTATCCTCCACACTGGGCTCAACCACATCGATCTTCTGGAAACGGCGGGCCAGAGCCCGGTCCTTTTCAAAAATCCCGCGGTACTCCTGGAAGGTGGTGGAACCGATGCACTTGATTTCACCGGACGCCAGCATTGGCTTTAACAGATTGGAAGCATCCATAACACCACCGGATGCTGCACCGGCGCCAATGATGGTATGAATCTCATCAATAAAGAGAATCGCGTGGGTTTTCTTCTGCAATTCGCCCAACAATGCTTTAAAGCGTTTTTCGAAATCGCCGCGGTATTTGGTACCCGCCAACAGGGCACCCAGATCCAGCGAGTAAACCACACTGTCATCGATGGCATCGGGCACTTCTTTGTCCACAATGCGCTTGGCCAGACCCTCCGCAATGGCGGTCTTGCCCACGCCGGGCTCACCCACTAACAAGGGATTATTCTTGCGTCGGCGACACAGAATCTGCACGGTGCGCTCTACTTCCTCGTCGCGCCCCACCAGCGGATCGATACGGCCAGCCAACGCCTGATCATTCAGGTTGGTTGCGTACGACTCAAGCGGGGATTTACCCGTCCCCTCTGAAACCTGATCCTCTTCGTGAACTTCATGGCTGTGGTCTTCCAGGTTGTGGGATTCATCCGACACCTTGGAGATACCATGGGCGATGTAGTTCACCACATCGATGCGCGCCACGCTCTGCTTCTTCAGGAAGTAAACCGCCTGACTTTCCTGCTCGCTGAAGATTGCCACCAGAACATTGGCTCCAGTGACTTCTTTCTTGCCGGAAGACTGCACGTGGAACACCGCACGCTGCAACACGCGCTGAAATCCAAGTGTGGGCTGGGTTTCGCGATCGTTATCGCTGGAGGGAATCAACGGGGTCGTCTCATCCACAAAGTTGGCCAGGTCTGAACGCAGTTCGTCCAGGTTGGTCCCGCAGGCTTTCAGTACTGTTGAGGCTGCCTCATTATCGAGCAACGCCAGCAGGAGGTGCTCCACAGTCATATACTCATGACGCTTGGTACGAGCGTCTCTGAATGCCAAATTTAAAGTGACTTCCAGATCTTTGCTTAACATCTCTTTACACCTTCATCCTCAGAATATAGACAACGCACCGTGGACGATCCGTTCTATTGAAATCTTTCCACTTCACACATCAAGGGGTGTTGATTTTCCCTTGCGAATTGAATCACCTGTGCCACTTTCGTCTCAGCTACATCCTTGGTAAACGTGCCACAACTGGCTTTGCCCTGGGTATGAACCGTTAACATAATCTGAGTGGCCTTTTCACGATTCATGCCAAAGAACATCTGTAACACGTCTACCACAAACTCCATGGGCGTAAAGTCATCATCCAGCATCAGTATCTGGTACATCGGCGGAGGCGCTAAATCCGGCTTGGCTTCCTCAACCGCAACACCATCATCAAAGTCCGTATCCGGGCCGGATGAATCTCCTCCCATCCCTCTTATATTATTCAATGTTAGTAGAGAATCTTCGGCTTTACTCATAACCAGAAATCATAAAATCATGGGTTAACATATTTTGTCCTCATAACTAACCATTATTGGGGCAACGTTGGTCAGTTCAACAGCAAAAACACTTGACTAATACTTCACAATCATGATGATTGGGATCTGTGTTTAACAAAAGTTAACACAAATCACCACTGCGAAGTACATTTCTTATTTTTTGTGCCTCAGCAGTAAAAAATAATAACAATTGACTTAAGGCTACCAAGACAGAGGTAGTCCCAACAGAAGGACTTGAGTTATGGCAACCGGGAAAGTGAAATGGTTCAATAACGCCAAGGGTTATGGCTTCATTCGTCCAGACACTGGCGGAGAGGACTTGTTTGTCCACTACTCCTACATCTGCATGGACGGATACCGAAGCCTGAAAGCGGGACAGCAAGTTACCTATGACGAAAGGGAAGCGCCAAAAGGTCTTCACGCCGTTAACATCAATGTTATCGGTATAGATCAAACGAGCACCTCCGAACAGGAAACTCACGCCGACGATTCTGTGGGTGCAACTGAGTTGCATCACACAATCCACGCGGAAGCCGTTTAAAGAATCCAGATGACAGACACCCTCTTCGGAGGGTGTCTTGTTATTTGTAGACCGCTTTCAAGGGACAGGGTTCCTCTTGGTTAGCCCCTGGGCCTAAGGCACAGGGCAAGGATTTTGATTGTCTGGTTTAACGTACCATCGATTAAGCAAGGCAATGGGAACCTGTGCGCCCTTCTGCGCAGTAACGACTGCGATCTACCCCATACCATAAGAAAAAAGGCTGTTAAAAAACAGCCTTTTTTCAATTCGATACAACGTTTGGCGCCTTATTCTTCCATATGGGAGATGATGGCATCCCCAAACTCGGAACAACGCAACAGGGTCGCGTCGGGCATCAGGCGTTCAAAATCGTAGGTTACGGTTTTTGCCTCAATGGCGCCCTGCATCCCGTTGATTACCAAATCCGCCGCCTCAGTCCATCCCAGATGCCGCAGCATCATTTCCGCAGACAGAATCAGGGAGCCCGGGTTTACCTTGTCCTGACCGGCGTATTTGGGCGCAGTACCATGAGTTGCCTCAAATACCGCCACACTGCCACCGATATTGGCACCAGGGGCAATACCGATACCCCCCACTTCTGCCGCCAGGGCATCGGAAATGTAATCACCATTGAGGTTCAACGTGGCAATAACAGAGTACTCATCCGGGCGCATCAGAATTTGCTGGAGGAACGCATCCGCGATCACATCCTTAACCACGATATCCTTACCGGTTTTTGGATTCTTGAAGACGTGCCAGGGGCCACCGTCAAGAGGCTCCGCGCCAAAGCGCTCCACCGCCAGTTCGTATCCCCAGTCCTTGAATGCACCTTCGGTAAATTTCATGATATTACCCTTGTGCACCAGGGTAACCGAAGGCTGGTCGTTATCGATCGCATACTGAATAGCCTTGCGCACCAGACGCTGGGTTCCTTCTTTGGAAACCGGCTTGATACCAATACCACAACCTTCTGGGAAGCGGATTTTGGTGACACCCATTTCTTCCTGTAGGAAGCGGATGACTTTCTTGGCATCTTCACTGTCAGCCTGCCATTCAATACCGGCGTAGATGTCCTCGGAGTTCTCACGGAAAATAACCATATTGGTCTTCTCCGGGCAGTGCACCGGGCTGGGCACACCACGGAACCAACGCACAGGACGCTGACAAACGTACAAATCCAGCTCTTGACGCAACGCGACGTTCAAAGAACGAATACCACCGCCCACCGGAGTGGTCAGGGGGCCTTTAATGCCCACTATGTATTCGCGCAATGCTTCAAAGGTTTCTTCCGGCATCCAGTCATCCGGGCCGTAGATCTTGGTGGACTTCTCTCCACAATACACTTCCATCCAGTGGATGGAGCGCTTCTCGCCGTAGGCTTTTTCTACCGCGGCATCAGTCACCTTCAGCATCACCGGCGTGATATCCACACCGATCCCGTCTCCTTCGATGTAAGGAATGATGGGATGGTTCGGGACATTCAGGGACAGGTCAGCATTGACGGTGATTTTGTCACCATCTACTGGGACCTTAATCTTTTGGTACCCCATGTCGTTTTTTACTCCCTATTTACATACAATTACGGTTTAGGTACGCGAAGTATACAGAATTTTGTACCCCTTCGCCTCATGAATTTCGTGGTAACCGACTGTTAATCAATCACATAATGTCTAAATCACCACTGCCTTCAAAGCGGGTTATCCTGCTCAACAAGCCGTTCCAGGTACTCAGTCAATTCTCTCCACATGAGGGTAAAACGACTCTGGCAGAATTCATCGAACAGCCGGGTATCTACCCGGCTGGACGGCTGGATTTCGATTCAGAGGGCCTGCTTTTGCTGACCGGTGATGGCCAATTGCAACATCGGCTCACCGACCCCAGACACAAACTACCCAAAACCTATTGGGCGCAAGTGGAAGGTGAAGTTTCACAACAGGCGCTGCAGCGACTCCAAACCGGAGTCGTGCTCAAGGACGGGAAAACCAAACCAGCCAGGGCGGTTGCCATACCAGAGCCACATCGGCTTTGGCAGCGCAATCCGCCAATCCGCTATCGGGCCAACATACCCACCACCTGGATTGAGTTGACCATCACGGAGGGGCGCAATCGACAAGTCCGCCGCATGACCGCTGCCGTTGGCTACCCTACTCTGCGGCTGATTCGATGTGCAATTGGACCTTGGTCTATCGGCAATCTGCAGCCCGGAGAACACAGAGAGGACACTGTTCCCCACGATCTGCTTCAGAGCAGCGGCTCCAAAACTGCCCGCACATCCCCCCGGCGTGGCCGTTACTACCAGCGCTCCCGGGCCCGCTGATCAGACGCCTTGGCGTCCACCCATTCCGTGTCCCCCGTGGAAGTCACCTCTTTCTTCCAGAACGGGGCCTCGGTTTTGAGATAGTCCATAATGAAGCGAGCGCCATCAAAGGCGGCATCCCGATGCCGGGCACTGGCCCCCACCAGAACAATCTGATCGTGATTTTCCAGTGCCCCCACCCGATGAACGATGGTCACCGCTTCCAGATCCCATTTCACCCTGGCCTTTTCAGCAATAGCGTGAAGGCTCTTGACCGTCATCGCGGGGTAATGCTCTAAAATGATGCCATTCAGAGCGCCCTGCGCATTAAAATCGCGCACTAAACCGGTGAAGGTCACAATGGCTCCACTGCTGGCGGATCGCTTCCGCAGCGCCTCATATTCCGCGCCAAGCTCGAAATCACGGGGCTCAACGCGAATCTGAACCGCTGCAGGCAACCTTTCTTCAGGCTCGGTTGGCACGTCAGCCTCCCGTCACGGGCGGGAAGTAAGCAATTTCGTCGCCATCTTCCACCGTAGTTTGTTCACCGGCCATCTCCTGATTCACCGCCACCAGTATATTGGGATCACTGAGCGCCTCGTCAAACCCTGCCCCCCGGGCCTTGATCAGGTCTGTAAAATCGCCAATGTTTGCCACGTTATCAGGCAGCTCAACTGTCAACTCGGCACAGCCAACCTGATCTCTGATGCGGGCAAAAAACAATACTTTGATCATGTAGAAACCTTTTCTAGGGTGCCATCCAGTGGCCACTCTTGCCACCTTGCTTATCCAGCAAGCGCGTATGCTCAATCACCATGCCTTTGTCAACCGCCTTGCACATATCGTATAACGTCAAGGCCGCAACCGTGGCCGCGGTCAACGCTTCCATTTCGACACCGGTCTGCCCTGACAGCTTGCACACCGCACGGATACGCACCGAATTCTGATCCGGAACCGGCTCCAGAACGACTTTAACACTGGAGAGCAGCAACGGATGGCATAACGGGATCAGTTCACTGGTCTTTTTTGCCGCCTGTATGCCGGCAATGCGGGCTACCGCAAAGACGTCACCTTTTTTGTGCTTGCCTTCCGTGATCAGTGTTAATGTTGCAGGCTGCATGCGAACCCAGGTTTCGGCCGTGGCCTGGCGTGAAGTTACCGGCTTTTCGGTCACATCCACCATATTAGCCCTGCCCTGGCCGTCAAGATGCGTTAAATCAGTCATTGGGGAGTCTTTTTCAGAGTTTTATTTCGGTAAGGGTTAAGGATATGGGCAGCATTTGTGCTGACCTGCCGACCCAGCCATACGGTTCCTACGGCGAATTACATCCGGCTAATTACAAGCCAGGATACACACTGTATTATGGCACCACGACGTGGCCTATCCATGCAATATAACGAACGGGAAATTAAATGAAAACAACGGACGCAAACCAGCGGGCAATTCGTTATTTTGGTTACCCCATCAGTGCAGCGCTCTACCAGCAGGTAATCGCCACTATAGAGCAGATCCAGAAAGGCGGTGACACCGAGCACTTATGCCGGCAATCCGCGGACACTCTGATCGCCATCACCGATGCCGGATTTGATGCCTATTACGAGCAGCCGGCAAAACTGGCGGGCATATCACCACGCCTGAAAAAAGCCACCGATACCGGCATTCACGCTGTCCAGAAAGGCATTCACCTTGTGATCCGCAAGCTGCTGAAAAACAGAAAAATCAAAGATCTGGAGCGACTGGCGAACAATTTTTCCGACCTGATCTGCGTGGATAACCAGAACCCTGACAAAGCCTACGCCTGTTTTCGTCTGGAAGAGGACTTATACCAAAAGGTGGTGGCCAATATGCGTCGGGTGCACGAAGACCCAAATATTGAAAGCTATCGCCGCGATGTAATTGATTCCGTTGAGGATCTGATCAGTGCCGGCATTGACATGTTCTATACCAAACCGGTCGATCAGGCGGATATCGGGCGGATCACCCGTAAAGCCGCGGATCTTGGGATCCACACCGTACAAAAAGGGTCGAACGCGGTGGTACACCGGTTATTCAAGGACATGGACTACGCCACTCTGTTACCCATGGCTGAGTACTTTGAAACGCTGCTGCACTCCGAAGTTCAAACCTACAAGCACTTCCTGCGTGCCGCCCATTAGCGCCCGCCCCGCGGACTAAATCCTGCTGTCCGGGTTGGGAATTGGGCCGAATTTGGGTAGAATTGCGCGTTCTTTGCAGCACAGATCCCGAATATAGCCTATGACCTGGACTCCCCATACCACCGTGGCCACCATTGTGGCGAACAACGGCCGCTACCTGTTGGTGGAAGAAGTGGTGGACGGCGTCACCGTCCTCAATCAGCCGGCGGGGCACGTGGAGGCAGGTGAAACGCTGCTGGCCGCTGCCATACGGGAAACATGGGAAGAAACCGGCTGGCAGGTGAACCTGGAAGCCTTAGTGGGTGTCTATCAGTATACAGCGCTCAATGGGATCACCTATTTCCGCTTCTGCTTCGCTGCTACCGCACAGCAACAGGCGCCCAACGCGCAGCTGGATGAGGGCATCATAGGTCCGGTCTGGCTAACCCTGGAAGAACTGAAAGCCCGTCAGTCACAATGGCGCAGCCCCCTGGTGCTGCGCTGTATCGAAGATTTTGCCGCTGGCAAGCGCTACCCACTGGAGCTGATCTACGCACATCCGAATGAGTTCTCCGTACTATGAATAATGCAGGCAAAAAAGTCATCGTTGGCATGTCCGGCGGCGTCGATTCCTCTGTGTCGGCCTACCTCCTGATGCAGCAGGGGTACCATGTGGAAGGCCTGTTTATGAAGAACTGGGAAGAAGATGACGGCACCGAATACTGCACCGCCCTGGCCGATCTGGCGGATGCCCAACAGGTGGCGGATACCCTGGGCATCAAACTGTACACGGCCAATTTCGCCGCCGAGTACTGGGATCGGGTATTCGAACACTTTATTTCAGAATACAGCGCCGGGCGCACCCCAAACCCGGACATCCTGTGCAACAAGGAAGTGAAATTCCGCGCTTTTTTGGACTACGCCCTGACCTTGGGCGCCGATTACATCGCCACCGGCCACTATGCCCGACGGGGAGCGACCCGGCGCCAGGATGACGCAGACGCAGCCCCGTTACTGAAAGGGTTGGATAAAAACAAGGATCAAAGCTACTTTCTGCATGCGGTCAACGGCCGCCAGATTGCCCGCACACTGTTTCCATTGGGTGAGTTGGAAAAACCGGCCGTACGTGAAATTGCCCACGAACAGGGGTTCGAAAACCACGACAAGAAAGATTCCACCGGCATTTGCTTTATCGGTGAACGCCGTTTCAAGGATTTTCTGGAGCAGTATATACCGGCCAAACCCGGCCAGATCGTCACAGAAGCCGGCGAGATCATCGGTGAACACAGTGGGCTGATGTTCTATACCATTGGCCAGAGGCAGGGGCTGGGCATCGGGGGCCTCGCCCATAAATCAGAAGCCCCCTGGTTTGTGTTGAGCAAGGATCTGGAGAGTAATCGGTTATTGGTTGGCCAGGGCACCAACCATCCTGCCCTGTTCACTGATACACTGTGTGCAGAGGAAGTATTCTGGGTGCTGGACAAGCCCGCATTGCCACTACGATGCAAGGCCAAGACCCGTTACCGTCAACCGGATCAACATTGTCTGGTGAGCGAAACCGCCCAAGGTCAGATTAGTGTGACATTTGATCAACCACAACGGGCGGTTACACCTGGTCAGTCAGTGGTATTTTACGATGGCGAGATCTGCCTGGGAGGCGGGGTCATCGAACGCACCTGGAATCAAAATGGGGAGTGATTCTTGTGAGGCATAAAGAAGAGGAAAAGGCGCTGGCCCTGGCAGGGTTATTTCAGGCCGCCGCACTGGTACAACAGGTTGCCCGTACCGGGGAAGTCAATATGGATGCCTACACACCTTTGATGGAAAGCATATTTGTCCTGGACCCGAAAACCACAGAGGATGTTTATGGTGGTGTGAAAGGCGTTAAGTTGGGTGTGGATACACTGCTGTTGGTACTGAAGGAAAAAGAAAGTGCCCGCTACGCGGATGCCATACGCTACGCCATCGGTATGCTGCACGTGGAAAAGTTACTGCGGCGTGAATCAGACATCAACAGCGTGCTGCGCTCCAGATTGGAGCAGGTAACCCATCAGCTGCAGCATTTTGACGGTGTCACCAGCCAGGGCATCGTCACCAAAATGAACGACATCTACCTGGATACTCTGGCCAAGTTTAAATTCCGCATCCAGGTCAATGGCGATCCCAGCCACCTGCAGCGTCCGGAAAACGCCGCCAGAATCCGCGCCATCCTGTTGGCCGGCATCCGCTCGGCCATGCTGTGGCGCCAGCTGGGTGGAACTCGGCTCCAGTTTGCATTTGGTAAAGGCCGACTGGTTAAAGCCCTGCAAATCCTGCAGCACGAAATCACCATATCCTGAGCAAAAACGAAATCGATTGAGGAACACACCATGGAACTGAACGCCCTGACCGCCATCTCACCGGTGGACGGCCGCTACGGCAGCAAAACCCAGGCGCTGCGCGCCATCTTCAGTGAGTTCGGACTGATCCGCTACCGCGTACTGGTGGAAGTCCGATGGCTGCAGAAGCTGGCTGCCCATGAAGGCATTGCAGAGGTTCCCGCCTTTTCCGCTGGCAGCGAGGCTTTACTGAATTCCATCGTTGATGAATTCTCTGTGGCCGATGCCCAGCGTATCAAAGACATCGAGCGCACGACCAATCACGATGTAAAGGCCGTGGAATATTTCCTCAAGGAAAAAATTGCCGGCAATAGCGAACTGGAAGCCGTCAGCGAATTCATCCACTTCGCCTGCACCTCGGAAGATATCAACAACCTGTCCCACGGTTTGATGCTGCAAGCCGGACGTAACGAGGTTTTACTGCCCATATTGGAAAAACTGGTTGCTTCCATTGCCGCCCTTGCTCATCAATATGCAGACATGCCCATGCTTTCCCGCACCCACGGTCAGACCGCTTCCCCTTCCACCATGGGCAAGGAAATGGCCAACGTGGTGGCACGCTTACGACGTCAGCTGGAACAGATAAAGACCGTACCCATACTGGGCAAGATCAATGGCGCAGTGGGCAACTACAACGCGCACCTCAGCGCCTATCCTGAGCTGGATTGGGAACAGAACGCACAGGAATTTGTCAGTGGCCTGGGGCTGGAATGGAACCCCTACACCACTCAGATCGAACCCCACGACTACATTGCCGACCTCTACGACGCCATCGCCCGCTTCAATACCATCCTGATCGATTTCGATCGTGATGTGTGGGGTTATATCTCGTTGGGATACTTTAAACAGAAAACCATTGCGGGTGAGATCGGATCTTCCACCATGCCCCATAAAGTGAACCCCATTGACTTTGAAAACTCCGAAGGCAATCTGGGGATCGCCAACGCCATCATGGCGCATCTGGCGCAGAAGCTGCCCCTTTCCCGTTGGCAGAGGGATCTGACAGACTCCACCGTGCTGCGTAATCTGGGTGTGGGCCTTGCCCATGGTCTGATTGCCTACGAAGCCAGCCTGAAGGGCATCGGCAAACTGGAGATCAATGAACAACGGCTGGCGGAAGATCTGGATAACGCCTGGGAAGTATTGGCGGAGCCCATCCAGACAGTGATGCGTCGCTATGCCATCGAGAAACCCTACGAAAAACTCAAAGAGCTGACGCGTGGTAAAGCCATAACCCGGCAAGCCATGAGCGATTTTATTGATACGCTGGCCATTCCCGAACAGGAAAAGGTGCGCTTGAAAGCATTGTCGCCGGCTTCCTATATCGGTAATGCCGCCCAACAAGCCAAGCGCATTTAAGGTAGTTTATGGCATCCAAACCCCTGCCCATTCTGGGCGGTCGATCAGCGGAGTTGTTTTTGTCAGAGTACTGGCAACGGCAGCCCATGCTGGTACGGGGCGCGTTTGTGGATATAGAGAACATCATCGAGCCGGAGGAACTGGCGGGGTTTTCACTGGATGACACGGTGGAATCCCGTATTATCCTGGAGCGCAGCCCCGTTGACTGGGAACTACGGCACGGCCCATTCAACCAAAAAACGTTTAAGAACTTACCCAAGACACACTGGACTTTATTAGTACAGGCATTGGACCACCAGGTACCCGCCATTTCCGATTTGCTGGAAGCCTTTAATTTCATACCCAACTGGCGCATCGACGACGTGATGGCAAGCTTTGCTCCCAAAGGTGGCAGTGTTGGCCCGCACTATGATTTTTATGACGTGTTTCTGATTCAGGCCCATGGCCAAAGACGTTGGCAGGTGGGCCAAACCTGCACCGAGGAAACCGCCATTGTGCCCAACCTGCCGGTACGCATACTGCAGGAATTTCAACCTGAACAGGAATGGGTGCTGAATCCCGGCGATATGCTGTACTTGCCGCCGGGCATTGCCCACTATGGTGTAGCCGAAAATGAGTGCATCACTCTTTCGGTGGGTTTTCGTGCCCCCAGTGAGCATGAGATCATCAATGAATTCGTGCACTATTTACTGGCAACACCTAATGAAGGTCAGCGTTATTCAGACCCTGACCTTACTGTGCAGGGAAATCCCGGATGGCTTGCGCCTGCCGCCATCGAAAAAGTTGCCGAGACATTACACAGGCTGGTTTCTGACCGTGAGAAAATCGGCCTGTGGATGGGTGAGTACCTCTCACAAACCAAGTACGATCAAAACCCTGAACCCCCGGAAGAAGATTACGACACCACCGAAGTGCTGGATCTGCTGCACCAAAATCTGTCTGTGCGGCGGGAAGAATCCAGCCGCTTTGTGTATACCGGAGACCAGAATCACCCCAAGGGTCTGTTTATTAACGGATCGAAACTGGAATTTCACCCCTTCACCCAACAGATGATTCTTTTTCTGTGCAAGAGCCGTCACTACAATCCAGCTAAGCTGGTGATGTTCTGCGAAGCACCGGTCAACCTGCGTTTTCTCACCCAATTATTAAATATGGGTGTACTGTATTTCGAAGAAGAAACCTACCAGGAAGCCTGACACAAGGCTTCATCTTGTATTAAAGTCGCCGCCGTGCCTGATCCATCACGACCCAAGAAAGGCATTGCACTGCACGTGAGCAGTGCGCAATTCAAAACTCCGCGGCACCCTGACCAGGCTTAGAACCTCCCCGCACCTCAGCGTTTTTACTTTTATATTTCAACACTTTAACAAGCACAAGAACAGAAAAAACCAGTCTATGGCACGGAAACTGCGTTAGTTATGGCATGTGGTTATAACTAGTTAATACAAGTTTCAATAATCAGATTACACCATCGCCGGGGGGCCATCATGAAACTGAAAACCAAGTTCTTCTCCACATTAACCTGCGCCATGCTTGCAACCGCATCCGTTCACGCAGAAGACATCCGTATAGCCATTGGTCATCAGAGTATGTGTACCGATACCTATACGGCTGGCATCGTCGTCAAGGAACTCAAACTGTTGGAAAAGTATTTACCCAAAGACGGCAAATACAAAGATGCCGAATACGACATCAGTTGGAGTGATTATTCTTCAGGAGGCCCCATCACCAACCAGATGATGGCCAACAAACTGAACATCGGGGTAATGGGTGACTATCCCCTTATCGTCAACGGCGCCAAATTCCAACAGACTGATTCACTGCGCACAAAGTACATTGCCGGCACCGGCTACAATCTAAAAGGCAGCGGCAACGCCATCGTGGTTCCGGTTGATTCCGACGTATACAGCATTGAACAATTGAAAGGAAAGGACGTTTCCGTCCCGGTGGGCAGTGCGGCCTGGGGAATGCTGTTGAAAGCCATGCAGGATAACGGCATACCCAGCGCCGAGTATGGTTTGAAAAATCAGAGCCCTGCCGTGGGTGCCGCCAATATTGCCGCCGGTAAAATTGACGCCCACTCCGATTTCTGCCCCTGGTCCGAATTAATGGAATTCAGAGGCACCGGGCGCAAAATCTACGATGGCAGCGAAACCGGCGTGCCTTATCTGCATGGTGTGGTGGTACGTGAAGATTTTGCCGAGCAATACCCTGAGGTGGTCACCGCCTTTCTGAAAGCAGTCTATGAGGCTGGAGAATGGATTCGCAAAGATCCCGTTGCCGCCGTGGACCTGATGGAGAAGTGGACCGGCGTGGAGAAGGAGGTGCTGTATATCTACTTCTCGAAAGGCGGACACCTGACTCTGGATCCGACGATCAAACCCAAGTGGATCGAAGCCCTGAAAACAGACCACGGTGTCCTGGTAAAAGAAAAAGCCATTCCACCATTGGATTTCGACGAATGGATCACTGAAAGCTACATCAAGGCAGCCTACCGGGATTTGGGTAAGGACTATGACAAAGAAAAGAATGACATCGTCGATCCCGCAGTGGCGAATGCTAACCTGCCCATGGAGATCTGGCATGCCCGGGATGGCATATCCACCTACCAAACACTGCCGGAATTTCTCAGTGCCCTCAGTGAGCTGCAACAGACCGGTGCCAAGCTGAATGCAACCTACGTCTACGACAAAACCACCGGTCTGAAACTGTTTGGTAAAACGGCCTTTTTTGTAAAAACCGCCGACGGTTATGCCACCTTCCTGCGTAAGCCCGATGCGGACGCCTATGCCAGTAAAATGAAGGGCTCCGTAATGGGGTTGGACGATGCCGTCGCTGGCCTGGGCACCTCTGACAGCAATCTGGTTGCAGCGCAATAAACCGGGGAGAGTGAACTTAACATGAGTTACGCACTGGCCAAAAGCAAAGCAGACAGCAAGGTACCGGAAAACACCCCGGTACCAGCAACCTCTCCATCCGCCGCAGAACCGGTTTCGGTAAGCAACAACGAACTGCTGGCAGCCCGGGTGTCCCGGGCTGTTAACAGCGGACAGGCGCAGAGTATCGCAGTCGGTGTACTATCCCTGTGTGTTGGTATTTTGTTGTGGCATTTGGCGACCTTATACAATTTCAATTTCTTTATTAATTTCGAAAACATCCCGTCTCCGGTAAAAGTGGCCAATGCCTTTTTCGTGCACTTAACGGAGCCGGTATTCTATACCCATATACTGGTCAGCATCCGCCGCATACTAATTGCCTATGGCCTGGCTGTATTGCTGGGAGTCGTCACCGGTCTGTTGGTGGGACGTTCCCGCCTGGCCCGCGCCGCTGTGTTACCCTACATAGAAGTCATCCGCCCTATTCCGGCGGTTGCCTGGATTCCATTGGCCATCCTCATGTGGCCCACCGAAGAATCGTCCATCATCTACATCACGTTCCTGGGCGCTCTGTTTCCCATCATTCTGAACACCATCCATGGTGTCGAGCAAACACCAGAAGTCATGATCAGAGCTGCCCTGTCATTGGGCGCCAACAAATTACAGGTGTTCTGGCATGTAGTGTTGCCGGCGGCCATGCCCAGCATCGCCACCGGACTGGCGATCGGTATGGGGGTCAGCTGGTTCTCGTTACTGGCAGGTGAAATCATCTCCGGACAATATGGCATCGGCTATTTCACCTGGGATGCTTACTCACTGATTAACTATCCCGATATTGTGGTTGGCATGCTGGTCATTGGTGGGCTCGGTACCCTTTCCACCTATCTGATCCGAATCGCTACCCGTCCAGCCCTGCGCTGGAAGCAAATGCAACGATGAGCTGGCGCCATGTTGAATCGAATCACCTATATCGCCCGCACCATTCGCAACAACCAATGGCGATGGCTGGCCATTACCTTGGGCACGGTTGTGATCTACTACGCCATCCTGATGGCAAGCCTGGTGCTTCGATTTGGCAATCTACCCAACTATATAAACCTGTATGAGTGGTGGCAGAACGTGTTGCGAATTATTGAATCCACACCCTCAATCAAAGACAGCATCAAGATTATTCAGGACGAATGGTTATTGGAGATTGGATACATGAACTATGAATTTGGATTGGGTATTTCCGAATGGAGCCTGTTCATTGTTCCCGTCAAGGTACTGGGTGTCACGCTGTTGGGTGCACTGATCGCCACCAACTATCTTTTGATTCACAGGACACCTGCCTGCGCCCGTTCATCACTGTCGAGCCGATCCTCCGACACCGCCACCGGACTCGGTGCCGGTCTGGTGGCCATTGCTTCGGTAACACTGTCCTGGGTGGTGTGCTGCTCAACGCCAACCTGGGTTGTGGGGCTGGCAATGCTGGGGTTGGGCGCCAGCACAGCCTTGTGGCTGGAACCACTGGGCAGCTGGCTCAATGGGATCGGTTTTATCATTTTACTGGTGGTCTGCTACGTTTCTGCCAAACCACTGACTTATGATCATCAGCGCCTGGAGGAACTCTCGTGAATACCAGCGTGGTATCAATTCAGCAAACCCTCATGCACAAACAGAGTTCGAAAGAACGCGGCCATGTCGTCATTGATTCAGTGGGCATCAGTTTTGGTGAAGGTGAGAGCAAAAACATCGCCGTACGCGAAACCAGTCTCAATATAAAACCCGGTGAGTTCGTGTGCATTCTGGGCCCATCGGGGTGTGGAAAATCCACCCTGCTGAATGCCGTTGCCGGCTACATCAACCCCTCCACCGGTCGGGTTCTGGTGGACGATGTGGAAATCCTGAACCCTGGTCCTGATCGCGGCATGGTATTCCAGCAATACTCACTGTTGCCCTGGAAAACAGTGCTCGACAACATCGCCTTCGGGCCCCGTTTGGCCGGCCACAGCGCGGCCGAATGCAATTCCATTGCCCGCACATTTCTGGCCATGATCGGCCTCAGTAAAATGGAAAGGCGATTTCCCGGTGAACTGTCCGGGGGTATGCAACAAAGGGTAGGCATTGCCCGAGCGTTGGCCAACTATCCCAGTGTTCTGTTGATGGACGAGCCGTTTGGTGCGCTGGATGCGCAAACCCGGTTAATGATGCAGGAAAGCCTGCTCGACATATGGTCGGAGTTCGGCACTACCGTTTTGTTTGTGACCCATGATGTGGATGAAGCCATCTTTCTGGCCGACAGAATTCTGATCATGAGCGCCAGTCCAGGTACAGTCATAGCGGATCTAAAAGTGAATCTGGAGCGGCCCCGGACACAGGAGATGGCGACATCAGAACCGTTTGTGTCATTGAAACGGGAATGCCTGCGCTACATCCGCTCGGAGAGCATGAAGGCCTTTGAGCAGCGGGAGTGTGAATAATGGCATCGCCCTGGATGAAGTTGCCAACCGTTCCGCTGCTGTTAATGGCTTTGCTGCTGACGGCAACCCATACACGGGCCGCCAACGAAGAATTCACGCAGCGGGAACCCACAGCAATTGCAGACTTTGAACTCTCGGATCAGTCAGGCGCGGCCTTTGGTCTGGAACAGTTGAAAGGCCAATGGACCATGCTGGTATTGGGCTTTACCAGCTGCCCCGATGTCTGCCCCATGACATTAATGCGGCTGGAAGCCATCCGGGCACAGTTGGGATTGAAGATGATGCCAGACAGCATTCCTGAGATCGTATTTGTTGCCGTCGATCCGGATCGCGATCAAACCATACTGAAAGATTACCTGGCGCACTTCCATCCGGAGTACATTGGCCTAACCGGTGACCACAGCGAGCTAAAGAAACTGGTGGAAAGCATCGATGGTATGTATCGCATCGAAAAACGTTATCCCGGTGAAGTCAATTATACGGTCAAGCACAGCGCCGGTGTTGCGCTAATCAACCCTGAAGGTGAATGGATAGCAACCCTGAACCCGCCTTTTCATTCTCATCGCACCAGTGAATTTCTCGTACAGGTGATCCGACATGACAACGCCAGCCAGCATGCTCGCAATGAATAGGACAAGCCCGGCACTGCTGCTGGTGATCGGTGTCAGCATGCAGACAGCAGAAGCAGGCATGATTGATAAGGAAGGCATGGCGCCATGGGAAATCTGTGGTTTGTGCCACGGTTTGGATGGTAACAGTCACATGCCCCGGTTTCCGAAACTGGCGGCACAGAAAGCGACCTATATAGAGGCCCAGTTCAATGCCTTCCGGCAGGGAGCAAGGACCAACGACGGTGGACAAATGCAGGCCATCACCGAAGAGGTTAAGCCTGAGGACATTGCCGCCATAGCCCAGCATTTTGCCCAACAGGCTGCGCCAGAACCAGTAGATAGGCTAATGCATGAAAACCAACAGGACGCGGATCTGCTGCAACTGGGCAAATCACTCTACACCTCTGGCAGAGCGGGTTTGCCGGCCTGCACCACTTGCCACAATGCAGAACGCCCGGATACACCATGGCTCGATGCGCAACATGAAGACTATTTGAACAAGCAACTTGATGATTTTCGTGAAGGCAGTCGCCACAGCGGTTCCCAAAACGTAATGCAGGACATTGCCGATTCACTTACCAGGCAAGAGCAGAAAGCCGTGACCCACTATCTTTCCCGCTCTGCCTTGAGAGCACAGGAAAACCTTCAGGACTGACGAAGAGGGAGATTAAAGCCCATGATTTTTTCTAACTTGTTATGACATGTTATTACCAACGGGATGAGAACATGAAAGATAACGCGATGCCACACCAACCGCTGTACCTTCAGATTAAAGATACGCTGAAGAAGCAAATTCTGGAAGGCAAATACGCTCCGTACCAGAAGATGCCATCGGAAAGCGAGCTGATGAACAGCTTCAGTGTCAGCCGAATCACGGTTCGCCAGGCACTGCGGGATCTGCACAGGGAAGGGCTGATATTCACCACGCAGGGCAAAGGCACCTTCGCCAGCAAACCCAAGGCCATGCAGGAAGTTCAGCACCTTGAAGGCTTTGAAGAGGCCATGAACTCGAAGGGCTATGAAACCTCTGCTCAGTTAGTAAGTATACGCGAGATCATGCCCAACAAGGATGTGCAGGACAAGCTCAATATTCACGCCCGGGATGGCGCAGTGGAAGTCATCCGGGTCCGTTACCTGAACCGGGAACCCATTTCAGTGGACACCTCGTTCTTTCCCATGCAGGTAGGCCGCCATCTCTTCTCGCGGGATCTTGGCCGCGACATTTTCCCTCTGTTGGAAAACGAATTGAATATACCGCTGGGTCGAGCGGATATCAGCCTCGAAGCACGGCCGGCAGATGCCAATATAGCCAAGCTGCTGCAGATGGAAACCGGTGAACCCATTATGTGGGTACAACGGCTCACCCACGACATTCACAGCAACCCCGTGGACTATGAGTACCTGGCATTCCGCGGCGACTCGTACAAATACCATTTCCATGTAGAACGTGAACGCACTCGAACATCAGGCAAGCAAGGGGGCCAATGATGACTCAACTGGATGATATCACCGTAAAAGACGTAGACGTTTTGGTAATTGGCGGAGGTACCGCCGGCCCCATGGCCGCCATTACGGCAAAAGAAAAGGATCCTTCCGCATCCGTTATGCTGTTGGAGAAAGCCAATGTAAAACGGTCCGGCGCCATCAGCATGGGTATGGATGGGTTGAACAACGCAGTCATACCCGGACATGCCACACCAGAGCAGTACACCAAGGAGATCACCATCGCCAATGACGGCATCGTTTTGCAGAAAGGCGTAATGGAATACGCTGAACGTTCCTTTGACATGATCCAGAAACTCGACAACTGGGGCGTGTATTTCCAAAAGGATGAAACCGGTGAATACGATGTCAAAAAGGTACACCACCTGGGCACCTATGTGCTGCCCATGCCTGAAGGACACAATATCAAAAAGATACTGTACCGGCGCCTGCGCCGCAATCGGGTGCAAGTGGAAAATCGCTATCAGGCCATTCGCCTGATGAAAGATGAAAGCGGCGCGGTGAGTGGTTGTATTGCGTTGGGCACCCGCGATGCGGAGGTGATCGTGATCCGGGCCAAGGCCGTTGTACTGTGCACCGGTGCTGCTGGCAGAATCGGTCTGCCCGCCTCTGGCTATCTTTATGGCACCTATGAAAATCCCACCAACTGTGGTGACGGACACTCCATGGCGTACCATGTAGGCGCCGAGCTTTCCGGTCTGGAATGCTATCAGATCAACCCGTTGCTGAAAGATTACAACGGCCCCGCCTGCGCTTATGTCACCGGTCCACTGGGTGGCTATACCGCCAACGCCAATGGTGACCGCTTTATAGAGTGTGATTACTGGAGCGGTCAAATGATGATGGAGTTCTATAACGAACTGCAAAGTGGCAATGGGCCGGTCTTCCTGAAGCTGGATCACCTGGCCGAAGAAACCATCCAGGAAATCGAAGACGTCCTGCACACCAATGAACGCCCCAGTCGTGGCCGTTTTCATGATGGCCGGGGTAACGATTACCGTACCAAAATGGTGGAAATGCACATATCGGAAATCGGGTTCTGTGCCGGACACTCGGCTTCCGGTGTCTGGATCAACGAAAAAGGTGAAACCACAGTGCCCGGTTTGTATGGCGCAGGGGATATGGCTTCCATCCCACACAGCTACATGTTGGGTGCCTTTGTATATGGTGATATCTGTGGGGCAAATGCGGTGGAGTTCGCCAAGCACCGGGATCTGCCCACGCTGGATGAAACGTTCATCCTGCGCGAGAAGCAACGTATTCTCGCCCCGCTGAAACGTAGCGATGGTATCCCCCCTAATCAGTTTGAATACAAACTGCGGCGCTTCGTAAACGACTATCTGCAACCGCCCAAAATCACCAAGAAAATGGACATTGGTCTACAGCGATTGAAGGACATGGAGCAGGATATTGAGTTCCTGTATGCCCGTGATCCCCATGAACTTCTGCGCGCCAACGAAGCACAACATGTGTATGACTGCGCATTAATGGCAGCCCACGCTTCCATGTACCGGCAAGAGAGTCGTTGGGGTCTGTATCACCACTACGTGGATTATCCGCAAACCAATAACGACGACTGGTTTTGTCACGTTCAATTATACAAATCAGAAGACAATCAAATGGCCTGCAAGAAACGCCCGATTGATCCTTATGTGGTTGAACTGGATGAAGAAGAAAAGACTGCCTATCAGAAGATGCGTATTCAGCAAGTAAGTTAATCCAACAGGAGATTTTCCAATGCCAACAGCTACCCAGATATCCATGGTCCCCGTGGTGGTGGATAACGAAAAATGTATTGCCGACAAAGGCTGCCGGACCTGCATTGATGTGTGTCCACTGGATGTCCTGTGGATCGACGAGAAAACCGGCAAAGCTCACATGCGCTATGATGAATGCTGGTACTGCATGCCCTGTGAGGCGGATTGCCCCACTGACGCAGTAACCGTCAACATCCCCTACCTGCTGCGATGAGGTGAGTTATGACTGCTTATTCTGATCCCATTTTGGAATCCATTGCCCAACGCTTGCAGGACAGCGATGCCGGCATTCGCCGGGTCGCTGTTATGGACCTGGTGGACAGCGTGGATGAAGAAGGTGTGGAACTGCTGCTACAGGCGCTTTCCGACGAAGATGAAATGGTGCGCCTGGAGGCGGCCAGAGTGATTGATGAATTTGATCCGGCGGACATGATGGACGCATTGGTTGATGCACTCAATGCGCCGGATCGCAATGTGCGCAACGCCGCCGCCAAAGCCCTGGCCGACCTCAAAGATCCGGAGGCCGCCCCGGCACTGATCGCGGCGTTGAAAACCGATGACGCCTTTGTGCTGGCCTCGATCCTGCGCTCACTGAAACAACTGTGCATCAAAGACGCCCGCCCCTATGCCATTGAATTGCTGGGTCACGAAGATCCCGGTGTACGGCGCGAGGCGGTAGGTGTATTGGGTTATCTGCAGGAAGAAGAAAACCTGCCGCAACTCAAGGCAGTGGCCAAATCGGACGCTGATGCGGAAGTACGCCGCAGTGCCGTGGGGGCCTTAGTTTACGCCTCTCCGGAAAAGGTCGCCGATACATTGATTAGCGCAGTCTCCGATGAACACTGGCAGGTGCGGTGTGAAGCGATTCGCAGCCTGGGCCGGCTGAAAGTATGCGAGGCCAAAACGGCCCTGATTGCTGCCATAGAGGATAAGCGTTGGCAGGTACAGGAAAAGGCCGCAGAAGCCATTGGCATGGTGGGGGCCATCGAAGGTATTCCGGCGCTGGGAAGCTGCATCGACAACCCCATCAGCAATTTGCGCAAAACCGCCGTGGCGGCGCTGGGGGAGCTGGCCCATGAAGACGGACTGCCCTTTATTCGCCGAGCCCTGGACGACAACGATCCTGACGTGCGCAAACTGGCACGCTGGGCGCTGGAACGCACCGGGGCCTGAGCCGGAGCACTGCCTGAATAAAAGCTGAAAGTAATACGTGCCATAGGAGAACCCCATGACCTTTGTGGTAACTGAACAATGTATCCGCTGCAAGTACACCGACTGCGTGGAAGTCTGCCCCGTTGACTGTTTTCATGAGGGCCCGAATTTCCTGGTGATCGATCCCGAAGAGTGTATCGATTGTGCACTGTGTGTGCCTGAATGTCCGGTGGAAGCCATCTTTGATGAATCCGACCTGCCTCCGGACATGGAAGAATACATTGAACTGAACGCGAAACTGGCACAGGACTGGCCTGTCATCGACAGCAAAAGCCCCCCGCTGCCGGAAGCAGAAGAGTGGGCGGATCTACCCAACAAACGTGATCAACTGATTGAGCATCTATGACGGATAATAGCCTTCACCCCATTGACATAACATTGCATAAAGCCAGCGCCGAGCTGGACATCAGCTGGGCCGATGGCAGTGCCACACGGTTGTCCGGAGCAATGCTGCGCCAATTCTGTGCCTGCTCCGGCTGCCGGGCCCGCAACCTTATTGGTACACGCCTGATCACTGACAACACGGCTATCGCCGATGTGCAAATGGCCGGCATTGCCGGCCTGCAAATCATCTTCGGTGACGGTCATGATCGCGGCGTGTTTCCCTGGGCTTATCTGCGTGCCATCGAAGCAGGCACAGCCCTTCAACACCTGGATTCCTGATCAAGTGCTGCGATGATAAAACATCAACTTGGCGATGCCCGCAGTCTGACATTAGCCCTTCTGCCCGGCATCCTGTTCTGCCTGGTTGTCGTCTTTGCGGCTCATCATATCAGCGAGCACTATGGCAGCCCTTTGATACTGACCACTGTACTGCTGGGCATGGCCTTCAACAACATCATCAAACACCCCGACTTCAAACCCGGCCTGGACTACACCGCCACCACCATCCTCAGAGTGGGTGTGGCCCTGCTGGGTATACGCATCACCTTTGAGCAAATCGGCAGCTTGGGTACGTTGCCTTTGCTGCTGGTAATGGCGGCGGTGGCAGGCACATTGTTGTTCAGCCTGAGTGTGGGTAAATTGCTGAAGGTGGATACGCCCATGTCATTGCTGGCAGGCATTGCCGTTGCGATTTGTGGGGTATCAGCGGCCATGGCACTGCTTGCGATTCTACCCGCCAGACGACTGGCCACATCTCAGGTTGCCTGCACCTTAATGGGGGTCACCTGCATCAGCACCCTGGCCATGATTCTGTACCCCGCCCTTATCACCAAATTGGGCATGCCAGCAGACGCCATGGGCTTATTCCTGGGCACCACCATTCACGATGTCGCCCAGGCCATCGGCGCCGGCGAGATGATTTCACCGGCGGTTGCGGAGGCTGCCATCTACACCAAAATGCTGCGGGTATCACTACTGGTTCCAGTGTTGATGCTGGTGAGTTTCGTCATCAACAAAGACAGCGCAAGCGGTACCTCCCTGCTGCAACGCTGCCCGCTGTTTTTACTTGCGTTTGTGGTCATTCTGTTGGCAAACAATCTCTTTACCCTGCCCCCCACGCTCACTTCCGGCATGGGGTCGCTATCGCAGTTTTGCCTGCTGATGGCCATGGCGGCGCTGGGTACCCGCACCAACCTGCTGGATCTGCTGACCATCGACAAGAAACCACTCACGCTGGTGCTGCTGAATACCCTGTTCATCGCAGCACTGTCTTTTCTGATCATCACTCAGTCTTGATATGACGCGCCCTTTGACCCGGGGTCACCTGCTGTAGTTTTTCAGCGCGGCCCCGGTACACACTTGTACTAGTTGTTCTAAACTGAAGCATCAACACGGCCCCCATAGCGTGCACGATAAAAATAAGATTGCCTTTTTTTAACGCTACCACTTGCAGTAACAAAACAGTCATCTGTTCTTCATTTTTCAGACAACCCACCCTGCGGCCAGCGTTACGCATTTTTATCTTTAGCATTCAGAGAGTTAAGGGCTTGCGCCCTACTACAGCCAAAGCGGTGGCACTGATTTCGCATTGTATTAGGTGCTTGATATCACAGGTTAATACAACTTTAGAGACCGCATCACCAACACACAGACACCATTTTGAGTACGTTTTACATTCAGGAGTTATGAAATGAGAACTGAAAAAGTTTCGTCATTGGGGCTTCTTTGCGCCTACGTTTTATGTCCAACCGCACAGGCAGACGATTTTCAAGCCGCACTTCAGAACGGCACCGTAAATGGCAACATCAGAGCTTATTACAATACCCGGGACTATGAAGCTGAGGGTGCCACGGACGAATCTGCATTTGCATTGGGTGGCGCATTGCGCGCCGAAAGTGCCCAATGGTACGGCCTGAAATTTGGTTTGGGATACTATACAGCACAGGATCTGGGTACCAACGACGATGACCCGGCCAAGGTCAATAAGCGTCTTGGCAGCGATCTGGAGGTATTGGGTGAAGCTTACATCACCACCACCATACTGGATTCAACCTTTACCGTTGGCCGCCAGAAAATCAACACACCCTTTGCCAACGCCGGTGATGCGTTTATTATCCCCTTTACCTTTGAGGCCGCCAGCCTGTCCAACCAATCTCTGGACAACTTCACCTTCGAACTGACGCACATCAACACAATCAAAAATCGTAACAGCGCCGATTTTGTGGATGTAGGGCGTTGGTCTACCGGCCGCTACGGGGTTGAGCCGGCATCCACCGCCGGCACCACGGCAGCAGGAGTCAAGTTTGCCCAGAATGAACTCAATCTTGCCCTGTGGTACTACAATTACAGCGATTTGTTCACAACCCTGTATGGCCACGCTGACTATACGTTTGCCAGTTCAGGATCGATTACCCCCTTTATCGCCGCCCAGTACGTAACCCAATCCGACACTGGGGATGAGCTACTGGGCACAGTAAGCTCGGATCTGTACGGCATTCAGGGCGGCATCAAGTTCGGCAGCTCCAAACTGACCCTGGCTTACAATTCAGTATCAGAAGATGAAGACAGTTTTAACAACGGCGCCTTTCTCACGCCCTACTCCTTTTCCACCAGCCCCATCTTCACCAACAACATGCTAACCACCCTGGAAAACGTGGACGCCGGCGAAGCCAGCAAGCTCACCTTTAACCATCAGTGGAATGCCCTGGCCTTCAAGGCGAGCTATGCCGTGTTCGACTACGAACAAGCCGTTGACCGTAACGCCACCGACCTGGATATCACCTACAAGCTGGACCAATGGCAACCGGGATTGACGGTGCGCTGGCGCCTGGAAGTGGTGGACGGTGACGAGGATAATGTAGAACAGATGAACAATCGCTTTCAGTTGCAGCTGGTCTACTAAATCGTTTTTGTCGAAGCAGGAGGAAACATCATCTACCCTGTTCCTCCTGCTCCTTCCCGCCCCCAACGCCCCCAACACCACAGGGTCAAGCCCCCCACATCCGCGCCGAAAGCAGCTATACTGCAGGTCAGGCAGGCCAATAACAGCGCAGCCAGCTAAACAAATGCTGTAACCGGACAGAGTTCATACTTTCATCACGGGGATTGTTGTTAGTATTGAGTTAACTTAAAGCCATTCACCAACGAATACACCGCTATGTCCATCGAACTCAAAGCAAAAGAAATGGAATTGGGCGAAAGCGCCGGCACCCACCTGCTGGAGACGCTGGAGGAATTTCAGACTGTCCTTGACGCCATGGTGCCTCAAGCCAAACGCCAGGTTAAGATCTTCACCCAAGAGCTGGAACACGGTTTCTATGACCGGGAGGCTTTTCTGGATCTGCTGTCACCACTGTTCAAGGAGCACCGCGGTTTCACCGTCAACATTATTCTGAAAGACCCCGACAAAGCAGCCAAACTGGGTCATCGCCTGGTGGAGTTGCAAAAACGCCTGCCCACCCGCTGCGAAATCCGCAGCCTGCCCCGCGAATACGAAGAGATCACCGACGAATACCTGATTGTTGATGATATGGGCATGGTGAAACGCTTTGCCCTGGGCAACATGCGAGGGCACTGTGAATTTCGCTCGGTACCGGACGCAGTCAAATACGGGCGCCAGTTCAACGAGATCTGGGAGCGCAGCCAACCCTGTACTGAGCTTAGGAGGCTGGCTCTGTGAATTCGCGCACGAATCACCGTGTCGGCACCCTGCTGCTGATGCTGTTTACCATTGTTGCTGCCAACTACGCCCGGGCCCAGCAAACCACGGAGATCTACGAAACCTATCTGCCTGCCAATAAACTGGTACCCATTCTGGAGCCGCTGCTGGGTCCGGACGATAAAGTCACCGCCTATCACAACAAGCTGTTTGTGAAGGCAAGCCCCGCCGTGCAGGATGAACTGCTTGCGGTGTTACAGGAGATCGACCGCCCGCTTAAAAATATTCAGGTCTCACTGCGCTACGCGGATAACAGCCAGTTAGAGGCACAGAATCAGTCAGCACAAGGGCAAATTGTGGTCTACAAAGGGTCCAGCCGGGAGTCTGGAGTCGACGTGCAGGTAGTGAACAAAAACCGCTTCAGCACCCATGTGGACAGTGCCGATCATCAGATCCGGGTTTTGGAAGGTGAACAGGGCGTGCTGGAGGTGGGCAAGGATGTACCGGTTGACCAGTTTGTGTTTCTGGGGCCCTTGCAGACGGGCACCGTGAAAGAATACCGCTCTGTCAGCAACCAATTGTACGTGGTGCCCAAGCTGGTGAAAGACCGGGTCCGCATCGAAGTCTACACCAGCAATCAACGCATGAAGCGCAACAGCGACAATCAAATCCAGAAAATGGACGCCCAGACCATCGTGGTGGTTGAGCCCGGAATCTGGACCCCGTTGGCAGGTACAACCCGTTCCACCCAAGATGCCTCCAATGCTGTTTCCTACTCCACCCGTCGCACCGGATCAGGGGAAAAATCCCTGCAAATTCGGGCAGATATAGTCGATTAAACCGACCCATTTAGGAGGTCAATAATCACTATCACCATGACTTATTGGTCATCGGGGAAACTATTTGACACACTTCCGTCTAAACTGCATTATCCCAGCCCTTTGCAAAATACGCTTTACATAACCAAGCCCCTGTTTTTACTGGCAGAGGTGGACACTTGGAGGCAACTACGATGACAGCACGCACCAAAATCGGTGGTCTAGAAATCGCTACCCAATTGCACGATCTGGTAGCCAATGAAATCGCACCGGGCACCGGTGTCGAACCGGCACATTTTTGGGCGGAACTGGAAAAAATTGTCGCGGAACTGGCCCCCAAGAACAAAGCTCTGCTGGCCAAGCGTGATGATATCCAGGCCAGAATTGATGCCTGGCATCAGGCGCGCGCCGGCCAGGCCATCGACATGGCAGAATACAAAGCCTTTCTGACCGAACTGGAATATCTGCTGCCCGAAGGCGATGACTTCGAGGTTGCCACCTCCAATGTCGATCCCGAAATTGCCACCATCGCCGGCCCCCAACTGGTGGTGCCTGTGATGAACGCCCGATACGCACTGAACGCGGCCAATGCGCGCTGGGGCAGCCTGTATGATGCGCTGTACGGTACCAATGTGATCTCCGAAGAAGGTGGAGCGGAAAAGGGTAAAGGCTATAACCCGGTGCGCGGCAACAAGGTTATCGCTTACGCCCGTGCGTTCCTCAACGAGGCGGCCCCCCTGGCCAGCGGTCAGCACGAAGATGCCACCGCCTACTTTGTAAAGGGCGGTCAACTGGTTGTAGCACTTAAGGACGGCTCTGAGACCGGCCTGGCCCAGGCGGAGAAATTTGTCGGCTATAAAGGCGCCGAAATCGAGCCTTCCTCGATCCTGCTGTGCAACAACAATCTGCATATTGAAATCCAGATTGACAAAAACGGTGCCATCGGCAAAGACGATGCCGCCGGTGTCAACGACCTGTGCCTGGAATCCGCCATCACCACCATCCAGGATTGTGAAGACTCCGTGGCTGCAGTGGATGCGGAAGACAAGTGCGTGGTCTACCGCAACTGGTTGGGCCTGATGAAAGGTGACTTGTCCGAATCCTTCGACAAGGGCGGCAAGCAACTGACCCGGGTGATGAATCCAGACCGTGAGTTTACCGCCAGCAATGGTGACAAACTGGTGTTGCCCGGTCGCTCGCTGTTGCTGGTCCGCAACGTGGGCCACCTGATGACCAACGAAGCCATCCTCTACAACGGCGAGGAAATCCCGGAAGGCATTCTGGATGCAATGGTGACCTCCCTAATTGCCATCCACGACCTGAAGGGCAATGGCCCATTCCGCAATTCACGGGAAGGCAGCGTCTATATTGTGAAACCTAAAATGCACGGCCCCGAGGAAGTGGCCTTTGCGGTGGAGCTGTTTGGTCGGGTGGAACAGGCACTGGGCCTGGCAGCCAACACACTGAAGATCGGCATTATGGATGAAGAACGCCGCACCACGGTCAACCTGAAAGCCTGCATTCGTGAAGCCAAAGACCGGGTTATTTTCATCAACACCGGCTTCCTGGACCGCACCGGCGATGAAATCCATACCTCCATGGAAGCCGGCCCCATGATCAAGAAAACCGACATGAAAGCCCAGCCCTGGATCAATGCTTATGAAGACTGGAACGTTGACATCGGCCTGGAGTGTGGGCTGAAAGGCCGTGCCCAGATAGGTAAAGGTATGTGGGCCATGCCCGACGAGATGGCCGCCATGATGGACGCCAAAATTGGCCACCCCAAAGCCGGCGCAAGTTGTGCCTGGGTACCCTCCCCAACCGCCGCCACTCTGCACGTAATGCACTATCACAAAGTCAGTGTGGCAGGCATGCAGGAAGAACTGAAGAACCGCGCGCGGGCCAACCTGGACGATATTCTGACCGTGCCGGTGATGACAGACTCGTCTTCTCTGACCACCGAGGCAATCCAAAAAGAACTGGATAATAACGCCCAGGGCATACTGGGTTACATGGTGCGCTGGATTGATCAGGGTGTAGGTTGCTCCAAGGTACCGGACATCAACGACGTGGGCCTGATGGAAGATCGTGCCACCCTGCGGATTTCCAGTCAGCACGTTGCCAACTGGCTGCGTCACGGTATTTGCACCGAAGAACAGGTATTGGAAACCCTGCGCAGGATGGCGGCCGTTGTGGATCGCCAGAATGCCGGTGACCCCAGCTATCGTAATATGGCGCCAGACTTCAACGGTGTCGCATTTGAAGCAGCCTGTGAGCTGGTACTGGAAGGCTGCAAGCAGCCCAGTGGCTACACCGAGCCGGTTCTGCATCGCCGCCGCCGGGAAGCAAAAGCCAAATACGGCTGCTAATCGCTCCGCCTGAGCATCCGGAACTACACAAGCCCAGAAAAGTAAAAGCCCGGCTCTGTCCGGGCTTTTACTTTTTTGTAGCAGGCGGCTCCTGATTCGTGCAGGCATGATAGGTACAGGCATCGTTAAAAGGTATTTGCTAACGTGGTTAGTTCTTTTACCCCTTGAATAATTGCACCATTTCTGGCCTTATATAAACGTCAGCCTTCTGTCTACTGTTGATTACGGACCCGGGTTACGCAACACAGGATCAAACTACCCACCAGTATTCTCTTTTGGCTCCATCACAACACTGCTACATAACAATAATTCAAGTAGTTTGAGAAGGGTATGCCCACGTTTCTGTCCGCCGTTTTGGATACCAGCTGTTTTGTACCGGCAGAGCACCGTGATCTGGTACCACGCCATCACTTGCTGGATGCGTTGCATCAGCATCGCCATACCAATATAAGAGCATTGCTGGCTCCAATCGGCAGTGGCAAAACCACACTGCTGCAACAGTACTATAGCCGTAACCCGAGCAACTGCGCCTGGCTCTCTTTAGCTGAAGAAGACACCAGTGCAAACGGATTTTTTCATCATTTGGTGAGCGCGGTTCAGCGGGTAATACCGGATTTTAACGGGCCTGTTTTGTGTCATGAATTTGGCGATGAGGAACAGGAACCCCATGTATTCCTGGATTTGTTTTTGCAGGCTCTGACCAGGCTGGACCACCCCATTACCATCATCGTTGACGATCTGCAGCTGATCTCCGGCTTGCCATGGTACCAGCGTTTCATTGAGTTGATGTTGAACGCCAACAACGTACACTGGATGGTTGCGGCCAGTACCTACAGTGCCCTATTCAAGGATTGCCAGGTTGACGCGGACTGCTACCTCATCACCCAGGATCAGTTGTATTTCAACGCCAAGGAACAACGGGTGTTCCTGAGTAAAAACGCCGCCCATCAAGCGTTCAACCAGATAATTTCCCAAGTCACCCACGGCTGGCCCGCGGGTGTCAAATTGGCGCAACTATGCCTCACCAAAGCAACTGCATCCGGCGTCGACCTGAACCTGCCCACCCGGGCGTTGTTCGATCACCTGGTGGACACCCTGATCGATTATTATGACGAGCTTACCACGGGTTTTCTTACACAAACCGCTTTTCTGCACCGATTTAATACCGCGCTTTGCCAAAGCTATGTTCGCGCACCGGAACTGCCACGTTCACTGGATACGGTACTGAGCAGCCTGTTCCTGTTACAGGTTACTCCAGAGCATCCACTGTGTTACCAATACAATCCGCTCATTAAACAACGATTACTTCATCGCTTTCAGATGCTGCCGCATACGGAGCGCGAAAGACTGGTGTCAGGCGCCTGCACCTGGCTCACCGAAAACGGCTTCAACAACGATGGCATGATCACTGCTGCCCATCACCCACATCCGGCCATCCAGGATGAGTATTATCGAAAAAACCTGGTGCACTGGCTGCGTTCAGGCAGTCTGGCAGCGTTATACCAAAACCAAACATCCCATAGTAAGCCCAGCCTGAAGACATTGCCCCAGGCAAAACTGGCCTGGTGCTGGCTAATGAATATGTCAGGGCGGTTGTTGCAATCAGACGCTATTTTACAAGAGCTTCTGCAGGACAAACCCATTGCTCAGGTTTTACAGCAACCACAGAACGGTGCAGAGGCAAACTGCGCAGTGGCCTACGGCGCCATTCGTTCACAACAATGCCGGCTGGATGATGATTTGGTGGAAAACCTTAAACAACTTACTAAACACAACGCGGTGTACACCTCACTCAGAGCAACGCTGAACAGCCTGTTGGCGGATATTGAGCTGCAGCGTCTTCATAGCCAGGAGGCGGAGGCCTATATTGCAGGAGCCTGCGCTATCTCCGATGAGCTGGGCTACGAATATAATTTTTGTATGGCTCGGCAAATTGCCATCCGCCTGCACTTTTTCAATAACGATCCTGCCCACGCACTGGCAGAAGCTCAGCAGGTACTATCCAGGCACTGGCGGTATCCGAATGCCGTCGGTGTATCGCTTCTGCGCGTGACACTTGCCCATCTGCTGTATCGGGCTGATACCAGGGGAGCAGGTTATGAACTGGGTCTGGCACAGTGCAACATCAACCTGACCTGGATGCCTGCCGATACCCAGTTTATGGTGTACCAGATGATCATAAGGGAAATCATTCGCCAGGGTGATACCGCGCTTGCCAAAAGCCTGCTTGCCTTCTTGCACGGTATTGCCTGCAGCAATGGCGCCGAACGTTTCAATGCTCAGCTTCATCTGGAGCACTTTCGTCTGGCGGTCATGGTCAACGATGGCCGGATGAGCGAGGAACTCGCCACGCACAGCAACCTACTGGAACGGGTAAACCTGTGCCTGCGGGAAGACTGCCATTATGATTGGATCAGTCGTTTTAGCTGGCTTACGTGCGGCATTTATTACCATCGCAACAAGCACGACCTGGACCGCGCGCAGGAACTCAATCAACAGTTGTTATACCTGACCGTTCAAAACGGGTTTCCCGTCCATTTTTTAACGCTATCCGTCATGGGTATATGGCTGGAATTCAGCGCAGGAAATCATACCGCAGCCTACATCAAACTCAATGAACTGCTGCATAAAACCAGCCCCGATGAATTGCAATCCGGCCTGTTTGATGACATCCCCGGCTGCGACACACTGATTAATCGCGCCCTGGCAGAACAGCGTATTGAATTGCAGGCACACCGCTCGGCCCTGATCAAACTTGGCTTCGGCGAGGGCGGTGAACAGCCTTAGGAACTAAGGCTTTCCTCAGCCAGCAAGCGTTGCTCGTCATCCGCCATGCGTTCTGCTGTGTACATGACCAAACGACGCAACCATTGGTGCCCGGCGTTGGGATGCAGCAGCGGACTCCAGGCCATCTTCAGCTCGAACTCTGGAATATAGAAAGGAGGGTCCAGAATCACCAGTTTCGGATTCTCGGCCTGCATCCTGGCAATTTTGGTGGGCAGGGTTGCCACCAGGTCATTGTTCTGCGCCAACAGCCCCGGCATTTGATAATGGCGGGTAAATATCGTGATCTTACGTTTGCTGCCAATGCGCTGCAGTGCCTGATCGATCCACCCCAGGCCACCGGATTTTTCCGGATTCACACCAAAGCCAACCCCCATACCGGTTTTACTGACCCAGATGTGCTGCGCACTCAGATAGGATTTCAGGTTGAAGTTTTCCGCCACCGGATTCCTGCGATTCACCAGGCAGGAAAAACTGTCGGTCCATACTGTGTTCTGATGAAACGACTGCGGGATTTCATTGAAGCGATTGATGGCCATATCCACCCGCCCCTGCTCCATATCCTGATAGCTGACGTCGCTGGGGGTAAGAAAATCCAGAATGATATTGGGGGCCTCACTGCGGATATGCTTGATCAAGGCGGGAATCAGGGTGGCTTCGGCATAATCGCTTACCATGATCCGAAAAACACGTTTACTGGTTAACGGTTTGAATTCCTGCTTCGGTTCCAGCAGGTATTGGGTATCGGCCAGGATCTGGCGCACCCGGGGCTGCAGCTCAAGGGCCCGCTCAGTGGGCTTCATGCCCTCGCTGGAACGGATCAATAAGGGATCATTGAACAGATCTCTGAGGCGCTTTAAACCGTTGCTCATGGCAGGCTGAGTGATACCCAACTGCTCCGCCGCCCGAGTCACATTCAGTTCCCGCAGCAGCACATCCAGGTATACCAGAAGATTAAGATCCACCCGCCCAACATTCATTAATTAAATGCCTTCCAAAAGAGTATAATTCCGGTGAATTATAGGGCAGATTCAGGTGAAGAACCATAGACCCAATGCGATTGCGGCCACCATGCCCACAACATCGCACAGCAACCCCGCCCACAGGGCATAGCGAATACGGGTGATGCCCACCACCCCAAAATACACCGTCAATACATAGAAAGTGGTTTCGGTGGACCCCTGCATCACCGCCGCAATGCGCCCGGCCAGGGAATCCACGCCATGGGCGTTCATAACATCCAGCATCAGGGCACGGGCGCCACTGCCACTGAAGGGTTTCATGAGGGCCACGGGCAAGGCCTCGGCAAATCCGCTACCCATGCCCAGCCCCTCCAATCCCTCTGCCAGCAAGGCAACCAGATACTCCAGTGCGCCACAGGCACGGAACACCCCGATGGCCACCAGCATGGCCACCAGATAAGGAATCAGCTTAACTGCCGTCTCAAAGCCCTCTTTAGCGCCCTCAACGAACTGCTCATACACAGGCACCCGGCGCCACAGGCCATAACCGATGAACAAGGCGATTACCGCCAATAACAACCCGTTGGCCAGCAGCTGAGAGGCCGTGCCCAGCTCCCCCGCAGGCAGCAAACCCAGCCAGTAAACAAAGCCCCCCATCAGCACCGCCCCTGCACCCAGATAAGCCAGCACCACAACATCGAAAGGGATTTTTTGAATCAGCATCACGGCCAACAACCCGGTCAACGTCGACAGGCTGGTGGCCAACAAAATGGGAATGAATACCTCGGTGGGGTCTGCGGCGCCCAGTTGGGCGCGATACATAAAGATGGTCACCGGCAACAACGTAACCGATGAAGTGTTCAGTACCAGAAACAGTATCTGGGCATTACTGGCCGTGTGTTTAACCGGATTCAGAGACTGCAGCGCCTGCATGGCCTTCAAACCCAAGGGCGTGGCTGCATTATCCAGGCCCAGCATATTGGCCGCCAGATTCATGGTGACAGCCCCCTGTGCCACGTGGCCGTGGGGCACCTCCGGCATGATGCGACTGAACAAGGGCGCCAGCAACCGGCTCAGCACACTGATCAGCCCGGCCTGCTCGGCAATACGAAACAACCCCGACCACAAGGCCAGCAAGCCGATTAGCCCGATGGCGATTTCCACCGACAATTTGGCCATATCGAAGGTGGATTGAACAACCGCCTGAAATACCGCGTCGTCCCCACCCAAAAAGCGCAGCATTGCAACGGCAAAGCCCACCAGGAAGAAGCCACCCCAAAGATAATTCAGCAACGGTACCAGGCCTTATAGATTAACGAGATTCACCATTTTTACCGCATCGCGGGCCGGTTTGCCATCCACCGTCTGCTCATCTGCAAATTCGTATACCGGGCGCTCAGCGCTGCGATCAATTTGCAGATTCTGAAAATCAAACAGAGAGGTATCTGCCATTTGCGACAGCTTGATATTCTGCATGGAGTTGAAGATATGCTCGATACGGCCGGGTTGCTGCCGATCCCACTCCTGCAACATGAGCTTGATGTTCTGACGCTGCAGGTTCTCTTGTGAACCGCACAGATTACAGGGAATGATGGGAAACGCCTTAACGTTTGCAAAGGCTACAATGTCTTTTTCACGGCAGTATGCCAGCGGTCGAATCACAATGTTGCGTTGGTCGTCGGATAATAACTTGGGCGGCATTGCGGACAGCCTGGAACCGTAGAACATATTCAGGAACAGGGTCTCCACCATGTCATCACGATGATGGCCCAGGGCAATCTTGGTGGCCTTGATGTCCTCGGCGAAGGAATACAGCGTGCCCCGCCGCAAGCGCGAGCACAGACCACAGGTGGTGGCCCCTTCCGGTATTTTCTGTTTGACCACCGAGTAGGTATCGCGGTTGATAATGTAGTATTCGATACCCAGTTGATCCAGGTAGTCCGGCAACACATGCTCCGGGAACCCGGGCTGCTTCTGGTCCATGTTGACCGCCACCAGCTCAAAGTCAATCGGCGCACTCTTTTGCAGGCTCATGAGAATGTCCAGCATGGTAAAGGAGTCCTTACCACCGGACAGGCAGACCATGACACGATCCCCTGCTTCGATCATGTTGTAGTCTGCAATGGCCTTACCCACTTCACGCCGTAGTTTCTTTTGCAGTTTATTGAACTGGGTTTTCTGCTTTTTGGCCTGTTCCGGACTGAGGGCGGTTTCACTGGCGGACATTTGAATTCCCGATATGACAATGTGACGGGCTTTTTACCCGATTCCGGGCAGCATGTAAACTGACCGAACTGAATGGATTCACCAAGGATGGTGGACTGCCTGATAAGTTAATCCACTTAGTTGTACCATTGTACCAACTTGGCTATTATTCGACTCAATCAGTTTCGGAAACATTCATTATTTTCGCAACTGAAACAATAATTACACAATAAAAAGATAAAAAACGCACTACTCAAGGTTGGACTCAGCCTCCATCCTGCAACGGGTAGTCATTGTCATAACAAGGATGATTGGGGAAGCCCATGAGCACTATTGATCGTCGCAAGTTTCTTTCTTTTCTGGCGGCCGGCGTTGCCACTCCGTATGTTGTCACCTTTACCAGCGGCGATGCCAAAGCCGGACTGGTCGCGCCGGATGCACCGTTTGAGCTGGATTCACAACGGGTTTTCAGCCTCTCCGTGTCGTCCGGAGACCCAACCCCCACAGGTGTAGTGTTGTGGACCCGAATCGACCCCAGCGCCTGGCGCGCGGGACAGGCGCTGATTGTTCAGGTGGCCCGTGATGCCGACTTTCTGCAATTGGAGTTTGAAAGCATCGTGGAATCCCAGAATATCCGCCCGGAACGGGATTACTGTGTGTCCGTTGATGTGGATGGTTATCTGCAACCCAACATACGCTACTACTATCGCTTTATTTACGACAACACCCTGAGCCGCACCGGACGCTGTCGCACCGCCCCACCCTATGGTGCGGCACTGGATCACCTGAAGCTGGGCCTGCTCACCTGCCAGGATTACACCAATGGCTACTATGGCGCCCTGGCCCAGATCGCCAACGATGACAGCATCGACTTTGTCATTCACCTGGGTGACTTCATCTACGAGACTGCCGGTGATCCCCGCTTTCAGAGCCTGCCGTTTGAAGATCGGTTGATTGTGCTGCCCAGCGATGGCCTGGTTGCCCTGGATCTGGATGACTATCGCCACCTGTACAGAACCTATCGTTCCGACCCGTTCCTGCAGCAGGCCATGGAGCAACACACCTTTATCGTCACACGGGATGATCATGAGACCGCCAACGACGCTTATTGGGATTATGAACGGGATACACTGGGCGCCCCGGATCACCCGTTCACACTGGAACCGGAATACAACAATGATCCCGCTCGCCTGAATCAACTGATGCTGGATTCACAGCAAGCCTGGTTGGAATACATTCCGGCACGGGTGCAAGTTGACTGGAGTTCCACCGACCCCCATCGCTTTTTGAAATACTACCGCCGGGTACAGCTGGGTGATCTGGTGGACCTGTTCATGCTGGACGGCCGCAGCTATCGCACCCCTCACCCCTGCGGTGAAGACGATTTTTTCCAGCGCTATGTCCCCTACGGTTGCAGCAACTGGAAAAGCGATCAGCAAAGCCTGCTGGGCGCCGATCAGCGGGACTGGCTCTTGAATGGTATCATCGGTTCCTCTGCCCGTTGGAAACTGCTGGGCAACCAAACCTACATGGGGTGCCTGGGCGTTCAACTGTCCAACGGAAAAATGCCGATCAATGTCGATGCCTGGGATGGGTTTGACTACGAGCGCAACCTCATCAATAACGAGGTCGCCCTGAATCAGGTGGAAAACTTCGTGGTGGTGACCGGTGATTTACACACCTATATCGCGTCCCATATCAAAAAAGATTACGACAGCCGCTCCATCTTTAACTTCGATAATTTTATTGGCGTGGAATTTATGACTCCGGCGGTGACCTCTGCCGGTTTGTTCGATATGGTGGGTGCCAGTACACCACAGGGCGAGCAGCAATTGCTGGCGCAGGCGGTAACCAATACGGCAGTGCGCCTGACCAATCCACACATCCGCTATTTCAACACCACCCAAAACGGTTACTCCACCATTGAGTTCAAACACAAACACTGCGATTGGAAAGCGTATATCGTGGATAAGAATGTGAACGACGGCGAACAATCAGTGAAGCTGATTCGGCATTACCGCAAGTACACCACCTTCCCCTGGCTGATTACCCAGGCAGCACTGATCTACTGAAACCCACAGGGCCGCTGAATTGCCCCGAAAACACTACGGGGCAAAGCGGTATAACGCTACTTCAACTCACTGGATGATTTACCCAGCACATTACGGGCAATAATCAGCTGCTGAATCTGCTGTGTGCCTTCAAAGATATCCAGAATCTTGGAATCCCGGGCAAATTTCTCCAGCAATTGTTCCTCGCCGTATCCCAGTGACCCGCAGAGCTCCACACACTTGAGTGTAATACGGTTGCCAACCCGGCCGGCTTTCGCCTTGCACATAGATGCCAGCTTGGAATTGGGCTGTTTGTTGTCTGCCATCCAGGCTGCTTTCAGAATCAACAAACGAGTAGCCTCCAGCTCCGCTTCCATGCGATAGATTTCCGCCTGCAATGCGCTGCTGTTGTTGAGGCCACGATCGTAGGCAAACCTGATCCCCTCTTTCTCCAATAACGCTTTGGTCACTTCCAGAGCCGCCCGTGCCACACCATAAGCCATGGCGCCCACCGGCGGCCGGGTGTTGTCAAAGGTCTGCATAACACCACCAAAGGCCTTTTTACGGGCTTCTGCGGTATCAGCAATGTCAGGGGAACCCAATATATTTTCCTTGGGAATTCGGCAGTCGGTAAACACAATGGCCGCTGTATCCGATACCCGCAACCCCATCTTGTCTTCACAGCGCACCACCTGCATGCCGGGTGTGCCCTGTTCCACCACAAAAGACTTTATGGCAGCCTTACCTTTGGTTTTATCCAATGTGGCCCACACCACCACCGCATCACCACGGCTGGCTGAGGTTGCAAAAATCTTCTCGCCGTTCAGCACCCACTGATCTCCATCCAGTACCGCACTGGTTTGCACCGCCGCCGAATCAGAGCCGCAGCCAGGTTCGGTGATGGCCATGGCGCAATGCAGCTTGCCGAATTTTTCCTTCTGCTGCGACGTGCCCACCGCCTGTATTGCGGCGTTACCCAGGCCCAGGCCGGGAATGGACAGCATCAGGCCGATACAGCCCCAGCTCATTTCGCCCGTGGCCAACACCTGCATCATGTTGGCCCCATTTTTGATGTGATCACCGCCACCGGCTTTAGACCCATCGTCGGCAGACGACATGCCCATGCTTTTCAGCATCTGGCCCACCGGTATCAATTCCTCCGGTGTATCACAGTGTTCAATCTTGTCGTACTTGCGGGCAATGGGGCGGAACACGCTATTGGCCAGTTGATGACTCATCTGCTGTGCCATTTGCAGCTTCTGGGGTAGTTCTAGATTAATCATATTTATTCTCTCAATTCTGATGCCGGACGGACTGCCTTAAATACACGCTGCGCCTTGCAGCAAAGCGGCCGCGCGCAGGTTGCGATACCAGAGTTCCACGGGATGTTCGCGAATAAACCCATGGCCTCCCAACAGCTGTACCCCATTGGTACCGATCTCCATGGCTTTTTCCGCACAAAAAGCGCGGCACCAATAGGCGTTCTCATGAAAATCCAGGCCCTGCTCGGCACGGGAGGCAGCCCGATACACCATCAAACGCATGGCTTCCAGTTCCGTGGCCATGTCCGCCACCATGAAGGCCACCGATTGCCGATGGGATATGGGCTCGCCAAATGCCGTGCGCTCATTCACATAGGGCACCACGTAATCCAGCACCGCCTGACAACACCCCACCGTCACTGCCGCCAGCCCGATACTGGACAAATCCAGTAACCGGTTGAGGTCCACATTGATGCGCGCCGATGGCGGTACCACCACATCCTCCAACGCAACCCGATTCAAACTCAATGGCCGCAGCCCCATAAACGATTCCCGGGTGATGCTGACACCCTCGGCATCCCGCTCCACCACAAAACCGGCATGGCTGCCCTCGCCTTCAACAGACGCCAGCACCAGAATAAAACGGGCCTGGTCCGCCAGCGGCACCAGATTCTTCACACCGTTGATGCGATACCCATCGGCAACGGGTTGGGCCAGGGTCTGCAACTCACTGGCCTCAAAGGTGGCACGGGGCTCCATCAGGGCTATGGTAGCCGTCTCAGGCTGTTCGGATGCCATGGGGGTGAGATACGTCTCTTGCTGCGCCTGCGTGCCAAAGTCCAGCACTGCATTGACAAAACTCAGCGGGGTAAGCGCGCCAATGGCGAGCCCCATATCCCCTTCCCCCAGATCTTCCGCGTTGAGCATGTTGGCAATGGGAGAGCGCTGCATACCGGCACCACCCAATGCCTCCGGTATCGGCATCAGGCAAAGCCCCAGTTCATTGGCCTGCTTATAGAAGCCCGCCGGCGCCTGGGCCGCTTCGTCGGCCTGACGCATAACAGGCTTGATATGGGATGCCACGAACCGGCGCAAGGATTCGCGAGTAATGCGCTGCTCTTCGGTTAAGGTCAAATCGAAGCAGGCAGGAGGTTGATCGGACATGTTGGTTCCCTCTGAGTCATAGGTGAATACCCGCGCTTTTTAATTGGTTTGATTAAACGCTTGTTTTAATCCTATGGCAGAGGTAAATCATCCAACAATGATCAAAAGTGACAAACCCAGGTCAATTCGCGTACTGGCTATCCATCTCAATACAGCAGGCTTAAGCGATTGAGCATGGCATCATGGGTTTTCCAGTCCGGCATGGCCTGGTCCATGAGCCGGTAGAAATGTCGACTGTGGTTGAATTCCAACAGGTGGCAAAGCTCATGGACAATCACCACGTCCACACAATTGAGGGGATAACGCGCCAGGTGGGTGTTGATGATGATCTTGCCGTTGCTGCGGCAGGTGCCCCAACGCCGTTTCATGGCTCGAATGTGCAGGGTCGATACAGGTAAATTCAGCTGCCTCATATGCCCCTGCCAATGGTCATGGCGTTCGGTGAACAGCGCCAGAGCCTGCTGGCGGAACCAGCCCTGAACCCGGCGTTCAATCAACTCGACGGAATCATCGGCCTGACCCGGCAACACAATATCCACACCATCCCCGTCCAGATGATGAATGATCTGCTGCTCACCCAGGAAATAAACGGGTTCACCCCAGCGATAGGTTGGCTCAAATCGCTGTGGGCGGCGGGCAATACTCTGCAGCTGCTTTTCAATCCAGTTGCGTTTTAATGCCACGAAGTCATCGGCTTCCTTACGGGACACAAAGTGCGGTACCCGCACTTCCACACCCTGCTCCGCACTCACGTATATCCCTATGGTTTTGCGCCGTGCGTACTTCACGCGGTAGGTCCATTGGGATGGAGTGTCACCTTGCGCACTCTTCTGATCAAATTTCATTCTAATCTCGTTATGAATGCCAAAAAAACGTCATTTTGCTGGCCAAAAATTAATTCGAACATAACCTGTTGATAAGAAATATCTTATTGTTTTTCAATTAGTTACATCGATGCCAACGGTAAAAATTGTTCTAACCTGAAATCAGGGAAGTTCAATATCCACCAGGAAGCAGGCCCATGCCCATCCTCAAACCGCTGCCCAAATTACTGAATGCAATCATCATTTTATCCGGCTTGTTGTTGGCGTCTACCGGCGCGCAAGCCTACTACGATGTACAACCGCTCTCAGCCTACGAGCTGGAATTCAATACCGGGGTCGGCAATGCCCGGGGCACTCTGTCCTGGAACATATCCGGCGGCGAAAACGGCCCCAACATCCTCTCGGAACTCACATACCGGGACGTCAATTTCCGCCAGTTTACCATGTCCTCCACCCTGAAAATGAAGCGGGGCTGGCTGGCAAACCATGACCTGATGGTAAGCTTCAGTACGGGAACCGCCAATGAAGGTACCGTACAGGATTCCGACTACGATGGTGACAACCGTACCCAGGAATACAGCCGCAGTCTGTCTTCTGCCGTGGATTCCAAAATGCAGGATATCAACCTGGGCCTGGCACGACGCATTCGCCTGGATTCACATCAAACATTGAGGCCGATGCTGGGTTACACCCACAAAACCCAGAACATGCTCATGACCGAGGGCGTGCAGACCATCAACACCGACAACCCAACGGCCATCGGCCCATTCCGGGGCACCTTGAAAAGCACCTATGATACACAATGGGACAGCCTCTGGTTGGGCCTGGGTTGGAATCTGGAGACACGGCACCATCAGCTGGGATTAAGCGCCCGCTATGAATGGTTGAATTACGCTGCGGTAGCTGACTGGAACCTACGCAGTGATTTTTCGCACCCCAAAAGTTTTGAACAGTCGGCCACCGGGAACGGATTTGGTTTGAACCTGGATTACGCGTTCAAATTCAACCAGACGCTTTCCCTGTGGATAAACTGGCAGCAGAGAAGCTGGAATACCGACCCAGGTCAAGACACTGTCTATTTCGCCGATGGGTCACGTGGTACAACCCAATTGAATGAGGTAAGCTGGAAGGAATCTGGCATCGCGACGGGCATGATTCTACACTTTTAGAGCCATGGATGAACACAAACCAATAAACATCGTATTACGATACAGCCTGATTTTCATTGGCTGGGCATCGGTGGTACTGGGTGTGGTGGGTATTTTCCTGCCCTTACTCCCCACCACCCCTTTCCTGCTGTTGGCCGCAAGCTGTTTTGCCAAGAGTTCCAAGCGGTTTCACGATTGGCTGTTGAATCAACCGCAGTTGGGGCCTTATCTGCACCTGTATCTGGACGGCAAGGGCATTCCGGTAAAAGCCAAGGTCTATATCCTTATCATTCTCTGGTGCACCATCTCAACGTCGGCGTACTTTTTTGTTAATCCCATTCCGCTGAAGTTTTTGCTGCTGGGCATTGCCGCGGCTGTATCCATCCACATTATTCGCATGCCGACCCTGGAACTCCCGAACAAGGCCGGCGCCCTCGACAATCAATGCTAACCTGCTTTGCTGCCGCCCATACATTGGGGCGAAGCCGGGCTCACCGCTCCGCTACGGTTCCATTCATCCGCCGTGTAGGTGTGTATTGCCAGTGCATGCACGGGGCCTGCCACTTCCTCAGCCAAGGCCTTATAGATCATCTGATGCCGGGCCACGGAACGCTTGCCTGAGAACTGATCGGACACCACCACCACTTTAAAGTGGGTTTCGGAACCAGGCGGTACACTGTGCATATGGCTTTCGTTTACCACATCCAGCAGCACGGGTTGAAAGGTTGTCGTCAATTTGGATTCAATGGCACTCTGAACCGGTCTGGATTCTTGCATCACGTCGCTCCTCCACATTTCTGCGCCATTATACCTGATCCGTTAAGCGCGTTGATAGCGGGAACGACGCATGCTGCTTTTACCTAACTTATATTCACTGGCTTTGACCGGTGCAGCAAAGAAGTGGCCTTGAGCGAAACTGCACCCCATTTTCTCAAGTTGCGCCAGGGTACCCTCATCCTCTACGCCATGAATCACCAGTTTGATGTCCTGCTCCCGACATAACCGAATCAGCGCTACCACCGAGTCGTAATGAAATTTGTTTTCCAAGCGGGCTACAATCCGCTGATCAAGCTTTACCTCGGTCACCGGCAGGCTGCTCATGTAGCTGGGGTTGCTGTAGGCGGCGCCGAACTCATCAATGGTCAAACCAATCCCCATGGCACGAATCCGATTAAGGGATTCCCGGGTAATACTGGGGTCCTCAATGATGGCGGCTTCCTTGATTTCAAATGACAACATCTTTGACGGCATGTGATAGCGAGTCAGCAACATACCAACCTCTTCCAGAAAACGGTCTTCCCGCAAACATTTCGGAGACAGATTAACGGAAAGCTTGATCGGGTTTTCCTCCGGATCCACCGCCGAAAGGTAAGAGCAAATGGCCTGTTCCATAACTTTCAACGTCAACTCGGCAACAAAACCACCCACTTCCGCCAGATAAAAAATTTCGTTGGGACTGATTTTTTCGCCCGGGTCCGTATCCCAACGGGTCAACACTTCCACACCACAGGTAAGCTTGCTTTTGAGATCGTAAATGGGCTGAAAGTACAATGTAATGTGGTTTTCCTGAATCGCTTCCCGCAGTTGATTGATCATACTGATATTGCGCGGGTTGTACTGATCCACCGATTCCAACTCGTAGGATTTTTTAAGGTTCTTTGCAGTATCCACCTCCAATGCGCGCTTTGCATGTTGATACAACGCATCGTAGCTGGCGTCAAAATCGCTTAATCGGGCGACGCCAAATGACACGCCGGGCTGCAACCCCATACCCTGATAGAAAAAAGGCCGCTGCATTGAGGATTCCACCTCATCCACCGCAAAATTCACCGCCACGTCGTCCATGGAACGCAGCAAAAACGCAAAACGATTGGCTTCCAGCACCGCCATTGGCACGTACTGTCCATTGAATTCTTTTAACGGCACAACCCCTTGAATGCTACGCAAAACAATACTCAAGCGCTTGGTGGCACGGGTCAACAGTTCATTTCGCGCCGCATGACCCAGCTTGCTTTCCACCAAGCCCAAGTGGTGTAATTCCACAAACACCAGCGTCACTGCCTCTCCCGTTTCGGCAACCGCGTCCACCACTTTGCGGGACACCGCCTCCAATACCTCTTCGCCGGGAAATTCGCGCAAGGTATCGCGCAACACCTTTTTCTGGATCTGTTCCTCGGTATACTTCAACTCCAGCATGGTCTCCTGCTGTTGAGTCAACCCCTTGCGCTTTTGGAAACGTTCCTTCTGAATCTGGGAGGCGATTCCCAGGGACAACGTAATACCCAGTATGCCCAGCGCGAACTCTTTCATATGCCGGGTGACGTCATTAACCGGAATCAATCCCAGTTGGCCGAACTGATAAACCGAATAGCCCAAAACAAAGACCGACCAACCGGCGAGAAAATATCGGGTAGCCCGATCCGACACATCCAAGGAGGCGATCACCGATGGAATGAAAAACAATAACCCTGCCACTGCGAAGCCGGCAAAAAACAGGGTCAGGGGCACGAGCCCGGTCACCAGCGCCAAGCCCAACAGAATGGCCAGACCCAGTGAGATTTTCAGACAACGCTCCACGATGGGATGATTGACTGTTGTCTGCAAGAACGCCCGGGTAAACAGCACCGCGCCGGCAAGGGCAAAGCACTGCAGCAGAGCACCAAACCCAACCCATTTGAACAAGGCGTTATCCCCGCCGAACTGTGCCAGAAATCCTTCCGTGTGAGCGGTGATCAGCAAGCCACACACAAGAAAAAAAGACAGATACAGATACATGGACTCCCGCAGGGACACCATCACGAACAAGTTGTATACGATGAGTACCGCGAGGCCACCAAACAACAGCCCCCAACCCGGCAAGGTCTTGCGTTTGTGCAACTGGTAGGCTTTCTCTTGCCAGATCTTGGCGGTGAACGACATGGCACCACGAACATCCAACCTGATATACAGCTCATGGGTATCATTGGCGGCCAATTCGAAGGGGTAAACCAGATAACGACCCTGCTCCGGAGCAATGGCCACAAAGGCCCCGGCATGTCTGGAACCGGCCTTTGCCAGGTACATGGCGGAGCCCTGCAGGTGGGGATTCTCCAACACCAGCACCCAACGGGAATGCATACCCATGACTCTTGAGCTTTCACGAATGCGCGCCCGCAACCAGAAAACCTGGTTGGTCATGGAGTTCAGGAAAGTCTGGGACTGCAGGGGTTCAAAAGCGTGGTCCGGTAGCGCCAATATTTCTTCCAATTTGGCGACACCGGTAGGGTCTGAGGTGATTTCCAGGTAGGTGGAAACATCCAGCTGTTTAGCACCAAAACTGTTCACCAGCACCGATAACTTGGATTCGGTGGAAACCAGCCTGGTTGATGCAAAAGTGGACGATTGGAACAACAACAGGCCTACCAGACAGAGTGCCTGGCACAGTGCTGTAAAACGGATATCAGTTAATGTCAGCAACGGAATCGACAAAACCAGACGCTCCTGCCACCGACGTGCGCAATCAAACCCTTCATACAGAATCTTGACCATTTAGTGTGACACTTGACCCGTTTGGATCCCCGGTGTCTTGACGCTGGCCAGATTCCTTGGCATCTAATATGCACATATAAAGCATGGAACGTGCACTCATGTCTTCTGGAATACAAAATAGACTTAGGTTAATGATTTGTCTATTAAATTGGGCCTTTAAAGTCCATAAAGAGGAACTGTTGCACACTTTTTGACCGATTACAGTAATTATCTATCAACTTATTGAAAACTAAAGTAAATCGATTACGTGCCGATAATGAATAGTAAGAACCCGATAATCGCAGTTGTTCTGTAACAGAGGCCTCTGAAATGCTGTTGATGCCAAGAATTCACCGCCGCACCATAGAGAGATTGAAATCCAATCGCTCCATTAAGGTGTATGCCAGTGAACGCAGCAAGGCCGTTGAGCAGCATCAACGCCCTCAATTTATTGATCGCCGTGCTGTAAAAGAACGCCGGCGGCAGAATATACCGGTAAAAACCGACCGCCGACGCCAGGATCGTCGCAATGCCCATCACAAACTGAGACCTGAAATCCGTTCTTTACTGGAGAACTCCGGCGACCACAATCCGGCCACCATTCAGCGTGGCGGCGTCTACATCGACGAAGATGTATGACCAACTATTGCAACAAATCATTGGTATTTGGGCCCCCAGATGCATAGAATTGTGCGTCTTAAAAAACAGGATGACAGGAGATCGAACCAATGAAACAACCTGTACGTGTCGTCGTTACTGGTGCAGCTGGTCAAATCAGCTACTCACTGCTTTTCCGCATCGCCGCTGGTGAGATGCTGGGCCTCGACCAACCCGTAATTCTTCAGATGCTCGAAATCACACCAGCCCTGGAGGCCCTGAAGGGCGTTGCCATGGAACTGGACGATTGTGCTTTCCCTTTGCTGCACGACATGGTTATCACTGACGATCCCAATGTAGCGTATAAAGATGCTGACTACGCATTGCTGGTTGGTGCCCGCCCCCGCGGCCCCGGCATGGAGCGTAAAGACCTGCTGGAAGCCAACGCCGCCATATTCTCGGTGCAGGGCAAGGCCATTAACGAACATGCCAGCCGGGACATCAAGGTTCTGGTTGTGGGCAACCCGGCCAATACCAATGCGCTGATTACCCAACGTAACGCACCGGACATCAACCCCCGTCAATTCACGGCCATGACCCGTTTGGATCACAACCGGGCCTTGACGCAACTGGCCCAGAAAACCGGTTCTTCCATCAACGACATCACCAAGATGACCATCTGGGGCAACCACTCTTCCACTCAATACCCTGACATTTCCAAAGCCCTGATCAGCGGTGAAGCGGCAGAGCCCAAGGTAGAACAGGACTGGTACCGCAATGAGTTTATTCCCGTTGTACAGCAACGGGGGGCAGCCATCATCAAGGCTCGCGGTGCATCCAGTGCCGCCTCGGCCGCCAACGCTGCCATCTTCCACATGCGGGACTGGGCGCTGGGCAGCGCTGAAAACGATTGGGTGAGCATGGGTGTTTACAGTGACGGCAGCTACGGCATTGCCGAAGGCCTGATCTACTCTTTCCCCTGTGTTTGCAAAAACGGTGACTGGGAAATCGTACAGGGACTGGAAATCAGTGATTTCAGTTCCGAAAAGATGAAGGCCACTGAAACGGAACTGAGCGAAGAACGGGACGCCGTAGCTCATCTGCTGCCTTAAGCAGACGATTTCAGCGCAGGCACAAAAAAACCGGCTTCAGGCCGGTTTTTTTGTGCCTGCGGATCTTCCAGTGTTATTCCGGCATACTCAACGCCTGCTCAGAAACAATGATGCCGTTGTTATCCGCATAAACGTATTCACCAGGATGAAAAGTCACCCCACCAAAGGTAATGGGTATGTTCAAATCCCCACGCCCCTGACGATTGCTCTTGATGGGAATGGTCCGCAGCGCCTGAACGCCCAACTGTGTTTTTCGGATTTCATCAACATCCCGAATACAGCCGTAAATAATCAAGCCGGCCCAATTGTTCTGAGCAGCCTTCTCCGCCAGCATATCCCCAAGCAAGGCGCAGCGCAGAGAGCCGCCCCCGTCAACAACCATCACTTTTCCTGCACCGGGATTTGCCACATGCTCCTTCACCAGGGAATTATCCTCGTGGCATTTCACAGTAACAATCTGGCCACCAAACGCTTCCCGTCCACCATAATTGGTGAACAAAGGTTCAACTATCCGCACTATATCGGGATAAGCGTCACACAGATCAGGGGTAACTATGTTCACTTCGACACCTCACACTCACGACTTTATGTGGTTGCCAGTTTAACAATCTTGTCATGGCGATACACCCTGACTTTCGGCTTGTCACCCACATCATGCTGACTGTCCAAACAGTCATTGACCATGGCACGCGCCACCACCTCCGCGTCTATGGCCTTATAGTCTGACAAACCACCCATCAATAACGGGTTGAACAAGGGGGCGAGTTTTGCCGCGGCCAATTCACCCAGCCTTTGTTCCTGCCGATCGCCTAACAGCAAGGAAGGTTGAAATATGGATAACACCGGGTATTCCAATTCACGCAGATGGGATTCCAGCTCCCCCTTGATCCGGGAATAGAAAACAGGTGATCGCTCATAGGCGCCGATGGCCGACACCAATGAAAAGGTTTTGGCTGAATGGGCTCTGCCCAATTCGGCAGCGTCCAGGCAGTATTGATAATCCACCTGCCGGAACCGCGCCCGGCTGCCGGCCTGCTTAATGGTTGTACCGAGACAACAGATAATGGCATCCACTTCAAACAGCTCCGGGTATTCGTCAAGCCGATCGAAGTCCACCAGGACATTATGCAGAGACTGATCTCGCATACACAACGACCGCCGGGTTGGGGCAATCGTCTCCGTCACTTTCTTATTATTCAACAGGTAGGAAAGGCAATGATGCCCAATCAACCCCGTCGCCCCCAACAATAGAACTTTCATGGCTTTCCCTTAAACGAGCAATAGTCTCTAGGCCGTTTTCAGAGACGACGCCTGCTCAGCAGCATCGGGCCCCTTACCACCCAGCCATTGCCGCATTTTAGCATCCAGCTCTTCTATTTTGACAGGCTTGGATAGATAGTCGTCCATTCCACAGGCCAAACACTTCTGTTGTTCACCCTCTATGACGCTGGCGGTCATGGCAATAATGGGCAGTCGGCGCCCTCCTTCCATACCCTCCTCAGCCCCTTCTTTCTCGCGCCAGGCCCTGGTGGTCTCATAACCATCCAGCACCGGCATCTGACAATCCATCAATATCAGGTCGAACTCTTTTTCTTCCAGCATGCCCAAGGCTTCCTTACCATTGACAACACTGGTTACCAAATACCCCAACTTATTCAGCAATCCTTTGGCCACCATTTGGTTGACGGCGTTATCTTCCACCAGCAGCACCCGGCGCCCGATTATCTCCCCCATGCCACTGTCTGGCCGCTCCGTGGAATCGGCAGGTTGATCCAGATCAAAGCAAGCAATCAGTGCGCGACACAGTTTTTCCCGTGTGATGGGCTTGCTCAACCATTCCACACTGAGGGTTGAATCCAGCCCCATACGCATTACATCGGCACGTTGCGCCAACGAAGAAAGCACTATGACTTGAGGCTGCATCTTGATGTGATCGGATCGCTGAATGGCATCCACCAGCGTCAGGTCCATGGGTTGCAGTACCGGCATATTAAAAAACAACAGGTCATAGGGTCGGTGCATGGCCTCGGCTTCGCTGATAATACCCGTTACCGCTTCACTGGATGCAACAGACTCAACGATCATGTCCCAGGTGGATAGCTGATATAGCAATGCTTCCAGTACGCCACCCTCGGCACCGATGATCAACACACGCTTGTTCAGCAATTCTTTGTTGAGCGCCAACTTCTGCGCTTGCTGGGTGGACAACGGCATGCGTACGGTAAACCAGAATTCCGTTCCCCGCTTTTCATCCGTGGTAAACCCGATGTCCCCCTGCATGCACTCCACCAAACCTTTACTGATGGCCAGCCCCAGGCCAGTTCCCCCCTGGGTGAGATCCCGGGTGGTCAACTTCTTGGAGAAAGCATCAAACAGATTATCCTGAATGGCCGGATCGATGCCGCGCCCATTATCTCTTACCGAGATTCTCAGTTCCGCCAGACGTTCCTCCACTTTGGACATGGCAACATGAATCACAATGTCCGTGCCGTCACTGTATTTGATGGCATTGGAAACCAGGTTGTTTATCAATTGTGACAATCGACCCTGATCACCTTTCACCCGAACAGGAATATCCTCTTCAAAGGTACAACTCAATTCCATGCCTTTTTCATGGGCCCGCGGCCCCAATAGTTCCAGTGTCTGATCAACGCAACGCTTTACATGAAAAATATTCTCGTTTAACTGCACCTGGCCGGACGTTATCCTGGAAAAATCAACGATATCATCAATCAGGCTCAATAACCCTTCGCCGGATTGCACCGCCAAATTTTGCAATTCCCGCTGCTGAGAACTCAGTTCGGTATCATCCAATAATGCCAACATGCCCAAAACATTGTTCATGGGTGTTCTGATTTCATGGGTTATATTCGACAGGAATTCAGTTTTAAACTGACTGGCGCTGTTCGCTTCACTGGCAGCATGGGCCAGGTCCCTGGCCTGTATGTGCAGCTCATGATGAACTCGCACATTATCCCAATGGCGGATGAAGAGGATGCGGGATTGCCTGAGCAACATCACAAGCAAAACGAACATGCCCACAGCAATGGTCAAACCATTGATATCAGCCAGCACCGAATAGGCCACGATGGCAGGCGCCAGATTACTGAACAGTTTCACTGCGTTGCGCTGATTATAGGGAGACCACTCCACATTGTTGATGGCAGATGAGCCCACCATATACAGCGACAACAAGAATCCGTTAACGGACAGCTTGTCCTGCAAAATAACCAGGGCACAGAATAAACCCATGCTCAGCGCAATGACTATTTGTAAGCCAATGAACATATTTCGCCATCGGGCAGGGCCAGCGCCGTAACTGGGGTCAAAACGTATACACAAGTAGAACGCAGGCGTGGAGAACAGCAATAACGCAGTACCCCACGACAAAGTCAGCTCGGGATAGCGCACATAGTATTCCCCAATGGAGGCAATAAAGAAAAAAATCAGTAAGTTGGCCGCCATAAAAAAGCGGCTGTGCAACGCCAGATTGTAATCAATCTTGCGCAGAATTTTACGATCCTTCAAAAGCTTTCTGTCTTGATCCATGTGATACAGTTCTTTGCCGGCTATGTTCTTATTCAGTATAGCCAGATCTCACTATAAGCCTGCGTTTTCCAACGTTTTTTTATCACCAAACGCTATTTTGATCAGTAATAATAGGTCAGTTTGACCTGAACGTAGTCGTCGCTTTCAATCACACTGATCTTACGACTGGTATCAGACAGTTTCTGAAACTGTTGCAGAACATTCAAGCCGTACTCAGGGTCAAACAAGATCCCGATTCCATCTTCCTCAATCAAGCCCAGCAGAAAATCCACAACCTGGTTGTACGTTACTGAGTCGTCACCAAACAATTGGGACTGCAGTAAATCAGAAATGATCTCAACATTGGTGTCATCAACAGGAGGTGTACCTCGCTCAAGCACTGTGACTGCCTGAATTTCAATCTTTAAATCCGAGTACAAGCGCCGCTCAAATTCAAAAGACAGCACCTTCTCTTCTGTATCCGGATCCCACAGAAATCCGCCCTGCATGGTGGTGTCAAATTCATCATTAAAGGAGAAGCGCCCTCCCACTCCGAAATCGTGTTCAAGATAACCGGGAGCCAGATCATCCCGCGAATCTTTCATAAACTCGTTGATCAGAGTGAAATCAAGATCGGTGCCCATAATTCCGTAAAAACTGTATTCAACACCGGTTACTGCTGCCCAGTAATGTTCTCTTTCACTGCGAACACCGATGGCCTCAAACTTCACAGCCCAACCTTCATACAAATATTCAAGCTCCAGCCCCAATTGATCTTTATGATGATAATTGGGAATGAGCATTGGGTTATTCAAATCAAAATTAAAAGAATACCAGGGTTCACGGTCCACGCCGGAGAACAGTGATAAACCCATCTCTACATAATCGTTCAGGGGGCGTTGCCAACGGACGGCCCAGTCAATATCCCGTTGGCCTGCTTCCCTGGAATACTCCGGGTTATCGGTATCCACCGGAATCGGTGTGCGCAATCGGCCATCCGGCCCGGGAAAAGTTCGTTCGCGAAATCCCAGCAATAAATAGAAATCGAAGATGCCCCAGTCATGTACCAGCGACAGATTAACCATCGGCTGACCGAGTTTTTCATCGTCGCCATCCACCAGGTCATCCTGGTTGATTACATCCACCAGATTAATGAATTCCGTTTTACCCCAGAAAACCCGGCTGATTCCAGAGCGCAATTCCCAATCGTCCCCAACATGAATCCACAGCGCTTCCCTGATATCAAAGTGGGTACGATCGGAATCCTGATAGTCCAGCAAGAGATAGGGACGGAAAGTAAAGAGATCCAAACCGTCGTTCCATGAGGTGTAATACTCAGCACTCAGCCGCAATGCGACAGCGTGCTGAGATTGGCCAAATTCTCCGGGGTCCTTAAAGTAACGATACTCAAGGCCGGTCTCCGCGGTCCATTCGCCGCCCTCGAAAAAAGGTTCCAACACTGCGTTGGCATGGCTGCTGGCCATCAGGAAGGATGCCAGCAACACCCCCAGGAAAACATTCTTCATCAGGATACCACTCACCTGAACAAACAGTAATCAGGCGTCAAATAGAAAAATGCCGCGCTATGATGTTCCAGCGCGGCTTTTTCTTAACGAGCTCGTTTGAGGCTGTTTTTATTAAAATCGGATTCAGATAATCCTGTCTTAAAGGCAATATTGGTTTGCTTGAGCACCGTACTGCGGCCAGTCTGGTGATTGACCATGAGCAATTCACTTGGCCGCCAGAACTTACCTTCGTACTGCTTGAATCCATCCGTTGTCAGCGTCTTGAGATGACTGTTTTTACGATCATAGAATTCTGACTTCAGTGTTCGATAGTGCTCCTTGTCAACCCAGGAAACAATACGGGTGTAGCCCGAGTTCTTATCCACTGGATAACTCTCGACGACAAAGCAGTCCTGCCCTTCATAGGTTTCGTCCCGTAAATATTTATAGGTGTAATCCTCGATAGACTGACCACCGATATCTTCAAAAGAAAACTCGCTGCCCATGAAGGGCCCGGACTTTTTGCTGGACGCAATCTTCTTAACCCGCTTCAGAGCCGGCAGATACAGCCACTGGTCATCGTCTCGATTCTTGTGTTGATGGGTCAACAACGCAGTTCCTTTTTGATCACGGGGTGACAAAAACACCATCAGGGACATGTCGCCTTCGTCCCCTTTGCCTTCCAGCGCTTTTACCGACATTTCCCTCTCACTGGTGGCTTCCTGTTTGTTTTTCAGGATCATCAGCATTTCTGCCTGATTATCAACGAAGCCTTCATCACGATCCTCGGCTTCCTTGTAAATTTTGTAACCTTTTTCTTCCGGTGTTTCTGCGTGTAGGGGGGCAGTTGCAAATATTGAACAAGCGATAAAAAATGCAATTAACTTATTGTTTTTAATGTTACTCATACATATTAATCCCTATCTGAAACGGTCAACCCGCATATTAACACAGTGTATCCTGTATACATCAACCAAAGGGACTATATTCAATTCCGCCGGCACGCTTTGCCGGTGTTTGTTAGCGGATGCATGCCTGCTACCAATAAACCAATTGAAGCACTCTGTATACGGCATACTGAGCCTGACCAATTCAAAGCCTGCAGGATAATTTCGAGTAGCGCACCTTGAGCTGATGCCTTTTTCGGTGCCAGTTATCCATTTGCCTGGCGCTGCCCCCAGCCCGTCTCAGGCGGGTGTATTGCTTGATTTGTTGTTCAATCTTTTTGCAGGATGCCTGCGAACCAGGCTTTGCCTCCACAGATACAAGCGGTGACAACAACAATAGAAACAACAGCAGCCGAATCCCAAAAGGGCAGAATACCGGCCTGAGAAAACCAAGCACCGCCACGGCTTGCGGTTGCGTGATTTGCATAGAAGTCCGAGCCTCCATCTAACCTTCCCGCAAACGTCCGAGCAACCCAAGTTTCACCACTTTGGCCAAGGGTAAACGCCAAAGGTCAGCACGTTGATCGTAGACACCACCGGCATCCATCACTTGCCTGCGCACATCGACTTCATCAGCGGAAATATAGAGCCCAACGGATAACGCCAACTCTTCGGGGGAAAGGGGAAACGGCTTGGTGCGCACCGATGGTATCTCATCAACGATCAACTCGATGGTAGTAAATCGACGTTGGCGCTGTACATCTTTTCGATAACGCACACACACCAAGCGGTCACCATAGTGTGCCGTGAGTTTTTTAGTACCACTGTCTCCAGGGCGAAGGGTTTTGATAACTTCCATAACTGCCTCTCCATGACAAGTCCATGGTAGATAGACAGTAAAGTGGAAAGATTTTAAGAAGATATGGCGTCCCCTAGGGGACTCGAACCCCTGTTACCGCCGTGAAAGGGCGGTGTCCTAGGCCACTAGACGAAGGGGACGCAACGTGGTGAACTGCGTCAAAAATTGGTGGAGCTAGGCGGGATCGAACCGCCGACCTCTACAATGCCATTGTAGCGCTCTCCCAGCTGAGCTATAGCCCCGTACCGGTTAACCATCTGATTTTGAAGCTTATTTTGCCTCAACACAGAGAATCACCTGAAGAGGCTGCGAATTCTAAGGACGATCCGCAGACCTGTCAATACCTTTTCGGCGATTTTATAATTCCATGGCGCGGAATTCTTTTTCCCAGGCTTTGGCTTCTTTTTTACTGGGGGCCCCCAACACATCCAGAGCATGGCGTAATCGGGCCCGGGTCATATCGGAGCCCAGAATCACCATGGCATCCATAATAGACGGCGCAGCCGAGCGCCCGGATACGGCCACGAACAGCGGCATCATAAAGTCTTTCATCTTGAGCCCCAATGCCTGGGACAAGCCACTCAGGCTTTGACTGATGGTATCCCGATCCCAGCTGCGGACAGCCTCAAACTGCCACAAACTATATTGTAGGATTTTTCTGACCTGAAGCGCTTCCAGCTTACCGAATTCGAACTGTTCAGCCTGGATATCCAGCTGCCCTGCCACAAAAAAGTCGGCCAGTTTCACTATATCGGATAAAACTTCCAGCCGGGTCTGAATCAAGGGTAATACCGGCATCAGGTAATCTTCGTTGAAGGCCCAATCCCGCAGTTTCTGCGCCAATTGCTCGGGGGTGCAGGATTCGCGAATCCAGAGCCCATTCAACCAGCTCAATTTAGTGGTATCGAATACGGGGCCCCCCAAAGATACGCGCTGTATATCAAAATGCTCTATCATCGCCTGCAGGGTGAATTTCTCCGCTTCATCCGGCATGGACCACCCCATGCGCCCCAGATAGTTCACCACTGCTTCCGGCAAATAACCCATGCGCTTGTAGTAGTTGATACTGGTGGGGTTTTTACGCTTGCTCAACTTGCTCTTGTCGGGATTCCTCAACAACGGCATATGGCAGAGCACGGGCATATCCCAACCAAAGTACTGGTAGAGCAACTTGTGCTTGGGGGCAGAATTAATCCATTCCTCGCCGCGAATGACATGGCTGATGGCCATCAGGTGATCATCCACCACATTCGCCAGGTGATAGGTGGGCATACCATCGCTCTTCATCAAAATCTGCGCATCCACCTGCCCCCAATCCAATTCGATGGTACCGCGCAGCATGTCATTGACTTCGCATTTACCCTCTTCCGGTACCATCATTCGGATCACGTAGGGAGCACCTGCGGCCTTACGTTTTTCAACCTCGGCTGCGGGAAGCATCAGGTCAGAAGGTTTCAGAGCGGTATGCCGGCCATCGGCTTTGCGCGCTGCCCGCAACGCTTCCAGTTCTTCCGGGGTGCGGTAACAGATAAAGGCATGTCCGCTGTCCAGTAATGTTTGTGCATGTGCCTGGTAAATGGCAGAGCGCTCGCTCTGCCGGTATGGGCCGTATTCCCCCCCCACATCAGGGCCTTCATCCCAGTTCAACCCCAGCCAGCGCAACGATTCCAGAATCATAGACTCAGATTCATCCGTACTGCGAACCTGGTCGGTATCCTCAATGCGCAGGACAAACTTCCCACCCAGCTTGCGGGCGAACACCATGTTAAACAGGGCTATATACGCGGTACCCACATGAGGGTCGCCGGTGGGAGAAGGTGCGACACGGGTTCTTACTGACATCGGGTTAATCCTGTATTCGGGTTTCAGGGGCGCCATTATAGCCACTCCCCCTGAAGGTAAAAAGAGCTGCATGAAGTGCTATACTATCAGGCCGTTTAATGCGCCCCTGGCCTTGCAGTATTCATATCTCGCTGAAATGACTCAAAAAACTATCGACAGACGCTTTTGTATTGCCCCCATGCTGGATTGGACAGACACCCACTGCCGTGGCTTTCACCGTCTGTTGACCCGGCAGGCTGTGCTTTATACGGAAATGGTAACCACCGGCGCCCTCATCTATGGGGATGTGGAACGTCACCTGCGCTTTGGCCCAACCGAACACCCGGTTGCATTGCAATTGGGTGGCAGCGACCCCGCTGATCTGGCCCGCTGCAGCAAGCTGGCACAGGATTACGGCTACGATGAAGTAAACCTGAACGTGGGCTGCCCCAGTGACCGGGTACAATCAGGCCGCTTTGGCGCCTGTCTGATGGCGGAACCCGGTTTGGTGGCGGAGTGCACCGCCGCCATGAGGCGCGCGGTTACCATACCCGTAACCGTGAAATGCCGCATAGGCATCGATCAGCAGGATGACTACGCCGATTTGCAACGCTTTGTCACCACGGTTGCCGACAGCGGTGTTTCCACCTTCATTGTACATGCGCGCAAAGCCTGGCTGGATGGCCTGAGCCCGAAAGAAAACCGAGACATTCCGCCGCTCAACTACGAACGCGTCTATCTGCTGAAACAGGAATTTCCCCACCTGGAAATCATCATTAACGGCGGCATCAACAGCCTGGATGAAAGCCTCGGGCACCTGAGCAAAGTGGATGGCGTCATGATGGGCCGGGCCGCCTATCAAAGCCCATACATTCTGAAGCAGGTGGACCAACGAATTTATGGTGCAGGCCGCCCGGTCATCAGTGATGGTGAACTGATGGATCAACTCTACACCTATATAGAACAGCGTATGGAACAAGGTGCCCAGCTTAAATTCATCAGCCGGCATATTGTTGGCCTGTTTCAGAGCCGGCCCGGGGCTCGGCAATGGCGACGCTTCATCAGTGAAAACGCCTACCAGCCTGGTGCCGGGGTGGAGGTTATTCGAAGGGCAGCAGCCTTCATCCCGGATTTGTCATATGATAACAGCATACTTGAATCTTCTGTTTCCAACCTAAGGCCATGATATGGAAAACAAGCTGGAGCAACTGAAAAACATGACCACTGTGGTGGCTGACACCGGGGATATTGAAGCCATTCGACGCTATCAGCCCATTGACGCCACCACCAACCCCTCGTTGTTGCTGAAAGCCGCCGCCATTGAAGACTATCAACCCTTGCTGGCGAAAAGCCTGCGCGATGCGCAAACAGCACAAACCCGGCACCATATTACGCTGGCCTGCGAGCATCTGGCAGTGAACATCGGCCGCGAGATACTGAATATTATTCCCGGAAAAATATCCACCGAAGTGGATGCCCGGCTTTCCTTTGATACATCCGCCACCATCAATACCGCACGCCGCATCATCAGCCTGTACGAACAATCCGGCATCGATCGCGAGCGTATCCTGATTAAAATTGCCTCCTCCTGGGAAGGCATTCAAGCCGCAAAACAATTGGAACAGGAAGGCATTGAATGTAATCTGACGCTGCTGTTCAGCTTTTATCAGGCCGTGGCCTGTGCAGAGGCGGATGCCACGCTGATATCCCCTTTTGTGGGCCGAATTCTGGATTGGTACAAAGCCAATACAGAACAGAAAGAATACCTCCCGGCGGAAGATCCAGGGGTGCTGTCGGTTACGTCTATCTATCAATACTATAAACAGTTCGACTATCACACCATTGTGATGGGGGCCAGCTTTCGCAACACCGGTGAGATTGAACAGTTAGCCGGCTGCGATCGGCTCACCATTAGCCCAGAGCTTATGGGAGAGCTGGAAGCCGACAAGGATACTCTGGAAAGAAAACTCAGCCCGCAAATGAGCTGTGCGCAACAGGAAAAAATCTCATTGTCTGAAAAGGCATTCCGCTGGCATATGAACGAAGATGCAATGGCTACAGAAAAACTTGCGGAGGGAATCCGGAACTTTGCCAGGGATCAGGTGAAGCTGGAACAACTCATGCGGGCGATTGCAGAGTAAGTGTGATCTGCTCTTAATTGAATCGGTGATATTTGCTGTCACCGCAGCAATATTTTGAGTCCGGAGACATACCGTCGTCTGCCGGCTGTTCCAACGCAGCCACTACATCCCTGAAGGTTTCGTGGTTACGCTCATTCATGTCCATCAGGATTCGGTGAGCCTCCAGTACTTTCTCGAAGGCGTTGCGCTCGTCACAGGGAATGTTGGGCATCTCAGTCATGGAAGGGCTTTTGACCGGGGCTTCATGAACAATATTAAACACTTTCTCGAACCCCATGGTGTCGAGAATTCGGGTAACATCAGGCTCTGTACTGATGATCAGCGGTTTACGCTTGAAGCGTTTTCGGGTTTGTATGGCAATTTTCGCTAACAGGCCCAGTGCGGTGCTGTCGATGATCTGGGTTTTACTCAAATCAATAAGCACGGAATTCAACTGCTTATCCCGAAACATATTTTCAATGAAGTTATCCAGTGTCGCACAGATTGGAACCCTGATTTCGCCAATCAACTTGAGCACATAGGTGCCCTGATGAATTGCATACAGTGCTTTTCCGGTGTTGGATTCAGCCATGGATCTACTTAACTGCCCTGCTTCACCCGCTTCCACGAGTATAAAAAAGTCTACCTTGCCCCCTACCTTGGTGAGCAAGAAACCGTCATAAGCGCAATATCATCGGGAATCGCATCTTTGTCGCGTAAGTCCAGGTGATCTAAGAGCTGACCTATATTATGAATCCCCTTGGATACGATTTCCATAAGGTATTGCTCTTTTTCTGCCACCGATTGCTGCGGCATCACTTCCAGTACGCCATCTGAAAAAACCACTAAATCGAACTCATCACCCAAACTAACTTCCTGATTTTCATAAGAAACATCATCAAACAAACCCACTGGAAGGCCCTTACCCTCCAACGCCAACGCACTGTTATTGGTCACCAGTATGGGGGGCGGAAAGTGGGCGGCACTGCAGTACACCAGTTTGCGCGCGGTATAGTCTATATATCCGCAAAATACTGCCAGATGTTTGCCCAAACCCAATGGCAGGAGTTCCTCGTTGGCCTGTTTCAATATTTCCGCTGGCCGCAACGGCTCCGGTTGATCGGTGTTGTAATGCTGTTTAACCCGAATGGCCATGGTTTTGAGCAGCACGGTGACAAATGCCGATGAAGCACCATGGCCTGAGACATCGGCCAGATAAAAACCGATACGATTGGGGCCAAGGCTAAAATGATCAACAAAATCACCGCTGAGATAGAGAGAGGGGATGATCTGGTACTCCACCTGCAGCCGGCCATAACGCTTCTTCGTCTCAGGCAACATCTTCAACTGAACTACCCGCGCGGCTTCCTGATCTTCTTTCAACAGTCTGAGACTGTCGTTCAGCTCGCGGTTTTTCTGTTCCAGTTGTGCCCGGTAATGCTGATTCTGCACCTGCATTTCATGATCATCCAAAGCCCTTTTTACCGCATGTAACAGCACTTCATGGTCAGAAATGGGTTTCAGTAAAAAGTCCGTTGCCCCCAGGCGCAGAGCCTTCACCACGTCGTCCATTTCCCCCGCATCCGATATCATAATGACCTGAGTGCTGTAATCACTGTTGGTTATTTCACTAAGGATGGAAAGACCATCAATGTCTGGTGAGGCGACATCACAAATAACCACCTGGGGGTGATGCTCAGACCAGAAACGTAAACCGGGCTCAGATTCACATTCAACATGCACGTGATAACCCTCATCACGCAGACAACTTGAAATGTGAGCCTGAAGATCTGACAATTGATCGATCAACAGAATGGTTATGTCGGTTCCCGATGCTTGGGGGGACTTCATACTGGCAGCAATCTACTCTCTACATTAAAGACACGGTATAAGTGTCTGACATCCCATTTGTAAGATCAAAAATTACTCTCAAAAATCACACAATGCAACCAAAGGCTAAACAGAGTGTTGCCAAAGGCCTGCTAAATAATTTAGCGATCTAAAAGATAGCGATATCTGAACGCTCTGATATACTCAATTGGACTTGCATGAGGTACGTTGCCCTACAAAAATCACAATAATAAGGCTGAACATAGCGAGAGAGGACACATGGCTTTGTCAGAAAGATCCTACGAAGAAAAGCGCGGTTTTATCCGAATGAAGGTAGACACCATGGTCACCTTCACTAAAGTGGATGCAAAAGAGCGATACGAAGGTCGCTGTCGCAATCTAAGTGGTGCCGGCATGCTGCTGGAAACTGAAAAAAAGTTGGAAATTGGTGATCGCTTGCGGGTCAGCATTCCTTCAGAAGGGCCCGACTTCTCGCCGCTGGATGCCGTGGTGGAAGTGGTAAGGGTAACCCCACTCCCCAACCTGCATTTCTTCAGGCTTGGTGTGGTCATTAAGAAAATCTGCAATTAAGAAAAGGCCCGCTAAAGCGGGCCTTTTTTTGTAGTCATTGCCTGTTGACTTCACTGCTTAACGTCATTGGCTGCGAGATTTTTGTGTTTTCTGGCGCTGGCGATCGCTTCAAAACCTTTCAGGTCCGACGCAAACGCCTCCTGAGTTTCAAATATCAGGCGCTCCAGCTCACTGGATACCCTCTCATCCGGCAACACCCGATCGTTCACAATCCCCATGCCAATGCGGACAAAGAAATTATCCAATCCTTCAAACGCGGTTTTAAAGGTAATCGTTGAAGTATCGCCGCTGGGGGATTCATCAAACTGAGCGCCGACAAGAATACCCTTGCCTTCGTTTCCCTTACAGGCCACTGCAATAAACTCTTCGATAATCTCATCGATATCTTTCGGTAACACCACGTCAATCATGGACGTAGGCATGATACCCAGAGCATTGCCCTGTACACGAATATCCGGCACATCCGACATCTGACCCACCAATTTTGCACCTTCTTTGGTAGACAGGAACTGGACTCTGGCTTTGGCATTATTAATATGGGTCACTACCCCAAGAATGGTCATAGTACTGTCCATATGTGCCGTAAAATTCCAGGGTTTGTCATCTTCAATGGGCGGTGCGTCCAGCATCACTTTGCCGCCCTTTATGGGAACAATACGGCCATCGGCAATAAATGCCTGAAAGGTTCCCCGCAGGGTTCGGCTATCCAGCTCCGCACTGAACAACTCCCCTCGCTCATCTTCCAAACGCAATGACCCACGGAACAGACGATCCATATTCTGCAGATGACCGACAATATGGGGATAAAATGCCTTCATACGCTCAGGGTTGATGGTAAAAGAGGCCTTCAGTTGCCGATATGGTTTATTCAGATCGTGGTATACCAGGTCATCAATAGAGCCAAGATGGGAAAGCAGTTCCCACATGGCAGGGAACGATGCCCACAGGGGGGCAATAATATCGATATCTTCCGAACCCAGATCAGGGTTCATCTTGATTACCTTATCGCGATACTGCTGAGTGGAGACGCCGGATTTTTCTATTTGAAAAGCGGGCGCGCCGTCCACCACAACCCGAAAGGTTTCCACCGCAGCATCCTGCACCGACGGCCAGCGCATCTCCCCTACCCCCATTTGCATGTTGCCACGCATCAGATAGTGATCGCCGAAACTGCCATCAATTTTTTTAGCCTGTACCTGAACAGAAACGTCACCTAGAGTGCGGGGTAAACCATCCGGTCGAACCCCGATTGCAGTGGGATCCGGGCCCACCTGATAGCGGTCACCCTGACGTGCACCGTACACCCTCAGCGCCCGCCATTGGCCCTGTTGCTCAGGCAGCATTTCATAAAAGTCGCTCAGGTTGAAGGATTCCAGATTCTCCCACATCTGATCGACGAAGTTCTGTGTCTGCTGATGGAATTCCATCCTGCGCAACACAGTGCGGTTCAGGTCGGCCATCTCCCGCATACGAATGATGGCAACATCAGGGTCACCTTCTCCCGCCAGTTCAACAGATGCAGCCCACCCTCGATCCAGTACCTCAGGCGGAACGGCCCACGCGGAGCCGGACAAAGAAGCGGCCGCCAAGAGGGCCGAAATAACGTTCATTTTCATAGCAATTCCCTAACTCGTTTTTGTTATGTCCCTTGGGAACTATGTCCATAATGTGTCAGAGCACGACGTAAGTCCAGATGATGATGCCCCGTGCATCTGTTCAATTGGGCCATTAATGCCTGATAGCCGCCCTGTGGAGACCATTGGCCTCACTCCAGGGCTTCATCCTCCGGATACTCGTCATCAAAGTCATCAAACAGTTCATCGTCCTCCAGGAAGTCATGATTCATCTGGCCATCACTTACCAAGAAGTCCCGGCGCTGCAGGTACGCATCCCGGAAGAAGGTATAACGGTCGCCGGCAATGAGTTTTTCCGCATCCAGCAATCCGGCCCGTAAATCCACAATATCCACCGCGCGAATACTGTATCGGGTTAAATCGTGATCTACAGTGTTGTATGGGGAGATATAATAGTCAGGGACCAAACCGGCGCTGTCCCGCAACGTGTTCGGGCCCAACAGTGGCAGCACCAGATAGGGGCCTGAACCAACCCCCCAGTATCCCAGTGTTTGCCCGAAATCCTCGTCGTGCCGATCCAGCCCGATTCTGGAACCAATATCAATAAACCCGAACACACCTACCGTCGTATTCACAATAAACCGGGTGGTATCCAGGCCTGCCTGCTTAAGTTTGAGCTGGAGCAGATCATTAAATATGGTCCTGATCTCACCCACATTGTTAAAGAAGTTGGTCACCCCATCCTGCAATGGATCCGGCATGGCTTTATCGTATCCCGTGGCCACCGGTTTAAGAACGTAAAAATCCAACGTGTCGTTGAACGTAAACACGGCCCGATTGAACCCTTCCCACGGGTCTCTTTCTGCAGGTGATGCTGCCTGAGCCCAAGCGGTACCGGCCAACAGGCAACCCATCAGCAAAGCCAGGCAACCCTGGAACCGGATAGTATTTAACATGGTCGTCATCTAGAGGGTCCTTTCCACACACAAGCGCCCGATTCTAACCCGAGTGGCAAACCATGACAAAGAATCCCTGTTTAGTGCTGTGCTGCTGCTTCCCCAGCGCGCCGCCGATATGTCCGTGCAATCCAATAGTCAACACTCAGATAACGCCCGGCACCCATAAAAAAGAGCGTTAGCAACATGATGAAATAGGTAGTCGCAAACTCAATCCCATTATTCAGAATCACGAAATTGCCCTTTTCGGTCAACCACTCATAGTTGCCGTTTTCACGCAGAATAGACCGCGCCCTATCAAGGCGTTTACCAACCTCAACACTATTGTGCAGACTTGCTTCGGCGCCAGGGAAACCAACGGGAGCCAACACACTGGCCACACTGGTGGCCGGATCAGAGGGGGCAATGGCAAACCAGCCTTTATCCCAATGGGCAGTGACGGCTGCCACCAGCATGGTAATCATCAGTGGTATGGCAAACCAGCGCACTGCAACTCCAAACAACAAGGCAAAGCCGCCCAGCAGTTCCGCGCTGGTCGCCAGCAAGGCCATCAGTTCAGGGGCCGGCAGCTCCAGAGAATATTGGAACCAGGCAACAATATCATCGAAGTTATGAGCTTTATGCAGGCCAACAGCGATAAAAACCGGGGCCAAATACAAACGCAACGCCAATGGCGCAAGAAATTCAGCCTTACGGGTGCAATCCAAAAGGTCATGCAGCTTATTCAGAACACCAAGCATTGAGTTATCCTTTTATGGTTGTTAACTCGGTTCCTAATATGATGCCGTTGTCACGTAATTGTTTCAGTGCCTGTTCACCGCCCTGCATCACAACCTGCTCATCAAGGCCCGCCAATTCCGCTGCCACGGTTTTCACGGCATCGTATCCGCTCAAGCCCGGATTTTCATCCAGCACCAAAAGTAAGCGTGCCGTGACACCATTGATTTCCATAAAACGCACCACATCGCCACTATCCCGATAAACGATCAGAAAAGTGGGAATGTCCGCGGGCTGTTGCGGAACAAAGTCCACACTGATCCGATGCACTGGGTATTGATAGCTCACCACATGGGCCAGCGGGGATACCAGTGGGCGCCCCTGCATGAGATCACCGCCCTGGTTGAAGCCGGTCGCAGGGATTTCATCGGTGTCGGTTTCCACCGCCAACTCCATCCACTCGTAATGCGCCAGTTCCACCATAAATGGAAAATCATCTGCCTCCGGCACACGTGCAGTCTGAAGATAGCCTAAAAACTCCTGACTGATTTCAAGAAAATAAGGCGATTGGCAACGATAGCGGCTGAAAAAATCACGCACCATCCGGTGCCACTTTTCGTCGTGGGTCAGGCTGCGTAATACGGGAAAGGCACCACTGATAAAACCTTCTACGTTATTGTAAAAAAGGTCACGATAGATCTGCATACGTCGGTCTTCAACACCTTGCGGGCCCGGGACTTCGGCAGGATTGCGAAGGTGGGCAGCGAACTCGTACTGCAGCGTCTTAAATGACAGGCCATCTCTCATGACGCTATTCCTCAAGCCGTTTTCTCGTTTGCCGGCCGATACCTGGCCTGAATCTGATGAATCTTATCGACTTCACCCAACAACTCAACGACCTCGGGGATATTGAAATCACGCTCCAACAGCGTCGGTTTAACACCGAACATGCGGTAAGTCTTTTCCAGCAACGTCCACACCGGATCAATCACATCAGAACCATGAGTGTCCACGATCAGATCCTCGGCCTCGTTGTAGTGACCGGCCACATGAATATACTGAATGCGTTCACCGGGTATTTGCTGGAGAAAGGTTTCGGCATCATAGCCATGGTTGACGCTGTTCACGTAGATATTATTGACGTCCAGCAAGAGACCACAATCAGCCTCATTCAGGACGGCACGTAAAAATTCGATCTCGGTCATCTCCTGACCCGGCGCAGCATAGTAGGAAACATTCTCAATACCCATTGGGCGCTCGAGAATGTCCTGCACCAAATGGATTCGCTGAACAACATGCTTCACCGCCTCAGCGGTAAAGGGAATGGGCATCAGATCGTATAAATGTCCGTCATCACTGCAGTAGCTCAGGTGTTCGGTATAAACATCGATCCGATGTTCATCCAGAAAGGCTTTTATGGATTTTACCAGCTTCACATCGATGGGTTCCGGACCACCCAATGACAGTGAAAGCCCGTGGGTCACAAAGGGATAGGCCTCTGTCATGGCACGTAACTGCTTACCGTAGCGCCCACCCAAATGAATCCAGTTTTCCGGCGCTACTTCCATGAAATCCACTTGCCCGGGCTTTTGTTCGCAAAGCGGGCCAATAATGGCCCGCCGCAAACCCAGTCCGGCACCGTGAATGGTTTCTGGACTGCTGTTTCTCATGGCTTATTTACCACACTTGCCTTCACCACATTTACCTTCCTTCTTGGCTTTCATCCCTTCGCCACAATTGCCTTCTTTGGCTTTCATATTCTCGCCGCAATTGCCTTCTTTGGACTTCATATTCTCACCACAATTGCCCTCCTTGGACTTCATATTCTCGCCGCACTTACCTTCTTTGGACTTCATGCCCTCACCGCAATTGCCCTCTTTGGCCTTGCCCTCATGATGGGCTGCGAGCTCATAGCCGGCAGTGAGTGCATTGGTTGCAAAGGGATTTTCTGCAGCGTTAACAGGGGTTGCTGTCATTGCGGACGCTACCAGTGCGGCACCCACACCGGCAGCAAGAGGGTTCAGTGAATTGAACTTAGCCATGGTTTTCTCCTTGGTTCGTATACTACTCTCTGGTTTGAAACGGGCGTATGCCCACAAAGTTCACCTGCGATGACAAAACAGTCAATCACACAGTTACTGCAAATTAAGACTGGGTAATACGAGAGATGTTTCATCCATGTTTCAGGTTTTTTTTGTTTTCCCTTAGATATTAGTCAATTATCACCATAAAATCACAATTTGACGTGATAAAAGTGGTCGCCATAAAAAAAGCCACAGTCCCGGGACCGTGGCTTTGCTGATTCGTGAGGGGCTCATCGAGCGGAGCTGTTGGTTTGTGTCTAGTGTCGCTTCACGATAATGCTGCCCGCCGAATAGCCGGCACCGAAGGAACAAATCACGCCGATTTCGCCCGCCGCCATATCCTGGCGGTACTTATGGAATGCAATCACCGACCCCGCGGAGCTGGTATTGGCATACTCGTTCAGGATAACCGGTGCCTCTTCAGCGGTGGCTTCGCGGCCCAGCACCTTTTTGGAGATCAGCAAATTCATGCCGAGATTGGCCTGATGCAACCACATACGCTTCAAATCATCGGTTTCGATGCCCTCGTCGGATAGATGGCTGACAATCATTTCCGCCACCATGGGTACCACCTCCTTGAACACCTTACGCCCATTTTGGCGGAACAGCTTGTCCCGGGCCCCAACACCACTTTCATCGCAGCGGTTTAAAAAGCCGAAATTGTTACGGATGTTATTGGAAAACTGGGTCTGCAGTCGGCTACCCAGAATTTCCCAATTGTCCGCACTGGTACTGGTCTCCAGTCGTTCAACGATCATTGCCGTACAGACATCGCCAAAAATAAAGTGGCAATCGCGATCCTCCCAGGCCAGGTGCCCGGAACAGATTTCAGGATTCAGCACCAGAACCGAGCGGGCGGAGCCGGCTAGAATAGCATCCTTCGCAGCTTGCAGGCCAAAGGTTGCCGAAGAACAGGCCACGTTCATATCGAAGCCGAAGCCCTTTATGCCCAGCGCTTCCTGGACCTCGATGGCCATGGCAGGGTAGGCACGTTGCATATTGGAGCAGGCGACAATGACCGCATCAATGTCATCGGCGGTTTTATTGGCTTGCTCCATGGCGTCGCGAGCCGCCGCAACAGCAATTTCACATTGAACAGACTGCTCCTCATCACTGCGCTCTGCAATAAAGGGATGCATGCGTTTTGGATCAAGCACACCGGACTTGTTCATCACATAACGGCTTTCGATACCGGAAGCCTTCACGATAAACTCTTCGCTTGAGTACGATAACGGTTCCAGCTCGCCTGCTTCGATTGCCGCTTTGTTGTCCTCGTTGTATAAATCCACGTACTGATTAAAGGTTGCCACCAGCTCTGCATTACTGATGGATTCCTGGGGTGTGTAAAGTCCCGTACCGCTGATGACCACTGTGGGGGGCTGCGTAGTTTGCGACACTTCTACCTCCGGCATTGTTATCTTTATCGCTTTTACCGTGCTGTAATTGCGTTGTCTTGCATGTTGAATTGGATGCTCATGGCCGGGTAAACAAAAAGGGCCATTGAGTGCAATCAGTTGCCGTTCTCAGCAGAATGTCCCTGATTTCTGGGTTCGGGACCATTCCCATCCTTCGCCTCTTCCCTCAACCGATTCATTTCCAGCATCCAGTTTACCATGAATGGGAAGTGATCATGCACTGCATCGGGATGGGTCAGCATGCTGATCTGTGAGTAATTGTGTCTGTTTCCCAAATTCATGCCAAGCACCACCAGGCGGCCATTATGGTGGCCAATCTCCCGCATGAACCCCTTCACATCCGCGGCATTACAGCGCGCCAGGTCCGCACTGGGGGCAAAATACAGCGTAGGCGGGAAATTCAGACCTTTGCTGAGGGCCTCACCATAATCGAATTGATCCTGGGGATCGATCCAGGCGCCCCCCTGCAACCAGTTGCTGCTGTCCTGCTGTATACCGAGGAACTCATTCTCTGCACCGATTCTAAGCCCCCGCCCCGGCATGTATCCCTTGCAGCGCGCCACCAGTGAAGCCAGCCAACCCCACATACCATCCAGCCAGATCAGACGGGACAGGCTGCGCTGAACGGTAACCCGGTGGCTGCCAAAATGGATTAGCCCATTAAGGCTCGCCTGGTAGCCCGGGAAGCGCGCCAGCACGCTACTGGCCAAAACGCCCCCCCAGGCATGGGTTATCCAGAATGCCGGGGCTGCGCCTTTCAAGGCCTGGATGGTATCGAGTATCGCGGGAATATCCTGATTGACCGCATCGCCAACGCGGTAGTTGACCCAGGCACTCACCGGAGGCCAGGAACGGCCCTTGCCCCGCAAGTCAGGAATGAACGTGTCAAAGCCCTGCTCTGCCAGATAATGTGCCAACCCCCGCCCCTGGCGGGAATAAAAAATGGTCCCATCTTCCAACAGGCCATGCAGAAGCAACACGGCGGGCGCATCAGGATTATCCGACAGGCGGCGCAAATGTAATTGCTGCCCGCCGGGCAAAGGCACCATTAATGAGGATTCGATCTTTCTCACCGCCATAACCGCAGTCCTTGCAGGTCGTGTACGATCATACTGCCACGCTCTGCCACAGCTTTTGTAATCGCTTATAGGATACAGGATAAGGGGTCTTCACGCCCTGGGCAAACAGGGAAACCCGATATTCTTCCAGTGCCCAGCGCCACTGCTCAAGGGATTCATCCAGCACCCCTTCTTTCCGGTGTTTGTTCGCCCGATTCTGGTACTGCTCCCACAGCAGATCGAGTTCATCAATAAGCTGTTGATCACGGTCGATCTTGCCCTGCAGCCGTTGCCAGCGCAGCTCGATTGCCTCCAGATACCGGGGGTAATTCAGCAATGCCGTATACGGAATGATATGCAGCCAATCCGTGGGGAAGAGCCGCTCCAGTTGCTTGTTGATATCCGCCCGTGTTGCCTTTTTAGCGGGCGATTTATCTTGCGCCACCAGGTTTTTCACACGGTGGTGACCTTCCAGAATACGGGTAATCAGGTCTTCAACGTCGGCTGCTGCCTGAGTCAGCCGGGAGCGACCGGACTGCAGTCTGGCCTGGAACGCCTGCTCAGTTCTGACCGCAGGCTGCCCGGCAACAAAGGCACGATAAAATGCCATGTCCACCACACCGTCGGAGAGTGCTTTACGGTCACCAAACGGCGCGAACTTGATGGCTGCGGCCTCCGCTAAACCATGCTGCTTTTTGAGATAGCGAACCTGTTGCGGCAAAGCCAAAATGCACAACCGTAACAATCCCTGCTCCATTGCCTGCTGCGCTGCAAACGGCGTATCGAATAATTGCAGGGCCACACCATTGCCCTGGTCGGTGAGCGCTGGATAGGCTCTTACCACGGCCCCAGCTTGCTTCTTTTCATATACCTCAGGAATAGCATCGAAGGCCCAGCTATCGAATACCTCCTCACTCAGGCTATCCTGGGTCAATTGTTGCAAGGATTGCTTAAACTCCCCTTGCAGGGCTAATTTTACCTGCCGAATATCCCGGCCTTCCTTTAACACCTTGCCGTTGCGGTCCAACACTTTCAGATTGGCCAGCAAGTGCAACGGCAATGCTGCTTCATCAAAACTTTGCTCGGTTACATCCACCCGCTTTTTATCACGCAGATATTGCGCCAATTGTAATTTCAAAGAGCGATGCCGGTTAGGGCCTGTAGTCAAAAATGCATCCGCGAAATCCGGGGCAGGTACAAAGTTCTTGCGCAGCGCCTTAGGCAGACTTTTGATTAATGCGATACACTTCTCCCGTTCCAGCCCCGGCACCAACCATTCCAGCTTTTCTTCATCTACCTGATTAATCAACGTAACAGGCACAACAATATTCAGGCCATCCTGATGCTTGCCCGGTTCGAATTGATAATCAATGTTAATCCGCCCACCATCCACTTTCACCTGATCGGGATACGCCGCCATATCGATAGTGTCGGTATCGGTGCTGATCAATTGCTGTCGTTGTAAAAACAGAATCTCAGGATCATCACGCTCCGCTTTTTTACGCCAGCTCTCAAAGCTTTGACCATTCACTACCTGTTGGGGAATAATCGCGTCAAACAAGCTATACAACGTCAGGTCATCGATGAGAATGTCCCGGCGCCGGGATTTTTGTTCCAGATATTCCAGCTCTGCGATTAACTGCTGGTTGTGCTGAAAGAAAGGGGCTCGGGTATCATATTCATGCATTACCAATGCATGCTGAATAAATAATTCACGACAACGACCCGGGTCAATATTGCTGTAATTGACTCGTTTGCGCGGATTGATGATCAGACCAAACAGGCTGGTTTGCTCGTAGGCAATGGTGCACGCCGGCTTTTTCTTCCAATGCGGTTCAAAGTAGGTTTTTTTAAGCTGCGCTTTGCCCACCTGTTCCACCCATTCTGGCTCAATGCGTGCCACTGTACGGCCAAAGACCTTATGAGTTTCCACGATCTCCGCTGCCACTATCCACTTTGGTTTCTTCGGGTTCAGCGCCGAACCCGGGAAAACAGACAAGCTACGGTTGCGGGCTGCCAGGTACCCTTTTTTATCATCCCTGACAGCCACATGACTCAACAAACCACTTAAGATCGCACAGTGAACTTCTTCATAACGTGCAGGTTCGGTATTCTCCCGCCAACCCAATTGATGCACCACCTGTTTCAACTGCCGGTACACATCCTGCCATTCCCGTATGCGCAGGTAACTCAAAAAGTTGTCCACCAACCAGCGTCGGTAGCGATTATTGGTCAGGTCTGATTTTTGCTGCCCGCATTGGTGCCAGAGGTTCACAAAAGTAAGAAAATCGGACTCTTGATGCTGAAAGCGTTTCAGGGCTTCATCTGCCGCACCTTGACGGTCATGGGGCCGTTGCCAGGGTTCCTGCACACTTAAACCACTGGCAATAATCACCATTTCCTGCAGGCAACTGTGCTCCTTGGCGGCCACCAGCATTCGGGCAATTCGGGGATCAACCGGAAACTTGAGCAGGTCATAACCCAGGGCGGTAATCGTCCGTTTTCGATCGACCGCGCCAAGTTCTTCCAACAACCGGTAACCATCGTTCACCAACCGCTGATCAGGCGGATCAACAAAGGGGAAACGGGATACTTCGCCCAGCTTTAATCCCTGCATCTGCAGTATCACTGAAGCCAGGTTGGTACGCAGTATCTCAGGCTCTGTGTATTCCGGTCTATTCAGGAGGTCATCTTCTGAATACAACCGAAAGCAAATTCCCTCGGCAACCCGTCCACAACGCCCGGCCCGTTGATTGGCACTGGCCCGGGATACCGGTTCGATGGGTAACCGCTGTACTTTGGTGCGATAACTGTACCGACTGATGCGGGCTACGCCGGTATCAATGACATAACCTATGTTGGGTACGGTAATCGAGGTCTCTGCCACGTTGGTGGACAACACCACTCGCCGGCCGTGGTGAGGCTGAAAAACCCGGTTTTGCTCAGCATTACTCAAACGGGAATACAGCGGCAATATTTCAGTGTGGGCAGGCCCTTGTCGGCGCAGGCGCTCTGCCACCTGTCGAATATCGCGCTCACCAGCCAGAAACACCAGTACATCCTGCGGCCGGGAAGGATTGGCATGCGATCTCTCCAGTGAGTGGATCTCTTCCAGCACATGCAATATACCGTTTTCTATTGCACTCTCCTCGTCGGAGACGGCGGTTTCATCGCCCCCGCTATCGTCACCCAGCGGACGATAGCGAACTTCCACCGGGTAGGTGCGGCCGGATACTTCAATGACCGGTGCATCCTGAAAATAGCGGGAAAATCGCCAATGATCGATGGTGGCGGAGGTGATAATTACTTTGAGATCAGGGCGGCTTGGTAACAGCTGCTTGAGAAAGCCCAGCAGGAAATCTATATTCAAGGTGCGCTCATGGGCTTCATCGATGATGATGGCATCATAATGATTAAGGAAGCGATCCTGGGCCACTTCCGCCAGCAACATACCATCGGTCATGAGCTTGATGTGGCTGGTCTCCGACACCTGATCCTGAAAGCGGATTTTGTAACCCACTTTATCACCAACCTGAGTATTCAGTTCCTCGGCAATACGCTGAGCAACCGTGCGTGCCGCCAGCCGGCGCGGCTGTGTGTGACCGATATAGCCGGTTAATCCCAGCCCTGCCTGCAAACACATCTTAGGGATCTGGGTGGTTTTTCCGGAGCCGGTTTCGCCGGCGATAATCACCACCTGGTTGTGCCGGATTGCATCGACAATGTCATTGACCCTGGATGCCACCGGCAATGTATCCGGGTATTCCCATTGCGGAAGGCTGAGCCTGCGCGCTTGAACCATAGCCTGTGACTGCTCTAACGCTGACACAAGCCGTGCCAGATCCCGATCAACCGGTTTATTATGGGCCAGGCGCTGCTCGATGCTCTGCAATGAACGGCTGAAGCGAAATCGATCCTTGCTCAGGCAACCGGCAATCTGTTTACGTAGAACGGGAAGTGTGTCGGAAATCACGCCAAAACCTCATGTGTTATGGCGCTGCATTGTACCGGAGATAGACTGGAAAATGCAGGCCGCCAGAGAAGTCGGCCTGCGGCTTTACGCAACCAGCAGCTTACTGCCCCCGCAATTCACGACGCAGAATCTTACCCACATTGGTTTTGGGCAGGTCAGCACGGAATTCCACCAAACGGGGAACCTTGTAGCCAGTCAGGTTTTCTTTACAGTGCGCTATTACTTGTTCGGCGGTCAGGCTGTCATCGGATTTCACCACGAACAACTTAACTGCCTCGCCGCTTTTATCATCCGGCACACCGACAGCAGCACACTCCACTATACCCGGGTGCGTGCAGGCCACATCTTCCACTTCATTGGGATAAACATTAAATCCGGAAACCAGAATCATATCTTTTTTACGATCCACTATGCGCAGGAACCCATCTTCCTGGATCAACGCAACATCACCGGTTTTCAGCCATTCACCGTCTTTGGTCATGGTTTCTCTGGTGGCTTCCTCACGCTGCCAGTAGCCTTTCATCACCTGGGGGCCCCGAACGCACAGCTCACCGCTTTCGCCAATCGCCAGTTCGTTCTCGTCTTCATCAACAATTTTGACATCAGTTCCAGGTACCGGGATACCGATAGTGCCCACCTGAATGGCGTGAGGGGGATTCACACACACAACAGGCGAGGTTTCTGTCATACCAAAACCTTCCGCAATACGGTTGCCGGTAACGGACTCCCATTGATCGGCAACGGATTTCTGCAACGCCATACCACCGGCAATGGTCATTTTCAGGGAGCTGAAATCCAGCGTCTTGAATTCAGGATGATTCATCAACGCCACAAACAACGTGTTCAGGCCGGTAAAACAGGAGAATCGATGATTGCCCAGCTCTTTAACAAAAGCGGGAATATCACGCGGGTTGGTAATCAGAACGTTCATCGCACCATGGGACATCATGCCCAGGCAATTTACAGTAAACGAAAAAATATGGTAAAGCGGCAGTGGCGTAATAGCCACTTCCTGGCCCGGCCGCAACGTTCTCAGAATAAAGTCCATCTGCAGCATGTTGGATACCAGGTTTTTATGGGTCAGCATGGCACCCTTGGCAACACCGGTGGTACCGCCGGTGTATTGCAACACTGCGATGTCTTCACCAGCAGGTTGTGCAGTCTGGCTAAAGGTGGCAGCAGCACCCTTCGCCATGGCTTTGGTAAACGGCACCGCGCCTTTGATGGTGAAGTCGGGCACCATCTTCTTGATATGCTTAATAACAAAATTCATCAGTACTCGTTTCAGGGGGGGCTGCATGTCCGCCACCTGGGTAATGATGACATGTTTGATCCCGGTCTTGGGCAACACGTCAGCCACCGAATCACCAAAGTTTGCCAATGCCACCAGAGCCTTGCATCCGGCATCATTGAACTGATGCTCCATCTCCCGGGTGGTGTACATGGGGTTGGTGTTCACCACCACCATACCGGCGCGCAATGCTCCGAATATTACAATAGGGTATTGGATCAGATTCGGCATCTGCACCGCTATGCGGTCGCCTTTTTCCAGCGTGGTGTGATGCTGCAGATACGCAGCGAAATCTGCGCTCAGTTTATCCAGCTCGCCGTAGGTGATGGATACACCCATGTTATGAAATGCAGGGCGGTCTGCAAACTTCTTGCACGCATTTTCAAACACATCCAATACGGATTCATAGTCACCGTACTGGATGTCCGACGTGACGCCTTCAGGATATTTGTCCGACCAGATCTTCTCTACCATTTTGTTATTCCCCGACTCTCACTGAGGTTTAGTGACTTACTTTGGGATAGTTATGTCCATGCGAAGCGCGCGAAAGATTATCAGTTTTGGCGAAAATGGGCCAGAAAATCACCCGATCTTTGCCACAATTTACGGTGAATTCAGGGCCCAGTCGTACCGGTAATGGACATCACCAGCATGACCGGATAGTCGAGCAGCCAATTCCGGATCAGCGTACTGCAGCAGATGCCTGACAACACCCGCTTCACTATTGCCAAAATCAGTTTGGTACCAATCGTAGATGGAAGACAACACCAGGTCACCATCGTCGAAGCTGACCCCGCGTGGATGATTAACATAATCCTTTGCCCCTTGGTGCAAGAGCGCCTCCGTATTGCCGGCGCTATAAGCTTCCGCTGCCAGATTCGGACAGCCGACACTGGCGCAGTTCACCGCATAATGAATTCGATTATCCTGCCAGATCGGACGTAAAATCCTGTGTTCGATATCGTTCAGACTCAGGGGTTCACCGGCCACCTCCACCAGCTTTTCATTCCAGGGGCCAAAAGAGAAAAAACCGAACTTGATATCGCGAATACTCTCCACCGGATAGTGATCCAATATCAGCTTCACCGTGACTGCATTGTAAAGATTAATCCAATAGGCCAATTGTTCGGCCTTGTTGAACTGCAGGACAGGGATCTGTTGCAATTGCTCTACATAGCCATCAAGGCGGGATTTGTCTTGCCCGGTTACGGCGGCATAGTCGAAGCGGGTTACCACAGGGGAACCTAAGGTTTGCAGATACCGTTTGAGCAAGGTTGTCCAGGGGGAATGATCAATGACCGCAACACTGGATTGGTTGCTGCGGTTCCACTTTGGCCACAGTTCTGCAGCAGGGGCCGCATGACTGTTCTGCAAATACAACATGGCAAACAGCATTACGATGATTAATTTAGCTAGGCAGTTAAACGTGGCCTTGGGTTGACAGTGCATCTGTGTGTTCCATAGTTATAAACATATAACCCTAAATCAGGTGGTTTCATGGCAAACACGCAGGGCAAATCGTGTGATGTTCTGATCATCGGCGGTGGAATCAGCGGCGCTGCCATCGCTGCGGAGTGCGCGCAGCGGGGTTTGGCGGTGCTGCTGTGTGACCGGGGCGATGTGGGGGGAGCCAGTTCCTCACAGTCCGACCAGATTTTGCCGGGAGCCCTGCACTTTCTGCGTAGACACAACTTACCCTATTTTAATAAGGTCATCAAAGAGAAAGCGTTGCTGCAGCAGAGGGCACCACATTTGTATTGTGAACGCCCCTTCGTCGTGGTGCCATCGCAACAGGTTGCCCATTCCCCCATTAGCCGAATCTGGCTGTGGTTATTTCAACATTGGCTGCAGGGTGGCAAGCGCCCGACCCTGACAAAACGCCACGCCAGCCCACACCAACTGGCGCCACTGGCGGCGGGCGCCCACCCAGCCTGGGTGCTGGTGGAGAGTATGGTCGATGATGCCCGCCTGGTGATTGAAAACCTGTTGAGCGCTGCCAGCCACCAGGCATCCATCAGAACGCAGCAAACCTTGGTTCATGCCCGGCGCACCAATGGCCTGTGGCACAGTGAGCTACAGGGGCCTGACGGCCAGATCACGACACTCACAAGCCGTTGCCTGATTAATGCTACCGGTGCGCAGATAGCCGAAGCCCAGGAAAAAATTGAAGGAGCTGAGAGCCGTTGTTGGGTGGAACTGAAACGCAAGTTGTTTCTGGTTATCCCCAAATTCTATCAGGGTGATCAGGGATATCTGTTTGAATCAGACTGCGGCCAAATCAGTGTCAGCCCCTATCACGATCATTTCTGTCTGGTGGCCACAGTGACCGGCGTGGAAAAAGTGGCCGCCCCGTCTGCCGCAACGGAAAGCGAAATCTCCGATTTACTGCGACGACTGAACGAACATCTTATAACTCCTTTGTCCGCTGATTCAGTGTTACGCAGCTATATCATTCAACAACCCCTGTACAGTGATGCGTGCCAGGCAACGGCGGACGGTGTGGAGGACTATGCTCTGGATCTGAACTGTGCCGATGGCCAATCCCCTCTGATATCGGTGTTCGGGGGTAGTTTTGCCACCCATCGGGCCATGGCACAGCAGGCGGCGGAAATGCTGGGACAGTACGTGCAGCTGCAGGCAGCCGCGCCACCGGCAACGCCCCTGCCGGGGGGCGATGTGAATGCCACTTCATTCGACCAGTTCATTCTGGGCATTGCCAGCCAATTTCCCTGGCTGCCCAGCCACTTACTGAATCACTACTGCCGCACCTACGGCGCCCGCGCCCGCTTGCTGCTGGCCGGCAGCAAGCGTCTGGCCGATCTGGGGCCACAACTGACACCGGGGCTGTACCAGCGCGAGGCGGAATTTTTAGTGCAGCATGAATGGGTTAGATGCGCTGATGACATTTTGTGGCGGCGCACCCGGTTGGGCCTGTATGCGGAGCCCAACGACCAGGAACAACTGCAAAAGTGGATCAGCGATCATTTACCCTCCCCATCCGCAACCCAAGCGTATACAATGTGGTGCAACCCAGTATCATCAGGTCAAATACAGTAACACTGACCAATCACACGCAACACCCGGGAGACCACCATGCTTGCTGAAAAGCACTTTCTTACCAGCATCGATGGACACAAAATCTTTGTCAGAAAGTGGAGCAATCCCAAGCAAGCCAAGCCCCGTGCCGTGATCCACATCAACCACGGCATGGCGGAACATTGTCGCCGCTATGAGCCCATCGCCGAGCGCCTGGTGGCCGCTGGCTACATCGTTTACGCCCACGATCACCGGGGTCACGGCCACTCGATTCCCCAAGGAGGCCTGGTGGGCCACTACGCTGACAGAAACGGGTGGAAACTGGTGCTGTCAGACGTGCGCAAGGTCAACGAGTACCTCCACGCCCAACACCCCAGCCTGCCCCATGTGCTGCTCGGTCACAGCATGGGATCGTTCATTGTCCAGTGTTACTGCATACAGCATGGTGATACCGTGGATGCAGTGGTGTTGTCCGGCTCCGGATATTCCACACCGGGAGCACTGCGGGCACCCCGTATGCTGATCAAACTGGAAAAACTGCGTGGCGGCCCGAAAGGTCGCAGCCCGCTGATCGACTATCAGACGTTCGGCTCTTTCAACAAAAAGTTTGGTGACACCCGCACCGAAGCGGACTGGTTGACCCGTGACGAAGCGGAAGTGGACAAGTACCTGTCTGACCCCCTCTGTGGATTCCTGTGCACCAATCAGATGTGGCAGGATTTCCTGAGCGGCCTGGAAACGCTGAGCAAAATCAGAAATCTGAACAGTATTCCCAACAACCTGCCCTTCTACCTCATTTCCGGTGAACGGGATCCTCTGTCCTTCCATTCCACTCGACACGGCATCAACAAGCTGGCCAGCCACCTGCGCTCGTCAGGTCAGCAGGACGTCAGCGTGAAACTCTATGCAGACGGCCGGCATGAGATCTTCAACGAGCTGAACCGGGACGAAGTGATTGACGATTTACTGGGGTGGCTGGAATCCCGCCTGCCGCAACCGGCTAAAGCCAGGTTAGCCGCGTCCGCCCGGGCCTGACGGCAGATCAACTACTGATCAATCTCTAAGAATCCGTTACATTTATTCGCTGTCCACCTTGGGTGCAGATCGATAATATCACTGCAGATTCAAGGAGAGCTGAATATGACCAGTCTGGAAAACACACCGTTTGATGAATTGGAAGTGGGTATGACTGCCACTTTTTCCAAGACCGTCTCAGAAGAGGACATCAAATTGTTTGCCATCCTGTCCGGGGACACCAACCCAATTCACCTGGACGAGGAATACGCAAAAACGACCCCATTCGGTGGTTGTATAGCCCACGGCGCCATTTGCGCCATCATCATCAGTGCGGCGGTAGCCACTCAGTTTCCCGGCCCGGGCAGTATTTATGCTGGCCAGGAGATGCGTTTCAAGAAGCCGGTACGACCGGGTGACACGCTCACTGCGCATCTGGAGTTACTGGAGAAAAAGCGCCGTGGCAATATCGTTCTGATCGATAATGTGATCAAGAACCAGCACGGCGAGACGGTGTTTCTTGGCGTATCCACCGTGGTGGCGCCTTCCGAGAAAGTGATCGCAAAACCAGTCACCCTGCCCAAGGTGGAACTCTACAACTGAGTTCCACTGATGCGAACCACAGGCCCTCAACGTGCCAGGTAACGCATGCTCTCTTCCAGTCCCTTCAGCGTTAAAGGAAACATTTTGTTTTCTACCAGTTTCTGGGTCCAGGAAACCGAGGTGGTATATTCCCAGGTGTTCTCCGGCTCCGGATTCAACCAGACCACCTTTTCAAAATGATCAGTAATGCGACGCATCCAGGCTTCTCCGGACTCTTCATTCCAATGCTCCACGCTGCCACCCACTGAACTGATCTCATAGGGCGACATGGTGGCGTCACCCACAAAAATCACTCGATAGTCGCTGCTGTATTTGTGCAGTAAATCCCAGGTGTCCGTTCGCTCTGTCCAACGCCGGTTATTGTCCCGCCACACCCCTTCATAAATGAAATTATGGAAATAATAGAAATCCATGTGCTTGAATTCAGCACGACAGGCGGAGAACAGTTCTTCACAGGTCCGCACATAGGGGTCCATTGAGCCCCCCACATCAAAAAACAGCAAAACCTTAACACCGTTACGCCGCTCCGGTACCATTTTGATGTCCAGGTAACCCGCATTACGGGCGGTGGATGTGATGGTGTCGTCGATATCCAGCTGATCCGGCATGCCCTGACGGGTGAACTTACGCAACCGGCGCAACGCCATCTTGATGTTGCGAACGCCCAATTCAACGGAATCATCCAGGTTACGATATTGGCGTTTTTCCCAGACCTTAACCGCCTTACCGTTCTTACCCTGACCGGCCATGCGAAAACCCGCCGGATTCTGACCGTAGGCACCAAAAGGTGAGGTGCCACCGGTGCCAATCATTTTATTGCCGCCCTGATGGCGCTTTTTCTGTTCCTCCAGCCGCTTCTTGAACTCTTCCATCAGTTTGTCGAGATCGCCCATTTGCTTGAGTTTCTCAAACTCTTCCTTACTCAGGGTCTTCTCTATTTCCTTGCGCAGCCACTCATCCGGGATCATGGATTCAAACAGGTCATCCATGACTTCCAGGCCGTCAAAATATTTCTTAAAGGCCCGGTCGAACTTATCAAAGTGCTTTTCATCCTTTACCAGCACGGTGCGAGACAGGTAATAGAACTGATCCATGTCAGCGTACACCGTTCGCTTTTTCAGCGCCGCCAGCAAGTCGAGAAACTCCCGTATGCTCACCGGCACTTTGCCATTGTGCAGTTCGAAGAAAAAATCGATCAGCATAATCAGCTCTCACGTCGATGCATGAATGCCAAACGCTCCAACAGATGCACATCCTGTTCGTTCTTCACCAGTGCTCCGTAGAGGGGCGGAATGGCGCTCTTGTTATCGCGATTACGCAGCACATCCTCTGGAATGTCGTCGGCCAACATCAATTTGAGCCAATCGATCAATTCAGAGGTGGAAGGCTTTTTCTTAAGGCCCGGTACTTTGCGCACATCAAAAAACACTTCCATGGCTTCTTTTACCAGGGATTGCTTGATGCCGGGGAAATGCACCTCCACAATGCGCTGCATGGTTTCCTTGTCCGGAAAATCAATGTAGTGAAAGAAGCAACGCCGCAAAAAGGCGTCCGGCAGTTCTTTCTCGTTATTACTGGTGATGATCACGATGGGACGCTTTACGGCTTTGATGGTTTCCTGTGTTTCATAAACATAGAATTCCATCTTATCCAGTTCTTGCAGCAAATCGTTTGGGAATTCGATATCGGCCTTGTCGATCTCATCGATCAGCAACACCAACTGTTCGTCGGATTCAAACGCTTCCCACAATTTGCCTTTCTTGATGTAATTTTTGATATCGTGAACCCGGTCATCCCCCAATTGGGAATCCCGCAGCCGGGATACAGCATCATACTCGTACAAGCCCTGATGAGCTTTGGTGGTGGACTTGATGTGCCACTGGATCAGGCGCATACCCAGCCCTTCCGCCACCTCTTCGGCGAGCATGGTTTTGCCGGTGCCGGGCTCACCTTTGATGAGCAATGGGCGCTGCAGGCTGATGGCAGCGTTGACCGCAAGCCGGAGCTCCTCGGTGGTAACGTATTTATCGGTGCCTTGAAATTGCATAGTTGGTTGCCTTGAACTGCGTTTAATTTCCGACATTATAAACCAGACGGCTCCCGGAATCAGGGAGCCGATGTGGTTAAAACATCTACTTTAAACACCGTGTTCAGGCTTGAACATGGCCATTGACGCCACATAAGTGGCAGATTCGATCAGATTACAGCTCAGCTTCCACGATTTGGGAAATTTCCTGCCCTTGCAGCACTGATGCGGGGCTGGCGGTCGGCTGGGCCGCCCCCGACGCCGCTGCTGCGGTGTGGGCTGCCTGCTCCTCCTGCTGTTCAAGATGTTGCTGGATGGCGGTGGCCGCAAGTGACAGGGCCTGTTGACAGGAGTGCAGGCGGCCACTCACCGAATCGAGCTTGGCCGCGGCCTCTCTGGCGGACATGGCATCAAGCAATGCCTGGCCCCGCCTGGTATGGGTCTCCACCTGATTTACCACGCTTTCCAGCGCGCGCAATGTGTCGGTGGTCGGCCCCTGCGAGTTGAGCATGCCCTGACCCACTTCGCAGCTGGCCATGGCCTTATTGAAGTGCCCCCGCGCCCGGCCAACGGTTTGCGCAGCGATCTGGCGCGCCGATTCCGCCAGGGCAATTTTCTCCACCAGGCGATCACACACCCGCATCCGCACCGCCACTGACCCTACCCGCAACACGGTGGGGGTCACCGCCAGCGCCTCATCCCTCAAGGTCTGAAATCGTTTAAGCGATGTGCTGGCCTTTGCCAACTGGCCTGCGTCCAAAGCAGCCTGTGCAGCGGCGCATTGAGCCAGGCTCTGTTCCACCACCGGCATCGCTTCAGCCCGGGCTATATTATCTTCAATCAGGGCACAGCGCTTGTGTTCACGCTGGATAAAGGCATTGTTTTCCAACAGGCTTGCATCAATGGCCTGCGCCCGTTCCAGGTGCGTTTGATAGCGTTCGAATTGCTGGCGGGCCTGTTTGCTGTCGGTGCGGCTCAAGCGCGAGGCCTGATTACAATAGGCAATCCCCTCCCGGAACAACGCATCCGCCGCCGCAGCCGAACCGGTTGCGGAGCTTGCCATCAGGTGAGTAAAGGGCAGCAAAGTGAAACAAGAAAGGCTCAACATCCAATATTTCATTACGCGCATCCAACCATTCCATATACAACTATCAGAAGGCTAGCAGCGATTACCGGGCCTGCGCTGACAAAGCTTGATCAAGTGCACACTGCCTTCGGCACTGGATTCCATTTTCGGGAATCGAAAAATAAAGTGTGATCAACCACACACCTGCTCTGTGATTGAAAATGCACATAAGGGGTGTAGAATCAAATGCCAACCAGTGTACCCATCAGGATTTGATCATGGCCAAAATATACGAAGACAACTCCCTCACCATCGGCAACACGCCGTTGGTTCGCCTCAAGAATCTTACCTCTCATACTGTGTTGGCAAAAATCGAAAGCCGCAATCCCGCATTCTCGGTAAAGTGCCGCATCGGCGCCAATATGGTGTGGCAGGCAGAAAAAGACGGGCTGCTGAAAGCCGGCATGGAACTGGTGGAACCCACCAGCGGCAACACCGGCATCGCCCTGGCTTTCGTCTGTGCCGCGCGGGGCTATAAGCTGACCCTGACCATGCCTGCCACCATGAGTCTGGAACGGCGCAAGGTGTTGAAAGCGCTTGGTGCCAACCTGGTGCTTACCGAGGGCCCCAAAGGCATGAAGGGTGCCATCGAAAAGGCCGCCGAGATCGTCGAGCAGAGCGCTGGTAATGCCATTATGCTGCAGCAGTTTGAGAATCCAGCCAATCCGGCCATTCATGAACAGACCACCGGCCCGGAAATCTGGAATGACACCGATGGTGACGTGGATATTGTAGTGGCCGGAGTGGGCACCGGAGGCACGATTACCGGCATCAGCCGTTACATTAAAAACACCCAGGGCAAAGCCATACAAAGCATTGCGGTGGAACCAGTGGATTCCCCGGTCATTACACAAACCATGGCCAACGAAGCACTCGCCCCTGCCCCCCATAAAATCCAGGGCATCGGTGCAGGCTTTGTCCCAAAAAACCTGGACATCAGCCTGGTGGACAGCGTAGAACAGGTGAGCAATGAAGACGCCATTGAATACGCCCACCTGTTAATGGAAAAAGAAGGTATATTAGCGGGTATATCCTGTGGAGCGGCCTTATGTGCGGCATTACGCGTTGCCGACAAGCCGGAAAACGCCGGCAAAACCACGGTGGTGATCTTGCCCGATTCCGGTGAACGGTATCTAAGCTCCATACTGTTCCAGGAAAAATTCACCGAAGCGGAAAACGTGCAGTGATCAATGCAAATTGAAAAAGGGTGCTGTTAGCACCCTTTTTCAATTTGCAGCCCGGACTGCCCCCGTTTCTCAATCATTTTCTCCCACTCTTCAAAATCCGTATTTTCTGCTTCAAAAATTTCGAATCCGGCAAAATACCAGCCGTCATCACCGCAGGGAGAAATCCACTTTACCTCCGCGGTCAGAACAAAGCGGCCATCTTCACCACTGATCTCCACCAACACATCGGTAATCAACCCCTGCTCGACCGGCTCACTCATGTAGATTTTGAGGCCTTTGGCCGAGAGATCCACCGTTTCACAGGCAATCACTTTTTGTATGTAATCCCCCTGCTCGCCATCCAGGGTCAGTTCCAGATAAGCATCTGCCTTGCGGGTGTGGCGTTGTTGACTGCGTTGATCTTCCATTCTGTTGCCTCGTAATGGCCTTTATTTCTTTTCTTTCTGAATAGTGCGTACAACCCGCTCCAGGGTGCTGTCAAACGCCGCCCCGGTATCCAGAATGGTCACGGCACCATGCACCAATAATCGCGCCAGTTCCTGCCGCTGGATGTCCAGCACCTTGATCCCCAAGCGGTTGACAAAAACCATCTTTTCGGAGGCCCGAATCTTGACGGCCAGCTTACAGCGCTGTTCACCCTCACTGGTTTCCTGCGCTATCCACCCCCCCACCTGCAGGGTATCCACTGCCGCAAGTGCCGCAGACAGTTCCTCTTCACTAATGGGGTGCGGCACCACAAACGCTTCCCCGCTGCTGGAATCCTGTGAATCCGCCTCGTTCTGGACATCATCCGCCCCTGACTGCGGCCCTTGGGCAGGGGCTTCGAGCTCGGCTTGGTCATGTTCAACCAAGGACAGGGACGAATTCTGCAGCAGGTCCTCTATGCGGGATGAGGATCGCTCTTCGGCTTTTTGTTCTTCCAGTTCCGCAGCCCGGTTCAGCTGTTCACGCATCTCAATCCAGGATTCTCGAAGATTGCCCAAATTTGTATCCAACTGCAAATCCCAATAGAGTTTTTTCTGCACCGGTTGTACTACGCCACCCTCCAGCGCCAGGGCCAGTTGACGGGCGCTTTTCTTGGCAACGGTTTTACCCGTTTGACCCACCAAAACCCACGGGTCATCACCACTGGCTTTCAACACAACCTTGCACAGCTCATATTGACCAGCAGAGGTCTTCAATCGCAGCCAATCCTCTTCCTCAATTTGTTCGATGGCTTCCAGTGCTTTGGGGCTCACCCGATCGAGCTCGGCTTCCACCACGCGGGTCACGGGAACCTCCATTGCAGGCACTTCCGCCACCGGGGGAACCGCCCCGCTGATCAGAGCTGTCAGAACCAGTTCCAGCGGTTCCATTGCCTGTTCCAGTGCCGTACTGGCGCTGCTGACACTGATCAGCGATGCCCTGATGTTTTTCATGAGCACCTGATAAAATCCCCGATAACCATCCCGTTTAGCATCATCCCGACAACCTTCACACAATTCAACCAGCGATTCGAAGGTACGCAGCTGCCTTTTCCAGCCGGGTCCATCATCCCCTTCCCGCATCGACATCATCAGCATCGAGCGACGCCATTCACCCAGCAGGAAGTCGATGACTTCCGGTGGCAGATGCCGACCGGCGGCAATGCGGTTGAACTCTTGCACCACACGGGGTTCCGCCACTTTTTCCTTACGCTTTGTGACCTCCAGCAGGCGCAGCCGCTCTTCTATCTGCTCCACCTTTTCTGACTGGCCGGCCATCCAGGCTTGTGCCTCTATGCAGATGCTGTTTACCACGGCCACATTGCCCTGAAAACCATCCAGCATGCGTTTGGCATATTGGTTCAACTTATCCCAATAAAGGGTACGACTTTTGGCCGTGCTGCTGAGTAACGTAAGGTAAGCCTGGTTGAGAAAGCGCCGTAGCAGGTTCTGTGGGGCAAAGAAAAAGGAATAATCTGCCAATGCATAACGCACCGTTAATAAACGCAGGCAGGCAAACCAGGCGCCGGCCTCCGCATCCATGGCGCGCTGGGTTTGCAGCTGATCAAAAAGAGCATCCAACAATAAAATCCCACCCCAGTCCGGGGCAGCGATGGGCAAGGCGATTTGAAGTTCAGAACATTGATCCACCAGCGCATCGCTGACACGAGAGCGGGTATCCGTATGCAGCAGACTGGATTGAATTTTTGCCAGATAATCATTCAGTACCGCCTGCGCATGGCGCGTGCGCTGGGGTGTGAGACGGATCTTGTCGGTGACGGGTTCCTCGGCATTGATGCGCAGCAGCTCCACCACCAGGCGGGCACCGATACGGACCTGATCCTGCGGAACTGCATCCTGCATCAGGGCCGCACCCTTTGCGGCATATGAGCACTGATGGCAGCGGCCATCTCTGCCAGGCGTTTGCGGTGCGCCGCCAGGCCAAAGTAGTTTAGATAGCGGCTGGCAAATGAGAACGCCGTTTTATGCAAATCACCTTGGCGCCGCGGCAACACATGAAAGTGAACATGGGGCACGTGTTGATTGGCGGCCGGGCCATCATTAAGAAATACGTTATTGCCGTCACAGGGCAGGCCACTTGCCTTTTGCGCCTTGATCACCCAATGGGCCACCTCAATCAGATGGGCGCGAACGGCCGGCGTCAGGTCTCCCAGATAGGTGGCATGCTGCCGTGGGATAACCAGTACATGGCCCGGGCGCATGGGAAAAAAATCCATAAACACCACACAGTCTTCATCTTCATACACCATGCAGGCCGGCGCATCACCTTTCAATATGGAACAGAAAATACAGTCGGACATGTGGGCCTCAATTACCACGGTTATTCTTTGGTGGGATTATCCAGCATGAATTCATCGTTATCAAAACCGGGATACTTTTCTTCGACGCTACGCTCATCGTCGTCATCGTCCGACCCTTCGGTTTTATCTTTCTTTTTCTGTTTTTCGTCTGCTTCCTTTTCCTGACTGTCGCTTTCCGCATCCGGAAATACCGTGGGCTGTTCCAGCATGTCATCGATCGCCTGGTTCAGTTGCTCTTCCGTTTGCTCGGAGGCTTCCTGCTCACTTAACATCATATCCAGTTCATCAAGCCCTTCGTCTGCCCCCAGGTCATCATCAAAATCATCATCCACTTCAATCAGCTCATCCTCCTCCAACTCCATTGGATCGGCCTCATTGACGTAGGTCTCTTCCGGTTGCGCCGGCTCGGGGGGCGGAACGACTACCGTTGAACCAACACCCTCATCGGCATCGATGGTTCGAATCTGAGTCGCTTCATCTTCATCACCCAGATCCATCTCCGTACCGGAATCCAGATCAAGCTCCAGATCAGCCACCGGTGCCGCGGCAGGCTTTGCTTTCTGTTCCGCTTTTTTCTGCTGAATCTGCGTGATCTCTTCCACTACCCGGCTCTGTTCTTCCTCCGTCTTGCGCACGATCTTGATGTAAAAATAGATGCCTCCGCCAATCACCAGTATATTGCCGATAATGAACACTCCCGCCAGCAACAACCAGTTGGTTCCCTCTTCGTCCGCCGTATTCTGCTGAACAATTTCACCCTCACCCATCAGCATGGGCTCGGGCTCAGGTACCGGTTCAACCTCCGGTAAGGGCGGAATATCATCCGGGGGTAGCTCTTCCACCTCCAGGCTTGGGATTTCCATGGCGTTGGCATCAAAGGTCTCAACCGGTAATAACGGCTCTGGCTCATCCACCGGTTCATCCATTACCACCTGAAGCGGGGTGTAATCCACCTTGTACGGGCCCTGCATCAGTTCAAAGGGCTTATCATTGGCAGAAGTACCCGATACCTTGATCAAGACTTCGTACTCCCCCAGCGCACCGAACGGCGGTACATCGATTCGATAACCACCGGCTTCCGGCAGCGCCTTCTGAATGCTTTTTTCCCCATTGGGGTCGCTGATCTGAGCTACGATTTCAACGTCCTCGGGGTTTACCAGCCCGGCAATGGGTTCAGCCATCAAATAACGCAGTACCTGCCCGTCCTGATCGCGGTATTGGGTGTCCACTTTGAGCACTTCTCTGTGTACGGTCATCCTCAGGGACTTTTTGCGCTTGAAGGTTTTGCCATCCACCAGGACTGTGAAGGTATGCTCACCTTCCGTGATGGTACGGCCCAACCGGGCACTGAACACACCGTCTTCCGGTACGACCTTTTCACCATCGGGCCCATCGGACAACTTGCCTTCAAAGGTTTCACCCGCTCCGGTTTCCTGGCGAAAGGTTATATCCATGAGTTCAAGGAAATTGGGGTTGGTAATAACACGGCCGTATTCATCCAATGACATGGTCATGGTCAGCCGTTCACCCTCCAGCACATTCTCCGGCAAGCCCTGCATGGTGACATTGAGATCTGACACAACGGTGACACGGTTGGCCGGATCCAGGTCCGCCACCACTTTCCAGGTGCCCGGAGTGGGGTTGTAAACCGTGATGAGATCATATTGCTTGTCGGCAAACCAACTCACATTGCGGCTGCCCTGCGAGAGACTGTAGTGTATGCCTTCGGGGCTGATCAGCTTGGTTTCCCGGATTGAGGATTTACGGAAAATCAAGGCGGTGAATTCCTGGATGGAATCGTCAATGGTGAAACTGTCCCCCTCAATCGGCACCTGCTCCGGCAAATTCACCTTGTCGGAGGTTTCAATAAAAATCGACAACAGCTCATCTGCATTGCGGGCCAGAGAGAAGGAGCCACCGGTCCGCAGGGCCACGGATTTCAAAAATTCCTGATCCGCCCCTTCCGACAGGGCCACTGAATGAATACGGAAGCCCGCTTGCTTCAGGCGGGGAATCACCTCATCGAGAATACGCATCCGCTCCGTGGCGTTGACGGCAGGATCCTTGGAAATATCCACCATGCCGTCGGACAGCAATACGATGGTACGCTCCCACTGGTCATCGGGAGTGGTTTGCCCCATGGCGGCCTTTTCCAGCGCCAGACCGATATTGGTGAACAAACCCGCGGAATTAATAGCCTCCAGCTTACCCACCGCCTGCTCTTTCCACTGCGGGGACACCGGCGCCACAGGAACCAGGTTGTTAACGTATTGGCCAAACGACCACATACCGAAACGACTTTCGTCTTTCGCCAGGTTTAACAACAACTTGGCCGCTGGTACCCGCAGGTTCTGGGGGTCGTTCTTTTTCATGCTGCCGGATATGTCGATCAACACTCGCATATCCGGCTTGGCCTGCGCCCCCTTGGTCTGCGCCCCATAGGCACCCTGAACAGCAAACAACGCCGTCCACAGCAGCAGGATCAACATTATTCCGGGTAGGGAGGGTACTCTCACGCAATCTCCGTCAAAAACGTTACGCCAACATGGTTTAGTTATAGCAGCTTTGACGGTAATTTCCTGATCACGGGGTGAAAAGGTGACGGCAAGCCATTGAAATTAAAATGCAGTCTTTTTTTTCTGCCAGTGACGGAACAAGCCATCCGCCAGTAGCACCAACAGCCCCAGAATCAGGCCATAGAGGAGAAACGGTATCGCCCGCAGGGTCTCGGTTTCGGTTTCACTCACCAGGGTGACATCCAGCAGCAGTACGAACAGGGCAGGCGCCCAGTCCAGGCTACCGTACATAACCGGGGCCGGCACTAGAATGGTGGCCGCCACCAGCACTCGCAGTGTCTGCCGTGGCAGTGGCCAGGGAATGGGCCGGGTCATGCGCCACCAGACCGTCATCAGGCCGATGGCCGCCAGCAAATAAATGCCCCAGGTGGTAAGGTATTCAAGGTAATCCAACATGATTCATCCAATCCTGTTTAGCTTAATAGCGAACCCAGCGGATAATGTGCTCTTCCCACTGATCATCCGGTATACCGGCCGAGGGTACGGCCCGGCCCCGCACCGAAATGCCGGCCCGGTGTACCGATTCACGATCACCGCTGATCAAAGGATGCCAGTCTTGCAGACCCCGCCCCTCATACAGGGAGCGATAGGCACAGGTGAATGGCATCCAGTGAAAATACTCTTTGTCTTCGAGCCGCACTTTGACACAATCGTCCACCAGTTTAAAACGCTTGGCATAGTTTCGGCACAAACCACTGTTGATATCCAGCAACTCGCAGGCCAGCCGGGTATAAAACACCTCGCCGCTGTCCTCATCTTCCAGTTTCTGCAGACAACACAGCGCGCAGCCATCACACAGCGACTCCCACTCCTCAGCCGTCATTTCTTCCAGTGATTTGGTGTCCCAGAAGCGTTCTGCCATTCAAAACAGACCTTCATGGGGAGGCATCTGTAAATAGTAGCCGTTTTGCTGGATACCCTGCATGACCAGCTTCACATCCACCCGCGCCAGGGAACGGTCGGCAGTCAACAACAGATCCATAACATGGCCCGGCGTGCCGAAAGACTGCAACAGCGCCTCGGGTACCTGCTCGAAAGGTTCCTGTTTGGGAACATAGATGTACATACCTTCTTTCTTGGGGCTGCGATACACAGAGCACATGATTTTTTCAGTCATGGTCCAGTTCGTCCTTATTGTTGTTGTTTGACGGTAAAACGAATGCATCCAGGCTGGGCTGCAGTGCGGTTTCCCGCCAGCCGCCCGCAAAGGGAGAGTCGGTTGTCAGTGTGCCTGCCATCCTGGCTTTCAGATAATTCACCAGCTGCGCCTTACTGGCCAGTAGGTCCGCCGGTAAACCCAGGGTCTCGGCACAGCTGGCAACCACGTCCCGCAGCGCCTTGTAATCCTTCTGCTGGCTCTTTGAGAGCGGGCGGGGAATAGGGAGCGGCGGCTCGCCCGCCTGCAGGCCGATGTGCAGCTGCTGCAACAATTGATCCCCATAACGTCGAATCTGACTGCCCTGAAAACCCAGTTCCGACAGCACCGCTTTGCTGCTGGGTTGTTTCTCTACCAGGGCATACAGATTCGCGTCCTTGGCAATAAAGGTTTTGGGGATATTGTGCTGGCGGGCTGTCTGCTCCCGCCAGCTGGCCAGATGACGTAACGCGCCCTGCAGGGCCGGCTTCAGTTTCCAGCCACTGCCGAAGCCCAAATACAGCCATTCGTCCGGAGTTTTGTGCTGGTACTTGGCCACCAGTTGCTGACACTCTTCAGCGAACCAGGATTCGCGCCCGGTCTGTTGCAGCTTCTGTTGCAGAATATCCGCTACCTGATGCAGATATTTGACGTCGGCTTCCGCGTAATGGAGTTGGCGGGCCGTTAACGGGCGCTGCAACCAGTCAGAACGGGTTTCCTCTTTGGAAAGCTCCACGCCAATGATGTCCATGAGCAGCCGTTGCAACCCCATCTGACGATCGAAACCCACCAGGCTGGCGGCAATCTGGGTATCGAACAGGTTACTGGGCAGGCGCTTCCACAGCCCCAGAAACACATCCAGATCCTCACCGGCACTGTGCATCAATAACTGCATGTCCGGGGCGAACAGGATATCTCCCAGTGGCTGTAACTGCTGGGTGGAAAAAACCGTGGGGTCCACCAGAAAGACCTGTTGGCGATCGGCGATCTGGATTAAACCGGGGCGGGAATAATAGGTATTGGTGCGAACAAACTCGGTGTCTACAGCCAACCGGGTACAGGATTGAATCTGCTCCACAAGCGACTGCAATTGGTTGGGCTGATCAATCCACTGGTAACTCACTAGTACACTCTCTGAAGGCTGGGGCGATAACCAGCGCATTATAGAGAGAATGGCCGAATATGACTACCTGAACCCGCTAACCATTTGATTCTACAGGCCAAGCTGCTTGGCAATGACTTCGTTCATGATCTCATAGGTGCCACCACCAATGGCTAATATGCGATTATCCCGATACAGCCGTTCCACCAGGGACTCCTGCATGTACCCCATACCACCAAAAATCTGTACAGCATCGTAGGTGACCTTGTCACTGACACTGGTGGCAAAGTTCTTGGCCATCGACACTTCCTTGACCACGTTCTCACCGGCGGCAATGCGGGCGGCAATGCGATAAGTGAATTCCGTCGAGGCTTCTGTCTGGGTGGCCATGTCCGCCAGTTTATGACGCAGGGTTTGAAACCGGTTGAGGGTTTTACCAAAGGCTTCCCGTTGTTTCACATACTGCAGGCATGCTTCCAGCGCCAGCCGCGACGTGCAGTTGGCCATCACCGCCAAATTGAGACGTTCCATCTGGAAGTTGGTCATGATCACATAGAAACCGGCGTTTTCCTGGCCGATGAGATTCGCCGCCGGTACCCGGCAATCGTCAAAGAACAGCTCAGCGGTATCGCTGGCCCACCAGCCCATTTTTTTCAGCTTCCTGCCCACACCAAAACCCGGGGTGCCCTTTTCCACCAGCAACAGGCTGATGCCACCGTAGCCGGGATCACCGGTACGGACTGCCACGGTGTAGTAGTCTGCATTGACACCACTGGTGATGAAGGTTTTGGAGCCGTTCACCACAAAGTGATCACCCTCTCTCGCCGCTTTGGTGCGCAGGTTAGCTACATCGGAGCCGCCACCGGGCTCGGTGATGGCGAGGCACTGAATTTTGCGACCGGCAATCACGTCGGGGCAGATGCGGGCCTTGAGCGCGTCACTGCCCCACTTCACCACCGGTGGCAAACCAATATCGATGGAACCAAGGCTGGCCGCTACCCCACCGGAACCGGCGGCCATGATCTCTTCACTGGCAGCGATCTTGCTGAACATATCGAAACCGGTGCCACCGTATTGCTCCGGGTAGCCGATACCCAGAATGCCGGCGTCACCGGCTTTCTGATACAGGTCTCTGGGCAATTCACCAGCTTCTTCCCAGCGCTCTACATTGGGGGAGATCTCGCGGGCAACAAAGGCCCGCACCGATTCCCGCACCAGGTTCTGGGTTTCACCAAAGTAGCGTTGGTAGTCCGTCATGATCTGTCCTCTGTGTTACGTCTTGCTGGACTATAACCCGGACGAACAACACCAAGCAAGCGCTTGGTTTCAGCCATGAAACACAGCGACCAATCACCCTTTTTAATGGCCAATCAGCATATTTCCGATCATGCCCCCCAGAAAGCCGAACACCGCTCCCATGGGCGGTAACCAATAATTTTTCATGGTGGTTTGGGGCGCGATGTCTTCAAACAGCAGGTAAAGGATACCGCCCCCTGCGAACGCCATAATCGAAGCGGTTACATTGGGGTGATCCTGCAACAGGAAATAGCCGGTGGCAGCGGCCACGGGCCCAAGAAAGGACACCAGAAACAGCAGCCCAAGCACCGCCCCAGGCCGGTGGGAGGCATCCGGTTTGGAAGTGGCTGTCATTTCCCGGAAGGCATTAAAGCCCTCCGGCAGATTCTGAACGCCGATAAACAATGCCAGCAGAATACCAAGCTCACGGTTGTAGACAAACACTGCCCCCAGAGAGATGGCTTCCGGCACAAAATCCATCAGCATGGCCAGCAATTGAGCCCTGGAACCGCCCTGCTGACTCAGATAGGCATCCACCGCACAAAACACCGCCCCGCCGGCAATAAACACCGCCGCCAGTAACCAGGGCTCCAGGCGCTCGATGGCATCCGGCAATAAGGCGAACACCACACCCGCCAACAGGATGCCGCCGCCGAACCCCACCAAGCCATGAAGAAATTCCTGTGACCTGACTCCGTTGCCCAGGGGTACACAACGCGCCAGCACGCCACCCAGGAAAGCCATCAAACCTGAGCCCCAGGCCAACAACAAAACCATCCACAGGGCGTTCACTGGCAGGCCTTCGGGCTGTTCACACTGCTACTCGATCACGCGACGGCCCTGCAACGCCAGGGTGAGCGTGTTGCTGTCCACATACTCAAGATCGCCACCCATAGGCACGCCGTGCGCAATTCGTGAGGCCACTACACCATGACGGCGCGCCATCTCAGACAGGTAATGAGCAGTGGCTTCCCCTTCCACTGTGGTACCGGTGGCGATCACCAGTTCGGTGACTTCACCTTCCGCCAGGCGTTTGTCCAACAGATCGGCTCCGATCTCTTCAGGCCCGATGCCATCGATGGGTGACAGGTGCCCCAGCAGCAGAAAATAGAACCCGCGAAAACTGCCGGACTGGTCGATGGCAATCACGTCCGCCGGCGTCTCCACCACGCACAACAACCCGGGATCACGGGACATCTGGCTACAGGTATGGCACACCGGCGCCTCGGAGAAGTTTCGGCAACGCTGGCAGCGGCCGATCTTATCAATCGCCAACTGTAACGTATCGGCCAGTTTCTGCGCCCCCACCCGATCACGATCCAACAAATGCAGAGCCATGCGCTGGGCGGACTTGGGGCCAACCCCGGGTAAGCAGGTAAGCGACTCGATAAGACGTTGGGTCAGCGGACTAAAGCTCATTCAACACCAGAAATTTCAATGAATTATTAAGGAAACTTAAAGCCAGGTGGTAAGTTGATTCCAGCCGCCAGACCACCCATTTTGTCCTGGTTGGTTTGTTCAACCCGTCGCACCGCATCGTTCACCGCCGCCGCCAACAGATCTTCCAGCACTTCCTTATCTTCGCCCAGCAGGCTATCGTCGATCTGCACCCGCTTCACATCGTGTCGCCCGGTCATGGTCACCTTTACCAGCCCGGCGCCGGATTCACCATTGACCTCCACATTGGCCAGTTCCTCCTGCATTTTTTGCATGCGCTCCTGCATTTCCTGCGCCTGCTTCATCAAATCACCAAAAGGGCCTTTCATGCTGTCACCTTCTCATATCTCACTAGGGTTCAATCTTCATCTACCGGCGTTACCGAATTAAGATCCAGTGTAGCGCCGAACAGGTTCTGCAGATCCCGGACAAACGCATCCTCTTGCATCAGGGCGATCGCAGCTTCTTTTCTTTTCTGCTGATATGTTGCCAACAGTTGATCCGGGGTGGGCATGCTGGGTTCGGTCACATCCACTTTCAGTCTAATGGATTGACCGGCATTTGCCGACAATGCCTGCGCCAGCAGATCTCGATTCTCATCTTTGTACAACACTTCAAACCGGGGGCTGATGGCCAGGGTCCACAGGCCGTCTGACTTACTTTCCAGGGAACAGTTGCGGGCAAAGTTTCTGACCGGGCCATCCAACTCCAGAACCCCTACCAGATCTGCCCATTCGTCCCCCAGTTTGATGACCTTGGTTTTGACTTTCGCCTTGGGCTGGGGTGGTGCATGGTTGGAAACCGTCTCTGCGGCAGCGGATTCACCGGGTAATGGCGCGGCAGGCGGCGTCCTGGCCGGTGCCGCGGGGGTGCTCACCGCGGCGTTGGCCGATGGCGGCCTGGTGTCACGCCCCTCGCCCAACGTGGCTCTCACCTGTGCCATATGGCCGTCAGCGCCGCCCAGCGTTTGCGTTGGGATAGCCTGAGCCGTTTTGGTGGCAGGGTTTGTGGAGGCCAGCCCTGCCGCCTCAGCAGGGCTAGAGGGCTTTCCCGGCTGTGGCACTCCTGCAGGCTGGGTGGCCGTGCCGCCGGCCATGGGTACGACACCCTGGGGCCGGAACATCAAAAGCCGCAACAGGGTCATTTCGAAGCCACTGCGGGCATCCGGTGACAAAGGCAGATCGCGCCGGCCCAGGAGCGCCGTTTGGTAAAACAGCTGCAACTGCTCCGGTGCGAAGCGACCGGCGTATTCCAATATTCGGGCTCGATCACCATCACTGTCGTCCACCGCTTCCGGGGCGATCTGGGCCACCGCCATACGGTGCAAGGTGCTGATCAGATCCGCCAGCACCCCCGCGTAATCGGGGCTCTGCTCCGCCATTTCCGCCACCCGCTGCAGCAGCTGCTCAGCCTCATTTTGCGCCAGCGCCTCGACAATGCCAAACACATACTCACGATCGATGCTGCCCAGCATGGCGCGCACATCTGCTTCCTGAACCTTGCCATTACCAAAGGCAATAGCCTGATCCGTCAGGCTCATGGCATCCCGCATACTGCCATCAGCCGCGCGCCCCAACTGCCACAGGGCAGGTTCTTCGAACTCGACAATTTCCGCGTCCAGCACTTTTTTCAGGTGGCCAACAATGCGCTCCGGTGTCATGGCCTTGAGGCTGAACTGCAAACAACGGGACAGGATGGTGATGGGTAGCTTCTGCGGGTCGGTGGTGGCCAGCAGGAATTTGACGTGCTCCGGTGGCTCTTCAAGAGTCTTCAGTAAAGCATTAAAGCTGTGACCCGACAGCATATGGACTTCGTCAATCAGATAAACCTTGTAGCGGCCACGGGTGGGAGCATACTGCACGTTTTCCAGCAGCTCACGGGTATCTTCCACCTTGGTACGGGAGGCGGCATCCACCTCGATCAGATCCACAAATCGGCCGTCGTTGATCTCCTGGCAGGCACTGCACTGGCCACAGGGCTCGGAACTTATGCCGGTTTCACAATTTAGGGATTTCGCCAGAATGCGGGCGATGGTGGTTTTCCCCACGCCGCGGGTACCGGTAAACAAATAGGCATGGTGCAACCGACCATGATCAAGGGCGTTGATAAGGGCTTTCAGTACGTGCTCCTGCCCCACCATCTCGCGGAATGTTCGGGGACGCCACTTACGCGCAAGGACCTGATAACTCATGTAATTTTGGTTCTGCTCTGGGTGATATCTGGCAGGCCGGCAAGGCCAACAAAAGACGCCCAGTGTAATACGGCAGCACGCTTTGATAAACCAATGAATTGATTTTAAAAGCAGGATTCGGGAATGGAGGGAAGTGGAGGCGACTCTATCAGCCACACCCCGGCACACGAGTCGCCTGCTACCGTTGCTCCCTTCCGGGCCTGGCGGGGTTCACAGGTTATCGTTGCGAGGGGACCAATAGAGCCACCATGACAAGGTGGGCGATTATTCCTTATTTCGTGAACCATTTCAAGGCAAGCAATTGAAGTAACAGTATTTTGTGCAGAATGCGCTAAGCTAGGGGTGAATACCACTCAATACAGGATGAACTTTGTGAAAGCGCTGAGCCTACATTTTCTGATGCCCCTGGTGCTACTGGTCTGCAGCGCGTCGACTCAGGCTGCTGATCGCTGGACCAACCAAACCGTCGATGGCACCCTGATGGCCATCACACCCACTTATCAGTTGCAGGTGTATATGGTGGCCTCCCCTACTGAAACCGTCTGGGCCAAGATCAACATTCCCGTGGATAGGGATCAACTCCCGGAACTGCACAAGCACCGGAAGTCACCGAATTTCCCCTTCATTGATGTAGGCGTGGACGTGGACAAGTACTATCGCACGGCCCAGGGTCACATCCATGATGAGCGCGCGCTGATCACGGTGGAAATCGACCGGCGCCATTGGGATGGGCTGAAAAAAGGCAGCAATTTGATCCTTAGTCTGCCCGATGGCACCGAGCTCAAGGAAAGCCTGCGTGGTTCCGGCGCCGCCTTGCGTGCCGTCGAGCGGCATTGACAGCGGGCAGACTCCACCCGCCTACCGACTAGGGTTGCACGTGCTGAAAAACAAAATCCAGCAACCTGTCCGCCACCTGGTTCTGATGCAATGCGGGCATGTTGACGCTGGCAAACATCGGATCCAGGTGGGACTGGCCCTCCAGGTCAACCACCTCCAGTAAACGATCGGGCTCATCCGGCATGGGGAACGATAAGCCGCCGCCTTTTGCCATCAGCAGCAACGTTGGAACCTGTTTATAGGCCTGCTGAAAATAAGTATGCAGTCCGTACTGTGGTGCAAAGGGTTTGCTGGCTGCATTAATATCCACCACGATGCGCACCGGGAAGTACCATTCCGTTAAATTGGTTTCCCCGATATAAAGAGCCCTGACAAAGTCCTCCATACGGACCATTTCTTCAGTTAAATTGGTGTACTCAACCATACCGGTCTGATCACCGTATGTTGGGTCCGAAGGGGTTCCGATCTCATCCATGTCGGCCCAACTGTAAAGGGGCCCCTGCCCAAGGCTACGCCGATTGGGGCCGGCATCAGCGGCAATATGCTGCTGCTTGGGGCCGGATACCGCATTCACCAGATCGCCCAAAATGGGAATACTGCGCATCAGGTTGAAGAAAGGGGATTTCGTCACCACCGCACCGCCATTGAGATGACCAAGACTGGTTTGCAGAAAGCTGAGGATGGAAAAATGGTCGTCAAACATGAGCCCAACCTGGGCCTCATTGGTATAACGAAAGTCATCAATAAAGGGTCCCCAGGCATAATTGTTGGCGTCCCGGGTATGGAAGAAACGAAACAGATTTTTCAGCACCGGTGACTTGGGCAGGCGATCCAGCACTGTGCTTTCCTCATCCGGTGCCTTGGCCGCCAACAGGCCCACCGCTTCCGGCAAGGCTATGGCTTCAGCACTGAATACCAGGGGAATATCGATGTTCTTGGGCAATATGCCGGTTTCAATCCAGCGCAGTGTTCGACGGTAACCAGCATCGGCTTCGGTATCACCTTCTGCCGCGGCTTGCGCCGTGGCCTGCTGCAGGGTCGCCTGCACGTCCATCACCGGCACGGTGGCGGGCGACGCACCTACCGCATCTGTAATATTGCCAATCGTGGTATCGAAGCCGATGGCACCGGCCACCATGTTGGCACCCTGGTCTTCCGTGGTAGCCACATCCCCATCCAGATCCCAGGCCAGGAACATGGAGGTATGCGCCCCACCCAGGGAGTGTCCGCCCACGAATACCTTCTTGCGGCTCACGGCCGGATCGGGAATCATGGCCTGTATCACGGCGTACATGTCTTCGGTGGATTGTTCCATGCCGAAATCCACCAAGAAAGGCATATCCCGCCCCTGTAGAAAACCCGCGAAAAATTTACCGTTAACGGGTTGCTGGAAATAGTAATACCCCAGGATCAGGTCCTCTGCCTCCTGCACCGTTGCAGCCTGCTCGGCAGCCTGCATTCCGGTCAGATCCTCCAAACAGTTGGCACGCCGGTCCATGGCCCAGATCTCTATGTCCTGGCTGCGGAACGTTTTCGCCATATACACCAGCTGCCGGCCAATATATTCAAAGCCATTGGCCCCTTCCAGAATGCCGGGCACCAATAACACAGCGGCATCGGCCTGGGCCGCATCCGGGCCGCTGTCCCGGGTTTTGAAGCGGAGGAAATTCACATCCCGGCACTGCTCGGGCAACATGGGATCATCGATCTGGTGGATGGCGGGCACTGACTCGTAGGTGACCGACACAACCGCATCAACCTCAGAATCTGACCACAAGGGCTGTAACTTATCATGTTTGGCTTCGGGTATGGGGCCTTCCGGGCTATAACAGCCACCCAGCAACACAGACGCAGCCATGAACAGGATCGCGGAAGTCTTGGCAATGCTCATCCCTGATCTCCTTCTTATGTATTATTGTTTTAATACCCCTCGTTATAACGTAGAGCGGCTGCGATGGATTGTTCAAAACGGTCAACTTCAGCAAAAGAAAAAGCCGCGAATCCGGGGATCCGCAGCCTTATAAACCAAGCAGCCTGGGGGTTGCCGCATCTTACTTTTGCGATTTGGCCCAGGTATCCCGCAAGGTGACCGTGCGGTTGAACACCAACTTATCCGCGGTGGCATCCTCACTGTCCAATACAAAATAGCCTTCCCGCTCAAATTGATAGGGCAGTTCAGCTTTGGCATTTTGCAGTGACGGCTCTGCCATGGCAGTGGTAATGACCGTCAGCGAGTCTGGGTTGATGTGATCCACAAAGTCCGTACCGTCTTTGGCGGCATCCGGGCTTTCATGATTGAACAGCCGATCATACAGTCGCACTTCCACCGGTAATGCCTTGGCGGCAGACACCCAGTGCACCACACCTTTCACCTTGCGGCCTTCCGGGTTTTTACCCAGGGTTTGATCGTCGTAGCTGCAACGCAATTCGACCACCTCGCCCTGCTCGTTTTTGATGACCTCATCGCAACGAATCACATAGGCACCCCGTAAACGCACTTCGCCGCCCGGAATCAAGCGCTTGAAGCCTTTGGGAGGCTCTTCTTCAAAGTCACTGCGATCAATGTACAGCGTGTTGCCAAAGAATATCTCACGACTGCCCAACGTTTCGTCCTTGGGGTGGGCCGGTATGGTGAGGGACTGCTCTGCAACCTGGTTCCAGTTGGTAATCACCACCTTAAGTGGGTGCATGACGCACATTGCCCTTGGGGCATGTTTATCCAGGTCGTCACGAATGGCGAACTCCAGCATGCTGACGTCCACCACCCCTTCACTCTTGGTCACCCCGATCATTTCGCAGAAATTGCGAATGGATGCCGGTGTGTATCCCCGCCGCCGCATGCCGGCGATGGTGGGCATTCGGGGGTCATCCCAGCCGCTGACATGGTGTTCATCCACCAACTGTTTGAGCTTGCGCTTGCTGGTGACCGTGTAATTCAGGTTGAGGCGGGCAAATTCAATCTGCTGGGGATGACAGGGCACATCCAGCTGATCCAGCACCCAGTCATACAATGGCCGATGGTCTTCGAACTCAAGGGTACACAGGGAGTGGGTGATTTCTTCCAGCGCATCAGAAAGACAGTGGGTGTAATCGTACATGGGGTATATGCACCATTTATCACCGGTCTGATGGTGGTGAGCACGCCGCACCCGGTATATAACCGGATCCCGCATATTGATATTGGGGGATGCCATATCGATCCGGGCCCGCAACACCGCGCTGCCATCAGCGAACTCACCCGCCCGCATGCGCTCAAACTGCTGCAAATTTTCTTCCACGGTACGGCTGCGGTAAGGGCTGTCCTGACCGGGCTCAGTCAGTGTGCCCCGCATGGCACGGATTTGCTCGGGAGTGGATTCATCCACATAGGCCTTATGCTGCTTGATCAGCTCCACGGCAAACTCGTAAAGCCGGTCGAAATAATCCGACGCATAGCGAACATCGGCATGCCATTCAAAACCAAGCCAGGTGACATCCCGCTTGATGGCTTCTATATATTCCTGGCTTTCTTTTTCCGGATTGGTATCGTCAAAGCGCAGGTTACAGGTGCCGCCGAACTCCTCCGCCATGGAAAAATTCAAGCAGATTGACTTGGCGTGCCCCACATGGAGATAGCCATTGGGCTCCGGGGGAAACCGGGTGGCCACCCGACCATCGTTTTTGCCTGAATCCAGGTCTTTGCTGATGATTTGGCGAATAAAGTGGGCAGGTTTAACTGGCTCGGATTTGCTCATATGATCTCAATAATCCCGTCTGATACGCCAGGTAAAATGGCTGGCGGCTGCTACTGCCGCGTAGTATAGGGGATTCAGGAGCACAACCCAATAAGGCGCGTCAGAATGCTGTGCCAGCATTGCAAATCTGGCACAGCGCCCGGCCAAGCGTCTCCACTTAACCATAGCAGCCCGGGTATCTTAACCTGACCGCTATTCTGACCGCTTGATGGTTCCTTTTTACATAGGAATACGGACCACCACACCACCCATGGTGTCACCGATTTTGAAATCGGTGCGGGGGGAATCCTTGTGCTCATTATGGCAATCCACGCAAGGGGTCGCCACGGCCACATCCGGGTACACAGCGGTGTAGTACTTCACACCACCCAGTTCTTCCTCGCCGTAGTAGTTTTTGCCGGGGTTGTCCACGATATACTGCAGACCCGCCTTTTCCGCTTCCGTCACCGGTGCATTCTGCTTGTTGATGGGCCACAGCGATTGCAGCGAATAGGTGAACGCGTCGGTGCGCTCAGCCACTGCCTCGGCGCCGAAACGGAACATCTGAGCCGGCAGCGGAGCACCGTTTTCCAGATCTTCCCAATGCTCATCGGGTTTGATGAATTTACCCTGGGCTCCCAGGCGTTTGATAATCAGCTTTGTATAGTTAGCCCGGTCGGATGCCATAACGGCAAACAGGGAGTCGGCCATGATCTTAGGATCAATCCCAGCCGCCTTCTCCTCACCCCCACAGCCTGCGGTCAGAACCACAGAACCGGCTAACACCAATGAACCCCACAGTTTAGTTACTTTCATGATCACTCCTTCACTCTCTCTATTGCCATTTTAATACTGTCGATGGAAACGCTGGGCCGCCCCTGGAAGTTGTTCTCAATGAGCGCTGGATCCGCGAGGGCATCCAAGGCAAATTGCAAACCGTGACAGTCCAGGCAAACGGTCCGAATCATTTTTTCGTTTGGCCTTAAATTCGCGTTCTGGTTGTGCTGGGTATGGAACTCCCCGGGCTCCTGCTCGCTCTCCAGTTTGGGCATGTGGCAGGTGGCGCAGGTCACCCCACTGCCTGCCGGCAACTCACCGGCTGCCTCGCGCAACAACAGGGCGTAATGAGGCGATGCCTTATATTCATTGGTATGCCGGTCATCATGGCACCCCATACAGGCCTCCACTGCGGCACTGGCGCCCAACGGGTAATCGTGAGCCCCATGACAGGTGTTGCAGGTGAGGCTCTGATCATGAACGTCCGCCTTGAATGGCAGCCGGCCCTGGGCCGGGGTCATGGGTGTGAGCAATCTCACTTCTGGATTCTGCAAAGCCTTCAGTGACGGATTTAAGGGGAATGATTCCACCGCATCCCGCTTTACCGCCAGACGCATGCCATGCTTGCCGGTGAGAAACCCTTCTGCCTGCGCTTGATGACAATCCAAACACACCAACGCATCCGGCTGTTCGGTAAATCGCTCCCCCGCGCCATGACAGGATGAACAGTTACTGTCCTCGGTGGCATGGGCACTGTGCAACCACTGCTTTTCCGCCTCGGCGGCCTTGAATGTCTGCACGGGGTAATCCGGTTGCGGGGCAGCATTCACTGCCGCGGGCTCGGCAACATAGGCTTGCATTGCAGCAATAATCGGTTGCGCACTGATGGCAGGCTCGTTGGAATGCTGAAGCAGGAAATCCTCATACAGCGCCCGATTGTCATGGTAATTATGACACCCGGCGGAAGCGCAGGTATCAAATGCCATGCCTTCATGGGACGGGCGATCTTCCGCAATATCCTTGTGGCAGGCCACGCAATAGTCCGTCGCCATGGTCACCCCCATGTCCCGCGTGATACGCGGTTGGTGTTCACGATGGCAAGCAACGCAATAGCGTGCATCTATTTGCTCCAACCGATCCGCATTACGGGGATCGGTAAATTTCGATTTGGGGTGCGAATCATGCGCCGCTTTCAACTCTGCCGCATGGCATCCAACACAGGCATCCTGCAACACATCCCCGCCACCAAATGGTGATTGATGACAGGTGGCGCAAGCCATTTCAATTTGATGGTGGCCATGCGTGGTTTCACCAATCAGAAAAGTTTCTTTTTCCGTTTTCATAAACAGCTCATTGGCCCAGATTCCCGCCATCACCAACACTGCGATTGTCAGTAGGGAATACAACAGGGTTACTTTTCTAACACCCTTTTTCACACCGAAACCTCAGCTACCCATCAAAAGAAATACACGCTCAACACATGAAAGCCCAACAACACCGGCAAAGGCCAAAACAGAACAATGTGAGCATGGGTAAACCACTGTCGCATCTGCTTGCCGGTGTAACCCATCTTGGTATAGCGCTCGCCACCGATTACCGCACCGGCGAAGGCACCCACCAGGGCCAGCAACAGGAAATCGAGCATTAGATACTGGTTAATGTTCTCACCCAGTGAAAAGCCGGTGTGTAAATACAGAATCACCAGCGCCAGAACGCCGAGCACAGTGTGAATAAAGCGCCACCAGGGAAAGCCTCCCAAGGTAAACTTTTTGATCCGCTTGCGTAAGGAAATCAGAATACCCGCCACACTGATGCCCAGTAACGTAAAGCCGGTAATCTGTTTCAACAGCGAATCCGTCCAGAACGACTCCAACCAGCTGGCGGATTCAAAGTGCTCCGAATAAACGGGGCTCGGTAACAGGAAATTAGCCACCACCAGTAACGCGCTGAGCGCAACCACTGCAATCAAGGGTTTACCAGTCGCCACCACCGGTTCCGGCACAAAGGGTGCCCCCGCCAGGTCGGCCAGTAACGGCTTACATGAGCCGCACACCGTAGACGCTCCGGTACACTGGGCCAGATCGGCAACCGACTGACAACCCTGCAACTGGGCTTCCACCAAGGTGCCTTTATCCACCGCCCGGCAATTGCAGACAATAGCGGACGCAGGCCATTCCCTTACATGGGCGGTATCTTCCTGTGGCCAGATTCGACCTTCGGATTTAAAGCGGGCAACCTGCCAGGGAAAAATCCGTTGTTCATTAACTACCGCCTGCTGCAGGCGACTGCGCTCAGCGCACGCGCCTACCGCAACAAACCCTTTTAACCGACTGCGTTTCAGAAACAGTTTGCGGTAATCACCATTCTCATTGTGAAAGGTGATGGTCTGATCGATCTGATTCTCATATTCATCGCTGATCCAACCAATGGTGAATATCGGCAGATCGAGAATTTTCAATTGCGTGGCAGCAATGGAACCCGTATAAGTCGCCGAGCCCTCACACAGCCGGTCAGCCAGAATGGCAGCCTGCTCCAGGCCGGGTGCCAGCAAACCATAAATGTCACCCCGGTGCTCTGCACATTCCCCGATGGCAAACACATTCTCCTGACTGGTTTGCAGGTGATCATTCACCACAATACCGCGACCTACCTTTACCCCGCTACCGCGGGCCAGGTCCACATTGGGTTGAATTCCGGTGGAAAAAATAACGGTGTCACACTCAATGGTTTGCCCATTACGCAGCAGAACCGCAGTAACATTGCGTTGACCCACCAATTTGCGCACACCGGAGTTGAGGAACACTTCTATTCCATACCCTTCCAGAGTTCGCTTAAGAATGGCGCCACCTTCGATATCAAGCTGCCGGTTCATCAGGCGATTACTTTGGTGAACCAGGACAACCTGGGTGTTATTGCGCTGCATGGCGCGAGCGGCTTCCACTCCCAGCAACCCGCCACCCACCACCACGGTGCGCCGGGTGCGCACGCTGCGGGCCATCAACTGCTGGGCGTCGTTCAGGTCTCGAAAAACATACACACCGGACAGCTCAATGCCCGTCACATTGGGCACCCAGGGGTTGGAACCTGTGGCAAACACCACTTGATCAAAGCGGTGGCTAACCCCTTTGTCGTCCAGCAGTGTCTGCCTGCGCTGATCAAGCTGTACTACACGCCGGTTAATGAACTGAAAGTTGTCCCGCTCATCGCGAATTTCGGGAAACAGTATCTCGCTGTAACGGACTTCCCCCGCCACCAGAGAAGAGAGCTGAATACGGTTGTAGGGTCGCCAGGGCTCGTCGCCGAACAGTTTGATGACGCCGGGATACCCACGATTGAGAAGCTCCCGTGCAAACTGAACACCCACCGGCCCGCTTCCGATGACCACCATGACCTTATGGTTGGGCAGCGGATCAGGACTATCGGAACTCGGCACTGTTCCATCATCCCATTGGCTAATTAACTGGGGCTCGGCCATGACAACTCACACAGACAGTTAGATGGGTTTGCCTTTACAAGAGCTGTGCCAAATCCAACCAACCTTTCTGTTTAGGCCTGAAAATCTCTTTTTTGCACCGCATGCAGGCAGGCTTGATTTTCCTGTTCACCAAATCGGTTCATAATTAGCGGGAAATGAAATATCAGACCGAAAATGAGCGCCTCAAAATAGCGTCATCAAAAACTGAAAAGGCACCGTATAGGTGCCTTTTTCCCGTTCAACCCTGCTACGGGTTATATCAAAAGGTAGAGCGGATGCTGATTTCACCCACAATCACCTTTAACTCCGTTTTCATGTTGTAGCCGGCATAGGGGTTATAGATGAAATTATCGATGGCTGTGGAAGTGGAATTGGTACTGCCATTGGAGGGAATATCCTGCTCTGAATGCACGTAGCCGAGGGAGCCTTCAATAAAGGTGTCCCTGGACCAGTGGAACGCAAAACCAGTGGAGTAGAGCTTGGTATCCCCAATCGGCACGAACAGATCCTGCTTATCTTCCGGAATGGAGCTGCCGCGGGGTTCGTAGCCGAGGCGAAACGCCAGGCGGTCAGTGTACTGGTACTCGAAGCCGATGGCCCAGGTCCACACGCTTTCGTAGTCTCTGGGTAATACCAGGCTGTCGGCGCCGAGATACCCCCCTGTTGTGCCCTGATCCAGACTTTGAACAATGGCTCCCAGCACCCCCAGAAACTGCACGGATTCCTCAAACTGGATATTCCATTCATCCCACACCGCTGTATCGGTCCACTTGATATCGATGTTGGTTTTAAGGCGGGGTGTGACCTTGATGGATGCCCCGACAGAAAAATGCTGGGGGTACTCCAGGGTCAGGCTGGCAGGGGTTTCATCCACTGAGATCGCCTCCAGGCCCACGCCTCTGGCAATCAGCCCCACCACTGTAGGGTCTTGGGCCAGGTTATTGACAAACCCCTGCACACCCGGGGAATAGTCAATACGCACATCGCCATCAATGCGGTCCCGCGCACCGCTCATGTACACCATTCCCAGGCTCAGCCAGGGTTGCACATCCTACAACACCCCCACATTGAAGGTGGTGGACAGGGGCCGCTCAAATTCCGCCTCGATGTACGCCATTCCCTGAAAGGGCGATAAACGAGCAGGATCCTCCAGATCCTGGGGGCAGATGATGTCATTCAGGGGGTTGGAGACAATACTGCCGTCCGGATCAAAACAGCCACCCTGCTGCAGCGTATCAAATGCACCAAAGGTGAAATTGGGTAGCCGCATATCGAAATTCAGGCCCACCCCCACATAACTGAAATTGAGCGCTGCACCAACAAACAGGGTGTCGCTGATGCGATAGCCCACCGACGGTGAGAAATAGGTTAAGCGGGTGATCCCCACTTCCTCCCCGGAATAAATACCGGGATCATCAGGCTCCCGTTTCAAGCCCAGCAACATCGGCGCGAACACACCGGTAGCCAGCACCATATTCTGCTCTTCCACTTCAAAACTGGCACCACCGGTGGCCGCCAATAGTGCCGGTATTTCCGTGAGGCCGAAAAAAGGCAGCATCACGGAGGTTCCCGAAAGCTCACTGGTCTGCCCATTCACCAGCGGATCAGAGAGGGTCTCCGGGAACAGTTCAAATGCGGTCTGCAATTCAGGGCCGGGTGAAAACTCCGCTTCCAGTGAGAAATCCGCGGCAATGCCCTTGATCTCGTACTGCCGCCCGCGCAGCTTGGCGAGCCCGGCGGGGTTAAAGTGGATGGCATCGATGCCAGGGGGATCCGCCGTTACTGCATTGCCCAAAGCCAGTGCCTTTGGGTTACCGATAAAGATATTTTGCGCCAGCTGGGCATGGGATTGAGCGGGCAACAATAGCGTACAACTGATTCCGCACATCAATAATGCAGAACGCACCGGGTTTGGGCTCATAATCTGACTTCTCAATTATTATTATTGTGTTTTCATTTTGCAGGTGGCAAACACCCTTTAACGAAAACAAAATATTCGATTTAAATCATTTCCGAACATTATATTTTCGATTATAGTGTGTTCACAATCCCTTTCTTACCAAGTTTCGGCCTGTTTCAAGCCAGGGAATTGTTCGAATCCGAAAACCACCCGCACAAAGCCACAAGATTTAAGACGAATGACCTCCATTACAACTTACCAAAAGCGCCTTTGCAGCGTTGGCCAAAATCGGCCTAATTCCGGCTTAAAAAGGATACTGACTATAGTTATCAATCAGTTGGCAATTGCCGTCAGCATGGTTATCGCCCTCATTGGCTGCGCCAGTGTGCCTACGGAAGGCCCTCACTACCTGCAACAAAACACGGCGATTCCGGCCGACTATTACGACGTTTCGATTACCACCCATGATGGCCAACAACTTCGCGCAACCGTGTTTCAGCCAGTGTTGAAACCCGGTCAAACTGCGCCACTGGTCATTCACAGCCATGGTTTCGGTATTTTTCGCATGTCAGGGCCGATCAGTGTTTACGGTCAGCTGGTGTTCAGTGGCGAAGCCGCACTGCAAGTCTGGAAAGCAGGTTACTGGGTGGTGAGTTACGATCAGCGGGGACATGGCGACAGCAGTGACATCAATCGCCTGATGTCTCCCCAGCACGAGGTAATCGATCTGAGCACAGTGATCGACTGGTCACTGGAAAACCTGGTTCGAATCAGCCGCGACCCTTCCGGTGATCCATTGATCGGTACCCTGGGTGAAAGCTACAGCGGTGGCGCCATGCTGCTCAATAGCCGCAATGAACCCCGCATCGATGCCATGATTCCCATTACCACCTGGTACGATTTTCCCGCCAGTTTGGCCCCCAACACGGTTCCCAAAAGTGGCTGGCTCACCACCTTGCTCATGGTCAGTAACACGTTGCACCCCGGGTCGATGGATCCCATTATCAACCGCTCATACTGGGACGCCAGGGACGGAGAATTAGGGCCTGAAATAGAAGACTACCTCACCCAGAGATCACCAAAATCCTACTGCTCAGATTACACTCAGGTCAGCGCCGATACCCTGCTTATACAGGGCTTTCGGGATGTGGCCTTTCCCATCAACGAAGCCCTTGGCAACAAAGCCTGCCTGGAGCAGAGTGGCCGGGATGTCAGGCTGATTGGTACCCAGGGAGGCCATCTACTGCCGTTTACCCAGTGGTCCTTTCCCACCCCGGGGTATGAAATCGAACCGGTGGTGCACTGTGGCAACCAAACCCTGGAGCTTACCCAGGTGGTAGTGGATTGGTTGGACGAGAAACTGAAGGGCATTACCGGCAAAGCCGACCACATTCCCACCCTGTGCCTGACCCAGGACTACCAACGGGGCATTGTTCTGAGCCATGTTCAGCGCGGGGGAAGAACCTTCACCGTTCCCCCCAGCGAGATACGCTCCGGTTTTACTGGATTTTTTGAAGCGCCTCTGTGGGCATTGGAGCGCATGCTGGGATGGTTTACCCCCACGGACCGTTCCCCAACGCTTGCCACCCATAACAACTCCGGCACGCTGCGCCCTGCCTTCACCCCGCTTTATGTGGCCCAACAGCCCCAGAATATGGTGGGCATCCCCCTGTTCCGGGGGCATCTTGCCAGCCAGGAGGCAGACCCCATGGTGTTTCTGGGTGTGGCGGTAAAAAGGGCCAGGGGCCGTTACTATGAATTAGTCAGCGACCAGGTAACGCCCCTCAGGGGCGCAGGTGATCACCAAGTGGAAATGATGGCCATCAGTACTCATCTGGAGCCCGGTGACACCGTCGGTACCTGGCTGTTCGGTTATCACAACCAGTATCGATTCAGCCACAGCGGATGGTTCATGAACGCCACCCTGGAAGGCCTGATCCAGCTTCCATTACTGGATGCCGAGCCAAAACGGGTTAGTTCCGGCAACCAAATGAAACATTGAATTCTGCGCAATTCATTGGTTTTGTTTTACTTCTCTCCTATAATACGCCCGTTTGAATTAGCGGGCGCCCCCAATCATCAGCACTTGGGGCCATCCAGATTGGGCCAACTGTTCGGCCGCCCTCCTTACATTTATCCATAGGCTTGCCAGAGGAGACACGCTATGGAACGTGAATCGATGGAATATGATGTCGTCATCGTGGGTGCGGGTCCTGCCGGACTGTCGACTGCATGTAAATTGAAACAGTTGAACGAGGAAATCACCGTCTGTGTGGTGGAGAAAGGGTCCGAAGTGGGAGCCCACATCCTGTCCGGTGCCGTCATCGAACCCCGTGCCATGAACGAGCTGTTTCCCAACTGGAAAGAGTTGGGGGCTCCCCTGAACGTCCCGGTTAAAGGTGATGAAGTCTACTTTCTGACCAGTGACAGCAAGGCGTCCAAGGTTCCCCATTTTGGCATTCCAAAGCCCATGCACAACGATGGCAACTACATTGTGAGCCTGGGCAACGTCTGCCGCTGGCTGGCCGAGCAGGCTGAAGGCCTGGGCGTTGAAATCTACCCCGGCTTTGCCGCCGCTGAAATTCTGTTCAACGAAGACGGCAGCGTCAAAGGCGTAGCCACTGGTGATATGGGCGTTTCAATGAGCGGTGAGCAAAAGCCAAGCTACCAGCCCGGCTTTGAGTTGCACGCAAAATATACTGTTTTCTCGGAAGGTTGCCGCGGCCATCTGGGCAAAGAGCTGATCAGGCACTTCAAGCTGGATGCGGGCAAAGATCCCCAGCATTACGGCATCGGCATCAAAGAACTGTGGGATATCGACCCTGCCAAGCACCAGGAAGGCCTGGTGGTGCATGGCGCCGGCTGGCCACTGGCCGAAAACGGTGCCACCGGCGGCTTCTTCCTGTATCACTCGGAAAACAATCAAGTGGTGGTGGGTCTCATTACGGATCTCAACTATGACAATCCCTACCTGAGCCCGTTCGACGAATTCCAGCGCATGAAACATCATCCGCTGTTTGCCGACACCCTGCAGGGCGCCAAGCGCGTTTCCTACGGTGCACGGGCGGTTATCAAAGGTGGCTTGCATTCACTGCCCAAAATGACCTTCCCCGGTGGTCTGTTGATTGGTTGTGACGCCGGCACACTTAACTTCAGCAAGATCAAAGGCACTCACACTGCCATGAAGAGCGGCATGCTGGCAGCCGAAGCCGTGGTTGAAGCACTGGCACAGGACACCCCTCCAGCCGAGCTGACTGCGTACACCAGCAAGTTCGAAAGCTCCTGGGTGTTTGATGAGTTGTTCCGCAGCCGTAACTTTGGTGCCGCCATGCACAAATTCGGCACCTTTATCGGGGCCGCGTTCAACTTTATCGACCAGAATATTTTCAATGGCAAACTGCCGGTGAACCTGCACGACACCACACCGGATTATGCCTGCATCAAACCGGCAGCCAACTACTCACCCATCAACTACCCCAAGCCTGATGGCAAGTTGAGCTTCGACAAGCTGGGTTCGGTGTTTCTATCCAACACCAATCACGAAGAAGATCAGCCCTGCCACCTGCAGTTGAAGGATCCGTCCATTCCCATCGAGGTTAACCTGGAGAAATGGGCTGAGCCAGCACAACGTTATTGTCCGGCAGGCGTGTATGAAGTGGTGGATAATGAAGACGGCAGTAAGCGTTTTCAGATCAACGCGCAAAACTGCGTACACTGCAAAACCTGTGACATCAAAGACCCCAGTCAGAACATCAACTGGGTGGTTCCTGAAGGTACCGGTGGGCCCAACTATCCCAACATGTAGACCAGCATGTAGATAAACAGGCCCAAAAAAAGAGCAGGTACTATACCTGCTCTTTTTTTTGCGGAGGGCGGGAAGCCCTGCCCAAACTCGATATCCGCTAAAAGCGCCCGAGACTGAAACGACAGCCGCGACTGTCTATGAACAACTCATTGCCATCACCGGAGCCCACCTCAGCCTGGTCCACCAATTGATAGAACACATTGCGTGATATAAGCGCCTCCAGATTTTTCCGCACCAGAATATATGGCGCTGGTTCGCCACTTTCAGGATCCACATCCACCCGAATTGGATGATCTTCCCCCGCCACCACAAAATCACCGACGTTGGTTTGGAAGCGCAGCGCCGGCCCCTGCTGCTCTTCTACCTGCTCCACCAACACTGCCACAAAGGGCGCATCTTCAACCTGAATCCGGTACTTCTCCACCGGTGTGACCAGGAAGTACTCATCACCCTCCCGCCACAGTATTGTGGAAAACAGGTTAACCAGGGATTGGCGCTTGATCTCAGAGCCCAGATAAAACCACTTACCATCCCGCTGGATTCGCATATCCAGATCCCCGGAAAACGGGGGATTCCATTTTTCCAGGGGCGGCAGTTTTTTTTCCGTCTCTGCGGTCTGTTCAACCTTGTCGGCCAGATCATTAAGATTGAGCTTGTCGTTCATGATGTACCTGTTGAAAAGTCCTATTGGTTTAGCCAGCGTTCCAGTATGGATTTCAGTTCTTCTGTTTTGAATGGTTTTGAAACGTAATCATCCATCCCCGCCCGCAGGCACTGATCACGATCACCGGCCATAGCATGTGCGGTCATCGCGACGATGGGAATTCTTGTGGACGCTTCCCGTTGCTCCGTTTCACGAATGCGGCGGGTAGCCTGGTAACCATCCAAGACCGGCATCTGACAATCCATAAAGATTAAATCGTAACGCTCCTGATTCAGCATTTCCAACGCAGTGGCACCATTTTCCGCAACATGAACATCAAATCCCATTTTTTCCAATCGCCCCCGCGCCACCTGTTGATTCACCAGGTTATCCTCCACCACCAACAGTTTCCTGTTTGAGAGTGAAACAATGTTGCTGTCTGTAGGTTGGACCTGCAATTGGGCTTTTTTATCCCCGATGGCATCCTCTAATACGGCAAGCAAGCGGTCATAGCGCAGTGGTTTGCAAATAAAGCTGTGCTGCAACCGTTCTTCTGCTGTCAGTGCCTGTCTTTGGTAGGTAGTACCGCTTATCATGATCTGCACATTGTTGAAGCGCTGGGTAACAATACTGGCGGCGAGCATGGAGCGAATCACGTCGACACCGGCATTCATACTCATAATGACGCCGTGGTAATCTTTTTCCCTGGATTCCAAGCGCCCCACAAAGCTCTCCATATCCATCACCGCATCCGTACGGGCTCCCATTGCCCCCAGATACGATGCAAAGCTGGACTGCGCCGCACGATCAGGCTCCAGCAACAGCAATGCCGCCGACTCTGCCGCCAGTACTCGTTCTGCTCCCGCCACATTGTCCTGCTCTTCGAAGTGCACCTCAAACCAGAATGTGCTGCCCTGACCATACTGACTGTGCACGCCGATCTTTCCCTCCATCAGGCGGGTTAATTGCTTGCACAACGCGAGCCCTAACCCAGTGCCTCCGTATTCACGGGTGGTGGAAGCATCCGCCTGCGAGAATTTTTCAAAAATCAGGCTACACACCTCATCTTTGATGCCCACACCAGTGTCACAGATTTCAAACCGGTAGCGCTTACGGGAACCGAAGTCTCCCACCAAGCGAAACGTCACCATCACATGGCCACTGGGGGTGAATTTCACCGCATTGCCGATAAGGTTCAGTAACAGTTGTTTAAATCGTACCGGATCACCGATGACCCGGGTGGGTGTGAAGGGCGTCCAGTCCAAAGCCAATTCCAGGCCTTTACTCTGGGCGGGTTCAGCCAGAATGGAAAGCACCTCTTCTATGGATTGCCGCAAATCGAAGGGGATGCTCTCCAATACCAGCTTGCCTTGCTCGATCTTAGACAAATCCAGCACGTTATTGATGAGTTCCAGCAGAACATGACCGGACTCGTAGGCCACATCCAGATATTCGCGCTGCTCTTCGCTTAATGTCGTATCGTGCAGCAGGGAAAGCATGCCCAGAACACCGTTCATGGGTGTTCTCAGCTCGTGACTCATATTGGCAAGAAAATGTGCCTTGGCGCGGGCGCTGGCTTCGGCAATGCGTTTATTCTCTTCAGAGATCCGAATGGCACGATTGGCCTGTTGCAGGGCTTTTACAGTCTTTTCCAGGTTTTCATTGGTAATGCGAAGCTCCTGCGTTCGCTCCTGCACTTCCGCTTCAAGCTTGAGATGCTGCTTGCTCAACTCCGCATCGCGCTCCCCTATTGCCTGCAACATGTTGTTGAACGCTTCTGCCAGCTCCCCCAGCTCATCCTGCATATGCCCCTCAACGCGCACGGCATAATTACCATCGTTTCTGACTTCGTTTACAGCATTCAAGAGATTATGGATGGGCTCGGCCACCACCGAGATCATGCGCCGGATAATCAACAGCGACACCAGCAGTGCCACCAGAAACACCACCAGAAAGACCCAATACGTATAGTTTTTGGTGGCATTGATACCCGCCAGGGATGAGTGTAAAAACAACCCCCCCAGCAGTCCATCACCGTATTCAATCTGCTGGAACAGGAAAACCCCTTCCCGCGAAAACACCACCGAACTGCTGTTATCGCCGGGCCACTGTAACCGGCCGCCGTACAGATAGGCGTAATCCGTCTCTGCCAGGGGCCGGCGATTGCGGTTGTAATAGGCCACAACCCGGCGCTGCTGATCAAACAAAATGGCTTCGATAACACTATCTTCATGGCTGTTGGCGTCCAGTATCCGTTGCGCCAACGCTTCATCGCCGGATTCCAGAGCCGGTATCAGGCTTTGCACCATGATGCTGCTGTGAGTTCGCAGATCATCCACAAAATGCTCACGATGCTCAGCCCGCTCAGAGAAAAGAAAAAAGAGGAACGCGGAAGCCAGCGCCGCCACCACCACCACGAGGTTAATCAAAACCAGTTTATTGGCAACCGATAGCCGGTCAAACAGCTGCTTCACCGGTGAGGTCCCCCTGACCGGCAATGGCGGCCAATGTCACATATACATAGTGCGCAATGATCGAAGCGTACATCCCTGGTACCCAAACGTGGTTGAACAAGATTACAGTGTTATGTTGCCGACGCCTTGTTGTTCTGCCTTGTGCTACTGTTGGACAAAACAAATGTTACCATCAATCAGTGACAGATGCATAACGCTCAGTAGCGCCTAGCGTTAGGCGCAAGGCGCTGCACCATCAACTGGTTCAAGACCTCCAGTTCCTGCTCACTGTCTTCATAGAGATAGGCTGCCACCCCGCGTCGGGAGCGGGCATGAACAGAATCCAGATGTTTTCCGGAGAGGACATCGTAAATCCCCACCACCACTACCAGCTCATCCGACTGGGCCTCGTCTTTCTCTTCACACTGCCCCAGGCTGGTCATGACGTTACCTTCCTCGTCCTGACACTCGCGCAACCGGATAGGCTCGATATTCGGCCAGTTTTCAATTCTGGGGAACAGCAGCAGTTGAGCGGAATGACTGGCCGCGGTACGTAAAGCCTGCTGCAGAGTCTGCGGCGTCGTCGCAACCTCCACATGGGCGAAGTAACGGCGCAGATGCCGCGCCAGGGCATCCCGAGCCAAGCGGTTCAAGTCCGTAATGTCCTCACTTCTTAGGCCGTCAGCCGCGTAACCCACCTCAATATGGTAGTGGCTGGCCAGGACCAGTTGTTGCTCTCGGCTCACCTGGCGGCTGTCAACCGGGGACAGACTGTCCAGTGCATCAGTGGAGGTATTGGCAATATACGAATTGGAACTGCACGCCGATACGCCAAGCAACAACACAGCTAGTAAGTATTTGAACAACACGTCGGCTCCTGAAACCAGATGGTGATCTCAGTATAGTTAATTGATCTGATTGGGAAAGGTTGGTTGAATCAAGGAAAGGCGGGGTGAATCAAGCGCTGCGCAGACTCATCACCACGCAGCGGATGCGGAAGTATCCTGACCGGTACCATGTGAAAAACAACTATTTGCTGCGCCGATTCCCCATTCGAATCCCCACGTCACCGAGGAAATTGAAAAAGGCATCTTTGTCTTCAATGAACTCCTGATAAAACTTGGAGTGATAGAGGGCGACGGCCCCATGTACCAACGCCCAGGCGGCAAAGATGTGAAAATACGGTGGAACATCCTCCAACGTGCCATCGTCAATCTTGGCCTTGATTACCCCCGCCAGCTTATCCAGGTTGCTGGCCCGGATCTCATGCAGCTTGGAAACCAGGTCAGGACAGGAGGTTTTATTGGTTAATTTGTGCTCCAAGCGGTCAAATAATGCGTACTTATCCGGATCCTTCATGCGGAAGGAAAAATAATCCTTGGCCAATTTGGCGCGGTCTTTTGAGTCGCCTTCATTGAGCCGATCAAACATCTCCGCCAACTCTTCTTCGTATCGAATCATCAGCCGCAGATAAATCTCGTCTTTCGTTTCAAAATGCTTGTAGATGGTGCCTTTGCCAATATTGACCGCATCGGCAATCATCTCCACGGTGACCTTGTCTTCGCCGTGGGCGATGAACAGTTCCTGTGCTCGCTCGAGAATTTCCTCTTCCCGCTTGCGAAATTCCTGGGCTTTCTGGCTGGCTTTCTGCAAATCAGTCATCTACATAACTCCGATACCACGATTTTGGGGCGCAATTATGCGCAATTTAAACTCTATTTCCTATTACTTGACGGCAATTATTGCAGCTTTTTGACCACATTGACCTTATAGAACAATAGGTTGTAAAACAACGGCCGAATCCATTTCGGGTGACCTTTGAGTCACACCCTTTGACAATATAGACTATCCCTTCGATCAACAAGGATGAGCTTTTGTGTCTGAACTATCGCTGCAACAGGAATTTCCACAGGATTCTGACGTTTACTACCTCAATCACGCCGCCGTGTCCCCCTGGCCACAGCGGGCGGCCACGGCCGTTGCAAAGTTTGCCCGTGAGAACCTTCATCGCGGAGCCGCGGATTACCCCGCCTGGCTTAAGACCGAGCAAAGCCTGCGCAGTAAACTGGCGCAGATGATCGGAGCCGAATCCGTCGCCAATATTGCCCTGCAGAAAAACACCTCGGAGGGTTTGTCGGCCATCGCCTACGGACTCAATTGGCAGGCGGGTGACGCCATTGTCATTACCGACCAGGAGTTTCCAAGCAACCGAATCGTATGGGAATCCCTGGCATCCAAAGGCGTCTCACTGATAGAGGCGCCCCTTGGCAACGGCCAGGATACGGATACCCCCGAGCAGAATATCATTGCCGCATTGGATAGCTCCGTGCGACTGCTGTCAGTGAGCTCCGTACAGTACGGCAACGGCCTGGTGCTCGACCTTGAACAATTGGGCAATGCCTGCCGGGAACAGGGCATCCTGTTCTGTGTGGATGCCATTCAGAGTATCGGCGCCCTGCCCTTTGATGTAACGGCCTGCCAGGCCGATTTTGTGGTGGCGGACGGTCACAAGTGGATGCTTGGACCAGAAGGCCTCGCACTGTTTTACGTCAGCGACCGGGCCATGGACCTGCTCTCCCTGAATCAATATGGTTGGCATATGGTGGAGGACCGCGGAAATTACAATCGCAAAACCTGGGAAATCGCCACCGATGCCAAGCGCTTTGAGTGTGGCAGCCCCAATATGCTGGGCGCCTATGCGCTGAATGCCAGCCTGGAACTGTTACTGGAAATCGGGATGCACCAGGTACAGAGCGCACTTATGGATAACATTCAGTACCTGCAACAGGCTCTGTTGGCGCGCTCTGACCTGGAACTGTTGACCGATATCCATCGGCCTCAGCGATCCGGCATTCTGACTTTCCGTCATCGTGAAATTGCGCCAGAATTACTCTTTGAACGGTTGAAACAGCAAGGTGTGGTATGCGCCTGTCGTGGTGGTGGAATTCGCTTTTCACCGCACTTTTACACGCCTTACCCGGTGCTGCGCAAAGCTGTTGACCTTATTCCCAGCGCTTAGGCCGGGATTGGAGTTCCTATGCAAATGTTCAAACAGATCATTACTTTTATTCTGGACTGGCTGACCCGATCACGGGAAGTCCGGGACCATGGCCTCAGTGATTTCCACCGGGTTCGTGCTGAGGTTCAACCCTGCGACGTGGTACTGGTGGAAGGATGCAGCAAATCCGACCGGGTCATTCAGACCGTAACCCGATCACCCTGGAGCCATGCAGCACTGTACATAGGGCGGCCTCTGGATATCGCTGATTCCGACCTGAAAACCATCATCAGCCACTTTTTCAACGGGCCACCGGACACCCCACTGCTGATCGAAGCGCGATTGGGTGAAGGCATTGTGGTAACCCCTCTGGACCTGTACGAGCAGGATCACATACGCCTATGCCGCCCGAAAAGTTTGAGCAGCAAAGATGCCGACCAGGTAATACGATTCGCGATCAACCGCCTTGGTGCCCACAAGGGGGGCGGTTATCTGTTTGATCTGTTCCGGTTCTTTTTTCCCTGGAGCCTGCTGCCCACGGATTGGCGTTGCAGTGGTTTCAAGCGTTGGGCCGGCCGCCATACCAAGAACGTGACCGCTGCATTTGTTGCGGAATGCTTTGGTTTCATCCAGTTCCCAGTGTATCCGCTGGTGAAAACAACGGGAGAACAGGGTGTGCAACTCTTAAGGCGCCATCCAGTATTGTGCATGCCCTATGAAATTGACCAATCCCCCAATTTTGAAATCATCAAATATCCCTTTATTGATTTTAAACTGTATGAACATGAGCGCTTGATACCCTGGAAAGGCAGCGGCATCTATTCAGGTGTGGAGCAGGATCCAGCGCTTGTATTCCAATCCGGTGAGGAAACACCCGCCCCGACACCGGTTGAAGAAACAGCAAAAGCGCCCCAAGCCCCACAGGCAGACAACGCACACAAGGTGACACCAATCAACTCACGGCAAGACTGACAGGGGCTGAACGGCGGCGGCCAGCCACTTATTCTTAAAGCAAAGGATGTGTCCTATTTTAATTGCGAATAAGTTTAAGTACATACTGGACGTTTTCCGAACCTCGACAATACTTACCATTACTGATGTTGCTCACTTCCCCCCAAACGTGAGAAAGAACATTGGTTGGGTCACCTAGTGTGGTCCAGGTACCGAGGATCGAGTACCGCATATTTAACTCCTATTGGTCTTAACCCGGTTCCCCCCCCAGGATACCGGGTTTTTTTTTGGCAGTTTTTGCTAGACTGATTAAACATGGAAGGGTGGAGAATAAGAACTTGATGCGAACACTCTGTGCATTTCTGATGTTAATCTGCTCTGCGGTTTGTGCAGAAACTCAGTACGCAGCAGCCTACAACCACATAGAATGCCTGGAAAAGGAAGTCACTGAATTGGCCAGTCACCCGCAATTGATTGCCGGTATCAACAATTACAATTCATCGCCTCCCAATCCACAGCAGATGGACAAGATTTGGAATAGTTTGAAGCCGGAGGATCAACGCCTGGGGGATATCATAAACAACCCTTCTGCAGATGAGATGCGGGACTGGATCAAACATATCTCCATCCAGGGTGAAGGTTTGCTCATCGGCCGCAACGGTGGACTGGTGGCAGCCACTGAAAAAACCACCGATTTCTGGCAAGGGGATGAAGCACAGTTCCTGCAAGCAATCGGCCTTACCGCCGGTCAGGTGTACGTGCAATCAGAAATGTTGGATGAAAGCACCCATCTTATGCTGATCAAAATATCTGCCCCGGTGTATAACCCCCGTTCACGTCACCCGATCGGCGTGCTTGTGATCGGTTTCGATCAGTTCGTCATTGATTTTATTGAACCCTGCAAACACCGTTAAGTTGGACCCGCGAATAGTCGGCAGTGAACTCACATGGATGTCGATATTCGCCATCTGAAGAGCCGGATGGCTAAACCTCTTCCTCCTCCTCAGAGTCCAATCTGAGCGTTTCCGGTATACTCTTACGCGCTTTCGCGCCCAGTGTTTCCAGACGTTGAATCCGACCAACCAGATTGCCCTTGCCGGAGGAAAGCCGCTTGTGGGCGGTTTCATAGGCCCGTTGCGCCTTATCCAGTTTGTCACCAATGTCTTCCAGCGCTTCCGCAAACAGCACAAACTGGTCATGCAAAGCCCCGGCTTGACGGGCAATCTCCAGAGCATTGCGATTTTGATACTCAAAGCGCCAGATATTGTGAATGGTCTTCAGCGTTACCAGCAGGGTGGACGGACAAACCAGCATGATGTTCTTGTCAAAGGCATCGCCAAACAGGCGGGCATCGGTTTCCAGCGCCTTCAGAAATGCGGGCTCAATGGGGATGAACATCAACACATAATCCGGTGTATTGATGCCGTACAGATCCTGGTAATTCTTGGCGCTCAAATCCTTGATGTGAGCGCGAATGGATTCGATGTGCGCTCGTAACTGCAGCTCCTGTTGCTCTTCCGTCTCGGAGGAGAAGCGTTCCCAGGCGGTCAACGACACTTTCGAATCGATCACCACGTGTTTGTTCTCAGGTAGATGTACCACCACATCCGGTCGCAGGCGCTGGCCATCCTCGTTACTGAAGCTGCCCTGGGTTTCGTACTCACGTCCTTTCTGCAGGCCGGAGGCTTCCAGCACCTTCTCCAGCACCATTTCACCCCAGTTTCCCTGAGCTTTGCTGTCGCCCTTTAATGCTTTAGTCAGATTCAGGGCGTCTGCACTCATGCGGGTATTGAGTTCCTTAAGGGATACTATTTCCTGCAGCAAACTGACCCGGTCCCGACTCTCCTTGTCATACACATCCTCCACCTTTTTCTTAAACTCCGATAATTGATCCTTCAACGGATTGAGGATTTCACCCATGTTGCTCTTGTTCTGCTGGGTAAACTTCTCACTTTTATCTTCAAAAAGTTTGTGAGCAATGCTCTGAAACTCCAGCTTCATCTGCTCCTTGGCTTCCTGCAGCAATTGCAGCTTTTCCTGGGTCTCTTTCTGCGATGCTTCCAGGCGCGCTCTCAGGTCCGTCACCTGTCCGTGTTCCCGCCGCAATTCATTCTGCAGCTCTACCACCGTTTGCTCGGTAGCTGCCAGCTTATGCTGCAGTTGCTGATGATGCCGGCCCTGCTCTTCGGCCTGGGCCAAGCCACGCTGAGCCTCACCCAACTGTTGCCGGGCCTGCTCCAGGCTTAACTTGAGATCCCGTTCCAGCGCCTCCAGTTGCGCCAGCTTCTGCACCTGCTGTTCTGAGGATTGTTGCTGTAGCGCCCGTTCACGCTCCCCATCGGAGCGTAGTTTTTGCAGTGCTGCCTGCGCCCGGAAATGACCCAAGGCCAAGCCCAATGCCAAACCCAGTGCCAAGCCCAGCAGTAAACCACCCAAAGCGATCACTAACGGCATCTCTGTCATCCGTTTTGCGCCTCCGACCGGGCCACTCCAGGTTGGGCTTTTTGAAATAACCCAAAAAAATTGGCACTGGTCTGCTGTGCCACCTGCGCCACGGTCATCCCTTTCAAATCAGCCACTTTCTCCGCCACCTCCACCACAAACTGCGGTTCATTTTTCTTGCCGCGATGGGGAACCGGCGCCAGCCAGGGCGCGTCGGTTTCCACCAACAGGCGATCCAGGGGCAATGCTTTCACCACATCACGCAACGCGGACGCATTGCGAAAGGTGACAATGCCGGAAATGGAAATCAGAAACCCCATGTCCACCGCCTGTTTGGCCATATCCAGATCTTCGGTAAAGCAATGCAAAACGCCGTTGACGGCACCCCCGCCATACGCTCGCAAATACCCCAAAGTATCCTCCTTGGCACCACGGGTGTGAATAATCAGGGGCAACTGGCACTCTCTTGCCGCTTCGATGTGCACAATAAAGCGGTCCTTCTGCCACTGCAGGTCGCCTTCACCGTAGAAATAATCGAGGCCGGTTTCGCCAATGGCCACCACCTTGGGGTGCGCCGCTATGGCCAACAGTTCGTCACAGGTGGGTTCCCGGCTCTCCTGATACAGGGGATGAACCCCGACCGACGCAAATACCGGATCATGGGCTTCCGCCAGGGCAATCACATCACCCATGTTTTCCAGATTGATTCCAATGCACAGAACATGACTGACCTGGCGCGCGTAAGCAGCCTGCAGCGCGCCGTTCACATCGCCCCCATGGGCTGCCAGATCCAGTTTGTCGAGATGACAGTGGGAATCAATCAGCATAATTAGGATTCCTGTTATGAAATGACCATAAAACAATGAGTGGGGATTTTACACGGAACCCGTTGCCGGTTCGAGGTAAGCGGGGAACATTGGCAGCCGGGGCCGGTGATGTCCCGGCCCCGGCAGATGAACATTACATGGTGTGAGTGGGGCGGTCTGAATCCAGGGCGCCCGCCAGATAGGTCTCAATCTTGGAGCGGGCGGTATCGTCCTGGTCGTTGAATTGCACGCCGATGCCCGCGGCCCGGTTGCCCTGGGCGCCTTTCGGTGTCACCCAGACAATCTTGCCGGCCACCGGAATTTTTTCAGTCTCTTCCATCAAGTTCAGCAGCAAAAAGACTTCTTCACCCAACTTGTATTGCTTGTTGGTCGGAATGAAGAGTCCACCGTTCTTGATAAAGGGCATGTAAGCGGCATAGAGCACTGCCTTGTCTTTGATTGTCAGCGACAGGATACCGCTTCGGGAACCACCAATTGCCATAGTCTTATCGAACCAAATTCACTTATGATTGTAGTTGAGTTTAGCATCTGACCTAGTGTATGCCAGCTAACGCAGGCGGGCCTGTGACCATTTCAACAAAATTTCTTCTAATAATAACTGAGGGTTAGGATTGGCCTGACTGTTGAGCATGCGCTTTACCTGCAGCAGATGATCGTGGCAGGCAAAGAGCCGGCTCACATTGATCAGAGCACTGGCAGCGCTCAGGTCCGCACGCAAATCCTCATTCATGATGCTTTGCTTCTGACTGGATACCAGTTTCGCCAGGTCGATCTGCCAGGCCAGCAACCAGGCCAGCACATCCAACAGCGGGTACTGGATCCAGGCATCGGCGGTGCGCACCGGATCCCGCTTTCCACTGAGCACCGCCAGCCACTGCTGTAGTACCGTGGCCCGCTCGCCCAGCCATTCACTTTGATTCAGTTCCAGCGCCCGCACCGGAGCCCCGCTGGCTACATTAAGCAGTTTTTCGGATTTCGCTGCATCACCCACCAGGGTATTGAGCCAGGACAGGGCCTGCAGACGATCCGGTATGGGAAAGTCCATAACCTGACAGCGACTGCGAATCGTGGGCAGCACCCCGGTAATCTGATTGGAAACCAGGATCAGTACTGTTTTCTCCCCCGGCTCTTCCAGGGATTTCAGCAGCGCATTGGAGGAATTAACGTTCATGGCTTCTGCGGGACTGATGATCACCACCCGAAAGCCATCCAGCTGGGCTTTCTTACCGACAAAATCCACCACCCCACGCACCTGATCCACCTTGATGGCTTTACCGGTGTCTTCCGGTTCCAGCAACGCAATGTCCGGATGCGAGCCGGCCAGATTCAGCAGGCACCCCTTGCACTGACCACAGGCAGTATTGGCGGAGGGCTTATGGCACAGCAGATACTGCGCCAGGGCCACCGCAAAGCGGTTCTTGCCGGTACCGGGCTCCCCCCGCAGCATCAACGCATGGGGCAGGCGCTGTTCCTGCAAGCGGGCCATTAATCCATCCCACTGTTCATGCTGCCAGGGCAGCGCTGCCTGCACGTGATCCGTTTCCAACTGGCTCATGGCAGCCACCGCCCTTTCAGCTGAACAAGCACCTTATCCAGTTCCGCCTGCACCTGCGGCAGAGCCTGTCCGGCATCCACCAGATGGTAAGCTGGATTACCTTGGGCACGCTCACGATAGGTACCGCGCACCCGCTCGAAGAAGGCAATATCCTCCTGCTCAAAGCGATCCAGTACGCCCCTGCCTTTGGCACGGGCCAACCCCACTGCAACGGGAACATCCAACAGTATGACCGCGTCTGGTCGCAGGTCACCCTGAACCAGCGTCTCCAGGCGCGCGATTATACCGCTATCCATTTGCCTGCCCCCGCCCTGATAGGCATAAGTGGCATCGGTGAAGCGATCACAGAGCACCCATATTCCCTGCTCCAGCGCCGGCAGGATGACCTGATTCAGATGCTGGGCACGGGCCGCAAACACCATCAACAATTCTGCGGTCTGGTCCACCGGTTCGTCGCGCGGCTGCAGTAACAACCCCCGCAACTGCTCTGCCAGCGGCGTACCACCGGGTTCCCGGGTACTGAGGAATTCGATCTTGTTATGTTGAAGCCAGTTGCGGATATACTCGAGATTGGTGGTCTTACCCACGCCCTCGGTACCCTCAACCGTTATGAATTTGCCACGTTGAGTCATGAAATCGGGTTCGCTGTCTACTTGGGGCTGGAACGATAGTCGGAGCGTCGTTTCCACTGATACTGGCGGACGGCACGCTGGTGCTCCTGCAAAGTTTCCGAAAAATGATGGCTGCCATCACCTTTGGCCACGAAGTATAACGCTTTTGTCGCTGCCGGGTGCAACGCAGCTTCGATGGCGGGTAAAGCCGGATTGGCAATGGGGGTCGGCGGCAGGCCGTTTATGCGATAGGTATTATACGGTGTGTAGGCCTTAAGATGGGCCCGGGTAATATTGCCCTGGTACTGATCCCCCAAGCCATAAATGACCGTGGGATCGGTCTGCAGGCGCATCCGCTTGTTGAGGCGATTCACGAACACCCCGGCGATCAAAGACCGCTCCTCACCCACGGCTGTTTCCTTCTCCACGATGGAGGCCATGATCAGGGCCTCATAGGCATTCCCATAGGGCAGGCCTTCTTCTCGCTGCGCCCAGGCCTGCTGCAGCAGCTTCTGCATCCGCTGGTGGGCTCGTTGCAGCACCTGCAGATCGGAATCACCCCGTTGAAAATGATAGGTGTCCGGATAAAACAGGCCTTCCGGGTGTTTATGCTCCTCCCCCAATGCCTGCAGTATCTGCTCGGTACTCATTCCTGGCAAGCGCTGCACCAGCACCGGATCGGCCGCAAGAGCCTGCAGAAATTGCTGAAAAGTATGGCCGTTAATTAAGGTGACCGAATACTTGATGACGGCACCATTCTGGATCTTTTCGATCAACTGTGCCGGTGTCGTGCCCAGCGGCACATGGTATTCGCCCGCCTGAATCAGATGGCCCAGATCATTGAGCTTGATATACCAACGCAGGTAACGTCCGTGCTCAATCAGGCCCGACTGCTCCAGCTCGATGGAAAGCTTGTAAAGCGATGACCCCTGGGGAACATTGAGCACCCTGTCCTGCTGCAGCAGCAGAGGTGATTGCGCCCAATGATTCAGCCAGGAAACAGCAAACAACGCGACGCCTGCAAAAACAGCACCCAGCACCAGCAACAACAACACGCGTTTTTTCAGAATTGCCAATGATCCATTACCCACTGCTGAGCCCGGCCAGCCATATCACCCACTGCCCAGGTTCGATTTTCCCATTGGCGCACCGGCCATACACCATAAACACTGTTGCAAAAAAACCACTCATCGGCAAGTTGGATATCCTGCAACGTGATCTGACCGACATGAGTGGAAACCCCTTGGCTGGCAAACTGATCCAACAACCAACGTCGCATCACACCCTCTACTCCGGCCTGCTCCAGATTGGGTGTAATAACACGGCCACCCAGCACCAGAAACAGGTTACTGAATACCCCTTCCACTACTCTGCCCAGGCTATCCAACATCAACCCTTCCTGGTAATCGTCACTGTCCCATTCCTTCCTGGCCAGAACCTGCTCCAGACGATTGAGATGCTTGATCCCGGCCAGGGCCGGGTTAATGGACAGACGTTGACGACAGGAAAAAATACTGACTCCCCGGGCCGCATAATGCTGCGGATACTGCGGTAACGGGTGGGTGGAGATAACGCGGGTGGGGCCCTGTACCTGGCTGGTTGCATAGCCTCTGCCGCCCACGCCACGGGTGCACACCACTTTGACCACGGCGGGCTGCCGCAGTCCGGGATAAGCCCGGATTTCTGCTTCCAGGCTGTCCCAGTGACAATCGATTCCAAGCCGATCCAAACCTTTGCGCATTCGTTGCAGGTGAAAATCAAGCAACACCGGGCCCTGTGGTGTTATACGAATGGTTTCGAAGACACCGTCGCCATAGGCCAGGCCACGATCGAAAACGGACAGCCGGTCGCCAGGCTGTCCGTTGAACCAGGTTGAAACATCAACGCCGTTGTCAGGCACGCTTGAAGATCAGGGTGCCGTTGGTGCCGCCAAAGCCGAAGGAATTGGATAACGCCACGTTGATTTCGCGCTGCTTGGCGGTGTGCGGCACGTAATCCAGATCACAGCCCTCATCCGGGTTATCCAGATTGATGGTGGGTGGCGCTACCTGATTCTGCAATGCAAGTAATGTAAACACCGCCTCCACACCACCGGCTGCCCCCAGCAAGTGCCCCACCATGGACTTGGTGGAACTGACCGAAAGCTTGTGGGCATGAGCACCAAAAATTGTCTTGATGGCATTGGTTTCCGCAATATCACCCGCTTGGGTGGAGGTACCGTGGGCATTGATATAACCCACAGAATCTCTGGCGATGGCTGCATCTTCCAGTGCATTCAACATGGCATCCGCTGCGCCGCGGCCATTCTCCGGCGGCGCCGTGATGTGATGAGCATCGCTGCTGGCACCAAAACCGATCAGCTCGCCATGGATCTTTGCACCCCGCTTTTTGGCGTGCTCATATTCTTCCAGTACCAATACGCCGGCACCATCGGACAACACAAAGCCATCACGATCACGATCCCAGGGGCGGCTCGCACCCTGTGGGTTATCGTTACGAGTGGAAAGGGCTCTTGCTGCGACAAAGCCCGCCATACCCAGCGGAGACGAACCGCACTCACCGCCACCGGCAATCATCACATCCACATCACCGTACTTGATCATGCGTGAGGCGTAACCAATACAGTGAGTGGCCGTGGTGCAGGCAGTGGTAATGGCCCAATTCGGCCCTTGCAGGCCAAACATAATGGACAAATTTCCGGATATCATATTGATGATGGAACCGGGCACCAAAAACGGGCTGACTTTGCGAATACCGCCCTTATCCAGTAACTCCTTGTTGCGCTCGATGGTGCCGATACCACCGATTCCCGACCCCACAGCGACACCGATTCGCTTACGGTTGGCATCCGTCACTTCCAGTCCGGAATCCCGTATCGCCTGTATACTGGCAACCAGTCCGTACTGAATAAAAGGGTCAATCTTGCGGGCTTCTTTTGACGACAGGTACTCGGTCACGTCCAGATTGCGGATCTGGCCGGCAAACCGGGTTGAATAGCTGGAGACATCGTAGTTCTCGATGGGGGCAATTCCGCTCTTTCCTTCCAGCAGACCTTTCCATGTGTCTTCTACGCTGTTACCCAGGGGGGTAACAGCCCCCATTCCAGTGATCACCACTCTGCGGCTCACAATATTTCCTCCAAATACTATTCTCAGTTCTAAGTATTTCTACCGGGGACGCTAGTTTACCCCTGTTACATTATTGTTATATACCTGAAATGTCTTTCAAAAGATTTCGTAACCAGACGTAAAAAGTTTAGTTCAAAAAACACTCAGCAGTGCCGCAACTCCCACACCCCACACAAAAAAAAGCCGCTGAAAAATCAGCGGCTTTACTGCTCTGACGGCGTGCTTACAGGTTTGCCTGCACGTAATCAATCGCTTCCTGAACTTTGGTGATTTTTTCTGCTTCTTCGTCAGGAATTTCAGTTTCAAATTCTTCTTCCAGAGCCATTACCAACTCGACGGTGTCAAGAGAGTCAGCCCCCAGATCTTCGACGAAAGAAGCGTCATTAGTGACCTCTTCCAGTTTAACGCCAAGCTGTTCGGCCACGATTTTCTTGACGCGCTCTTCGATATTGCTACTCATTTGACTCTTATCTCCTGTGAATGATCCCTACAGAAATTAGGGTTTTATCGTTTATATATAATCATTGTGCCTGTAGAACCCTCCCCCACTTCGGTCAGAGCCCAGGCAGACACCATCAAACCAGTGCGGCAACTATATCACATATACATACCGCCATTAACAGGAATTGTTGCCCCTGTAATGTAACTAGATTCTTCACTGGCAAGGAAAGAAACCACTGCGGCGATCTCTTCGGGCTGCCCCAGTCGGCCAGCAGGAATCTGGCTCAGCATCGCCTCTTTATTCGCTTCCGGCAGCTCTTTGGTCATATCAGTATCGATGAATCCGGGCGCCACCGCATTGACCGTAATACCACGGGAACCGATCTCCCGCGCCAGGGAACGGGTAAAGCCCTCAAGGCCGGATTTGGCAGCGCTGTAGTTCGCCTGCCCCATGTTCCCCATCAAACCCACCACGGAACTGATGTTCACAATACGGCCCCAGCGGGCCTTGGTCATACCCCGCAGGCAAGCCTTACTCATTCTGAACACGGAAGTAAGATTCGTATCGATAACCTGATCCCATTCTTCTTCCTTCATGCGCAACATCAGGTTGTCCCGGGTTATACCGGCATTGTTAACCAGTATCTGCGGCGCACCGAACTCTTTCTGAATTTGATTCATGACCACATCGATGCTGGCGGGATCCGTCACATTGAGGCAAAAACCCCGCCCGTTACCACCGGCGGCGTTAATGTATTCAGAAATGTGCTCGGCACCGGATTCAGTGGTGGCGGTACCCAATACCACTGCACCCTGTTTGATCAACGCTTCGGCGATAGCCCTGCCTATACCACGGCTGGCGCCTGTAACCAGGGCCACTTTACCTTCTAGGGACATTTCGCGCTCCTTTTCTCATTGTTGTCGTTTTTTATTCCGTCAGTGCCGCCAAAGTGGCGTCAAAGCCGGCTTGATCCTGTAATGTGGATACGTTCATACCACGCACGATACGCTTACTCATACCACACAAAACCTTACCCGGGCCGCATTCCACCAGGGAGGTAATCCCGGCTGCAGCCATGGTGTTGACCGATGCAACCCAAAGCACCGGACTGTACAGCTGGGCGATCAACTTGTCACGGATCTTGGCAGGGTCCAGCTCAATCTCTGCATCAATATTGTTCACCACCGGAATGGACGGTGCTTGGATGTTGGTGGCCCGCAATTGCTCGGCCAGCGATTCAGCCGCCGGCCTCATCAGATCCGAATGACACGGCACACTCACCGCCAGGGGCATGGCTTTTTTGGCGCCCGCCTCTTTTGCCAGAGCAATGGCCCGATCCACCGCCTCCGCATGACCTGCAATCACCACCTGCCCGGGGGAATTAAAGTTTACTGCCTGAACCACTTGGCCCTGTTCGGCATCCGCGCACACAGAAATGGCCTTATCGTCATCCAGGCCCAGGATGGCTGCCATTTTTCCCTGCCCACCCGGACAGGCATCGCGCATCAGTTCACCGCGACGCTTGACCAGCCTGACACCCTCTTCAAGGCTGATGGCACCCGCTGAAACATAGGCACTGTATTCCCCCAGACTGTGTCCCGCCATCAACGCAGGCTGGATATCGGTAGTCGCCGACCAGGCCCGCCAGGCGGCAACGCCGGCAACAAACATAATGGGCTGGGTGATTTCGGTCTGGGCCAGGTGCTGCTCCGGACCATTTTGCGCCAGTGACCACATGTCCTGGCCAAAGGTTTCGGAGGCCTCGTCAAACGTCTGCTTAACCTCTGGGTGGGCTTGGTTGAGATCCGCCATCATACCAACGGATTGAGATCCTTGTCCGGGGAAGACAAATGCGAGTTCTTTATTCATGAAATACCTTGTGTACCTTACTTTAACTGCCAGTTTAACTGCCAGCGGCGAAGTGCAGTTTGGCGATCCCTGTACTGGCAGATTTTCCCAATCATACCCGGCATAAGCAAAGGCTGCTTGCCGGAAAAGTAACAAAATTTAGCAACGTCAGCTCAACAGATTCTCTATTTTCTGCGGTAGATTTTTATCCACATACTGCCTGGCTGACAGAATGGCCTGATTGAATTCATAGGCGTCCGCATTGCCGTGGCTTTTTACCACTACGCCCCTTAACCCCACAAACGCTGCGCCATTATAACCACTGGGATTGATGCGCTCTTCCACTTTTTTCCACAACGGTAACACCAACAGCCCAAGCAACCGGCTCCACCAGTTTTGCCTGAATTCCCTGCGCACTTCCGACATCACATACCGTGCCAGTCCCTCAATGGTTTTCAACGCCACATTTCCAACGAAACCGTCGCAGACCACCACATCGGCTTTGGCCCGGAACAAATCCGATCCTTCCACGTAGCCGATATAATTCAACCCGGTGTCCTCCCGCAGCAGATCGTTGGCTGCCCTCACCTGATCATTGCCTTTTATCTCTTCGCTGCCGATATTGAGCAAGGCAACGGATGGCTGCCGGGTGTCGTCAAGCACCTGAGCAACGGCCTGTCCCATCACCGCGAACTGATACAACTGCTCCGAATCACACCCCACATTGGCGCCCAGGTCCAACACAAAGGTGTGCTTACCGTCTTCCCGCGGCAATGCGGAAATAATGGCGGGCCGATCAATGGATTCGGTGGTTTTCAGAATATGGCGGCTTAACACCATCAGTGCTCCGGTATTGCCGGCACTGACACAACCGTCGGCATCACCATCACGGACAGCTTGCAACATGAGCGCCATGGAGGATTGTTTTTTGGTGCGCAAGGCGATGGCAGGGGATTCTGACATGCCGATATCCTGCTCCGTGTGGCGTACCACCAAACGATCGACATTGCGAGGCCCCAACAGGGATTGAATCGTATTTTTATTGCCAAACAACAAAACCCGCAAATCCTGCTGCTCAGAAAGAGCACGCAGAACTGCGGGTACTGTCACATCGGGACCGAAGTCCCCGCCCATTGCGTCAACCGCAAGGGTAACCATGCAGACGGCTTGGCTTACTTACTCGTCGTCTTTACTGGCGATAACCTGACGACCACGATAAAAACCGTCTGGTGTTACGTGGTGACGACGGTGAGTTTCACCGGTGGTTACGTCTTCAGACAGAGTTTGGCCGGGCAGGCTGTCATGAGAACGGCGCATGCCACGCTTGGATCGGGTTTTACGGTTCTGTTGAACTGCCATTGTATGCTCCTGACTAACGTTACAACTATTACTTATCGGATTTTTTCAAACTGTCCTTTAGCTGTTCCAGCACAGCAAAAGGGTTGGGCTTTTCATCTGCCACCGCAGCCTCGGCTTCTTCCTTGCCTGCGTACGGATACGGTTCACAGGTATCATGGTAAGCAACGATGGGCAGCGCCAAAATCAGTTCCTGCTCGAGCAGCTCCGCCAGAGGAACTTCCTCTTCCTCGAGCATGAACGGCTCAAGGCTTTCCGGCAGTTGGGCGATCTGGGCTTCGTCCTGGACAAAACCAAGAGCAATACTCACATCCACTTTCACTGCCACCGGTTCCAGGCAACGCTGGCACACCAACTTCACTTCTGCATTGGCCGTACCGTGTATTTCCGGCCGGGACTGCTCCATTCTGAGTTGCAGATCGGCTTCGACCCGCCCTTCTTCTGAAACACAATCGGCTGCCAGAGTGGTCAGCTGCTGCAACGGCATAAACCCGCTGAGCTTGCCTTCCTGGCGGGCAAGTTTGACCGGTTTAATCGTTAATGGCAGTGGGTGCTCAAACATAAGCGCGCAATTCTAGGGTCAAGGCCGTACTCTGTCAAAGGCTTTAACAGGCTTTTTTTCAACTGGATCAGGCATTTTGGCTATGAGATCATGACCGCCGCCCGGGCACACAAGGCAAGCCCGCCTAAGTCTCTTAGCTTAACCGAGCGCCCGCCGCTAACCATTTGATCTTCTGACCGCTTTTCGGAGAAAACAGTGAAACAGATCGTGCTGGGTTCCAGCTCCCCTTTTCGCAAAGAATTATTGCGCAAACTGATACCGGAATTCGAGACCTGCTCACCCGATATTGACGAAACCCCCCATGCGGGAGAAACACCCAAAGACCTGGTCGGCCGCCTGGCCATTGCCAAGGCAAAAGCGGTTGCAGCGCATTTTCCCAGTGCGCTGATCATTGCCAGCGATCAGGTATCAGTGCTGAATGACAAGATCAACGGCAAACCCGGTAATCAACAACAGGCCTTTCTGCAACTGAAGGCCAGCAGTGGAAACACGGTCACGTTTTTTACCAGCCTCTGCCTCTATGATGCCAGTACTCACCGAAGTGAATTAGTGGTTGAGCCCTTTCATGTTCACTTCCGCCATCTGAAGGACGATGAAATTAACCGCTATCTGGACAAAGAGGCGCCATTTAACTGCGCTGGTAGCTTTAAATCAGAAGGTCTGGGAATTAGCTTATTCCGCAAACTGGAAGGAGATGATCCTAACGCATTGATTGGCTTACCCCTAATAAAATTAGCTGATTTGCTTAGAAATCAGGGTATACAAATTCCGTAATTTTTTTTGCCAATTTCTGAACAAATTTCAGCGGGCGTCTACACTTATATTGTTAGGTGCTACGGCGTGTGCGAGCTGTATGTCGCGCACCCTGTGATAGAGGCGAAAAACTGATGGCCGATGATATTCAGATCAACAAACCAAGACGCAGAAACACGAAAGAAAAGATTATCGACGAAGCAGAAGCGTTGGCTGCGTTACATGGTATCGAACATTTGAAGCTGCAGGATGTTGCCGACAAAATCGGTATCAAACTGCCTTCTGTGTACGCACACTTCAGCGGGCGAGAAGACATACTGGCGGCAATGGGCAGCCGCATCAGCAAAGGCATGACTTTGCTTTATGTTGCCAAACCAGGTGAATCTCCCATTGAAACACTGAAGAAAGGCGCCCAGGACATGTTGGCATTTCTTGGTGACCACCCTGCTTACTTTCGCCTGATTCTTCGCGATCAATCGGTACCGCTGGGTTATGACCCGCTGAATCATCGCGCCGCAGTCAATCAGAACTTCGGACTGCCTTCAGAAATCAACGATATGCACACCCGGGTGCAGAACCTGATCGACCGCCATTGCGGAGAAGGCAACAAGCTCAGCGCTGCAGATTTTATTGCCTGCGTACACGGCTTCATGTTGATGCGATTAAGTTGGCTGCCAACGCGCAACGATGAAAACGGCGTTGTGTTTGTGGAATACCACACCATGCAAAGCACGGTGGATACCATAATCAATCGGTTGCTGAACGTGAGCTGAGATTTATTGCAACCAACAATCATGAGCAAGCAAAGGGCGCCGACAGGGCGCCCTTTTGCTGGCGGGTTATTTCAACGAGATGGTACCGATGCCCAGAGTGGCCATTAACCGGTCCGCCATCGATACGCCCAGGCGGCTGGTAAACGCCTGCAACGGGCTGACACGGGGGGTATAATCGACGATTTCTTCCTGCCCGATAATTTCCCGTGCCACCTGGCCCGGACTGGCAAGGCCATCCACCAGCCCCAACTCCAATGCCTGGCGCCCGGACCAGAACAATCCGGAAAACACAATATCATCATCCTTGATCCGATCACCACGACCTTCTTTCACCGCATCAATGAACTGCTGATGCACATCAGACAGAATGCTGGAGAAAAATTCCTTCTGCTTGGGGTCCTCCGGCTGGAACGGATCCAGCATGGCTTTATTGGTGCCGGAGGTATATACCCGGCGCTCAACACCCAGCTTCTCCATTACACCGACAAAACCAAAACCGTCACTGACGACGCCAATGGAGCCCACCAGGCTGGCGGGGTCGGCGTAGATCTCATCGGCTGAGGCTGAGATGTAGTAAGCTCCGGACGCACCGATATCCGTGATGACCGCATACACCTTCTTTTCCGGGTGCAATTGTTTCAAACGCTGTACTTCCCGATACACCAGACCGGACTGCACCGGGCTGCCGCCGGGACTGTTGACACGCAGAATCACCCCTTTGGAATGCTCTGCCTCAAACGCGTCACGCAGGCCGGATACCAGGCGGTCGGCGCTGGCTTCAGAATCGTCCATGATCATACCCTTAAGATCCACCAGGCCTACGTGGGGCTCGCTGGCGGTAACAGTGCCGGAATCCCACATACCGGGATTGAAGATCATCAGCATGACAAACAAATACACAAAGGTCAGGGATTTGAAAAAGATGCCCCAGCGCCGTGCCTTGCGATGCTCATCCTGGGACGACATCACCATTTTTTCAATCAGCTTCCACTCTTTACTGGAACGGGGCCGGTTAAAGCGACCCCGGTCATTGCGCTGATAATTACTGTTACTGTTCTGATTTTCAGTCATGTATTCTCTTTCCTTACACTGCCTGGTGTAGCCAGCGGGATAACTGATCCACACTGTCCACGCATATTTTCGGGTTATGGCGTTGGAGCCGATTTATATCATGGGCACCCCAGGTAACGCCAACCGCATCCACACCGGCGCGACTGGCCATCTCCAGATCAAATTCCGTATCCCCCACCATGACCGCGTCACGGGGCGCCAGTTCATGCATCTCCAGAATCTCCAGCAACATATCGGGCTCCGGCTTGGAACGGGTTTCGTCGGCACAGCGTGAACTGTGAAACAGCTCCCCCACACCGTGGGCATTGAACACCCGTGACAAGCCCTTGCGGCTCTTACCGGTGGCGACACTGAGCAACGTACCACGGTCACTCAGGCTGCTGAGCATCTGTGGAATACCGTCATAAAATGGACTGGGATTGGCCTCTGCCTCAATATAATGATGGGAATAACGCTGGCGCATGGCTTGAATCTGTTCCACTCCCAGGGCCGGGTGCAAGCGCTGAATCGCCAGATCCAGCGCCAGCCCCACTATCTCATGCACCTGCAGTTCAGTAGCGGGGTCGATCGCAAGATCCCGGGCCGCCGCCTGCATGCAGGCGGCGATACGGGACAGCGAGTTCATGAGTGTGCCATCCCAATCAAATACAATCAGTTTATATTCAGACATGCCATTACAACCTGCTCAGAAAGGTGCTCAGTTCCGGCGGCAAAGGAGCTTCAAACAAACGGGAATTGCCGTCCAAATCCTGCAATTCTAGACTGGCGGCATGCAAAAACAGCCGTTTGAGCCCCCTCTCTTCGAAATAGACCGCCTGCTCACGATGCAGATACTTGTCATCCCCGGCAATGGGGTGACCGGCATGCTGGGCGTGCACCCGGATTTGATGGGTGCGGCCGGTGATCGGCCGGGCTTCGACCAGTGTGGCCTGTTCGTACAGTTCCAGCTGGCGAAACAGGGTCAGGGACGGCTTGCCATCGGCCGAAACCCGGACCACCCTCTCTCCTGACGCCAAATGAAACTTGCGCAACGGTGCCTCGATTCGATGCTCCAGCCCGCTCCAGCGCCCCCAGAGCAGGGCCAGATAGGTTTTCTGCATTGCGCCGAGCCGCAGATCCTCATGCAGTTTTTTCAGGACACTTCGCTTTTTCGCCACCATTAAACAGCCGGAGGTATCCCGGTCCAGCCGGTGCACCAGCTCCAGAAAACGCTGCCCCGGCCGTATCTGCCGCAGTGCCTCAATCACACCCAGGCTGACCCCGCTGCCGCCATGCACGGCCAGGCCGCTGGGCTTGTTGAGCACGATTAATCCATCGTCTTCATACAAAATGGCGCTTTCAAGCTGGCTTTTCAAGCTATCTCCCACAAAAGGCGTACTAGCGGACACCTCTTTGGTTCGCGCCGGCGGTACCCGCACCAGATCCCCTTGCTGCAGCTTGTAATCAGGCTTGGTGCGCCCCTTGTTCACACGCACCTCTCCCTTGCGAATCATGCGATAAATCGCTGATTTTGGTACACCTTTCAGGCGGGTCATCAGGAAATTATCGAGCCTTTGACCAAATTGGTCTTCGGTAACCGTGACCATGGCTACCGAGGGGCGCTTATCATTACTGCTCATGAAGAATCAAGGACTTAAAGCTATCTGTTTGATGAGGTTAACAATTCCTGCTATATTGCGGTGAGCCTACGAAAGCGGCAGGCAAGGCATTATCAGGGGTTTCCCTGAACCGCCCTGCCAGTCAAAGCCAGGAATCCAAGGGCTGCATATTCTACCCAGAATTGCGGCGATCACCTAATTATCCTGCTATATCCGCTGCCAGAGGCCCAACAGCCGCAACACTTCTGCTCAACGTACGCTGCATGACTGACGTACGACAAGCGCGAACTGAACTTGCGGCACGTTAACATTATCCGACGTGGATGTTTCAGTACTGTCAGCGCTCAGGCCTGAATACTGACCCCACCAAACGATAATCGCTGTAGAGTCGGGCGACGCCCCATACGGCAACACTGTGCGGCGGAACCACTAACTTGTGCCGATACGTGCCAGACCAACGTTCCAAAACGCACAGTGAGCAAAAAATCAGCAATGCAAACCGGTGCGCCAAGCGGGCCGGCAAGCAAGCGCAAATGAAAGAAAGAAAATAGGTACGTTGCATCCGTTTGACCAAAAGTCAGTATGGAGCACGTGAATGTTAAACACGCGTTTAACAGTGATTATAAAGACTAGATTATTTATCGCGGCCTGATTTGAAACGCTCCATCAGTCCATCGCACAGACGATTTCACACAGTGCGATCAAAAATCGAGCATCATGGCCAGATAAAGGGCGACCCGCTAACAGAGCGCAAACCGCCCCGGTGAAAAGTGAATTAACCGGTCTTGAATGCAACAGTAGTTCAAGCCGGACAGTGTGTGCTACGACGCATTAAGTCAGACTCCGCGTTGTCACAGTTGCCTGCCATTATGATGGGTCAGGCCGCTGATCTGCAGCGAGGTTGCTCAGATCGGTTGATACCTCACTTCCCGCCCGTAATCCGTGTTTTATACCGCTGTTGTACGCATTTATTGCTGGATACACACCTGCATGAAAAGAATGTTGATTAACGCAACACACTCAGAAGAGTTGCGTGTTGCCTTGGTCGATGGACAGCGTTTATACGATCTGGATATCGAACACCGTACCCGCGAACAAAAAAAATCCAATATTTATAAAGGTCGCATCACCCGTATTGAACCCAGCCTGGAAGCCGCATTTGTGGATTTCGGCTCGGAACGTCACGGCTTCCTGCCGTTGAAAGAAATCTCCCGTGAATACTTTGTTAAAAACCCCAAAGACATTCAGGGCCGATTCACCATCAAGGATGTGATCAAGGAAGGCCAGGAAGTCATCCTGCAAGTGGGCAAAGAAGAACGTGGCAACAAGGGTGCCGCCCTTTCCACGTTTATCAGCCTGGCGGGCCGTTACCTGGTATTGATGCCAAATAACCCCCGTGCCGGTGGCATTTCCCGGCGTATCGATGGCGATGATCGTGCCGCGCTGCGGGAAGTGATGAATGCCCTGAATATTCCTCAGGACATGGGTGTCATCATTCGCACGGCCGGTATTGGCCGCAGCGTGGAAGAACTGCAGTGGGATCTGGATTACCTGCTGACCCTGTGGAGTTCGATCACTGAAGCCTCCGACAAGCGCCCGGCCCCGTTCCTGATCTATCAAGAGAGCAATGTGATCATACGGGCGGTGCGGGATTACCTGCGCCAGGATATCGGTGAAGTTCTGATCGACACAGCAGAGGTTCATCAGGAGGCGCTGACGTTCGTGCGTCAGGTAATGCCGCAATACGAAAGTAAGATCAAGCTCTATACCGATAACATTCCCCTGTTCAATCGCTACCAGATTGAATCCCAGATTGAAACGGCATTTGAGCGCGAAGTGAAGCTGCCATCCGGTGGTTCCATTGTTATTGATCCAACGGAAGCACTGGTGTCCATCGACATCAACTCCTCCAAAGCCACCAAGGGTGCTGACATCGAAGAAACCGCACTGATGACGAACCTGGAGGCCGCGGATGAGATTGCGCGCCAGTTGCGGTTGCGGGATATCGGTGGTCTGATCGTTGTGGACTTCATCGACATGAATGCCAACCGCAATCAGCGCGAAGTCGAAAATCGCATGCGCGACGCGCTGGAGCTGGATCGGGCCCGGGTGCAAGTGGGAAGAATTTCTCGCTTTGGTCTGATGGAATTGTCCCGTCAGCGTCTGCGCCCCTCTCTGGGCGAAACCAGCGGGCATATCTGCCCTCGCTGCAGTGGCGTAGGCTTTATCCGTGACCTGCATTCCCTGTCGCTGAACATCATGCGCCTGATCGAAGAAGAGGCGCTGAAGGAAAACAGCAGCGAAATCCACGCCAAGGTACCGGTCAACGTTGCCACATACCTGCTGAACGAAAAGCGTGACAATATTGTCGAAATTGAAGGCCGCAACAAGGTTCGGGTTCTGGTTTTGCCCAGCCCCAACCTGGAAACGCCCCACTTTGAAGTGTCTCGTTTCCGCAACGACCAGGTGGAAGGCGAAGGCACCACCAGCTACGATCTGATTGATGCCGCCGATGAAGTGGAAGAAACCCTGCTGGCACCGGGCGAAAGCCCCATTCATCGCCAGGAGCAGGCTGCGGTTCAGATGATTCAGCCCAACACCCCTGCGCCGACACCTATCGTCAAGAAGGATCCGAGCTTTTTCTCACGCTTGTTTGCCTGGTTCATCCAGTTGTTCAGCAGTAATGAAGAACAGGAAACCACCCAGCAACAACCCAAGCGCGGCCAAGCCAATAATCGCAACCAGCGCAGCAATCGCGACCAGCGTGGCGGTAATCGTAACCCGCGCGGTGGTAATCGCAACCGCCGGGACGAAAAGCAGGGCAAGGATGACACCCGGGAGCCACGCAACAAGCGTAAGGACCAGACAGATAAGGAAGCCGGCAAGGATTCCGGTAAAGAGTCCGGCAAGGATAACCAGAACCGGGAACCGAAACAGGGTCGCGGCGGCCGTGGTCGTAACCAGAAGAAAGACCAACCGGATAATCGCGACCAAAAGCCGGAAAACAAGCAAAAATCGGACGACAACAGCGGTGACAATCAGGATTCTGGCAATGCCCGCCGTGGCCGCCGCCGCAATCCCAGTGATAACCGCCGTCGTCGTCAGAGTAAAGCGCAGTCTACCGACCGGGATAAGAATCCAGCGCCCGAACAAGGTAATGGTAACCAACCGGCACCTGCTGCGGGGGAAACCAAACCTGCTCCGGCGGAAAAAGGTTCAACCAAACCGCAGGAGGTTGCCAAAGACAAGCGTGACGGTACTGACCAGGGCCAGGAAAAGACGGCTTCTGCTTCCCAGCCGGCAAAACCAGCGCCAGCGGAAAATCAGGTCAAGCCCGCTGCTGAGGCCGCAGGCAAGCCGGTCGCTGCTGAGGCTGCTGAGAAAGGCACCGATGACAAAAGCGCTGTGGATAAAGGCGCCGCTGAGAAAGGCGCTGCTGAGAAGGCTGCTGCCCATAAAGGTACTGCTGATAAAAACACGGTTGAAAAACCCAACCGAACTGAACCGGCAGCGCCAACATCCGAAGCAGCCAAACCCCAGGCCCCGAAGCCTACTGTAGCGGAGGCCAAACCGGCTGCCAGCAACAACCGTCCGGAGCCGAACAAGGCTCCCGCGGAACCAGCCCAAGGCAAATCGCCGGCACCGGCCGCACCTGCAGCCAAGGCGGAGCCGCCCAAAGCGGCGGCCAAACCCGAGCCACAGGCTGCTCCTAATGCACCGGAGAAGCAACAGGCTAAGGTGGTACCAGCGCCTGAGCCCAAAGCAGCGGAAACCAAGCCCGCAGCGGCCAATCCCGTTGCCAGCAAACCCGCCACTGAAAAGCCTGCACCCAAGGCAGATCAGCCGGCAGAGCAACCCGGCCAACGGGCGTCCAATGACCCCAGGGAAATCCGCCGCCGCCAGGAAGCAGCTAAAGCGGCAAAGGCCGCAGAAGCAGCAAAGAAAGAAGGTTAGAGTTGAGCATTAGATAGATTTGAGCATTAGATAGTGCCGCTCTTAGGAAAAGGGTCTGCCCCGTCATCGGGGCAGGCCCTTTTTTTAGTTATACAACACTGGGCTCAATTTCCAGCTCGATACCCCATCGCTGCAGCACTGCCTGCTGTATGTTTCCGGCCAGTTCTAACAGGTCGTGACTGCTGCTGCCTTCATTAATCAGCACCAGAGCCTGGCGATCGTGCACACGAGCGCATCCCTGGCGGCGCCCTTTCCAGCCCAATTGGTCGATCAACCAACCCGCGGCCAGTTTCAACGTACCATCCGCCTGGGGATAGGCCACCACACCGGGCGCATCCGCTTTGATACGCTCAAAATCAGCCGCACCGACCAACGGATTCTTGAAAAAGCTGCCGACATTGGGTGCCGTTGCCGGATCAGGTAACTTTGCAGAACGTATTCTGATGATAATCTGACGCACATCCAACGGAGTCAGTTGCGCGATGTCATAACCCCACTGCTCGGCACAGCGACGAATCTCTCCATAATCCAGATGCAGCGATGGCTGCCTGGATAATCGCAACTGCACGTGGGTAATAATGTGGCGGCCTTGTTCACTGCGTTTGAACACGCTGTCGCGATAACCGAACCGGCATTGCCGGGCACTGAATGTGCGGGGCAGCAAATCCTCCAGACACAGGGTTTCCACACATTCCACAACATCCTTAAGCTCAACCCCGTAGGCTCCAATATTCTGAATCGGTGCCGCCCCTACCGAGCCCGGAATCCAGCTTAGGTTTTCCAGGCCAAACCATCCCCGCGCCACACAGGTCTCGACCAGATGATCCCAGATCTCGCCCGCACCCACCCGTATCAACACCTGATCCGCTGTTTGCTCAAGCATTTCAATCCCTGGAATCCGGTTGAGAATAACCAGGCCAGGAAAATCGCCGGTCAGCACCAGGTTACTGCCGCCGCCCAGGATCAATAAGGGATCGGTGTTTTGCGCCAGTACCTGTTGCAACTCAAGCACCGACTGCACCTTGCAGAAATGGGCCGCGCGGGCCGCCACCGCCAGGGTATTAAAAGGGCGTAAGGAATAATCCTGTGCGATGGTTATTGACACGATCAGGGCTCATCCCGGAGGCGCTGCAGCAACCCCTCACAGGCGTCTTCCACCAGGTCAAGCACATGATCGAAACCTTCATCGCCACCGTAATAAGGGTCCGGCACTTCCCGTTCGTCGGACGATCCGTACTTGAGAAATAACTGGATTTTGCTGTGGAACCGCGTTGGGCTGCGCCGTTTCAACTCGGCATAGTTAGCACGATCCATGGCCAGGATAAGATCATACTCTTGGAAGTCGGCATCACTTACCTGGCGTCCGCGCAAATCGGCCATGGCATAACCCCGCTTTTGCGCGGCCTGGGTCGCCCGGCGATCGGGCGCCTCGCCCACATGATAGCCTGCGGTACCACAGGAATCGTGCAGCACTTGGCCCTGCAACCCCATTGCTTTCACTTTGACCCGAAACACCGCCTCCGCAGTGGGTGAGCGGCAGATATTACCCAGACAGACAAACAGTACTTTCTTCACTATGGTACCTTCATCAGGTTTTGAAGTGCGCCCTCACCCGGTCCAGATCCGCCTGGGTATCCACGCCAGCCGGCGGTGTGACAGCAGCCTGCTCCACATGAATTTTTACGCCATGCCACATGGCACGAAGCTGTTCCAGGCATTCGGTTTTCTCCAGCGCGCAGGAACCCCAGCGCACAAAGTCGTGCAACAAACTGACGCGATAACCATAAATACCAATATGGCGTTGTACCGACATGTGCGGGGGCAGTGCGCCAGTATTATTCGCCACGTTATAGGTTTCGCGGCTGAAAGGAATCGGCGCCCGGCTGAAATACAGGGCATAGCCAGCGGCATCCGCCACCACTTTCACAGCGTTGGGATCGAACACTGTGGTGATGTCATCCAGCGGTTCACTCAGAGTCGATATGCCAGCCGTTGACTGTGCCAGATTCCGTGCCACCTGGTCGATCACCTGCGGAGGAATCAGAGGCTCATCCCCTTGTACATTCACAACAATGGCCTCATCGGGTAACGATAAGGCGGTCACCACTTCCTGTAAGCGATCCGTGCCTGATTCATGATCTTCCCGGGTCATGACCACCCTGGCGCCAAAGCCCCTGGCGGCTTCCTCAATGCGGCTATCATCGGTGGCAATGATCACCTCTGCGGCACCACTGCGGCTCGCCTGCTCATACACTCGTTGAATCATCGGTTTGCCGGCAATATCCAGCAACGGTTTGCCCGGCAGCCGGGTGGAGGCATAGCGGGCGGGAATAATGACGCGATACTCTGTCATGGATTTCTCAATACAAATGGCGATGGTGACGGTCAAAATCGTCGAGTCGGGCTATTATAACATCGATCAATCCCGGCTGAACCCGGGCATTCATCGGTAGGTAAGCCCCTTTTAATTGCGCGAATTTACGCAATTTGACCGCATCTTTTTCCGTGGTCAGCACCCAGCCGCTTTCAAATGCCTCCACATCCAGTTCAGTGTAATCATGATGGTCCGGGAAAGGATGGGGCTGGTGTGGAATCTGCAGTTGATCCAGCGTCTGAAAGAAACGCTGGGGATGACCGATTCCTGCCAGGGCATGCACCGGCAGATGGCATTCATCGCCGCGCCAGGGTTGGGCATCATCCCCGGCGCGAGTGTGCAATGGCCGCCAGGCATCAGGCTGCAACGTCATGTCGAAGCACTTATCCGCCGGTATCTGTAAGTTCTGTCCAAGAGTATGATCGAGGCCCCCGTTTACGACGATGGCATCGACAGTTTGCAGACGCGCCACAGGCTCCCGTAACGGCCCCATGGGCATCAGCTTGCCGTTACCGAAACCCCGGCTGCCATCAACAATCGCCAACTCCACGGTTCTGGCCAGGGGATAATGTTGCAGACCATCATCGCTGATGATGACGTCCACATCGCATTCTCGTAGCAGATAGCGCACCGCACTTGAACGATCCGGGTCCACCACTACGGGCACGCCGGTACGCAGGTGAATCATCAGCGGTTCGTCTCCGGTTACTGAGGCTTCATCCGTCTCCGACACCAGATAAGGATAGGAAGGCGCTTTACCGCCATAACCACGGCTGACCAGTCCCGGTCGCAGCCCTCGCCGCTTCAACTCTTCCAGCAGCCAGATGCTCACCGGCGTTTTACCGGTACCACCCACACTGATATTGCCAACCACGATGACCGGCACTGCAGGATGAAAGGCCGCTTTTTTACCACCAAGATACTGTCGGCGCCGGTGCTGAACCAGGCACCCGAACACGCAAGCCAGTGGCCAGAACAACCAGGCTAAAGCATTGGGTTGATACCAGATGGAATTGAAGAAACGGTGCAACACTGTCATGGCAACCGGAGCGGTTATTGCTCCGGTTGCTGCGCGGTTAGCCTGAGTTTGGTAAAACCCAGTTCGCCCGACACATCCATGGCCGTCATCACCGCCTGATGGGTGGCATTGGCATCCGCGGTAATTATCAGGGGAATATCAAAATCGCCATCGGCTTCTGCCTTCAACGCCTTGATCAACGTCTCTCTGTTGCGATTCACCAGCCGCTGCTGATTGACCGCATATTCACCATCCTGACTGACTTCAATCTCAATATACTGAGGGGTCTCTGCGCTGGATTCACCCACCGCTTCAGGCAGTTCCACCGTCAATTCCCGCTCCCGGGTAAACGTGGTGGACACCATGAAAAAAATCAGTAGCAAAAAAACAATATCAATCAAAGGGGTGAGATTGACATTTACCTCTTCTACCGGCTGACGTTGAAACTTCACTTTTTGTCACCTTCCGCGGTTTCTGCCTCACGATCACCATGGATCACGTCCACCAGTTTGACGGCATCCTGTTCCATCAACACGGCGATCTCATCAATACGGCGACTGAAGAAACGATGAAAGAACAACGCGGGAATCGCCACCACCAGGCCCGCTGCTGTGGTATAGAGGGCTTCTGAAATCCCCCCGGCCAGAATGGCGGCATTACCGGCACCTTCCAGCACGATGGCGTTAAACACCTTGATCATGCCGATGACGGTGCCCAGCAAACCCAGCAAAGGCGCCACGGCCGCAATGGAACCCAACAAATTCAGAAAACGCCCCATCTCATGAATCTCATGGGTGGCCGTATCGACAATGGCTTCTTTCATGATATCGCGGCCATGCTTGGCATTGATAAGCCCGGTAGCCAACACCCGCCCCAGGGGTGAGGAATCCCTCAGCTCCTTGACTTTCTTGCCATCCATTTTACCGTTCTTGACCCATCCCCAAACCTGCGCGATCAGGTTACGGGGGCTGATTTTATTCACTCGCAGGGCCCACAGCCGCTCAACAATAATGGCCAACGCCAGAATAGAGCACAAAATAATGGGGTACATCACTACCCCACCGGACAAAATCACATCTAGCACTCGCACGCGCTGTAATCTCCTATTTTATAACTGTTTTTTACTCTAGCACACTGTACCAGTTTTTCGCAGCGCGGGCGCTGCCTGGATCTCATTTTGATCCAATTATGGACACCGATGAAGCGCATTATACGGCTCAAGGGAGGGGCTCATGGTAATAGCCATGAGCCTTAACAACATGAACCGGAATGCCTGATGCCTCCACTGCTTCCTGGTCATTAGCGGACAAGGCTTTCATGGTGATGAGTCGGGCATCCGGGGTCAGCAAAGTCAGTAAACCGGGCAAGGTGGATCGCCCTCTTCCCGGCATCAGCAGCAACATATCAAATTGTTCACCGGCCAGTTGCTCCTGTATCGCCAACTGGGCTCGCACCCCTTGCACGGGCCAATACAACCACCGCTTGTGATTAAATTCAAACCCTACCGCGCACTGAGCGGGATAACTCTCTGCCGAGTAACGCTGAAACTCTGTGTCGCCGATTCGCCAGTGCGCCTTTTCACAGGGGTTGTGATAGGTAGCCGTGGACAAATGACGCGAACCAATCCCATCAACCCTGAGGGTGAACTCGGTGATCACCGGCCCTGGGGCTAACCACAGGGCCGCACTGTTGTGATAGCCCAAACCACCCTGCACCCATCCGATACCCCAGTGTTGCAACAGCGAGGATTGCCAGCGCGCCACCGGCTGCGGCCAATGGGAGTCCGATATGGACCACACTCGTTCTTCATCATGAACCAGCAAACGCGCCACTCCCGACCCCATCACATAGAGCCCGGTACCCTGGACCTGGGGCAACAGCAGCGGCAACATCAACAACCACCCCCAGATCCGGCCGGGCAGACCGGCACTCACCAGCCACAACACCCCCAGCAAAGCCAGTAACAAACTGCCAAAGCCACGCTGCCCCACAGACCAAACGCTATAATGCCCCGATGCCATCATCTCCAGCAGCCAAAGCAAACCATCCGTTATCACTGCCACCGCCTGCAACAGAAACTGAACCTGATCCGGGCACACCGTCCACAGGGAAGCCCAGATCAGTGTCAGCGGTACCACCACAAAGCCGATGACCGGAATGGCAATGATATTGGTGCCCGCAGACACCAGGGAAACCGAGTGTACCGACCAGAGTAAAACCGGCGCCAACCCCACAAACAAACCTAATTGCACTGTTGTCCACTGCCGGGCGATGGACGGCTTGTCAACGCTCCCGCCAATCAGCCACAGGATTAAATAAACCGCCACAAAGGAAAGCCAGAATCCCAGACTCAGGCAGGCCACGGGATCCCAAACCAGTACCAGGCAAAATGCCAGCGCCAGACCAAACCAGAGTTGCCGGGCTTTGCCGGTCAGCTTCAACAGCACAAACACACTGAGCATGATCAGCGCCCGCTGGGTGGGCAGCGCAAACCCGGCAAGTGCGGTGTAGTACAAAGCAGCGCCCCAGGCGAGAATCAAAGCTCCGTGGCTGGCCGGGTAACGGGCCGTTAACCAGCGCCAGCGGCGAAACAGGGGCAAAGTCACCAGAGTGACAAAAGCTGCCACCAACCCAACGTGAAGACCGGATATGGCCACCAGATGAGTGGTACCGGTGCGATTGAAAACATACCAGTGCCGATCTTCCATCAACGCCCTGTCGCCGGTCACCAGCGCCAACAGCACCGGATAGGGGGACAACCCTGATGACCCGCCCGCCCCTTGCAGTGACGGCCGCGTCGCCAGGTAACGATTGAGATCGGCCCGCAAGCGATCAACGGAAACCAGCGGCTCGCTCAACACAGCCACCGGGCTGGATTTGGCCAGTTTGACCCGAGCCACCACATGGTTCGTCCGCAACCAGCGCGCCACATTAAATTGCGCCGGACTGGCGTCCTGGCGTGATGACCTGGCCTGGACCTGGATGCGTACTGTTTGCCCTGGTTGCAGCTCCACCTTGGGGTTGGAAACCGTCAACTCAACCACCACGGGCCACAGCAGGGTGAGGAAATTCTGGAATACATCACAACGGTCGGCGCGGGTGCCGACGCACTCAGTTTCCAACCAATAACGACGACTGTACTTGCCCCATTTTGGAACACCCGACACGGTCCCGGTCAGGTAATAGGTGGTACCCGGTTGCAGCCCCCAGGGGTTCAGTCTCTGCTCGACAAAGGTGCCTAGCCCAACGCCCGCCAGGCATGCCGCCAGCAGCACCGAAATCTGCCGCAGCGCCCGCAAGGCCGGGTATCCATAGCGCAGGCATACAACGGCGGCCGCCAGCGACAATAGCAATACAATCAACGCATAAGCGCCGAAGCCCGGCGGATACACCGGCAATATCAGTACCGCAATAAGAATTCCAACAGGGAGCCCCAACACCATTGACCACATCTAGTGTTATGCCTCCATTGGCGGCATAATAGGCGCGCTTTGGCAGGAATCAGGTAACCATCGGCCTTGAAAAATATATTCAAAAAATACATTCCAGCGCCCCACACCATTATCGAGAACCGTTGGATTTCGAAACTCGGCCCGAGAATCAAAGACCCCAATCTGTGGCATCTCAACCGACGCTCGGTCTCGGCGGGTATTTTCGCAGGCGTACTGTGCGCCTTTATTCCCCTGCCCATCCAAATTTTCGTCGCAATATTCTTGTGCTTTTTTATTCACGGTAACCTGCCTATCTCCGTGGCATCAACCTGGGTCAGCAACCCGTTTACCTATATTCCCTTATATTACTTTTGCTATGAAGTGGGAGCCTGGATCGTGGGGGTACCCGTGGATACACAAGGCAATCCCATTGGTGTTGACTTCAATATAATTCTGACGGATTTCGATGGCTTTCTGAAACAGATCGCGGAATTGGGATGGAAAGCCATCGGCCCACTGATGATTGGCTGCGCCCTGGTGGGCCTGGTCAGCGCAACCCTCAGCTTTGTTGCGATCCGATTGTTATGGCGCATGCATATCTACCGCTCATGGCATCATCGCCGGGAACGCCGCCTCAAGAAACATCACTGAAGCGGCAGTTGCAGCGCCATCAAAGAGCAGCCAGACCGGCTCTATCGGCCTCCGCCAGGTGCCCGTCTTCCATCTTAACCACTCTGTCCACCTGACTCGCCAACCCCAGATCATGGGTAACGATTAAAAACGATGTCTGCAGACTGCGATTCAAATCGTGCATTAACGCCTGGATTTCGCGGGCCGTATGCACATCCAGATTGCCCGTGGGTTCATCGGCCATCACACAGGAAGGTTCCGTCACCAGCGCCCGGGCGATTGCCACACGCTGCCGTTCACCCCCTGACAATTCAGCCGGCTTATGCTGCATACGATGACCCAACCCCACTTTCTCCAGCATGGCGCAGGCCCGTTGTTTCACTTCACCAAGGGAGCACCGCCGCAACAGCAACGGCATCGAAACGTTTTCCAACGCGCTGAACTCAGGCAACAAATGATGGAACTGGTAGACAAAGCCAATATGGTGGTTGCGCACCACGCCCCGCTGCTTGTCACTGAGGGAACTGAAATCCTTGCCATCAATCAACACCTGCCCCTGCGATGGCACATCAAGCCCACTGAGCAGGTGCAGCAACGTGGTTTTGCCTGAGCCGGAATTACCAATAATGGCCGCAAATTCACCTTTTTTAAGGGCGAATTCAACCTGCTTCAATACCTGAACCCGGCTTGGCCCTTCATCGAAGCTTTTACCAAGTTCACGGCATTCCAGAATTACATCACTCATAGCGCAACGCCTCTGCCGGTTGTACTTTCGATGCTTTGCGGGCCGGGTACAGGGTGGCCGCGAAGCTCATCAAAAAGCCCATGCTGCTGACGAAGATGACGTTCTCCCAGCGCAATTCCGAAGGCAGGTAATTGACAAAATACTGCTCGAACAACTTGGTATTCAAAACCTGCTCAAGCCAGAGGGCAAAATCGCTGATATTGAGGGCCACGGTGACACCCAGCGCGGTACCTGCCAAGGTGCCTATGACCCCGATAAAACTGCCCTGCACCATGAATATACCCATGATCGTACCGGGAGAAGCCCCCAGCGTGCGTAAAATGGCGATATCGGATTTTTTGTCAGTGACCACCATCACCAGGCTGGACACAATGTTGAATGCTGCCACCGCCACAATGAGCAGCAGCAACAGTGCCATCATGGTTTTTTCCATTTTGATGGCCTGGAACAGGGTTCCATGGGTTCGGGTCCAGTCTGTGGCGTAGAATTGTCCTTCCTGCTTTGTGGCCAGATCCCAGGAAATCCGGCCGGCACTGAACAGATCTTTCACCTTGAGACGCACACCTTCCACTTTGCCCTTCATTCGGGCCAGGCGTGCCGCATCCTCAAGGTTGATGAAGCCCACCATACCATCCAGCTCGGCCCCCACCTGAAAGGTACCGGCAACGGTAAAACGCTTGAAACGGGGAATGATACCGGCCGGTGTTACCGCGGCCTCCGGCAGAACCAGGGTGACCTTGTCACCAATGGCCAGCCCCAGCTTACGGGCCAGCGCCGAGCCAAGAATGATATTGAAACTGCCTGACTGCAGTTCCGTCAGGGAACCGGACTTGAGATGCTGCGGCAGAATCGACACCCGGCTTTCATAATCCGGGTGGATGCCACTGATGAAGGCGCTGTCCACCGCCCCTTTATTACTGAGTAACCCCTGGAGCTGAATAAAGGGGGCAGCCCCTTCTACCTCCGCATGTTGCTCGGCATTGGCAACGATGTCCTCCCACCCTGAAAAAGGCTGGTAACCCACAATGCTGGCCTGCGGGACCATGCCCAGGATACGTCGCTGCAGCTCACGGTCGAAGCCATTCATCACAGACAGCACAACAATAAGCACCATCACCCCCAGGGTCAGCCCCAGAATGGAGGTCAGCGAAATAAAGGAAATAAAATGATTACGGCGCTTGGCGCGGGTGTATCGTAATCCAATATACAAGGATACAGGTCTGAACATGGGGCGCATTAAACCACAGGGTTAAGAGTAAAGCTACGGCAAGGTCAAGGGTTAGAGGCTCCCTTCAGCATCAAGTTCAATGCCAATTCCAGCGCGGGCCTGAATTGAAGTTGAAATGCTGCCAACTCAGGTCGTGACATGACTTTTTGTACCGGTTCTGGGGGATTTCCCAACGGCCACAACCCGGCGATCAAAGCGAATAAGGTGTGCCCGATCGCCATCAGGTTATGGGCAGGCAAAGTGGGTAACACCGACTGCACAATGGCCATGATGCGCCCACCCAATTGCATGGACTCGGTTTTAAAGGTCAGCAACGCCTGCTCGGACAGATTCTGCTCCAGCACCGACGCCAGTACGCTCACCAGTTCGCACATCCGTGGTCGCTCGGCAATGGAAGTCGCGATTAACGCCGACAGTTTCTGAATATCGCCGCTATCCGCCAGGGGTTTGGCTGCGGGTTCAAACTGCACCAGCCAGTCATCCCAGTCCTGCCGCAGCAAGGTCAGGAAGATTTCTTCACGACTTTCAAAATAGCGGTAGACATTGGATTTTGCTACTCCCGCGCCTCTGGCAATGGCGTTCAGGCTCACTTGATCAAAGCCTTTCTCAGCCATCAGCCGGGCAGCAGATTGCAGAATATCCTGTCTGCGCTGCTCTCTCTGTTCAGGCTGTCGCGCCCGCTTGAAATCACTTACACACTTCATGGACCCGATTCTAGCACGATCGCTGCTGCCCATCTTCTCACTCGCAACAACACCCTGACCAGCCCTGTTGACAAGTGACCATTGGTCTTTTATTTTGGTAATCCCTGTATTTCTACCCATCCCGCCCAAAGTCATGGATGACGCAGGGGGCAGGTACCCATCTGCAATGGCCCCAAGCCTTGCTCGAAGCTAAGGAGGACAGTATGGACTGGTCCATCGACACGATTCCGGATCTGAAGGATAAAATCATTGTGGTGACTGGTGCCAACAGCGGTATCGGACTGGAAGCCACCAAGGTGTTTGCCGCCAGGAACGCCCACGTGATTCTGGCCTGTCGCAACCTGGAAAAAGGCGCCGCCGCCCTCGAAACGATAAAACAGGCCACCCCTCAGGCTGAACTCACTTTAATGGGCCTGGACCTGTCCAGTTTAGACTCCGTACGTGCCTTCAGCGATGCCTTGAAACAGAGAGTAGATCACGTGGATATTCTGGTGAATAACGCCGGCATCATGGCCCCGCCCTACAGCAAAACCGCAGACGGCTTCGAGAGCCAGTTCGGCACCAACCACCTGGGCCATTTCACCTTGACGGCGCTGCTGTTGCCCTTGCTGGAACAGGCTAACGCCGGCCGCGTGGTGGTGATCAGCAGTGTCGCCCATCGCATTGGCCGGATTCGCTTTAATGATTTGAACTGGGAAAAACACTATTCCCGCTGGCTGGCCTATGGCCAAAGCAAACTCGCCAATCTGATGTTTGCCAAGGAGCTCCAGCGCCGGTTGTCTGCACGCGGCTCCAAGGTGATGGCGGTGGCCGCTCACCCCGGCTATTCCAATACCCATCTGCAACGGCACGTCCCCGGCGGCGGTGTGTTTAACGCGATATTCTCCCAATCCCAGGCAAGAGGCGCACTGCCGACGCTCTGCGCCGCAACCAGTGATGCGCTCAAAGGTGGCGAATACATTGGTCCCAGTGGATTTATGGAAATGCAGGGTGAACCGGATCTGGCCTATTCCAATGCCTTGTCCAACAATACCGAAGTAGCAAGAAAACTGTGGGAAGTATCAGAACGTCTGACGCGGGAATCGTTTCTTGCCGCTAACTGAACGGTTCACCGGCAGCGTGTAAAAAAAGGTGCGACTGGAAAACACAGGGTTCAGTCGCACCTGTCAAGAACAACCCATAAAGTCGGGCGTCATCACACGGTGCTGACGGCGTGGTAGTCTGACTCTTTGAATTCATTCATTTGCGCACTGTATTGTGTCGCAAAACCCGGATACATAGTGGCATTAAAGCCATCAGCAGTGAGATACCAGCTTTTGCAACCGGAATTCCAGTTGGTTTTTGCCAATCGTTTCTGGATAGTTCGGTTAAAAGCCGACTGCGCGGACGCATTCACATCCAGCGCCAGGAGATTCCCATCCAGAATCTTGCGAATACCCTTCACGGCGTATTCCAGTTGCGACTCCATGTAGACCAGTGCCGAATTGTGGCCAGGCCCGGAATTCGGCCCGAAGGTAAAATACAGATTTGGGTAACCCGCGACATTAATACTCTTATAGGCGCGGGCACCGGCACGCCACTCCTGCCCCAGTTCACGACCATCCAGGCCCTGCACCGGGAAAGGCGTACCGGCATTGCCCACATCAAACCCCGTTGCAAACACAATACAATCGAATTGGTGTTCAATACCTTCCACGGTTCGAATGCCTTTTTCGCACAAGTTTACGATGGGCCAGGTAATCAGTTTGCAGTTGGGGCGCTGCAATGCGGGGTAATAGTCGTTGGACATCAATACCCGCTTGCAGCCAATGCGGAAGTCCGGATTCAACTGCCGTCTGAGCCATTTGTCTTTTACCTGATTGCGTAAGTGCACCTGAGCCACCTTTTCCGCCAGCGCTGTCAGCGGTGACTGCCAGATCAGCGCCAGCGCCATGGCTTCGTGTACACCATACAGCGCCTGCCGGGTCATCTTCTGGGTAACAGGCAGGGAACGAAACAGGGCTTTGTTCCATTCCGGTGTTGCCAGATCCAGTCGCGGCAATACCCAGCCCGCTGTACGCTGGAAAACGGTCAGCTGCTCCACCTCCTTCACCAGCTCGGGAATAATTTGCACTGCACTGGCCCCAGTGCCGACCACCGCCACTTTCTTTCCCTTGAAGTCATAGCCATGATCCCAGCGGGCACTGTGGATCATGGTGCCCCCATAACCATCAATGCCGGGGATATCAGGTAAGCTGCAGTTAGAGAGTGGCCCGGATGCCATTACCGCGGCACGGCCGGAAAAGCATTCTCCAGCGCTGGTGGTGGCGCGCCAGAGCCCTTGTTGCAGGTCGAACGCCAAACCGTTGACCGACTGCTCAAACCGGATCAATGGCAGCAAATCAAAATCACGCACCATGGCGTGCACATAATCCAGGATCTCGGCGCTGCCGGAATAACTGCGGGACCAATTCGGGTTGGGGGCAAAAGAGTAGGAATAGAGGTTAGATGGAATATCACAGGCAGCCCCGGGATACTGGTTGTCACGCCAGGTTCCACCCACCTGATCACTGCGCTCCAGAATAATAATGTTATGGATTCCGGCCTGCCGGAGGCGGATGGCCATACCCAAGCCGGCAAAGCCGGCACCGATGATCAGTACATCGGCGTGGTTGGTGTGCTTTGTCATACCCTGATTCTCGATTATGCGGTCGGTTGATAGGTCAGCTCTTTCACCCAGGATGGCACCCTGGGCAACGCGGCACGGGGAATTTTTCCGGTTACGCTCACCAAGGCATCCACCGGCCCATGGTAGAAGCGATTGTTGCGGTTCACCATGATCCGGCCATGGCGCTTGATAATCTGATACCAGGGATTGCGCCGGCCATCTGCGGTACGCCCTCCAATACGCTCAAACTTCTGCATGGCGGCATACAGGTTTTCTTCCGGCAAGCCCATGGCGACGATGTTATCCCGCATTTTATTTAACAAGGGCACATAAGACAGAATACCCAGCATCAACCGTGGATCCAGCAATGGCCCCAACATCTGCACGGCTTTGATGTAAGTGGCACTGTGTCCCTGCATCTCCATCACCGTGAACCCCACGCCCAAATGACGGGATTCATCGTCGTTGATACGATGGAATACATCATGACACAGGGGATCATCCACCGTATCCAGCAGGAATTTGCACAGGGCACCGTCAAGAGCCACTTCCAGCATGGGGATCACGGTGCCCAGCACATAGTACGGCATCTCATCGGCATAACGGTCCAGCCATTCGATCACCAGGCGCAAATTGACATTGGGTTCCGGTATAGCATCCCCTTCCAGCATGCCCCAGCGCTTCATCAATGCCATCTCCGCATTGGCATGACGCTGTTCCTCGGCATGAAAATAGTGGTAAATCTGGCGCAGGGTATCGGTAGGCGCCTTCTTCGCCATGGCCGCAAAACCACGCGCGCCCACGTGCTCTATCCACATCAGGTCCGCCATGAACGCTTTCAGCTTCGGCCATTGTTCCGGCGTTATTTGCTCCGCTCCGGGGGCGTCCCATTGGAAATCCGCCAACGCCCACTGAGTGCCCTTGATTTTCTCCAGCATCTTATCCAGATCAATCATTGCCATCGTTCCGTTCCTCCCGCTGATACCTTGGATTGGGTTGGAGCGCCTTCCTGTGCTCACTGGCTGCGCTCACTGGAATAAAAACAACCAAGCACTTGCTTGACTGTTACACCGTATGATGTAACATTAACCCGATCATTTGTTCGGGTTCAATTCGGATATGCCAAAGACTCGCAAACCCCAACAGGAACGTTCCCGCCAAACGGTGGCAGCCATTGTGGAAGCTGGCTTACTGTGCATTCAGCAGCATGGCGTGGAGGGCACCACCACCCGTAAAATAGCAGATGCCGCCGGTATTGGTGTCGGATCCCTTTATGAATATTTTTCCAATAAAGACGACGTGTTTGCCGCCATACACGAGCATGTGGTCAATGAAATCGTGGGGGTGGTGAAACCCCTGATTCCGGAATTGGTCAAGCAATCACCTGAAGACGCCACCCGCGCCCTGCTCTACGCCTTTCGGGATTTTCTCCGGCAGAGGGACAATTTGTATCTTACTTACGCCACCCAGATGGGGCATTTCACCCCGGGTCACTACTTGAAGCCGGTCAATCACGTACTGGCGGAACTCACCATCCAGTTCATGATGCATCACCCGGAACTGAGCCGCCTGCCGAATATTCCCGTGATGAGCTACATCATGATCCATGGTGGTATTGCCACGGTGATCCGTCACCTCAGTGAACGCAGCCCGGCCTTTGATTTCGATGCCCTGACAGAGGGGCTGGCCAGAATGGTGCAATACAATATCGAAGGGGATATCAATCGCCTTGAATCCTGAACGGTGACAACCCGCCGATCATAGCTGGCTGGCAAGGTTTCAGGGCAACACCTTACCGCGCCACCGCAAACAGTCTAAAATGACTAAAAACCGGTTAGGAAACGGGAATAATGGAAAGACGGGACTTTTATCGTATTGAAGACAGGGTGCATTTGATCAAGACACCCATTGAGAAGCATCTGCTGTCGGACGACCCCTACGGTGAACAATACAGCCTGCCGCGCCAGGCACTGCTGATCAGTCAATTGCAATCCATCGACAATGAGAGCCGCGAGTTGTTGCGCCAGGTCGGTGACTATAACCGGGCCCTGGGCAGCTACCTGCGTTACATGGAAGAGAAAATTGATCTGATCGCCAAATACGTGGTGAGCCACGACCAGCAGATCAGCCAACGGGAATCCATCAACCTCAGTGAAGGCGGTATTTCCTTCTATAACAGCACCGAGTTGCCCTTAGACAGTTACCTGCACTTGATCCTGGTGCTGTTTCCCAGCTACGCCACCATCGCCAGCATCGGCATCGTCAAAGCCTGTGAAAAAATCGAAGAGCAACCGGTCATCTACCGGATCGGTGTGGAATTTGAAGTGTTGCAGGAACCGGACCGGAAACAGATTGTACGCCATATCCGCCGCATCCAATCCCGCGAGATTCGTGAACAATCCCATACTTCAGACGAAAACAAATAGCGAAAGCAAAGATTTATCTGCTATAACTAAAAAGATACTCAAGGCAAACAGCCGAAAAAAGGTCTTTACCATGAAGAATATAATAAAGCCCCTATTCGCCAGCGCGCTCCTCATTTGCAGTGTTTCTGCCCTGGCAGATAACGTCAGCATGCCGGTTCCAGTGGGCCAGCAGGGCGGTGAATATTCCAATGAACCCCGTCCACGCAGCGGCATGAGCATGGATCAGGTGAACAATCAGTTCGGGGCCCCCGGTGAGAAGTACGCCGCCGTTGGTGAGCCGCCCATCACACGCTGGGTGTACGACCATTACACCGTTTACTTCGAGCATGATCATGTGATCCACAGCGTTCTGCACCGTAACTAAAATCCCGCTTTTAACCGGGGCGGTATTACGCTATTTTACCGCCTCGTCTCCACTATCAATTCCGAGCATATGACCACACGCTTTCAACTGCTTCCGGAGTGGGCAGAACAGGCTGCCGTATTGATGGCATGGCCCCACGCCTGTACCGACTGGCAACCCTGGCTGCACGCCATCGATGAGGATTACGCCGCGTTGGCGATTGCCATTGCCGGCGAAGTACCACCGCTGATTCTATGCCAGGACCCGGCCCACCAGGCCCACATCGAGTCGCTGTTGGCACAGCGCTGCGCCCATGCACCGCGTTTTCTGATCCAGCCTTACAACGATACCTGGTGCCGGGATTACGGCCCCATTACCCTGGCCGATGGCGGCAGTCCCGACCGCGCCAAGATGCGCCTGCTGGACTTCTGCTTCAATGGCTGGGGCGACAAATACGATGCCAGCTTGGACAACAACATCAATCAGGCGTTACAGAGTTTGTGGCAGGCTCCGATGTCCAGTATCGATTTCGAGCTGGAGGGCGGCAGTATCGAAACCGATGGCCAGGGCACCCTGTTGACCACCGAGCACTGCCTGTTGGACAGCAATCGCAACCAGCACCTGAGCCGCCAGCAAATCGAAACACTGGTACTGGAGAAGCTGGGGCTGGACCGTGCCTTGTGGCTCAGTGAAGGCGCCCTCATTGGTGACGACACCGACAGCCATATCGACAATCTGGCTCGCTTCACTGGCCCCGACACCATCGTGTACGCGAGTTGCGGCGACGAACAGGACCCACACTTCGCTCCCCTTGCTGCCATGGCCCGTCAACTACAGGGCTTCAGACAGGCAAACGGCGCCCCCTATCGACTGGTGCCCATCGGCCTTCCCAGCCCACAATTCGACGAAGCAGGCAAGCGCCTGCCCGGCAGTTACATTAATTTCCTGATTCTCAACCGCAGTGTCATCGTGCCTGTGTTTGGCTGTGATCACGATCAACCGGCGCTGGACAGCTTGCAACTCTGTTTCCCGCATAAGAAGATTGTGGCCGTACCCGGGCATAACCTCATCAAACAATATGGTGGACCGCATTGCGCCACCATGCAGCTACCCAAGGGGGTCATTGCATGAGTGACAGCAGCCTGTTGAAAGTGGGTGTCATCCAGCAACCAGCCTGGCCGGATAAATCCCGCAGCCTGGCAGAAACCGAACGCTTGTTGGAAGGCCTGGCAACCGCAACGGCGCCGGATCTGGTGCTGCTGCAGGAATTACATTGCACCCACTATTTCTGCCAGACCGAAGACACCAGCCTGTTTGACCTGGCTGAGCCCCTGGATGGCCCCAGTGCCCAGCGCCTAAGCGCTATGGCCAAGCAGTACAACGTGGTATTGGTGGGATCAATATTCGAGAAACGCGCCCCCGGCGTGTTTCATAATACGGCCGTGGTGTTCGATCGCGACGGCAGCCTGTGTGGTTACTATCGCAAAATGCACATTCCGGACGACCCCGGATTCTACGAAAAATTTTACTTTACCCCCGGCGATGCCGAAACGCTGGATGGCGATAGCGGCTTTAAACCCATTGCAACCAGCATCGGGAAATTAGGCGTACTGGTATGCTGGGATCAGTGGTATCCGGAAGCCGCCCGCCTGATGGCATTGGCGGGCGCGGATCTTTTACTCTATCCCACCGCCATTGGCTGGGATCCCGCCGACACCGATGCCGAGCAGGCGCGTCAAAAAGATGCCTGGACGCTGATTCAGCGTTCTCACGCGGTGGCCAATCATCTGCCGGTGGTGGTAGCCAACCGGGTGGGGCTGGAAGCGGACCCAGCCGGGCAAAGTGAAGGTATCCAGTTTTGGGGCGGCAGTTTTATTGCCGGGCCGCAAGGCAATATCATCGCTGAAGCCGACGCCCACAGCGCCCAATATCTGATTGCTGAAATTGATACCGGCCGCACTGAATACCTGCGCCGTATCTGGCCCTATTTCCGCGACCGCCGCATTGATGCCTACGGCGGCCTCAGCAAACGCTTCCTGAAACCCTGAGTTTAAGCGCCATGATCCTCATCGGCCATCGCGGAGCACGCAAAGAAGCACCGGAAAACACCCAGGCTGGTTTCCACCATCTGCGCCAGCTGGGCATCAATCATGTGGAGCTGGATGTCCGGCTCTCCAAAGATGGCAAGCTGGTGGTACTGCATGATGCCACCGTCAACCGCACCACCAACGGTAAAGGCAAAGTGCTGGAGCTTGACACCCACCAGTTACAGCAACTGGATGCCACCCTGCCCCTGCCCAACTGGCCGGAGCCCTGTGGTGTACCCGAGCTGGAGCAGGTCATTGCAAAGTGGCCGGATCTCAAAAGCATCCAACTGGAAGTGAAGACCGCCGATAAGGCTATTCTGGAACGCATTGGCCGGGGGCTGGCTACACTGATTGACCGTTTTACCCTGCTTAACAACGCCGTGGTTACCTCCTCGGACCAAAACCTGCTCAGCATCATGCATCGTATCGCACCCCAGGTTCGACGGGGGTTCGTTGCAGAACGCTTCACCCGGGATCCGCTGGAAGTGTGCCTGAACCATCACTGCAGCCACCTGGTCATCAACCATCACCGCTGCTCACCAGGTATGATTGATGCGGCCCATGACCTTGGCCTGGAGGTATCCACCTGGACCGTCAACGAGGTGAATGCCGCCCGCCGGTTGCAACACTGGGGTGTGGACAGCATCATTACCGATGTACCCAGCCTGCTATTGAAACACCTTCATGTGGATGCAGAATAAAACCCCGGTTTACCTCGTTGCCCTGGCACTCTGTGCGCTGGTATCCGGTTGCGATACCGCTTATTACTGGCAGGCCGCCAGGGGTCAGCTGGATTTGATGCAACGGCAACGCCCGATTGCAGAACTGTTGCAGGATTCAACCACACCCGCTGCCACCAGGCAGGCACTGAACTATTTGCTGAGCGCGCGCAGCTTCGCGCTCGAACAGCTGCAGCTGGAAGACAACCAAAGTTATCTGCAATACGTGGATCTGCAACGGGAATACGTTTCCTGGAACGTATTTGCCACACCGGAACTGTCCATGCAAAACCATACCTGGTGCTACCCTATCGCCGGGTGTGTGAGCTATCGTGGCTACTTCGACGAAACCGATGCCGAAGCGTACGCCAAAGCGTTAAAGCAAGAGGGTTTTGACACCTATGTATCCGGAGTGGGCGCCTACAGCACCTTAGGGTGGTTTGACGATCCGGTGCTCAGCACCTTTTTACAGCGTGGCAAGGTTTCACTGGCGGCCCTGCTGTTCCATGAGCTGGCACACCAGGTACTGTATGTGCAGGATGACACTGAGTTCAATGAGAGCTTTGCCTCCAGTGTGGAGACCCTGCTCCTGCAGCGCTGGATCCAACAGCAGGCGTTGCAGGAAGATTGGCAAACCTACCGCCGGATGGAGGCACGACAGGCCGCGTTCACCCAATTGGTATTGCAACACCAGCAGCAACGTACGGATCTGTTTCAGTCAGACCTGGAGACTTCTGAAAAGCGCCGGCGCAAGGCCCAACTGATCCAGGACATGCACCAGGACTACGCAGACTTCAAACAGACATGGCAATACGATGGATACGATAATTGGGTGGCCAAAGGCCTTAACAATGCTCAATTAAGCACCGTGGCGGCGTACCATGGATTGAAACCGGGTTTCTTGGCGCTTTATGAAGTTTCCGGGCAAAATTTAACCACTTTCATCCAGGAATGCCGCCGGCTTGCCACTTTGGAACGGGACGACCGGCACCAGCACCTAAATGAGCTTGCCTCCGGCAACATCGTCTATACTCAGAATTAAGTTTCTGATTTCAAGGCGGTTAGTTCCGACCATGACGCAAGTGGCCAAGAAAACCATTGATCCTTTTACCCAATTGGACGGCCTGATCCCGGTGCTGTCCGATTTGTATACCGCGATCAAATCCAAGCACGAAAAAGCGGCGCTGATGATGGATAAACTGATGGGTACCATCGCCACCATCACGGACGCCAATCCCGACGCTGCCCTGGCGGCCATTCATTTATCGAAACAAACCTCGCCCCTGAAACAACCCATCTACTGTGCCGTGATCTCCCATCTGTTCGCCCAGCAACAACAACTGGACGAACACAGGACTCGTGCGCTGATGCAGGCCGTCCTCTTTTGCAACATTACCTTCTATGAATTTCAGGTGCTGCTGAACCGCATGGACGGCAAGTTGACTGAGGCACAAAGAATAAAACTGGAAAAGCACCCCTTACAAAGCGCCACGCTGATGGAAGCAGCGGGCTTTATGGACCCGCACATGATCAAGGCCATTCGTCAGCATCACGAACGCCCCGATGGCAGTGGCTATCCCAATCATCTGCCCAGCAAGGATATTTCAGATCTGGCTTTAGTGGTATCCATGTGCGAGGTGTATACCGCGCGCATCGATAACCGGGCCCACCGAAAACCGGTGCTGGCCCGGGAAGCACTGGCCCACTTTCAAAATGATGAAGACCCCAGGATAAAAGGCCTGTTGTTGAACTTTGCCAAATCCATTGGCATCTACCCTCCGGGAACCTGGGTCAAACTGGCCAATGGGGAAACCGCTATCGTGGTAAAACGCCAGAAAAACAGCCCAATTCCCCTGGTGCGTGCATTGTTCGACGCCAACAGAATTCCTTACATGGGGCCGGTGCGCCGGGACACCACCAATTCCGATTACAAAGTCATTGGTGCCACCTCGCCGCCAGCACGACCATCCGTAGAGCTGTCGGCGCTGTTCGACTAGGGCTTTGCGGGTACCAGCAGTTTTCGCATTGGCTGGCGGATCAACCAGTAACTAACGATGGCCAGCGCATCCGCCAACAAATCCAATCCTGACACATCACGATTGGGTATGCGGCTCTGGATCAGTTCTATGGCAATGCCATAGAACAGCAGCGGGACCAACTTGTACACCAGAAAGCGCCGTTTCGGAAAGCCGGCATCCAGGCAATAGGCAAGCACAAAGAAAGCAATAAAATGGTGTATCTTGTCACTGAGCATATCGGGCATGATCATCAACGGGCGGGCACTGAAGGCCAACCAACTGATGGCCAGCAAATTCAGTAATAACGCCAGCCTGAAAAACCAGGTAATCTGATGGGACTGCAAAGGAATTGGTAACATTCAGAGACTTCTCACCCGATACAAACCATTGAGTGCCGCCACGCGATAGGCTTCAGCCATCGTTGGATAATTGAAGGTAGTGTTCACAAAATACTCAATACTATTGGCGCCACCAGGCTGATTCATAATCGCCTGGCCTATGTGAATGATTTCCGATGCCTGGTCTCCAAAGCAATGGATTCCCAGAATCTGCAGAGTTTCACGATGAAACAGTAGTTTAATCATACCCACTGTTTCCCCGGTAATCTGTGCACGAGCTACCGTTTTAAACGCTGCTTGCCCCACTTCATAAGGCACCTTTTCCTGCGTAAGCTCCTGCTCGGTCAACCCCAGGGAGCTGATTTCCGGAATGGTATAAATACCCGTCGGCACGTCTTCGACCAGATAAAAGTCATCCAGTTCCGCTACGCAGGCTCCGGTAGAACGCCCCTGATCATAAGCTGCGCTGGCCAGACTGGGCCAGCCGATGACATCACCTGCGGCATAGACATGAGCACTTAATGTTTGATAATGGTCATTCACTTCCAACTGGCCACGATGGTTTGCCGTCAAACCCACTGCATTCAGATTCAGACTGTCGGTATTACCCGTACGACCGTTACACCACAGAAAGGCATCCCCTCTCACCACTTTGCCGGATTGCAGCTTAACAATGACATCGTTTTCCCGGCACACCACCTCTTCATACTCTTCACCATTTCGAATCAGCACGCCGATATCCCGCAGGTGATAGCTGAGCGCATCGGATATCTCATAATCCAGAAAATCCAGCAGGCGTTCCCGGGTGTTGATCAGTTCCACACGCACTCCCAATCCGCAAAAAATAGAAGCGTATTCACAGCCAATCACACCGGCACCGTAGATGACAATCTTACGGGGAGTGTGTTGGAGTTTAAGAATGGTATCGCTGTCATAGACTCGGGGATTATTAAAATCAACATCCGTTGGGCGGTATGGACGGGAGCCCGTGGCGATGACAAATTTATCGGCAATCAGGGTCTCAATGGAACCATCGGCCTTCACCACCTCAAGGGTGTGCGAATCCGTAAACCGGCCCTGGCCACTGTACACCTTGATGCGATTGCGGGCATAGAACGTGGTGCGCAACTTAACCTGCTTGGCGATCACACTCTCTGCCCGTTTTAACACTTTGGGAAACGAAAACGTACGCGGCCCACCAATATCACGAAACAGGGCATCCGTATTGAACGTAATGATTTGCTTGACTGCATGACGTAAGGCCTTGGACGGTATGGTACCCAGATGGGCGCAATTGCCCCCAACCATGGGTTTGTCATCCACCATTGCCACATTCAGGCCGGTTTTACCGGCCCGCATGGCAGCACCTTCACCCGCCGGCCCCGCTCCGATTACTACCACTTCATAATGCGTCGGCATTTTTAAACCCTGATACTACTGAAGAATAAACATCTGAAAATCAGTCTTTTTTCAGTATAGAAAAAGAAAAGCCCCGCAGGAACTTTTCGGTATCCTGCGGGGCTTTTCTTGCTGAGTTCAGGCGGTATCTAGCGTTTGGTGGCATCGTAGGCAAGATCGGCTGGCGCTCCATCCTGCTTCTGGGATTCTTCACATTTATCGCGATTGCCACCGCAAATTTCGCAATCGCCATCCAACCCTATGTTATTAAGGCCGCCACAGGATCCCTGAATGGGTTTATTGGAGAATATGACACCCACCGCCATTGCAGCGATCACCAGGGCAAAAAACACGAACGCAATCAAAAAGGTTGTCATAACCAACTCCTTACTACACTGTTACTGCAGTTTACACCCTGGGTAGCGGGCTTAACAAATCACAGTTTCACTATTCATTAATATAGCGGCCAAAGGCCGGGCTGTAACGACTATCAAAACCGGACCCGGCTTTCACAATCATATACACGGCCAGATTGTTTGCTTCTGCGATCTGTAATCCCAAATCCGGCCCCAGCACCATCATTGCCGTGGCCCAGGCATCGGCATCGGCGCAGCTGGGCATAATCACTGTGGCTGACACCAGATCATGAGAAATCGGCTTGCCATCCCGCGGATCGATGGTATGGGAATAACGTTTCCCTTCCACCTCAAAATAGTTGCGGTAATCCCCTGACGTGGCCATGGCGGAATTATCCAGCTTAATCACCTTGTGAACCTCACGTTTACTGGAAACCGGTTCCTCCACCGCCACCTGCCAGGAATGGGTGGGGGATTTACTGTTGCCGGCGCGGATTTCTCCACCCACTTCCACAAGATAGCGGCGTACCCCTTGGTTCTCCAGAGCCTCTGCCACCCGATCCACCGCATAGCCTTTGGCGATTGCTGAAAGATCCACATACAGATCCTTACGCTTAACCAATTCCAGATCATCCATGTGTAAGGTCAAACCATCGGACCCCACACGATTCCAGGCTTGCTTCATTTCGCTTCGGGTCGGTAACCGGTCCGGACTGCCGTTGGGCCCGAATCCCCACAGATTGACCAGCGGGCCGATGGTAATGTCGAATGCTCCCTGACTCAGGCGCCAGATATCCAGTGACCGCGATATGACTTCAAAAGTGTCCCTCGATACCGGGAATGGCTCGCCCACCGCAGCCTGATTCAGGCGCGACAACTCGGAATCGGCTTTGTAGGTGGACATCTTACTGTTGACGTTGTTGAGCTCTGCTTCAATTACTGCTGCCAACGCCTGCGCCGTGCTGGTGGGCGGTAGATCCACCACTTTAACGGTATACCAGGTACCCATGGTTCGACCGCTGAACTCCAGCAGATCCGGAGCCTCAGAACGAGAACAGCCCGTTATCAACAGGCTGATCCAAACCAGACTGATGATAACGGGCTGCAAGGGTTTCATTGGCACGCTAACTCGATCAGCCGCCGAAATCATCAAGGAAGATGTTATCGCGTTCAACACCCAGATCTTCCAGCATTTTCAGCACGGCGGCATTCATCATCGGAGGCCCACACATGTAGTATTCACAATCTTCAGGTGCATCATGATCCTTCAGATATTGCTCGTACAACACATTGTGAATAAACCCGGTCAGGCCGCTCCAGTTATCTTCCGGTTGAGGGTCGGATAACGCAATGTGCCAGTCGAAATTATCATTCTCTTCGGCCAACTGATCATAATCTTCTTTGTAAAACAACTCACGAAGACTGCGCGCACCATACCAGAATGAAATCTTGCGATTGGTTTTGAGGCGCTTGAGCTGATCAAATATGTGGGAGCGCATGGGTGCCATACCGGCACCACCACCGATGAATACCATTTCATTGTCAGTATCCGTCGCAAAGAACTCACCAAAGGGACCGTATACGGTAACCTTATCACCCGGCTTCAGGCTGAAAACCCAGGAGGACATCTGGCCGGGCGGAATACCGTGGGAGCCCGGTGGGGGTGTGGCAATACGAATGTTGAACTTCAGCACACCATACTCTTCCGGGTAATTGGCCATGGAATAAGCCCGGATAACCGGCTCATCCACTTTCGATTCCAGATTGAAGAAACCGAATCGTTCCCAATCACCACGGAACTCTTCCTCAATATCGAAATCCTTGTACTTAACATGGTGTACCGGCGCTTCCAGCTGTACGTAACCACCGGCGCGGAAATTAACGATCTCACCTTCCGGCAGATCCAGCGCCAATTCCTTGATGAAGGTCGCCACGTTATGATTGGAGCGAACGGTGGTTTCCCACTTTTTAACGCCAAAGAAGGCTTCGTCCAGCTCGATTTTCATATCCTGCTTCACTGCCACCTGGCAGGACAGGCGCCAGCCTTCCTTTGCCTCACGGGGTGTAAAGTGAGTCTCTTCAGTGGGCAGTATGTCACCGCCGCCCTCCTTCACGATCACCTTACATTGGGCACAGGTGCCACCACCACCGCAGGCCGATGACACAAAAATGCCCTTGTCCGCCAGGGTATTCAAAAGCTTGCCGCCGGCTGGTACATCGATGCCTTTCTCCGGATCGTCGTTGATATCCAGGTGCACATTACCGGTACTCACCAGGCGGGAGCGCGCCATCAAAATCAACATCACCAACGCCAATACGATGACGGTGAACATGCCCACGCCCAAAAAGATTGTTGATTGATCCATAACTCTACTCTCCCCGTCTGCTTACAACTGAATGCCAGAGAAAGACATAAAGCCCAGCGACATCAAACCAACGGTAATGAAGGTAATACCCAACCCACGCAAGCCGGAGGGCACATCACTGTATTTCATCTTTTCACGGATACCGGCCAGCACCACAATGGCCAACGCCCAACCGGCGCCGGATCCAACGCCATAAACAACGCTTTCGCCGAATGTATAATCGCGCTCCGCCATAAACAGGGAGCCACCCAGAATCGCGCAGTTCACCGTTATCAAAGGCAGAAATACACCCAGTGCGTTGTACAGTGCCGGTACATACTTATCCAGGAACATTTCCAGAATCTGCACCAGCGCCGCAATAACACCGATGAAACTGAGCAGGCTGAGGAAGCTCAAGTCCACACCCTCAAGACCGGCCCAGGCCAGGGCGTCTTCTTTTAACAGCCCCGTGAGGATCAGGTTATTGACCGGCACCGTGATTGTCTGCACCACGATAACGGCAATACCCAGCCCCAGTGCGGTCTGCACTTTCTTGGATACGGCTATAAAAGTACACATACCCAAAAAGAAGGCCAGCGCCATGTTTTCTACGAATATTGCCTTAACCAGCAGGCTTAAATAATGCTCTAACATCTTAATAACCTCCGATTAATGGGCCAATGCCTTGGACTGAGGGGCCATGGAAAATTCTGATTTCTCCACTTGCTCAGGCTTGGCGGAACGCAGCGCCCAGATCAGTAAACCGATCAGGAAGAATGCACTGGGCGGCAACAACAACAGGCCGTTGGGCACATACCAACCACCGTCGTTCACTGTGGCCAGAATTTCAATGCCGAACAGCTTGCCTGCACCAAACAACTCACGCACCACACCCAGACTCAACAGCACAGCACTGTAGCCCAAACCGTTACCGACGCCGTCAAGGAAACTGGGAATCGGTGGGTTCTTCATGGCGTAGGCTTCCGCCCGCCCCATGACGATACAGTTGGTTATGATCAAGCCCACAAATACCGACAGCTGCTTGCTGATGGCATAGGCGTACGCCTTGAGAAACTGGTCCACCACAATAACCAGCGACGCGATGATCGCCATCTGTACGATGATCCGAATGCTGGATGGGATCTGCTTACGTATACAACTGATAAAAAAGTTGGAAAACGCAGTTACCGTGGTCAACGCGATACACATGGTGACCGTGGTGTTCAGATTACTGGTAACCGCCAGCGCAGAACAAATCCCGAGGATCTGCAATGCAATGGGGTTGTTATCAAATATTGGTCCAAACAGGACTTTTTTGGTTTCAGATGCCATGTCTTACACCCCCTGCTCTTTGACTTTTTCCAGGTATGGGCCAAACCCATTTTTACCCAGCCAGAATTGCAACAGATTGGTCACACCGTTACTGGTGAGGGTCGCCCCTGCCAATCCATCCACCTTGTGCTCGGCATTCGGCGCCTTGGGGTCTACCGAGCCTTTTACCAGGCGAATTGCCACATCACCTTCTTCATCGAACACTTCCTTGCCTGGCCACATAGACTTCCACTTGGGGTTGTCCACTTCGCCGCCCAGACCGGGTGTTTCACCGTGTTCATAAAAACCCAGGCCCACCACTGTTTTGGCATCGGTCTGCAAGGCCAAAAAGCCATAGAGTGTAGACCACAGGCCGTAACCGTGAACCGGCAGGATAATGGTCTCTACGTTACCGGCTTCGTCCTTGGCCAAATACACCGTTGCATACTGGGCCTGACGCTTGATACTGGCAATATCCTCTGAACCCTCCAGAATTTCATTCTGGCCCTTGGTCTTGGCGGCTTTGCGCTGATCATAGGCAACTGGATTCTTCAATGCGGCTTTCTGCCAGTCTTCCGTTGCAGTTTCCTCGGTCAGGTACTCACCGGTATCCAGATTCACCAGCTTCACTTCCAAACGCTGTTCGAAGATTTCCTGTACGGATTTGCCCTCTTCCAACATGCCTGCTGCAGCAAGAATATTTCTATTCTTGTCCAACAGTTTGTTTTTTACTTGTTCCCCTTTCAGGGCCACTGCGGCGGTCGATACTACGATTGAGCATACGATACACAGCAGTGACGCAACCAGCAGGGTTTTTCCGGTTGAATCGTTACTGGACATTGCGTGCTAACCTCCGCTTGATGTTGGCTTGAATGACAAAGTGGTCAATGGTTGGTGCAAACAGGTTACCAAACAGGATCGCCAGCATCATGCCTTCCGGAAAGGCCGGGTTGACCACCCGAATCAGCATTACCATAACCCCGATCAGAATACCGAATACCACTTTCCCTTTATTGGTCATGGATGCGGACACCGGATCGGTGGCCATAAAGAATGTGCCCAGAGCCCAACCACCCAGCACATAATGCCAGTAGAATGGAATCTCAAACATTGGATTGGTGTCACTGCCGGCTGCATTAAACACCAGCCCCATGACCGCAGTGCCCAGGAATACGCCCAATACGATGCGCCAGGACGCGATTCCGGTAATCAGCAGGAATCCCCCACCAATCAGCAAGGCCAGCGAAGAGGTTTCGCCGACGGAACCCTGCATGTTGCCGAAGAAGGCGTCGAACCAGGTCAGGGAGCCTTGCAGTGCTTCCATACCGCCGTTGGCCGCCACGCTCAGCGCAGTGGCACCGGAGAAGCCGTCCACCGCAGTCCAGACTGAATCGCCGGACATGGATGCCGGATAGGCAAAGAACAGGAAGGCACGGCCGGTAAGCGCCGGGTTGAGGAAGTTCTTGCCGGTACCGCCAAACACTTCCTTACCCAGCACCACACCGAAGGATATACCCAACGCTACTTGCCACAACGGAATCGAGGGAGGACAGGTCAGTGCGAACAGCACGGAGGTGACGAAAAAGCCTTCGTTAACCTCGTGTCCGCGCTTCACAGCGAACAAAACTTCCCACAATCCACCAGCAATCATGGTGACCGCGTAAATAGGAATAAAGTAGGCTGCACCATAGATAAAGCAATCCCAGATACTGTCCGGGTTGTATGCGATCAGCAGATCGGTAAAGAAGAAGCGCCAGTCACCGGTCGCGGTGATGCCGTTCTCCGCCATGTAGCCCAGGGCCTGCGCACCTACGTTGTACATACCGAAGAACATGGCGGGGAAGGTGCACAACCATACCGTAATCATAATACGCTTCAGATCAATGCCATCGCGTACGTGAGAGGCGGCATGGGTCACTGAAGGTGGGCTGTAAAAGAACGTGTCCACCATTTCGTAGAGCGCGTAGTACTTTTCGTACTTGCCACCCTTCTCGAAATGCGGTTCCAGTTTATCGAAGAAATCACGTAGCACCGGTTAACCCTCCTTCTCAATTCGGTCGAGGTTGTCGCGCAGGATGGGGCCGTATTCATATTTGCCCGGGCAAACATAAGTACAAAGAGCCACGTCATCTTCATCCAACTCAAGACATCCCAGCTCTTGGGCGGTCTGGGTATCGCCGACGATTAATGAGCGTAACAACTGGGTAGGCAGTACATCCAGGGGCACCACTTTCTCGTAGGAACCAACCGGAACCATAGCCCGGGGGCTGCCATTGGTGGTGGTGGTGAACGAAAACAGCTTGCCGGGGCTGAGGGCGGAAAGGAACGTGTTAAGCACGGAATGCTTGTCTTTGCCGGCCCACAAATATTCCAACATTCCACGATCGCGGCCTTCTTTCAACACCGTGATCTGGTTGTGGTAGCGGCCCAGGAAGGCATAAGGACCATGGGCATTGGTGCCGGACAATACCGAACCGGAGATAACGCGGTTTTCACCGCTCTCCACCTGACCGGCGATGATCTCGTCGGTGCTGGCACCGAGCACGGTGCGGAGCAGGCGGGGATTGCTGACCTGGGGTCCGGCCAGCGAAATCACGCGCTCTAGGCTCAGTTTACCGGTCGTGAACAGTTTACCGACCGCGATCACATCCTGATAATTGATATGCCAGACAAACTTGTTGGCGGATACCGGATCCAGGTAATGGATATGGGTACCGGCCAAACCGGCGGGATGAGGGCCGGAAAACTCCGCTTCTTTGGCGATACCGTTGCCGCCGATTCCTGCTCCTGCGGCCTTACACAGCCAGACCTGCTTGGCAAGATTGGACAGCACGTCCAGACCTTGCTGGAACGCCACTGCTTCTTCCTTAATGACCACGGCAGGATCGGCGGCCAAAGGATTGGTGTCCATTGCAGTGACAAAAATTGAACTTGGTTCGGAACCCAGCGCGGGAACCTTGCTAAAGGGGCGTGTGCGGAACGCAGTCCACAATCCGGATTTAACCAGGTTGTCTTGGACTTTGTCCCGGCCGATGCTGCTCAGCTCGGTTGGGGCATAAGCGTCAAAGGATTCCTCTTCGTCACCCGCCACATCGATCACTACAGACTGCAATACCCGCTTATGACCACGGTGAATTGCTGAGATGGTGCCCGAAGCCGGTGCCGTGAACAGTACCCCTTCGGTTTTCTTATCAGCGAAAAGCGTCTGGCCTTTCTTGACCTGATCACCTACTTTGACATGCATCGTGGGTTTCATACCCACATAGTCACTACCCAGAACGGCTACAGTCCGAATGCTAGGCCCATCTTCGATGGTCTGCTTGGGTGCGCCGCTTATGGGGAGATTCAGACCTCGCTTGATCTTGATCATAGCCCCTAACCGTTTCTGTTAAATTTACGCTTTAGTGAATTGTTATGCCTTATGAGCCGACAATTCCCGTTCAAGTGTAGATGCTTAAACTTAAGGCAGAGGTTCAGAGACCGCTCACATCTGAGCTCCGTCAGACAACAGTGTAGTACGGATACAGTAAACCGAATGTACAAAAACCACGCAGATCAGAGCTGTGTGGATGCTTTGTTCAGCTTGGTTTTCCATGGTTTAAGAGTGACTGTTTCGTCTACTCTAATATGAAATCGTACTTCTGTTGGCCAACACTCCGATTACTTCAGGAAGGTGCATTCACGAAAATCTGGACGAATCCAGTCCCTCAACCCTAAATTTGCCGGCGGATTATAATTTGTATCGTCCGCATTGGCTAGTTGAGAACCGAATTTATTGCACTTTGACCGGTTTAAGTGAGCGACTGAGCTGAAACGCAGGCAGGGGCGGTATTTGCCGCCCCTGCCTGGATTTTCAATATCTTACTGATACAGCCAGTTTATTTGGGAAACGCCGGGTAAGTCACTCCGGCCATTTTCTGCAGCATCCTGACCACCTGGCAGCTGTAACCAAACTCATTATCGTACCAAACGTAAAGCACACAGCGATTGCCGTTCACAATCGTGGATTCCGCATCGACGATACTGGCGTAGCGCGAGCCCACGAAGTCGGTGGAGACCACCTCGGGGGAGTTTACGTAGTCGATTTGCTTGCGCAGCGGACCTTCCAGGGAGGCTTCACGCAATTGTCCGTTGATCTCTTCCACGGACGTTTCCTTGCCGAGAGACAGGTTCAGAATCGCCATGGAAACATTCGGCGTGGGAACCCGTATCGCGTTACCCGTCAACTTACCCTGCAACTCAGGCAATGCCTTGGCAACGGCCTTAGCCGCACCGGTTTCTGTAATTACCATGTTCAGTGCCGCGCTGCGGCCGCGACGGTTGCCTTTATGGTAGTTATCGATCAGGTTCTGGTCATTGGTGTAGGAGTGTACGGTTTCAACGTGGCCGTTCTCAATTCCATAGGTGTCATTGATGACTTTCAACACCGGCACGATTGCGTTGGTGGTACAGCTTGCTGCGGACAGGATATGGTCATCACTGGTGATGAGGTCGTCGTTGACTCCCATGACAATGTTTTTCACGCTGCCTTTGCCGGGAGCGGTCAAAACCGCCTGCGCCACACCGGGACATTTCAGGTGTTTGCCCAAACCTTCTTCATCACGCCACTTACCGGTGTTGTCCACCACAATGGCATCCTGGATGCCATACTGGGTGTAGTCAACCGACTCAGGGTCATTGGAATAGATCACCTGAATGTAATTACCATTGGCAATAATTGCCTGATTCTCTTCGTCCACGGAAATTGTGCCGCGGAAAGAACCGTGTACTGAATCGCGACGCAACAGACTGGCACGCTTTACCAGATCATTCTCGGCACCGCCCTGACGAACCACAATGGCACGCAGACGCAACGCCGCACCGCCGCCCGCTTTCTCAATCAGGATTCGCGCCAGCAGACGGCCGATGCGGCCAAAACCGTATAGGACAATGTCTTTGGGCGGAGCAATGGATGAGGCGCTGGGATCCAGGGCATCAGCCACTTCCGAACGCACAAAGTCAGCCACGTCCTGGCCTTTCCCTTCTGCTCGATATTTGACCGCCAATTTGCCGATATCGATTCGGGCAGGGCCCAGGTTCAAGCCCACCAGCGCTTCCAGCACCGGAAAGGTTTCAGACACATCCAGCGCCTCAACCTGCAGCTGACGAACAAAGCGATGGGCTTTGATGATATCAATCACTGAACGATTGATGATGGGCCTTCCATAGACTGAGGTGACCACGTTGTGCTCGCGATACAACTTACCGATCATGGGGATCATGGACTCGGCCAGCGCTTCTCGGTTGATCCAGGATTGCAAATGTTGAGTAGACTTGTCTGCCACGGCTAATACCTTTTAATACATTGCTCAAAGCGGTTTGTTGCTTCAACCGGCCATTTGCCCTGGCTTTGCACCATTATTTGCTCGCAAAATACCATTAGCCGGTTCGTCGGGGCGCCTATTATCATTTTAATGGGCGCAATTATCAATCTGACTTGACCCAGGACGGGATACGTCTTCGAAATATATCGCCTTTTGCTAGAATTTTCATAGAGTTAAATCCACCTCCGGCAATTGGCTTGATGACTTGGAAGCAGTGCTGACGTATGCTTAAGGCTAGACAGGGGGCACAGCGCGCAGACAAAGCCGTATAGGGAATAAGATAATCATAAATGAAAACACGTGACCGCATTCTGGTAACCAGCCTGGAGTTATTCAACCTGTGTGGCGAACCCAACGTCACCACCATTGATATCGCCAATGAAATGGAGATTAGCCCCGGCAATCTGTACTACCACTTCCGCAATAAAGACGAAATCATCGCCGAGCTGTTTCAAGTATTCGAAGCCGGTATGCACGAAGCCCTGCAATCCCCTACCGATCCGGGGCTGGACATGATGGATTATTGGATGTACGTGCACATGATCTTTGAGAAGATCTGGGAATTCCGGTTCCTGTACCGGGATCCCGTCACCGTTCTCGAACGCAATGAAAAACTGCAAAAGAAGTTCAATCGTATTCTCGACAAAAAGCGAGATTCGGCTTTGCTGATTCTGCAAATGATGCAGGAGCAATCACTGATTCAGATCGCCCAGGACGAGGCTCAACGCCTGGCCACCAATATCACCATCACCGCAACGTACTGGCTCAACTATCAACACATTCGGCACATGATCCATCGGGAAGAACCGGATGACCTGGAAGCGGGTGTGTATCAGGTTGTGAGCCATCTGACACCCTACCTGCCCGATGAGGGCAAAGAGATGCTGGACGCGGTGGCCAGCACCTATCTGGATGCTTCCTCGTCCATGGGGTAAGCGAGGTCCACGGCGTTCAATACCACCGTAATACGCTGCTGCACCTGCTCGTTGAACGCATCCAGGTACTGACATACGGCGTTGGCAACGCGGTGACAGGCTTCCGGGCATGAGCCTGCGGAATCCAGATCAGGTACTTCTTCCCGCACCACATCACCCACGGTTAACATGCCCGATTCACGGCTTGAGGCCCCTGCGCCACGGAAATTAAATCCGCCCAGAGGATAGTTGACCCCGGCAAACACGCGATTCAACGCATCCAGTTCGATCATCATGTAACGCTGATAACGATTGCTCATTTCCACCAGCCCCGGATTCACCTTCATATCGGAGCCGATCTCTACCAGAATCTGTCCCAACACCTGCGTGTAGGAACGCAAACGCTGTATGCTCTCAAAGCTGCGATGCAGAAAACTGAGGGCATCCACCACCCGTGCAAAGTGGGATTGCAATTCGTGGCGGCTCATCTGCAATTGCTCCTGAACCACGGCGGAATCCAGCGCCAGGCTGAGAGCAATAGCGGCTTTGCGGGAAAAACAGGTTTCGAAGGCAGCCAAACGGGATTTATAGTCACTCTGATCCTTGATCAGGGTAAGCCATTGCACTTCCAGATCCCGCAGTACCTCGCCATCGGCATCGCGACACTCTTCCAGGGCCTTGCGGGTATGCAAAAGATTCTTGCGGAATTCAAATTCCCGCACGGCATCCGCCAAATGGGCGATTTCGGACTCACTCTGCGATAGCTTGTCGGAAAGCATCCTGTAGTCCACCAGGCGGGATTCCACGGCATTGGCCTGATAGCGTTCGAACTCATCCACCCGCACGATACGGCCGCTGCGTTCCAGCCCCAAAAACACCTGATGGCGCTTGGCTTTCTCCCGCTCGGCCTTCTGGATCGACTGCATTTTTTGCGCGGCATACACATCAGGATGCCGGATCCCAATATGCCGATAATGGGACAAGGTAACTGCCTTGCTGACTTTAGCCGGATCCCGCAACAGTGAAATAGCCGCGCCCAACAGAAAACACGCCCCCTCTTCCTGGGTATGCTCAACGTTAACGATACGCCCCAGATCCACTATGCGACTGCGGGTTAATGGCGTCACCAACTCTTCCATTTCCTGAATCAACCGGGGGCGCAACGACAACTGCAGCGTGTCCGCGTGATCCACTACCAGGGCAGGAAAGTTATCCGACAGCTTCTTGGTACGCCAGCTTCCCACCAGCTCCTGATTGGCATTGACTTGCCCGTAATGCAACGAGCGCAGACGGAACTGGGTGGAACGGAACTCAGTGGAACCGGCAATCCGCGCACTAAGCAAATCCCCGGCCATATCCACCTTGCGGCTGACGTCAAACGTCATGGAACTGACCACTCGGTATACCAGATAGAAGGTGCCCTGCACCAGCACATCCCACGGCTTGAATATCGCATCCAGGCGGGAACGGGAGCGCGAATCAAAATCTGATTGGCTCAATGCATTGAGACGGCCCAAACCAGTCTGGGTAAACAACCAGCGATCCACACTGCTCAACAAAGGATACCCATGTAATCGTGCTTCCCGGGAATAACCGGCAAACGCGTGGGCGATTACCCCGGACAACTGGCGGGCACTGAGGCCGTACAATAACGGCAATCCAATCACCACCTCCGGACCCTCACCCACCAACACATCACGCAGGCTGGCAGGCCTCAACACCAGCCCGACCTCTGCATCCAGCTTCACGCTCTTCGGGTTGGGCGCTCCCAGCATGTCCGCAATGTGACGAATAAAGGCATGCAGCTCGGGCTGAGTAGCCTCACTGACGGTGTAATAGGTTTTAGACTGTTTGCGGGTCAATACCAGGCGGCGGTAAAGAGCATAGAGAAACCCCAACAGAAACACGTCGCCCAACAAATAGATGCCCAAAGAAAGGCCGGAATAGCCCTGTTCCGAGGTCAACGTTAGCCAGGTCAAATTCAACCAGCTTCCTGTGATGAACAACAAAGCGGCAAGAAAGAACACCGGAATCAATATGGAAAAGAGCGCAGCACACCCCATCTTCAGGCGGTCGCCGAGGGGCTTGGGGGTAAGCGAATCCACCCTGAAGCCGTTCTTAATGTCGTCCTGGCTGTAACCTTCAGTAAGCACAGGCCCCTTCCCTTGAGCAAGGCGCCCCGACGCACTCCAACTGAGTGCCAGATCTGAATTGTGAGTTGCGCCTTGCAGCATTGATAACAGCTCCGACATACAAGCGGGATTGGTCTGAATACATAGTTAAGGTGAATTGGGTTATAGGGTATCGGGGTACTCTTATGCTAAGGACTATAGCAAAGGCGGCGCGATAACTACGTGGGCATCCGTTGGGCATTATGTGAAGAAATGTTGACCTTTGTAACAGCACGAATTTTAAAGGATTTTTGGGAACTGATAAGAGCGAAAAATGTGCACCAGGTCATAGTTTTCCGACTCTTCCAGGTCTGGCAATGTGCGCACCCGCATCTCACCCACCCTGCGCAGTTGCGGAAAACGCTCCGCGAGGTTGCGCAAACGGGATTCAGCCACCACCACATCGCCAGCGGCAGCCATGTGATTGATCACCCCTGAATACCCGGTATCCTCGTAACACACGTCGGCAGCCAGTAGCAATTCACCATTGGTCAGCGCAAGACTGCGTGAGGTCTGCAGTGAAACCCCGTTGAGTTCCCCATTACAGCGACAAGCCGTGAGCGCATCGTCGTCTATATCCACACAGACCACCGCCTCGGCACCGGCCAGTGCGGCGGCCACCCCGGCCACCCCGGAACCGGCGCCAAAATCCACCACGCGACGGCCCTGCACCACAGCGGGGTTATCCAGAATCCAGCGTGCCAGGGCTTGCCCACCACCCCAGCAAAAGGCCCAGTAAGGCGGGGCCTCCATCAAACGCTGATAATCCTGTTGCTGCAAATGATGCTCGGGCACTTGATCCTGCATCAGGTACAGAGCAATCTCGGGCACTTTGGGCAAGTGGCGGGGCGAAATCTGCACACTGTCCAGAATCGCTGGTAAGTCACGGTGTGAATTCAATTCAGGTGTTCCCTTCAGTCAAACCGCGGGCAGTCAAACCGCTGGTGGTGAACCGCATCCAGAAAGGCGTCACCCAGACGCTCTGATTCAGTCACTGTACGTTTCCACAAAACCAGGCGTTGCTGGTTGTCCATGGCAAAAAAATCTTTGCGATCCGGTATCCGGCCGCCGGGCAGGGATGCTACAAACTCTGCCGATGGCGCGACCATCACCAGGTTCTGCCAGGCGCCCCGGGAACCGGCTCCCCCCTGATGGTGGCGGCTTTTCAAGGTTTTATCAAACCAGCCAGGTACGCAATAGGAATAAAAATGCGGATAGAAAACCAGCCCGTTCGACACCGACAGCGACGCATCAAAATGGTAGTCGGTCACCCCGCCATCACGATAGACACCGGCAGGCGCGCCGGGAATATCGCGCACCCCGGCCAACACCAGTGGAACGGCCCCTGAAGCCCGTAACGCCAGTTCCAGGTTATCGGCGGACAGTGCAACCCGCCGCGTGGGCAGCGAATCATCAAACTCGATCATACGGTCACGACTATCACCAAATACCGCCCGCTCACAGAACCGGCCCAAATGGGTACGCCCCATTGCATTGGCCAGAAAGGTGGCGCAAAGCCCGGCCATCAGGGCCAACTTATGGTCGGACTGCAGCAGACCACCACCGCGAATGGTCACAATGTGATTACGGTAGACCGGGTGGGTTAGAATCTCATCAATGCCCTGCTCCCCCAACACATGGGAAAGCACTGCATCCAGTACCCGCGATACATCATGAATGGTAACCTTGGCAGGATAGCTCTGGGCCAGATAGGCCTCAACAAACCGCTCCAAAGCAGCCAGGGAATCCCGCTGCGCCAGCGCCGCAAAGCGCCAACTGCCGATACTGGAAGCCAGCGTGGTGAGTGGTGCCGTTCTGGTAGGTAGGAACTCAGAGAAAAGGGCTCGATCCAGCCCGGCGAGCACCAGCCACTTGGGTCCACCGGATGCCCCCAGCATGATCCCGATGTCTTCAGCGCTGAACCCATGCTGCTGAATATAGTCACGGGCCTGGGGTGCAATGAGCCAGCTCAGGATCGGCCGTTTGATGTGAATAGCTGCGGTCATACTTCCGGACACTGGTTGATTTGGCGCAATTATGCCGCTATTTACCCCAATTAAAAAGTGAACAGATGCAGCCCAGGCTACTCTTTAGAGGCTCTACCCATGCTTAAATGGGCCACATTGCCAAGTTGATCCTGACGATAGAGCGTGACTCTGTTGCGGCCGTTCTCTTTGGATTGGTAAAGTGCCAGATCAGACGATTTCAACATAGCCTCTACACTACCACCCTCAGGCGGCACACCCACACAAACCCCTATGCTCACGGTAACGTTAAAAGTGGCGCTGTCCGTCTCAATGGGGTTCGCCGCCACCGCTTTCCGGATCCGCTCTGCCACAACACGGGCACCCTCTGCGCCGGTCTCCGGCAATATCAGGCAAAACTCCTCGCCCCCATAACGTGCTAACTGATCCGACGGCCACCGAATGCAGTCATTGACCCGCTCCGCCACCAGCTTCAGGCAGGTATCGCCGGCAGGGTGTCCATATTCATCATTAACCCGTTTGAAAAAGTCCACATCCAGCATCAGAATGGCGAAATCCCGTTTGTAGCGCATACAGCGGGCCCATTCTTTTTGCATGACGTTTTCCATATAGCGGCGATTCTTGAGCTTGGTAAGCTGATCCGTATTGCTCATTTCCTCCAGGCGGGAATTGAGTTTTTCCAACTCAAGCGTGCGCTCCCTGACCCGCTGCTCCAGCTCTCCATTGAGCCGGCGTGTAACCTGCAAAGCTTCATCCTGGGCAGCAAACCGCAACTTGCGTTCCACGTTAATGCGCTCGGCCATGGCAAAGGACAGCAGTACTGCCTCAAGCACTGAGCCAATCTGCACCGCGTATTCAGTGATAAAATTGGTCGGCAATATACTGAGTTTATTCAGCGCCAGCAGCACACCACCGCCCAAAAAAAACAGCCATGCGATCACATAGAAGCGGGCGTTGTTAACGCCCTTATACCAGGACATGACTCCCACCAGCATTTCAAACAGGCAGGCAAACAAACCCAGCGGCACCAGCACATGGATACTCAAACGATAAGGCGAAACAAATGACAGTAATGCGGTGGAAAAAGCAGCAACAGCAATTCCAGTAAGCCCAATATTGAGGACTCGTGACCATTCCCTGACCTGTAAAAAACGGCGGGTGAACAGTGCCGAAGAGCCAAAGGTCAGTGCCAGAAAGAATGGTATGCTGTGATCGTTCCAGCCCACGGCATTGGGCCAAATATAATGGTAAGCCTGCCCGCTGAGTGATGCGATAAACAGCGGCAGAGAGACGACAACGACCACGTAATACAGATAGCTGCGTTCGCCCACAACAATAAAAATCAGAAAGTTGTAAATGGCAATGACAAACATGGCGCCATAATACAAACCCTGGGCTATATTGGCCTGGTTCTCGCGGTTTTCAAATGCATCCCGTTGCCACAAAGTGAGGGGAGCCTGCACGGAAGTGCTGGTTTTGATGCGGTAGTAGATATCCAGGGTCGCCCCCGGCGGGAAATGCAGCGGAACAACAAAAAACCGGTGCTCAATCGGGCGCTCTGCGAAAACACGCTTATCGCCCATCTGATAAGAGTCGAGTAATTTGCCTGAGTCGTAAACCCACACATCCACGTAATCCAGAACCGCATACCCCAGTTCCAGATAACGCAGTGTCGATGCGTCTGCAGGGTTCTCCAATTGCAGATGCAGCCACCAGGTGGAATCACTGTATCCTTGGTTGAAAGCTTTTTGTCCCTGGGGCACCCAGTGGTCATCCGGCTTGCGCACGGTTTCGATCGTGTAACGACCGTCAGGATCTTCGAGAAATTGGACGTGCTCATTAACCGCGGAGGAGGATGCTTCTGCAGACAACAGGGCCATCGCACACCAGGGTTGTAACAGCAGAATAAAAAAGACAACGGGACGCATCAGCCAAACCAACAAGGTGTTCACTCCCAAAATGAAAAAGCCCTGATTACATCCCTATTTATCGCGTTATTAATTTAACAATAGAGAGGGCTGAGACATTTACAAGCTAATGCCTTGAAAACAAGCTAACTTTGTTAGGCTGGTGCGTGACACTGGGGGCGGACTGGTGTGACCGAGCTGTTCCGGCCACACCAGAAAACCTTACAGGGCGGTTTTCTTATCACTGAGATGATGGCAGCGAACGCTGGCATCGTAGAGCTCCTGGAGTACATCGGAACGACTGACAATCCCCACCAACTTGCCATTTTCCACCACGGGATACATCTTGGGCTTATTGGTTGTGAGCTGATCCGCCAATTCCGAAATGGCCATATCCGGCTCGACCGTAAGCACATTGGTTTTCATTACATCGCCGGCATTGGCGGTCAGATCGCAATAAAACGCGGTATTCAGCATTTCCTTGATGCAATCCTGCTCTGAAATAAAGCCGATCACATTCTGATTCTCATCCAACACGGGGGCACCGGTTATCTTGTTTTCCAGTAATACTGCCACCACATCCCCAACATCATCCTTGATATCAAAGCTGACCACTTTACGGCTCATGCAATCACGAACCACAACCGACTTATCAACCATATAACCTCCTCACCCAGCGGTGACTGCTGTTATGATTATTATGTATGCCAATATAGGCCACGGCCACTTGCCCGCTCCGCAGCATCGGCCATTAATCAACAATGTCACAGCTTTTGTTTAAGCTCAACTGTTTATGATCCGCCCCCTTGGCCCCCTTGATGCCCTGCCCCCTTATAAAAAACCAAATTTGTAACATCAGGCTCTTGAAACCCATAATTCATACGGCTTACTCTAAGCACCAATTTTCACTGCAATTTTGATGACTTACAGGGGACGAGCATGACCACCAAGGCCGCCAAAACAGCGTCCAAAAGGCCATTCGATATCGTGGTATACGGCGCAACCGGTTTTACTGGAAAACTCACTGCTGAATACCTCGTGAGGAGCCAGGGAGCCAACCCACTGAAGCTGGCAATCGCCGGCCGCAACCGCGGTAAAGTAGAAGCCTGTCAACAGGACCTGCTGAGCATAAACAGCCAGGCCCACATTGAGACGCTGCACGCAGACTCCGACGACTACACCAGCCTGGTGAACATGGCCGCCCAGGCCAAGGTTGTCATCACCACCGTGGGCCCCTATCTCAAATACGGCGAACCGCTGGTTCGAGCCTGTGTGGAGGCCGGCACCCATTACGTGGACCTGACCGGAGAGCCGGAGTTTGTGGAAGGCCTGCAACATGAACTACATGACCAGGCGGTGGAGAAAAAGATCAAAATCATCAACAGCTGTGGCTTTGACAGCATTCCTCACGACCTGGGTGCACTCTATACCGTGCACCAGTTAAATACGTTGCTGGGTGAGGACAAGGCGGGAAAATGCCCGGTGAAGGTGGAAGGTTTCATCGAAGCCAAGGGCACTTTTTCCGGGGGCACTTGGCATTCTGCCATCACCCAGTTTTCCCGGCTGCGGGCGTATCACAATAAACGCAAGGAATGGCATAAAACCCGCAAAACCAAGCCCACCGACCGGCGCCGTACCCGGGTCATGCAACCCAAGGTATTCTGGGTAAATGCCCACAAGGCATGGGCCTGCCCCTTCCCCTCCATCGACCCTCAGGTGGTCAAGCGCACCGCTGCCGAGCGCAAGGAATTCGGACCGGATTTTATTTATGGACACTACATACTGGTTAAAAAATTGCCCAAACTGATCGGCGGCGTGGTGGGCGCTGGGGGGCTGATCGCACTGTCTCAGTTTAAATACACGCGCAACAAACTGCTGGAAGTGAAAGATCCCGGGCAGGGCCCAAGCGAGGCAATGCGCAATAAATCCTGGTTCAAGGTTCACTTTGTCGGTGAAGCCGACGGACTGCATGTATGGACTGAGGTTGCAGGAGGCGACCCCGGTTATGGAGAGACCGCAAAAATGCTGGCTGAGTCTGCTTTGTGCCTGGCACAGGACAAAGACCTACCAGCCAACTACGGTGTTACCACGCCTGGCGCAGGTATGGGAGTCGCTCTGATTGAGCGCCTGAATGCAGCCGGCATCACTTTCAGAACGATTTAACGGAAATACACTTTATGAGCAGCCAATTCATTCAAATGAATGTCGAATTCAATGCCCCGGTCGAAACCGTATTCGCCACCCTGTCCGACCACGAAGCAATGGGCAAAGTGCTCAACGCTAAAGTCAAACGGATTAAGGATGGGCAGGATGACGTCAACGGAATAGGTTCAGTGCGGCGCATAACCCCCGTGCCACTGGCGGATTTCGAAGAAACCGTCACCGCCTTCGAACCCAATAAACTGGTGGAATACACCATCACCAAGGGCAGCCCCCTGAAGAACCACCTGGGCCGCATGGTGTTCAGTGAGAACGGTGGCAAAACCCACCTGCACTACACCATTCAATTTGAGCCCAAGGTGCCTGTTCCCTTAAGCGGACTGGTGGTGAAATCCGTTCTGGAGAAAGTGATCCTGCGGGGATTGCACAAGCTGGCCAAACAATACCACTGAACAATTGGTAGCCAGACCTCACCGGGTTCTTGAATGTGTTCGCAAACCTATGAATAAAAAGGCTGACTTAGGTTGGCCTTTGCTCCCAGTATGCTTTAATTAACAGGAAACTAATTAGGGAGCAGAACATGAGATCTATCGCTACCGCCGCTTTGATCGGCATGAACCTTGGCTTCGGCAGTGTCAGTTACGCTGACACCCTTCTGGGAATCTATGTGGGCGGAGGCAGCATCAGCTACGATCTGTCTGGTGACTTTACCGATTTGGAAGGTGGCAGCAGTTCCATCGACTTTGACGATGATCTTGGCCTGGAGGGTGATTCCGGCTCCTACTTTTACATTGCCCTCGAACATGGCATCCCCATTCTGCCCAACGTTCGTTTTGCCCGCTCTGAGATCGAGGAATCGGCCAGCGTCGTGCTGTCGGATTCCATCGAGTTCGATGACATTACGTTTCCGGCCGGTGCACCGGTGCGCTCAAAACTGGACTTCTCCCACAATGACTACACCTTTTATTACGAAGTGCTGGACAACTGGGTAAGCCTGGACCTGGGCCTGACCGCGCGTCAGTTCGATGGCGAGCTGAGTGCCAGCAGCCCGCTGCTATCGGAAACAGCCAGTGAGGATCTCGATTTCGTGGCACCATTGCTATACGGCTCTGCGCAATTCGAATTACCCATTACTGGTCTATATGTGGGCGTGCAGGGAAACTGGATCGGAGCTGGCGGGGCTCAACTCTATGACTTGTGGGGTAAAGTGGGCTATACCTTCGCCTTTGGCCTGGGCCTGGAAGCCGGGATGAGAAAATTGGCACTGGAATTGGATGATGTAGAAGACCTGGACGCCGATGTTACACTGGACGGCTCCTATATCGCCGCCACGTTCCATTTCTGAGCGGGGCTTCGGTCATAAAAAAACCGCAGCATTTTGCTGCGGTTTTTTCTTGCAGTAACGGCTCAGTCAAACTTGATGCCCAATCTCAAGCCCACTTCCTCATAAGACTCCACCACATCACCCAGCCCCTGGCGGAAACGATCTTTGTCCAGTTTTTTGCGGGTTTCCACATCCCATAAGCGGCAACCATCTGGCGTGAATTCATCACCCAGCACTACACGCCCGTCATAAATACCAAACTCCAGCTTGTAATCCACCAACAGCATACCGCCATCCAGGAACAGTTGTTTCAGCACGTCGTTAACCTTGAAGGTCAATTCTTTCATCTTTAACACGTGCTCTTTTTCAGCCCAGCCAAAGCTTTGGATATGGTATTCATTCACCATCGGGTCGCCCAGTGCATCATTCTTCAGAAAGAACTCAAAGGTGGGCGGATTAAGGTCCAGCCCCTCTTCGACGCCCAGGCGACGACAGATACTGCCTGCTGAAACGTTGCGCACCACACATTCCAAAGGCATCATCTTCAGGCATTTTACCAGCGCCTCCTGATCATTGAGTAACTTGTTGAAATGGGTTTCAACACCCGCTTCCTCGAGTTTCTGCATAATGAAAGCGTTGAACTTGTTGTTCACCATGCCTTTGCGATCAAGCTGTTCCACCTTTTTACCGTCAAAGGCCGATGTGTCGTTGCGAAACACCAGGATTAACGATTTTGGATCGTCGGTGGAGTACACAGACTTGGCTTTACCTTTGTAAAGTTCTTCGCGCTTTTCCATCTTAAAATCACCTGATTCTAAAACAAGTTTATGATCTGTTTTCAGTGGCCTGAACGGATAGCCAATCCAGGCCTGAATTCTGAGTGGCCAGGCGGATGATCGATTCCGAACACCGCCCCTTATCAAGCAACGCCTCCACCGCCAGGTCGGGATGGTTATTCTTCTGGCTGATGTGCGCCACCACTAAATGCTGCAATCCAGACTGATCCAGTTGCGATAGCATGTCTGCAGATTGCTGATTATTCAAGTGCCCCAAGGGCCCGGATACACGCCGCTTCAATGAGGCCGGATAAGGCCCCTCCGCAAGCATGGCTAAATCATGGTTGCATTCCAGCATCAGAGCATGGCAGTCGGCATAGCAGTCCAGCATATGGGGGGTCACACTGCCCACATCGCTGAGCAAGCCGAGCCGGTGACCGGCGTGCTCCATCACGAACTGACAGGGCTCCCGCGCATCGTGCGGCACGGCGACTGGCTGTACTTTCATACCCGCCACCTGAAAATCCTCATGGGGTGTAATCATGTGAAACAATGCCCCGTCCAGCACCCCGTTCAATTTGGCAGCCCAGGTACCCCAGGTGGTGAATACCGGTATCCGGCAGCGATTGGCCAGCCTGGCCACGCCTTTAATATGATCGGTATGTTCGTGCGTCACCAGAATCGCAGCGATGTCTTCTGCTGCTATCCCAAAGTCAGCCATTCGCGATAGGGCCTCCCGGGCGGAGAATCCGCAGTCCACCAGGACAGCGGGCTGATTTGGGGCTTGAATCAGTGTCCCATTACCTTCACTGCCACTGCCGATGGAAGCAAATCGCACTACTGCAGTTTCTCCCGGATCTGGTTCAGAATACGCGCCGACTGTTCTTCAGGCGCCAAAGTGTCATCATCTACCTGCACTGATACCTGGATACCGCTCTCGGAACTGATCAAGCGCAATTGCAGCTCTTTCTCTTCCAGTTCGTCGTCCACTTCCACCTGGGTGGTTTCCGCCAGGTAGTAAATACCCAGGGTCCTATCCAGATCCGACACCCCTACACGGGATCTCTGCAACGCCTGCCCCACAGCCAGCCAGGCCCGATTGAAGTCCTGATTAATGACCAGAATCGGATAGCCGTTGCCATCCCGGGTCATGGTGTACTTTGGCAGCACCCTGAGATCCTGGGACAGAACCGAGGCGCCCGCTTTGCGGCCACCCTGCTCAAGGAACAACATCAGCTCGTCATAGACCGTCGTCACCAGCTCAATGTTTTCCGGCTCCTCCGGCCAATCCGTTGTCTCAGGCAAAGGGGTCTTCACCCGCACATGATTAATGTGCACGACATTGGATTCAAAATCGGCCCGCGGCTCGGTCTGCATTGTGAACCGAAAGCGCTCCCGGCGCTCTCCACCACTGAATGTGATAAATCGCCAGACCGACTTCCAAAAGCCGCCTTCGCTGGGCAACTGACGGGGCGCCAGCCAGCCGGTTTCAATCACACCGGTACTGCGGTCTGCTTTATCAATAGAGGCGTTGCTGGCTGCAAACTCATTGAGCTGCTGCCAAAGATCCTGTGCCGGCCGCTCAACCACCAACCAAAGCCGGCCGGAGTCCTGCCGTAATTCCAGCCCTGCTGCTTCATTAACATTCAATAATGATTGCGGCCTGGGCACGGACTCGCTGTCTTGGGGTTCATAGAAATTGTTCCCACGCACCTCCGGTATGGGGTAGCGCTGGCTGATGGGCTTACTGTCCATACCTTCAGGTATGGTTAGGGGTGGCAGACTTTCCGCCTGTTGGTAATCCATTGCCCGCTCACGAAACTGGCCTTTATCACCAAACAGATAGGAACAACCTGACAGCGCAATCAGCAAAGCAAGTAGCGATGCGGCTCGCAGAATGGTCATTGAATTCTCCGGGAACATTGTCGTTATTGGTTTACCCTGGGCCTGGTAAGGCCATGCACTACAGCAAGCCGGCCTGTTGCATGGCATCCCTGAGTGGCTGATGGAACTGCTCGGACAGCGGGGTCAGCGGCAGCCGAATACCTTCTTCCATCAGGCCCATTTGCTGCAAAGCCCATTTGACGGGGATGGGATTCGCCTCCAGAAACAGATTTTGATGAAGCCCCAGCAACGGCTCATTGATAACTTCCGCACGCGCCCGATCACCGGCGATGGCTGCCGCACACATGTCAGACATCGCTTTCGGTGCGACGTTCGCCGTGACCGAAATATTTCCTTTGGCGCCAAGCAGCATCAGCTCCATGGCCGTTGCATCATCGCCGGAGTACAACAGAAACTCGGGATCACACAATTCAAGAATTTCCCTGCCCCGCTGCAAATTCCCGGTCGCTTCCTTGATCGCCACCACATTTGGGTGGGTACTGATACGTTGCACGGTGGCAGGCAGCATATCGCAGACAGTGCGGCCGGGAACATTGTAAAGAATCTGTGGTATTTCCACAGCATCGGCAATGGCCATATGGTGGCGGTAAAGGCCTTCCTGGGTGGGTTTGTTGTAATAAGGTGCCACCAACAGGCAGGCGTCAGCGCCGGCCTGCTTGGCGGCCCGCGTCAGCTCGATGGCCTCGCGGGTGCAGTTGGCACCGGTACCGGCCACAATGGGGATTCGCCCGGCTGAGCGCTCAACAGTGAATTTGATTACGGCGCAGTGCTCGTCCACGTCCAGGGTCGCCGATTCCCCGGTGGTGCCCACCGCGACAATCCCGTTGGAACCCTGCTCAATATGCATGTCAATTAAGTTCGCCAGAGCTTCCCAATGAATGCTGCCATCAGCATGCATCGGAGTGACGAGCGCAACCAGGCTGCCGGTAATCATTTGCTGCTTTATCTCCACCTAAATTTGGCAAACCGGTATGGTACTGACGCGTGTTAACAATAACAAGCGGATACCGGCTGAGGGGCCCAAAATCTAAGGGTTTCAGGGGGTTTTACCGTCTTTCCCATTATTTGTAGCATTTTCAGCTAGTTGTTCCTAAATAGCGATGCTAAACTCAAATTCAGTTTTTAACCGGTTAAGAACACTGGACTTTTTGGAATACGCCCAATCAGTTCGTTTTTTGACCACTCAGGACTGAGCAATGCAAGAATACCTTGTCATTTCTGCTATCGGAGAGGACAAACCCGGTATCATCAACGGGCTCTCCCAAACCGCCACAGAAAGCGGTTGCAACATTCTGGACACCCGGATGACAGTGCTGGGCGGGGAATTTGCCCTGATCATGTTGATCAATGGCCTACCTGACCAAATCGCCACTGCTGAATCTTCCATCCCCCAGGCGGCAGAAGCGTTCGGCCTGACTACGATACTGAGACGCACCGCGCCACGGCGGGAAGCCGACGGATCACGCCCTTATTACATTTCCGTTGTTGCACTCGATCACCCCGGCATCGTGCGGGAAATTGCCGGCTTTTTCAGTGAACGCAAAATCAACATCGAAGAGATGGAAACCGGCACCTATGCCGCCGCCCATACCGGCAGCCCAATGTTTTCTCTGGAAATTGCAGTAAAAGTACCCGCAACAATCGCAATAGCACCCTTAAAAGAGGCTTTTATTGCTTTTTGTGATGAACGTAATCTGGATGCCACTATTGAACCGCGCCGTTAAGCCTGCGCATAAAGGCATTCAGATTAACCATAACAACCCATGCAAGGCTTAGGAGGAGTCAATGGCAATCGTCGAACTCGACAAACCGGTTCCGGATTTCGCAGCACAGGCTACCAGCCAGAAAGATGTTGTGCTCTCTAAACTCAAAGGCTGGAAAGTGGTTCTGTACTTTTATCCCAAGGACAACACCCCGGGCTGCACCACGGAAGGCCTGGATTTCAGGGATTACTATCAAGACTTCCTGAAAGCCAAAACCATGGTGTTCGGTGTCTCAAAAGACATCCTGAAATCCCATGAGCAATTCAAGGCGCAATACCAGTTTCCCTTTGAGCTGATATCCGATACCGACGCCTACCTGTGCCAGATGTTCGATGTCATACAACCACTGAACATGTATGGTAAACAGATACAGGGCGTTGAACGCAGCACCTTCCTCATTGACTCTAACGGGATACTGAGGCGGGAATGGCGCAAAGTAAGGGTCAATGGCCACGTAGAAGAAGTTCTGGAAGCAGCAGAAGCCATCAACTGATCGCTGCTTGCAGGCCCCTACAGCACGTCGGATCCCGGCCCATCGGTATCATTTGCCGGGGCCAGGCCAGGCAGGGGCTCCCGGGGCCAGGATGTAAATACTGCTTTCACCAGGGTGGCCAATGGAATGGCAAAAAACACACCCCACAATCCCCAAAACCCACCGAATACCAGCACCGCAGTGATAATAGAAACAGGGTGCAGGTTCACTGCCTCTGAAAACAGGATCGGTACCAATAGATTACCATCCAGCGCCTGAATGATACCGTAGGCTACCATCACCCACATGAATTCCGGGCCCCAGCCAAACTGGAAATAGGCGGCCACCGCCACCGGGATGGTCACCACCGTGGCGCCAATGTAGGGAACCACCACGCTCAAACCCACCAGCAAACCAAGCAATGCAGCATAATTCACGCCCAACACCACAAAAGCAATGTACGTCACACCACCGGTGATGATGATTTCCATGGCCTTACCTCGCACATAATTGGATATCTGCACATCCATTTCGCTCATAACGCGGGTAATAAAGGGGCGCTCCGCCGGCAGCAATCCCACCACAGCGGCAATCAGACGGTCCTTATCCTTGAGGAAAAAGAACACCAACAATGGCACCAGCACCAGAAATATCAATAATCCCATCAGGTTGGGAATGTTTGCCAGGGAGAAGGTCACCACTGATTCGCCCACGCTCTTCAGCGTCGTGGTGGTCATGGCGCTGATTTCCCGCACCCACTGCTCCGATACCAGGTCAGGGTAACGTTGCGGCAGCACATTCAGAAAGCTGTTGGCCTCGGCCAACATGCGGGGAACCTGCTCGTTGAGAAAGCGCACCAGCTGGCCCCAGGTCAGAGGCACCAGCACGAACAGAAATGCCATTTGCGCGGTCAGGAACAGCAGATAGGTAAGGATCAGGGCAAACAGCCAGGGCACGCTGCGTTTGACAAGATAGTTGATCAGCCCTTGCAGCAGATAGGCCAACACGATGGCAGTAAATACCGGCGCCAATACCTTGCCCATAGTCACGACAATGGTCAAACCGGCAGTCAGCAGCAGAATTAAAACCACCGCTTCCTTGTTGGAAAAATACTCTCTATACCAGTCACTAAATATCTGAAACATAGGCTGTTATGCTGATTCCTGCGGCGCGCTGCGCTAGGCGCGCTTTTCGATTATGAACAGAAAATTGCCGTCCTGCTCCGTTTGCTCATGAATGATATGGCCTACCATTCCGGTAAACGCTTCGAAATCCCGGAGTGATCCGGGGTCGCTGGTTTGCACCGCGATGATCTGCCCTATGTCCATTCGGTTCAGCTGTTGCTTCAGCTTCAGCAGAGGCAGCGGACAGTCCAGGCCGCGGGCATCCAGTTCAATATCGGGCAATGTCAAACTCATTACATTCCACTCAATCAAAAGTCGACAACACTATATACAAGGGCAGATAAGATTGATACCGCTCCCCCTAAGCGAATGATAATTTTGACTTTGTGGCGACAAAAACCATCTGCTACCCTGCTCATAAGTATTGCTTTCCAACGCCCCAGAGGCAAAACTTTTATGTTGATCACCGGTCAAAGCCATCAGACCTTCAGGAACGCAGCCCCACATTGATTATGACCAAGCAGTATTTTCGCAAGCCCATTGCCGGCCTGATGATTGTTGTCTGGCTGACAAGCCTCACGCTGCCTTCCTTTGCTGCCCCCCTTCCCGACCTGGGAGACGCCAGCTCGGCCATTGTCAGCCCGGACCAGGAATACCGACTGGGGCGGGCCTGGTTACGACAACTGCGAGCCCAGGTACCCTTGATTCATGACCCGCTGATCTACGATTACCTGTATAACCTGGTGTATCGCCTTGCCTCGGCCAGCGATATTGAGCGCCCGGACATCGCACTGGTGGTGATTAACAATGCTGCCATCAACGCGTTTGCAGTACCTGGCGGCGTAATGGGACTCAACGGTGGATTGTTATTAAATGCCCGCACCGAAGACGAAGTGGGCGGTGTGATCGCGCACGAGCTGGCCCACCTGAGCCAACGCCACTTCGCCAGGGGTGTGGAACGCTCGCAGCAAAACTCGTGGGCCGGCCTTGCCGCATTACTGGCCAGTATCGCCATTGCCGCCACCGCAGGGGGCGAAGCCGGTATGGCTGCATTAGCCACGACCCAGGCAGCCAGCATCGATGCCCAACTTCGCTTTAGCCGTGCCAATGAGCAAGAGGCCGATCGCATCGGCATGCAAACGTTGGTGCGGGCGGACATGAACCCCGCCGCCATGGCCGATTTCTTTGAGGCACTGCAAAGAAGCATGCGTTATTACGGAGACCTGCCACCCGAATTCCTGCTGACCCACCCGGTCACTGAATCCCGCATAACCGACGCCCGGGCACGAGCCGCCCAGCTGCCCGCCAAACCCAGCAGCGATTCACTGGAGTTTCATTTAATGAAGATGCGGGTTGAGGTGGAGTTCACCCGGGATGCCAGCGCCAAGATCAGTGATCTTGAAAACCAGAAACAGGAATCCACATCCTTTCTCGAAGTCACCGAATATGGCTTAAGCTGTGCCTATCTGAAAACCAACCAGTTGGATAAGGCACTGCAGTCCATCGATCGACTACTGAGCAGGCGCCCCACCCGAATTACCTACATTGCTTCCAAAGCAGAAATACTGAACAAAGCCGGTCAGTACGATACCGCCCTGCGTTTACTGGAAAAAGGCCTGGACTTCTCACCGGGCAATTATCCGCTGAGCGTGCTCTACGCCGACGCCCTGACCCTGGACAACCAGACCGACAAAGCCATCACAGTGCTGAGGGAACAACTGACCCAGTGGGAAGCCCAACCGCTGTTGTGGTTTATGCTGGCGGAGGCACACGGTAAAGCCGGCAATCGGTTGGGGGTTTACCAATCAAAGGCTGAATATTTCTATCTCTATGGCCAGACCACGAAAGCCATTGAGCAGCTCCAGTATGCCCTGCCATTGGCCCGTGATGACTTTCACGTCACCGCCCGCATCAGCGACCGTATTGCTGAAATGCAACACTCCATGCGCGACCTGGAAATCTAAGCAGATTTAAGCCGCGCCCTGCTTCATCCGCTTGAGTTGCTCGGAAAAAGCCAGCATTCGATTTAACGGCAGCATCGCCTGTTCAATTAACGCATCATCAACGCTGATTTCGTTATTGTGTTCTTTCAGTTCCAGCGCCAGGCTGTCCAGAGCGTTCATGGCCATCCAGGGGCAATGGGCACAGGAACGGCAGGTGGCACCGTTGCCGCCGGTGGGCGCTTCCAGAAAGCGCTTCTCCGGTGCCATTTGTTTCATCTTGTAGAAGATACCGCGGTCAGTGGCAACGATAAACGTCTCATTGCTCATGTTTTTAGCGGCGTTGATCAACTGCGATGTGGATCCCACCGCATCGGCCAGCTTCACCACTGCATCCGGTGATTCCGGATGCACCAGCACTGCGGCCCCGGGGTAAACCTTTTTCAGGTCTTCCACCCCTTTCGCTTTGAACTCCTCGTGTACAATGCAGGCGCTGTCCCACAACAGGACATCGGCTCCGGTTTCCCGTTGCACATAGGCGCCCAGATGCTTATCCGGAGCCCAGATGATTTTCTTGCCCTGCTTGTGCAGGTGTTCAATCAGCTCCACTGCAATACTGGAGGTAACCACCCAATCGGCACGGGCTTTCACCGCCGCTGACGTGTTGGCATAAACCACCACTTCACGATCCGGGTGCTGGTCACAAAATGCCGAGAACGCCTCCACCGGACAGCCCAGATCCAGTGAACAGGTGGCTTCCAGGGTGGGCATCAGTACCGTCTTTTCAGGGCTCAGTATCTTGGCCGTCTCGCCCATAAATTTAACACCGGCGACAATCAGCGTCTGGGCAGGATGATCCTTGCCAAAGCGTGCCATTTCCAATGAATCAGAAACACATCCGCCCGTTTCTTCCGCCAGTGACTGGATCTCGGGATCGGTATAGTAGTGGGCCACCAGAACCGCATTTTGCGCCTTTAACATTTCCTTAATCTGAGCGCGATATTCTGCTTTCTCTGCCTGGGACAGGTGCGATTGCAAATGACTGCCATCCAGATGATCTCTGACAAAATCGGCAACTGACGTATTCATGCTACTTAAACCTCCAGGATGCAGTTCCGGCATCACTTGGTAATCAATCTTTCCAGCCCTAACTACCCCTAAGCGGATTTGGGCAATCGGCAAGGTGGGGGCAAATAATACCATAACTGACGAACGAAGAACCTGACCCAAGCGCCTGACTATTTTTGTTTATATTGAGGCAAATAACCGGGAATCAACGCAATGCGGTTTGCCCGACAAAAACAAAAAAGGCCGCTTTGCATGACAAAGCGGCCTTTCGAAGAGTGGTGGGTCGTGCTGGATTCGAACCAGCGACCAATTGGTTAAAAGCCAACTGCTCTACCAACTGAGCTAACGACCCGTCAACGGATGCGTATATTACTGATTAAAAATTAAATCACAAGGATTTTTTTAATTTTTATGGCCTTGATTTTCATACGCTTTTTTGCGTCCAGCCAAGACCGTTCACCTCACTGACCAAAGCACCTGAAAAAACAGGGTTTTAACGATACGGGGTTGGATCGGCAACACCAGCCTGTTGAAACCCTTCTCGACGCAGGCGGCAGCTATCGCATTGACCACATGCCCGGCCCCTGGAATCGGCCTGATAACAGGAGACCGTCAAGCCGTAATCCAGCCCCAGTTGCAGGCCTTTCTGGATAATCTCTGCTTTCGACAAGTGCAGCAAAGGGGCTTCAATGGCCATGGGCCGCCCCTCTACCCCCCGGCGGGTGGCAAGATTCGCCAACCCCTCGAACGCGGAGATAAACTCTGCTCGACAATCCGGATAGCCGGAGTAATCCACTGCATTGACCCCGATAAAAATGGCATCCGCATCCAGCACTTCGGCCCAACCCAGCGCCAGCGACAGAAATATGGTGTTGCGGGCCGGCACATAGGTCACAGGAATACCCTCCGTGGGACCAAGGGGCACCTCGATCGAGCGGTCGGTTAACGCGGAACCACCAATATCCCCCAGATTAATGTGAATGGTTTTCAGCTCCATGGCACCAAGGGCATCCACCACCCGCCGGGCCGCCGCCAATTCCGATTCGTGACGTTGGCCGTAGTCAAAGGTTATGGCATAGCATTCATAACCCTGATGGCGGGCAATGGCCAGGCATGTCGCCGAATCCAGCCCACCTGATAACAACACCACCGCTTTTTTGATATCTGACATCTCAACGCCCCGGTTCATCCGACCACAGCAACTTGTGCAGTTGCAATTGAAAACGCACCGGCAGTCGATCTTCTACGATCCAATCTGCCAGATCAGCAGCCTTGATTTGCTGAAAACTTGGTGAAAACAACACATCGCCCACCCGCTCAGTCAAACCCAATTCATCGACTTTCATGCGGGCCCACTGGTAATCCTGACGACTGCAGATGACGAACTTCACCTGATCACGGCTTTTGAGCAAGGGAATGTTGTCCATTAGATTGCGATGGCTCTCTGCAGAATCCGGTGTTTTCAGGTCCAATACGATGCTGACCCTTGGATCGATACCCCGGATATCCAATGCCCCGCTGGTTTCCAGCGACACGTCATAACCGGCATCACACAGTTCCGTCAGCAGAACCCGGCACGCCGGTTGCGCCAGTGGCTCGCCGCCCGTCACCGTAATGTATTTCGGCGAATAGCGCGCAACCTCATCCAATATCTCCGAGATGGAGCGCATCTCACCACCGGAAAAGGCATAGGCAGTATCACAATATTGGCATCTAAGAGGGCAACCGGTAAGACGCACGAACACCGTCGGCAGCCCAATGGTGCGAGCCTCTCCCTGCAAAGAGTAGAAGATTTCAGTAATACGTAGCTGGGACACACCCTTCCCCGTTAATAGAAAACGGGCAATATTAACTCAAGCGTGTGGCGGATTACAGCGCCTACAGCGTTTTCACCAGATCCTGGGCCAATCTGGAGGCTGACTTGTCCGGGTACTGCTTGATCAGTTCGTTCAGGGTGCTTTTGGCTTTGCTGTTCTCGCCCTTGCTGGCGTAGAGCTTGCCCAACTTGTACATGGCATCAGGCACTTTCACATGGTCGCCGTGATTGGCCAGTAAATTGATAAAATGGCGCTTGGCCTGATCCAGGTCTACCGGGTCCGCCACCATATACAGCTCCCCCAGCCAATACTCACTGTATGGCGCGTACAAACCTGAGGGGGATTGCTGCAATAACTGCTGCAGAACCGCGATGGCTTCAATGTACTTGCCATCCTTGCGCAATTGACTGGCTTTTTCATACAGGGCCTTGTCATCCTGTTTGGCCGTGGACGAAGCACTGCCGCCCGACCCACGGGTGGCACCAGAGGGGGCACCGGACTGCATCTGATTGATGCGCATGTCGAGATCCAGATAGCGCTCCCGTTCCTGCTTCTGCATGATGTCGATCTGGTGTTTGAGCTCTTCCACCATTCCCCGCAGTTGCAGTACTTCCTGCTGCAGTTGCTGCATCTGGGACATAACATCCCATGACACACCCGAAGTGGCAGCAGACGGACTGCTATCCACAGCAGCACTGTAGGAAAACCCCGGATCGGCATCGCCATAATCATCGGCCACCACAGGTGGCTTACTGGCGCTCCTGGAGTTTTTGCTGGCAGGTTGAATGGTCGATTTGGAGTTGGAAGGCAGTGGTTCGTAGGGAGGAACGGCTGCTGCGATTGCAGCAACCGTGGATAGTGCCAGAACCAGTAACGATCGAAGCATCAATATCAGGGCGCTTCGGCGGTGTAGTTCAGCTCAGAACGGCGGTTTTGAGACCAGGAACTTTCATCATGGCCCAAGGCAACAGGACGCTCTTCACCGTAGCTGATGATTTCCAACTGGGAAGCCGATGCACCATTGGCAGCCAGGAAGCTGGCAGCAGCCTTGGCACGACGCTCACCCAATGCCATGTTGTACTCACGGGTGCCACGCTCGTCCGCATGCCCTTCCACACGAACACGGGCACCGGGATTCTGAGACAGGTACTGTGCATGGGCTTGCAGGGTCGCGATCGCATCGGGTCGGATATTGGCTTTGTCAAAATCGAAGTACACTACACGGTTTTCCAACGCTGGATTGGTAGGCTCTTGTGCAGCGCCATAAGTATCGTCCATCGTACCGCCGCTAACATCCTGGTCAGGTGCTTGCGTTGTTGTCCCAGCATCGGCTGGTTCAGCAGTGGTGTCTTCAGGGGTAGAGCTACAGGCAGAAATCGCAACAGCAGCAAACAGGGCTAACAGGGCATTACGGTTAAACATGGACATATTTGACTCCTAAGAGGGGTAACTCCTGGCAGATATTAGTGGTTCAGTTAAAGTTTTTAAACAGGCTTGCAACATTTTTTTTACATAAATGGCGACCAGGCAGGCTCTCGCACGTCTCCAACTCGCGACGGCAGTTTTACTTTTACCCTGCCATCCAGAGAGACTGCAGCAAGAACCCCTCGATTTTTATCCATTGTGGCGTAGATTATCATACTGGCATTGGGTGCAATACTCGGCGATTCATCCAGGTTCGTTTCAGTCAAAATATTAAACGTTCCCCGAACCAGATCTTTCACAGCAATGTGGAAGATACCGTTTGAGCGATGCACCATTGCCAGAAATCTACCATCCGGAGTCAGCGCCGGTCGCGCATTGTAGTTGCCATCGAATGTTAAGCGTTCAACCTTTCCAGAATCAAGATGTTGACGATAAATTTGTGGAGAACCGCCTCTTTCCGAGGTAAAAATGAGACTTTGTCCATCCGGCGACCAGGTTGGCTCCGTATCGATGGCATAGTGATTGGTGATTCGTTTCAATTTTCCATTGCTGAGATCCATGGTGTAGATCTCAGGGTTGCCGTCTTTTGACAGCACCATGGCCATACTGCGCCCATCCGGTGAGAACCGGGGTGCCCCATTCAAACCACTGAACCCGGTAATTTTCTTTTCCCGACCGTTTTTGGTATCCATGATGTAAATCGCCGGCCGCGTGCTTTTGAACGAGACATACGTGATATGGCGCCCATTGGGTGCCCAGCTGGGGGACAGAATAGGTTCGCTGGATTCCATCAAAATGCGCTCATTGTGGCCATCGACATCCGCCACATACAGACGGTAGCGCTGTACCCGCTTACCGGAATTGTTGAGGTATTCCATGGTGACATACACCATTTTGGTGGAGAACGCCCCCCGGATACCGGTCAACTGCTGGTACAGCACATCACTGATATGGTGAGAGAGCGCCCGCAGATCATTGCCGGTGGCAAACCATTTTTTGATAGAGCGCTGCTGGTAAACGTCAAAAAGCTGATAATCAACCCGGTACTTTCCGTCATTGGTTCCGCTCATGCGACCAATGACCAAATATTCGGCACCGTTGGTTTTGGACTGCCAATCCCGGAAGAAAACCTGACTCTCCTGGGTGGGCAGGCTCAGCATTTTGGAGCGTTCCAACGGCGCAAATTGCCCGGAGCGATGCAGATCGGCCGCCACAATGGCGGCCACATCCTCTGACAAACGGGGCCCGCTCCAGGCAAAAGGTACGATGGCGATGGACGTGGCATCGGTGATGCCTTCGGTAATTTCAATGATCAGCTCGGCCCGGGCTGGGGCTGAAAACAACACAAGCCAACACAGTATCGTTGTCAGGTATTTCATAGCTAGTCTCATACTCACCCTAATGTCAGGTTAATAGCGTAAATCATCCGGTTTGAAGCGCATTTTAAAGTTACGGAAATGCCGGTCAAACAGTTGCGGGTCCGGTGGCACACTGAAACGTCCAGCTTTCTGCACGGCCTGCACAGCTGCATTATCAAATGCGCTGTTGCCGCTGGAACGATCAATAACCACCGATTTTACTTCTCCACCGGGCAGCAGACTGATGCTCAGGGTCACCACCATACCATTTCGGGCACTGGGAGGCCGAGCCCAATAGCGTTTCATTGTCTGCTGAATAATGGCTTTATACTGCAGTATCTCGTCCAGTTGTTGCGCCGTTTCACTGGACTCGGCGGCGGGCATCGCTTCCGCCTCATCCTGTTTGATGGCCTCCATCTCCTGTTTCAGCAAATCGCTGAATGCCTCGGATGGCGCCTCTTTCGGTGCCGGCTTGGGCTCTTCCGGTTTCGGTTTGGGAGCCGGCTTGGGCTTTGGCTTCGCTGGTTCCGGCTTGGGTTTAGGCTTATCTGGCTTTGGCTTAGGTTTGGGTTTCGGCTTGGGTGCAGGCGCCGGTTTTGGCTTGGCCTGAGGTTTTGGCGCCACCTTCGGCTTTGGCTTTTCTACCACCACCGCCGTTACGTGCCTGGGCACAGGCTTCAGTTTGACTACCTCATCGGTGTCCGGCCAACTGAAAAACAGCAGCCCCACCACCATCGCATGGACCAGAAAGGCCTTAATCAGGGCAGAGATGTCCAGACCGGAAAAGGACAAGCGCTACTCCCTGGAACCGTTTTCGGTCACCAGCCCCACGTCATTCACCCCCGCCTGTTGCAGCGCTATCATCATGCGCATCACCAGGCCATAGGCCACCCGCTCATCCCCCTCCATCAAGACCGGGGTATCCGGCTTCTGCTTCTTCAGGGCGGCAACGGCTTCTACTATGTCCGGCAGCGCTTTGGGGGTTTGCTTGTCATCGGCGGTACTGATGAAATACTGGCCATTATGATTCACCGATACAATCACGTACTGCTGATCCTTTGGCAGCACCAGGGGTTCCGCATCGGCGTCCGGCAAATCCACTTTAATGCCGGATGTCATCATGGGAGCGGTGATCATGAACACCACCAGCAACACCAACATGACATCAATATAAGGCACCACATTGATTTCTGACATTGATTTGCGGCGCACGGTGGTTCGTTTCTGCGACATAGAACTTTACCGCCTCATCAAGCCTTGACTTCTGCTTCTGAAGAATGGGCCTTGCGATGCAGGATGCTGGAAAACTCATCCATAAAGGTTTCGTAATTGTGCAGTAATCGATCTACTTCCGCTGAAAAACGGTTATAGCTGATCACCGCGGGAATCGCCGCGAACAGACCGATGGCGGTGGCGATCAACGCTTCTGCAATACCAGGTGCCACCACTGAGAGAGTGGCCTGAGTTTCATTGGCCAACGCCAGAAAGGAGTGCATGATGCCCCATACCGTACCAAACAGGCCGATGTAGGGGCTGGTGGAGCCCACGGTCGCCAGGAACGGCAAATACATTTCCAGTTTCTCCTGTTCGCGCAGCAAAGCCACCCGCATGGAGCGTTCCGTACCGGCCATCACAGCTTCCGGGTCGCTGTGAGCACTCTTGCGCAGGCGGGCAAACTCTTTAAAGCCGGCGCGAAAGATATTTTCTTCGCCGCTGTAATGATTGGGCTCGGTATTCACCTGCACGAATAACCGGCTCAGATCCATACCGGACCAGAAACGTTCCTCAAAACCTTTAAGTGCTTTGCTGGTTTTCGACAGGGCGGACTGGCGTTGCCAGATCATGTACCAGGAAATCATGGACATAGTTAACAGTATCAGCATCACCAACTGCACCACCACGGAGGCATTGATGATCAAACTGACAACGGACATAGATTCCACGGGAGAGGGTCTCCTATTCAGGCCAAAACGGCGGCAAACTGTTGCTGTAATTGTTTTGGAATGGCGGCAGGCTTATGCCTGTCTGCATCAACACAGGCCACTTTCACACGGGCTTCACACATCAGGTCACGATCCCTGAACACCTGCTGCCGAAACAGGATATAAGTGCGGGCGATCTTCTCCACACCCGCCGTTACCCTGAGTTCATCATCAGCCCTGGCCGACTTACAATACTGGGCTTCCAGGCTGTGTACAACGAACTGCAGCCGATTTTTGAACAATTCTCCGAACTCGGAGCCCATTGTGCGCAACAGTTCCGTACGCGCCCGCTCCATAAACTTCAGATAATTGACATAGTAAACGATTCCACCGGCATCCGTATCTTCCAGATAGACCCGTACCGTAATGAAAAATTCACTCATCGTTAAAAAGATCCGGGGTGGGTGGCGAGGCTTCCCGCGGCGGATTCAAACCAAAATGCTGATACGCGGTACGGGTGGCCACGCGCCCGCGCGGGGTGCGCATCATGAATCCCTGTTGAATCAGGTAGGGTTCAATGACATCTTCCAGGGTACCGGATTCTTCACTGATGGCTGCCGCCAGGCTTTCAACCCCCACCGGCCCGCCGTCAAACTTTTCCATAATGGTGAGCAACAGGCGGCGGTCCATGGTATCGAAACCATGGGAATCCACTTTCAACATATCCAGGGCCCTGCACGCCACGTCGGCGCTCACCCGGCCATCACTTTTTACTTCGGCAAAATCACGCACCCGCCGCAGCAGGCGATTGGCAATCCGGGGTGTGCCACGGCTTCTGCGGGCGACTTCCACCGCACCTTCGTGCTCCATGGTCACACCCAGTATGGAAGCTGAGCGGGACACGATACGGGATAACTCCTCCACCGAATAGAACTCCAGGCGCTGCACAATACCAAAACGATCCCGCAAGGGTGAGGTCAGAAGGCCTGCCCGGGTGGTGGCCCCCACCAACGTAAACGGCGGCAAATCGATTTTGATGGAGCGTGCCGCCGGCCCCTCTCCGATCATGATATCCAGCTGATAATCTTCCATGGCGGGATAAAGAATTTCCTCCACCACCGGGCTCAGGCGGTGAATCTCATCCACGAACAGCACATCACCCTCTTCCAGGTTGGTCAATAACGCTGCCAGATCGCCGGCTTTTTCCAGTACCGGTCCGGAGGTGCTTTTCAGATTACCGCCCATCTCATTGGCAATGATATTGGCCAGAGTGGTTTTACCCAGCCCCGGAGGCCCGAAGATCAGGGTATGATCCAACGCTTCACTGCGCTGGCGCGCGGCCGAGATAAAAATATCCATCTGCTCTCGCACCGCTTCCTGTCCGGTGTAGTCGGCCAACGAGGTGGGCCGGATCGCTCTGTCGTGGGCATCCTCCCGGGAAGTCAGCGGTGATATCAAACGATCCGATTCAAGCATAGTGCTGTCGTTATGGCCTTGTAATATTCAATTACGCTGTCAGTTCACCATCCGTTTCAATGCCTGACGGATGATTTCTTCGCTTTTTAACCCATCAGCATCGATGGCCGCAATGGCTTTTGCCGCTTCCGTGGGTTTGTAACCCAAGGCGATCAGGGCGCTCTCTGCATCATTGATCTCGGCCCTTGGATTACGCTGTTGATTGCTCACCGGTGTCAGTTCCGGTTGCGGCGCCAAACCGGTGAAAGCCTTAACCCGATCCTGCATTTCAATCACCAGACGCTCAGCGGTTTTTTTACCCACGCCGGGCAATTTTACCAGGGTATGGGTATCGTGATCCTGAACACAACGCACGAATTCAGAGCCTTCCATGCCGGACAGAATGGCCAGCGCCATTTTCGGCCCGACGCCATTGACCTTGATCAGCAGCCGAAACAGTTCGCGCTCATCCTTCTCAAAAAAACCGTACAGCAATTGGGCATCTTCGCGCACCACAAAATGGGTATGCAGGATGACCTCTTTACCCACTTCGGGAATGCGGTAGAACGTGGTCATGGGTGCCTCCACCTCATAACCCACTCCCGCCACCTCCACCAGTAATACCGGTGCCTGCTTCTCGATAATGATACCTTTGATTCGTCCGATCATAGAAATGTCTTGTGGTTGGTCAACGGCGCATGCGCCCACGTCTCAGCTTACGGGCCCCCGCCATGCGAATCATGCCTTGTGTCATGTGGGTGTGACACACCGCCACCCCCAATGCGTCGGCAGCATCCGCCTGGGGTGCCCGCTCCAAACCCAGTAAACGACAGATCATGGCCTGTACCTGTACTTTGTCAGCCGCACCGGTGCCGACCACGGCTTGCTTCACCTGCCTGGCGGAATACTCGAAAACAGGAACATGATTAAACGTACAGGCGACGATGGCGGCCCCCCGCGCCTGCCCCAGCTTAAGCGCAGAATCGGCATTGCGAGCCATAAATACCTGCTCGACACCCACTTCCTGGGGCGAGTGGAGCTGAATGACTTCGTTGATGCCGCGGTAGATGATGTCCAGCTTCTCGCTCAGTGTCTCTGCAGACTGAGTCCGAATACAGCCGCTGTCTATATAGATGAGCCTGGAACCTTCCGCCGCGATCACGCCGTATCCGGTGACTCTTGAGCCCGGGTCAATGCCCAGCACGATGGCCATGAAAATGGGAATCCTGCTATCTGGATAGTTGAGGGTTAGTCTAGCAGCACTGGGTCACGAGTCGACCCTAAATTCCACTAATTTCATAAGTTTAGAAAAAAAAGCGGCACCCGGGGTGGTGCCGCTTAGGGGGGGTTACGCCATTTCAGGCGTTTTCTCGCGAGCACCCACGAGTCCGACAAATCCGATGGCGAGAACCAGAACCCATCCATACTCAACCAGAAACTCCCATTGCTCACCAGAGGCACCGCTCAACACCAAAGCCAACACCAGGCCGGTGGTCAGTGCGATGATCAACAGGTTGGTCAGTTTCATGGAGGTTACCTTTCTCGCTTGTTACTGCAATGTGTGGGTGGTCACGATTGGGATCAGTTTAAGGAGCGCAGCCTGAAATGGTTATGAAATATTACCAGCGGGTTTGTCGATTACTGCAGACACAAAAAAGGCCGCTTTGCAGAAAGCGGCCTTTTAGCTGGCGCATCCACTCGCCAGCGCGCCTCAGGTATCCATTTGCTCCATTAATTCCTGAGTAAAGTTGGCGTTGGTGTACACATTTTGAACATCGTCCAACTCTTCCAGCATGTCGATCATCTTCAGCACGGTGGTTGCGGTGTCCAGATCCATATCCACCTGCACAGAGGCCGCCATATTGATTTCCGCACCGGCCGATACCAGACCCGCCTCATCCAACGCGGATTTCACCTTGCCGAGATCCTCCCAGGCCGTAATCACTTCAATACTGCCATCATCCAGTGTGAGCACGTCTTCTGCTCCGGCCTCCAGCGCGGCTTCCAGCACTGACTCTTCATCCACCCCCGGTTCAAAGGTGATCTCGCCGCGCTTGGTAAACAGGTAAGCCACGGATCCGTCGGTACCCAGATTACCGCCGAACTTACTGAACGCATGACGCACTTCACCGGCGGTACGGTTACGGTTATCGGTCATGGCTTCAACAATGACCGCAACGCCCCCCACCCCATAGCCTTCGTAGGTCAGCTCGTCCAACTGACCGCCGTCATCCCCACCGGCACCCCGCTTCACGGCCCGCTCGATGGTCTCTTTGGTCATATTGGCCGCCAGCGCCTTGTCCATTGCCAGACGCAAGCGCGGATTGTCTTCGGGGGCAGCGCCGGAGCGGGCGGCAATGGTGATCTCCCGAATCAGTCGGGTGAATATCTTGCCGCGCTTGGCATCCTGAGCTGCCTTACGGTGCTTTATATTGGCCCATTTACTGTGACCGGCCATGGTTCGCTCCTTTACTGCTGTATCACTACGATCTATCGACGTCGGTTTACTGTTTTTCTTCCGCCTGGCGCAATCGAATGCCCACCTCACGCAGTTGCTTGGGGTCCACCGTGGAAGGTGCCGATGTCATTACGCAGGCCGCCGTCTGGGTTTTGGGGAAGGCAATCACATCACGGATTGAATGGGCGTCGGTCATTAACATGATCAACCGATCCAGGCCGAAGGCCAAACCACCATGAGGGGGGCAGCCAAACTTGAGGGCATCCAGGAGGAAACCAAACTTTTCATTGGCTTCATCGTCGCTGATGTTGAGGGCGCGAAACACCGTGCGCTGCATGTCCGGATCGTGGATACGAATGGAGCCTCCACCCAGTTCAGTGCCGTTCAGCACCATGTCATAGGCGCGGGACAGCGCCGCGCCGGGGTCTTTTTCCAGTATTTCAGGGTCGCAGGACGGCGCCGTAAAGGGGTGATGAATGGCATTCCATTTGCCGCTGTCGTCCTCTTCAAACATGGGGAAGTCCACCACCCAGAGTGGCGCCCATTGCCCCTGCACCAAATCCAGGTCGTGGCCCAGTTTGATGCGCAGGGCTCCAATGGATTCGTTCACCGTGGTGGCTTTGCCGGCGCCGAAGAATATAATGTCGCCGTCTTCTGCACCCAGCCGTGCCATCATTTCCATTACCACGTTGGTCATGTTTTTCACGATGGGCGACTGTAGCCCGTCAATGCCGTTGGCCAGCTCGTTAACTTTGATCCAGGCCAACCCCTTGGCCCCATAGATTCCCACATACTTGGTGTAATCGTCGATTTCCTTGCGGCTGAGCTTGGCACCACCTGGCACCCGCAGAGCGCAGACCCGCCCTTTGGGATCAGTGGCCGGCCCGGAAAACACCTTGAATTCAACCTGGCGCATTAGGTCGTCCACATCCACCAGTTCCAGCGGAATACGCAGATCCGGTTTATCGCTGCCGTAACGGGACATGGCTTCGGCATAGGGCATACGGGGGAATTCCGGCAAGTCTACACCCAGTTGTTCCTGGAACAACTTGCGCACCATGGTTTCCGCCACCCCCATGACATCCTCCTCATTCACAAACGAGGCTTCGATGTCGATCTGGGTGAACTCAGGTTGGCGGTCGGCCCGCAAATCCTCGTCGCGGAAGCACTTGGCAATCTGATAGTAGCGGTCCATACCGGACACCATCAGCAGCTGTTTGAACAATTGCGGTGACTGCGGCAAGGCAAAGAAGCTGCCGGGATGGGTTCGACTGGGCACCAGGTAATCACGAGCCCCTTCCGGTGTCGCTTTGGTCAGAATCGGTGTTTCCACATCCAGAAAGCCTTGCTGATCCAGAAAGTTGCGGATCGCCGTGGTTACCTTGGAGCGAAATGCCAAGCGCTGCTGGATTTCAGGGCGGCGCAAATCCATATAACGATACTTGAGACGAACATCCTCCCCCACATTGGTATGCTCATCCAACTGGAAGGGTGGTGTTTCCGAGGCATTCAGTATTTCCAGCTCCTTACCCAGCACCTCGATCATGCCGGTGGGCATTTCCGGGTTGGTGGTTCCCTCCGGGCGATGGCGCACCCGCCCGGTGAGACGGATAACGAACTCGCTGCGCACCCGGTCGGCCCGGGCAAACGCCTCTTCGGTGTCTGGATCCACCACTACCTGGGCTATTCCTTCACGATCACGCAGATCCAGAAATATAACGCCCCCATGGTCGCGGCGACGGTGTACCCAGCCGCAGAGCGTTACGGTTTGGTCGATGTGAGATTCGTTGAGATGGCCACAGTAATGGCTTCGCATAACTAAAATACCTGTTTAATTCGTCTGTATGTAATGTGAATCAGCTGGCCGATGGGCTGGCGGGCTTGTCAGCGGGCTTGGTGGCACCGCCACTATCCTGATTGGTCAGGTTCTTTTTCTTTCCGGTCTTAAAATCGGTCTCGTACCAACCTTGACCGGAGAGGCGAAAACCGGCCGCGGAAATCCGCTTTTTCAGCGTACTTTGCTTGCATTGCGGGCACTCCGTCAGGGCTGCATCGCTCATTTTCTGGATCGCTTCCAGCTCATGTCCGCAGGACTGGCACTGATACTCATAAATCGGCATAACCAAACACCTCGAGCAAAAACCTATAACTATTTGATTTGAATAGATTTAAAGACGGAGGCCCGGTGATAACCCACCCCCATCTGGAAAAAGGGGCCACATTATAGCGGGTTGCCGCGCTTTTGGCAGCACTGGCGCCAACCGTTCAACGCCTATACTGAAATAAATACCCGAGGGAGAAATGCAATGGCCGGCCACATGCGAGACGATGAGTTCCAACGCGACCTGATGGAAGACTTCTTTCTGGATTTTCAGGAGGCTCACCAACATTGTGAAAACGCCCTCATCGACCTGGAGCACGATCCCGACAACAATACCCTGCTGAATGATCTTTTCCGCTCGGTCCATACCATAAAAGGCAACCTGATCTATGTGGGCCTGCGGGAACTGTCACCCCTTTTGCAAAGTGTCGAAGACGTTCTGGATGCTATTCGCCAGGGCCGGGTGCATTACGATACTCTGCTCAGCGACATCATTCTGCTGGCCATGGACACCACCCACCGCCTGGTGGTGTCCAGCATGGAACGCACAGCGCCCCCCCTTACTGAGACCCAATTAAGCACGCTGTGTAACCACATCAGTGAGGCGGCCTCCCAGGATGAGCAAGCCCGTTACTCTGCCATTCGAACGGCGCTGGGCATCATGGCACCGGACACCATCCCCGATGACCACAAGCCACTGCCCAGGAATACAACCAAACCGCTGCCGATACCCCATGACAGCGATACCGTACTGAAGCAGTTTGGCGTGGAATCGAACGACGATTTACGCTTTTTCCAAAAACTGAGCGCTCCGCTGGAAGAACGCTCGCAATACTGGCAAGGGCGCACCGTCCGCATGCTGCAATTAGCCCTGGCCATGAACCAGCATGCGGGAAAACCGGTTGAACCGGACCAACTGGCGGCCGCCGTTTACACCCACGATATCGCCATGGCGTTTCTACCTCTGGAAATCCTGCACAAAACCACACCACTCAATGCCGAGGAAATGTCCCTTCTACGCTCTCATACGCAACAGGCCTTTACTCTGATTTCAGCAATGAAACGTTGGGATCAGGCCAGCTATATTGTGCTCGAACATCATGAACGGGAGGATGGCCTGGGCTATCCCGCCGGCCTGACCGGTGCACACATTTGCCCCGGCGCAAAAATTCTGGCCATCGTGGACGCATTCGAAGCCCGCACCCATGAACGAGCTTACAGCACCAATTTGAAGCGGCCATTCGTGCGTGCGGTGCTGGAAATCAATCGTTGTGCAGGCACCCACTTTGACCCCAACTGGGTCAATGTATTTAACGAAGTGGGCCGATCCCTGCAGCCAGACAGTTAAAATCTCGATTATTTTGCGTTTTACCCTATAAAAACAGGCAAAAAGTGCATTTATTTACTTGCTAGTCCTAATTTTAGGATCAATAATTATGCGCGACAGCTCGAACTGTTGCTGCGATTGCCTTTGTTCGGGAATTCATTCCCGCACAGCAATTCAACATCAGGACTTGCCATAACTAAAATCAAAGGAAGCAATCATGCCTGCAAAGAAAAAAGCTCCTGTAAAGAAAGCTGCCGCAAAAAAAGCGCCAGCCAAGAAGGCGCCAGCCAAAAAAGCAGCTGTTAAGAAAGCTGCAGCGCCAGCTGCCCGCAAAGTGACAGCCGCAAAAGAAGCAATGACCAAAACCCAGATCCTCAACACCATTTCAGAGAACACTGAATTGAGCCGCAAACAGGTTCAGTCTGTACTGGATGAGCTGGGTGTGCTGATTGAATCCCATGTTAAGCCGCGCGCAGTCGGCAACTTCACCATCCCGGGCCTGATGAAAATCATGGTGACCCGGAAGCCTGCCACCAAGGCACGTAAAGGGATCAACCCCTTCACCGGTGAAGAAACCGTGTTTAAAGCCAAGCCGGCCCGCAACGTTATCAAGGTTCGCCCCTTGAAAAAGCTGAAAGACATGGCTGAGAAATAAGAAACAAGGGGCGCAAGCCCCTTTTTCTTTGCCCGTCTTCTTTGCTCATCAAAAACCGCTGCCTATCCTTGGATGTCGGGGTGGCCGCCCTGCCCTCGCCGAATGAACCATCTTCTGCCAACCGCCTTTATTGTTATGCACCGCAACAAGCCTTAAAATCAGGGCCCAAGCTGCTTTCACACACTAGAGGTTGAGAATTCCCCTGATGAAAACCACTGAATACCTGCTCGCCACCCTGCGGGAGACCCCTGCCGACGCCGAAGTGATCAGCCACCAGCTCATGCTCCGAGCCGGCATGATCCGCAAGCTGGCTTCCGGCCTTTATACCTGGCTACCCCTTGGCTTGCGCGTTCTGCAGAAAGTGGAAAACATCATTCGGCAGGAAATGAATAAATCCGGCGCCATGGAAGTGCTGATGCCGGTGGTACAACCCGCAGAGTTGTGGCAGGAATCACAGCGTATGGATGCGTACGGCCCCGAACTGCTACGCCTGCAGGACCGCCATCAGCGGGATTTTGTCCTGGGCCCAACCCACGAAGAAGTCATCACGGATCTGGTGCGCAATAACATTCAGAGCTACAAGCAGCTGCCCTGCAATTTCTACCAGATTCAAACCAAATTCCGGGATGAAATCCGCCCCCGTTTCGGCATCATGCGCTCCCGCGAGTTTATTATGAAGGATGCCTACTCTTTCCATATCGATGAAGCTTCATTGCAACAGACCTACAACGTCATGTATGACACCTACAGCAGTATCTTCACTCGCCTGGGCCTCGATTTTCGTCCGGTACTGGCGGATACCGGCAGCATCGGCGGTAACAGCTCCCATGAATTTCATGTGCTGGCCGATTCCGGTGAAGACGACATCGCCTTCAGCAACAACAGTGACTACGCCGCCAACGTGGAAATGGCTGAAGCGCTGACCATTGGGGACAGCCGCCCCGCACCCGGCGCCGCACTGGAAAAAGTCCCCACTCCCAACCAACACAGTATTGACGAGGTATCCGCGTTTCTTCAGGTGCCTCCCCAGGCAATAGTAAAAACCCTGGTGGTGCAGGGTAGCGCTGATGCCGGTGCCCCAGCCAACCTGGTGGCTCTGGTGCTGCGGGGCGATAAGGCATTAAACGACATTAAGGCCGAGAAGCACCCCCTGATTGCCGCTCCCCTGACGTTCGCCAGTGACGAGGAAGTAGAACAGGCTCTGGGCTGCAAGCCCGGCTCCATCGGCCCTTTGAAAATGAATATTCCGGTGATCGCCGATCGCAGTGTTATCAATATGGCGGATTTTATCTGCGGTGCGAACGAAGATGGTTTTCACCTGACCGGTGCAAACTGGGACCGTGATGTGTACTTTGACGATGTGGCCGACCTGCGTAACGTGGTGGAAGGTGATCCCAGCCCGTGCGGCAATGGCGAGCTGAGTATCAAACGCGGCATCGAGGTGGGTCATATTTTCCAACTGGGTACCAAATACAGCGAGGCCCTCAAAGCCGGGGTGCTGGATGAGCACGGCAAGAACCATGTTATGCCCATGGGCTGTTACGGTATCGGTGTTACCCGCGTGGTCGCCTCGGCCATTGAACAGAATCACGACCGGTTCGGCATCATCTGGCCCGATGCCATCGCCCCGTTCCAACTGGCCATCGTGCCACTGAACAATCACAAATCGCCCGCTGTGCAGGAGACGGCAGATTCCCTCTACAGGCAATTTACCGATTTGGGCATTGAGGTCCTGTTAGACGATCGCAAAGAAAGGCCCGGGGTCAAGTTTTCCGATATCGAACTGATCGGTATTCCCCACCGCATTGTCATCAGCGATCGTGGCATCGAGGAAGGCGCCTATGAGTACAAGCACCGGCGCGAGAACGACAAAATCAGCGTGCCCGCCAGTGAGGTGATCCAGTTCATACAGTCGCAGATCAACCCTGCCTAAGACGGAAAAACAGCTAACATTTACCATATGAACACGGCGGCTCATTTTCTAACTCAGTTTGTTTTTCTGGTGCTCCTGCAGACGGCATCCGCTGTCTGCTTTGCTGCCACCACAGAGCGCCCGGACCAGGAAACGCGCTTGCTGTTGCAACAGACCATCACCAAGGCCAATAGCTTCAAGGATCGTTTCGATGCCGAGGTATGGCTGGTGGACATGGATCGGCGGCTGTCCCGTTACATTAAGAATCCCCAGGAGCGGATGCAGATTCTGCATCTGGTGCATACCGAATCTCATCGTTTTGAGCTGAAACCGGAAATGGTGTTGGCGGTGATGCATGTGGAAAGCCTGTTTGACCGCTACGCGGTATCGCGGGTTGGTGCCCAGGGCCTGATGCAGGTAATGCCGTTCTGGAAAGAGGAAATCGGCACCGGCGACGACAACCTCACCGACATTGCCACCAACATTCGTTATGGCTGCGCTATCCTGAAAACCTATCTCAAACGCGAGCAGGGCAATATGATGAGGGCACTGGCACGCTATAACGGCAGTGTGGGCAAAACCTGGTATCCGGAAAGGGTTTTCAATGCCTGGGAACGCTACTGGTTTGTAAAATACTAGGCGTCCAAAATCACCCGGTTACGACCTGCCTGCTTGGCTTTGTAGAGTGCCTCGTCTGCTTTAGCGATCATATCTTCAGCATTGGAAAACGTAGCAGAAAATTCAGCCACACCAATACTGATGGACATGGCAATCTGTAACTTTTCAAAGCTGACCAGCGTGGATTCCACTGATTGGCGCAACCGCTCCGCCACCACCATGGCACCGGGGCCACTGGTATCGGGCAGGATAATCCCGAATTCCTCGCCGCCATACCGCCCCGCCACGTCCGATTCACGCAACGAATCCCGCACCAGGTCCGCCACCTTGATCAGAACAGCATCACCGGCCAGATGCCCATAGGTATCGTTAATCGATTTAAAGTGATCAAGATCAAACAGCAGCAGGCTCATGGGATGCTTGTAGCGCCGGGCCCGACTGAACTCCTCCACCAAGCGGGATTGCCAGTGAGCACGGTTGAACAACTGGGTAAGCCCATCCAGGCGGCTGGCCTCCTCCAGCTTGACCATGGCCGCCTGGTGCATGGTGCGATAAATGGCGGTGTCTGTGCAATCAAACAACACAATGCACACACTTTCCACATCTCCATCCGCATTCTTGATGGGCATCAGCGTCATGTCCTGACACATGAACTCCATGCCACTGGTAACCGGGCGGTGATGACGAAACGGGAACAAATGAGAGCGTTGCTCCCATGAGGTGAAGGCAAAATTCTTCAACATGAAAACGCTGTTAACTTTGCGGGCAAACCAGCGTTCAGGCAGATCAGGGAAGCTCTCGAACAGATTTTTACCCACCACCTGTTCGGCAGAAAGGCCACTGTTAGAGGCCATAAAACTGTTCCACAGCAGCACTTCATGATCTTTATTGAGAATGAAAACGCCAATGTTGACTCGATCAACGATGAATTCAAGCAACTCTTTTGAGGCGTCAAAGTGGGTCAATTCAGAGATCTTCCAGCAAACGATCCAACGCCTGCTTGACCACCTGAATGGACTCGCCAGGCATCAGTAAAAACATGGTGCAGCTGAAGGATCGGTCCTCCAGCGTATAGGATATTTCAACCAACAGGGCATGATCCCAACTGGCTTGTTCATGCTCCAACAGCTGTGAGATGGGAAGATGCTGCCCCATGATGGTGGGCGGAGAAAACCCCAGTTCAGCCTCCATTTGTTCGCCGACACCATTCAGACAGGCGCCGTTGAGAATGTTGGTGATATCCAGCAAAAGCTCTTTCTCGCTTTCTGACGTCAACTCATCATCGTAGGCCAACAGATCCGCCATTTCTTTGAATGAGCTATCGGTAAAGACGACAATGGCTTCACCACGAATGCCGCTGCCGGTATCCAGCTGGTAAAAGCCCTGACTGACACCGGAAACCGGAACCAATGCTCCGCCTACCATGGCCTCCAGCTCGTCGTTCAATTCCTGTCGAGCCACCAGCCGGATGCGGGGTACCGAAAGGTGAATAAATACTTCGAGAAAACGCGCTAACGAATCCCCCGCCTGCCCCATGGCTACATTGACCACTTCCTGCAAACAATCCCGTTGATCTTCTGTTAAGGCCAAATCGTTCATATCAGACCATATTTCCTCAGCACATCCTGAAGCTTCTTACCGTCCACCGGCTTCTTGATAAAATCCAGTGCACCCAAGCTCATGACCCGCTCTCTGGCTTCAGGTTGTATGTCGGCAGATATCACGATAATGATGCATTTGTGCCCCTCCTCCCTGACGACCTTCAATACGCCGTAACCATCCAGCTCCGGCATGGTCAGATCAAGAAACACCATTTCCCCTTTCCCCGCGCGGATCGCCTCTATGCCTTCCACTCCATTGGTTGCCATGGTGATATCTACATCCCAATCTTCCGGCAACGAGCGCCTGACCTGTTTACGCGCCATGGCTGAATCGTCGCAAATTAACAGTGGTATGGACATGGTGCTCCTTCAGATTCGCCCATGAATTTATCGCTATTTTTCTTCAGTATAGACGCTTTCACCACCGCGCAACGACGGTATACAAATATACAAACCAAATTACGTTAGCCTCAAACCCAACAAAAAAACCCGCACCAAGGCGGGGTTTTTTGTTGGGTACCTATTCCAATTAGGCCGATTCGACGGGGATTTTCCCGATTTTGGCCTGCCAGATTTTGGGGGCAGTATTGTGCACTGAGGTGCCCGCTGAATCCACGGCCACGGTCACCGGCATGTCTTCCACCACGAATTCATGGATCGCTTCCATGCCCAGTTCCTCAAACGCCACCACACGGGATTTGCGAATGGCTTTGGATACCAGATACGCAGCTCCCCCCACGGCCATCAGATAAACCGCCTTGTGATCCTTGATGGCCTGTATGGCCACGGGTCCGCGTTCGGCTTTGCCCACCATACCCAGCAGACCGGTTTTCGCCAGCATGGTTTCGGTGAACTTGTCCATGCGGGTGGACGTGGTCGGGCCAGCCGGGCCCACCACTTCATCACGCACCGGGTCAACGGGCCCCACGTAGTATATGAACTTGCCCTTGAAATCCACCGGCAGTGCTTCACCTTTATCAATCATGTCCACCATGCGTTTATGGGCAGCATCACGGCCAGTCAACAAGGTGCCGGACAACAGCAAAGTATCCCCTGGCTGCCAGGTCTGCACTTCTTCGGGAGTCACCGTATCCAGGTTGACGCGCTTGGCACCGTCACCTCCACCACTGGCGATTTCCGGCCAGTCCTCCAGCTTGGGTGCTGGCAGATCCGCCACCCCGCTGCCGTCCAAGACAAAGTGGGCATGCCGGGTGGCCGCGCAATTGGGTATCATGGCCACCGGTAAAGAGGCTGCATGGGTGGGATAATCCTTGATTTTGATGTCCACCACGGTGGTCAGACCACCCAGTCCCTGGGCGCCAATGCCCAACGCATTGACCTTGTCATAGAGTTCCAGACGTAACTCTTCAATGCGGTTATTGGGGCCGCGCTTCATCAATTCATGGATATCAATGGGATCCATCAGTGATTCTTTCGCCAACACCATGGCTTTTTCGGCGGTACCGCCGATCCCCAGCCCCAACATACCCGGAGGGCACCAGCCCGCCCCCATGGTAGGCACGGTTTTCAGCACCCAGTCCACAATGCTGTCACTGGGGTTGAGCATGACCATTTTGGATTTGTTTTCGGAGCCGCCACCTTTGGCGGCAATGTGTACGTCAACCGTATCACCTGCCACAATCTCGTAATGGATCACCGCCGGGGTATTATCCTTGGTATTTTTGCGGGCACCGGCGGGATCGGCCAGGATGGAGGCACGCAGAACGTTATCCGGATTGTTGTAGGCCTGGCGAACACCTTCATTGACCATATCGGTCACGCTCATCTCCGCATCCCACTGCACGTTCATGCCCACTTTCAGGAATACGGTCACGATACCGGTGTCCTGACAAATGGGCCGATGCCCTTCAGCACACATGCGGGAATTAATCAGGATCTGCGCCATGGCATCTTTGGCAGCAGGGGATTCTTCTGCTTCGTATGCCGCGTTGACAGCCTTAATAAAATCGGCTGGATGGTAATAGGAAATGTACTGCAGGCTGTCTGCAATACTCTGAATAAAATCGTCCTGGCGAATCACGGCCATGGCCCACTCCTCTCTGGCGTCGCTACGAATAAAACCGCCGCATTCTACCCCAATTGGCGCGCCAATTCATCCGCTAGCTTTTTCGCACCCTTGGGGTGCAATTCAAGGAAACTCAACAACTTAGCATGCAACAGCTGGGGCTTTTCCAAATGACAGAAATGCCCAGCCCCCATCAAGCGATACAACTCGACGCCGGCCATGAAATCATTCTCATTCATGGCCAACTCAAATAACCGGGTGTCCATGCAACCATCTTTGGCACCACTGATCATCAGGCAGGGAACCTGGTAAGGCAACTTCAATGCCCGCCGGCCTTTTTGATGCTGGGCGGTGAACACCCGCCCCAAACAACGGTAGTAAGCGAGCGCCGCGGCTCTTACCCTTTTATCCCCCAGCGTATCCAGCACCGGCCGGATCAGCTCCTCAGGCGCATTCCAGCCCGGTGACCAGTTCCGCCACAACAGACGCACAAAGGCCCCGTCTTTTGCCAGCAGGATCTGTTCCGGCAACAATGGAATCTGGAAAAACCCCATATACCAGGACTTCAGCACCTGCGACGGACAGCGCATCAGCGCCTCGCCAAAGCGTTTCAAGGGTGGAATAGCAATACTGGTCATGCTGAAAAAGCGGTGTGGATACATGGCCGCCGCCAACCAGGCGGTGACCGCCCCCCAGTCATGGCCGATCAGGTGCACCGACTCTTCCCCCATGTGATCGACCCAATCCACCACATCCTGCGCCAGATCTGTCACGTAATAGCGACCGTGCACATCCACACTGGAGGCTTCATAGCCGGGCATAATGGGTACCAGTACCCGGTACCCTGCATTCACCAGGGCCGGAACCATGAGATGAAACGTGTTAGGCGTATCCGGAAAACCATGGAGGCAGACCACCAGCGGGCCTGAACCATCCCAGTAGTAGGCACTGAATGTTCTTTTTTCACAGATTTTATTCAGGATCTGGGGTTTAATTCCCTTCACCGGCGCCAGCAGCGTTGCGGTCATAGGCATGAAACAAATCGCCTGTCCATTGGGTGGTAGATGGGTAGCCAAACAGACTGGCCCTATTGGGAAGCCAGGTTGACTAAAACCATTATCAGTGACGGCTTACAATATCACCAGTAAAAATCACTTTCCCAGACATTGACATTGTGCAAAAATTAATCGCTCAATATGACGATTCAGTCACGGCCATTTGTTGTGAGGCATCACAGCCCGGACATTTGACCGGATTATATCCAGGGATCTTTCACACCAGGAAGGGCATTACCCGATGAATGGGCCACTCAAAGTACCGACAACCGAACGCACCCAGCATATGCTGCTGGATGCGGACAACCGTCGGCTGACCCAGGAAATCCAGAACCTGCCCTATGTGGACATCCCATCGGCCCTGAGCCTGGCCTTCCGTCGGTTGCACACATTTAACCGTTTTGCCATGACACCCGCCAAACGATTGCAGATTGTCAGCCCGTTCCATTACGCCTTTATCCGTTTTCTGGACTACTACCGCAATCAGCTCAGCGGCAGTCTGTTTGCCAAAGAGGTGAACTCCAACGAGCTGGACAATCTGCTGGAATTCATTCAGGAGCTGGGGTTCGCCTATAAGCATATAATTCGCGATGCGCTGGCCCGCCAGAAACGCCCTGCCGGATTCGCCACCGTGCTGTACATGGCGATGCTCTATCAGTATTACCATGGCCTGTTCTCTTATAACCGGGGCCGTATGCTGAAACGCTCGCACTGGCAGGAGTTCCACTATTTGTATTTTCTGGCCTGTGAACTGCAGCAGGAAGACAAGCCCGTCACCTGCCCCGATGGCAGCGAAGGCAGTGTGTCACATCTTTATAAGCAGTCTTTGCTTTTGGGCCTGGCCTCCCCCTATGCCATGGGTGCGGAAGACCAGTGGCGCACCTGCGATTACACCGCCAGATTCGCCGGTTTGCTGGAACTGGTGGAACCGGATTCCATCAGCCAGCTCAGCGAATGCTATTTTGTCGCCCCCACCTGCCTGCAGCCGGCCTATATCCCCGGCAGTCTCCCGGAAACCGTGACCACAGCCCGAATTCTCGATCTTTCGCGCCTGATGGATACCGTATTCAGGCACCTCTCCGCCATTAAGGCCGGCGAATCCCTGCGCTTGACCGGCCTCCACAACATGCAACGCAAGCAGGCATTGGATTTGCTCACCATGCTGTCAGAACGCTGGTTCCGCAACCCCCAGCGCAATAGTGAACGTCATGTGATTGATGAGCAAATCGGCCTGGTATGGGGGCTGGAAAATATCTGCGCGATGCTGGACCCAACCCAACGCCGTATGGACATGCTGCAGAACCGGAATGCCGGCAGTGACAAACGTGCCTGGTCACGGGGCAGCGATGAAAGCACAAGCGGATTGCGGGTAAAACTCAGCGGTGATCCCACCCGCTTCCCGGAAGCAGGTCAGGTGGTGGCCATGATCCGCCAGCGCAGCGGCAGAAAAATACTGGAAGTAGGAGTGGTGCGCTGGGCCGCCATCTCCCGTGATGACGCTCCGGAATGCGGAATCGAGCGGTTACGGGGCTCGGTCAGGAAAGTCACCATCCAGCAGCAAAGCGATCAGGCCACTGAACGTAACGGCCTGTTGATATTGCTGCGCAACAAAAGTGGCTTGATCACCACCCGCCTGGTGGCACCGAGCAGCGCCATAAGCATGAATTCTGAAATCCACCTGATTGCAGTGGGGCACCACGAGCCGGCCCACGCGGATGTACGCCAGCTATTACAACGCTCGCGCAACATTGAAGTATTCGACGTGCAGGTTATCGAGCCTTAGTGTCACTATCAAACAGCTCAGACAGCGGAATATCCCATTCTTCCAGACACTTATCAAAGGTGCTCTGGTAAAGCTCACTCACTCTGCCCTGCCAGCCCTCTTTGCTCTGTAAATCCAGCTTCACGGTTTCGCCAAAACAATCACGAAAGAGTTGCGCCAGGGTGTATTTGTGCAGATCCCGGGTTAACGAGATTTCCCCTTCACCATTACGATGTATCAGGGGAATGCTGATCAACGTGTCCGTGTAAAACTCCCATTCACGACTGGAGATCCAGGGCATCTTCTGCAGCAGAATCACCTCATCCATCAATTCACCGCGCCCCTGCAACCGATACAGGGTTTCCAATATGGCCAACAGGTTGCCCATGGAGGACGTGGACTTCTGTTTATTGACCTTGAAATTGGTCATCGCCTGCACAAATTCTGCACCCAGCAACATAATATTCCAGGACACCAAAACCCAAATCAGAAAAATCGGCACCGCGGCAAACGCACCGTACACCAGTTGGTAGGTGGGAAACATACTGACAAACAGCGTCATACCGCGCCGCGCCAGGTCAAACATCACCGCTGCCAGCAAGCCACCGAGCAAACCATGGCGAATGGGGACTTTGGTATTGGGAATGGCGATATAAGCCAAAGAAAACGCCAGGCCACTCATCAGAATCGGCAGCAGGGCCAGCACAAACTGCTGGGTGCCGGCCAACGGCACCATATCGTAAACCATCTTGAGGGAGGCAAGATAAGAAGATATGGCGAACGCTCCACCCATCATCACCGGCCCCAGGCTGAGCAACGCCCAGTACAACAGAAAACCGTTAACTCCCTTGCGGATTTCAGTGACGTGCCAGATGGTGTTGAATGAATTTTCAATCTTGCGCAACATCAACACCGAGGTCACAAACAGCATGACCACACCGATGCTGGTGAGGTTGGCCGCCTGCCGGGCAAAACCATGGAGATGATCCTGCAACTGAGATCCGGTGGCCGGGACAAAATGCTCAAACATAAAGTTCTGCATTTTCATTTCCATACCCTTGAGTTCCGGAATCAGGGCCAGTATGGAAAACACCACCGTCATCATGGGCACAACCGCAAACAGCGAAGTGAACGCCAGATAAAAGGCGGAACGGGGATTCTCATGCTGCATATAGGATTTGCCCACATACACCACAAAGGCCACCGGGGGTAACTTGCTAAAGCGCCGCCATGCCTGCATTAACTCGTTCAAATCAACTCCTCACCGAAGCGGGTGATTAACGGACCATTACTCTATACAATAGCCCATCAGAAACCGTTATAAAGACAAGCATATCACACACCACTGACCACAATCCTATGACCAAGATTTATCACAACCCACGTTGCTCCAAATCCAGGGAAACCCTGCAGCTACTGCAGGATAAAGGCATTGAGCCGGAAATCATTCTGTACCTGGACACACCACCGGATGCCAAAACACTGCAAGCGCTGCTGAAAAAGCTGGGCAAAAAGCCCCGTGAACTGATGCGTACCAAAGAAGCCGAGTACAAAGCCCAGGGCCTGAATAACCCGGACCTGTCCGACGCCGAACTGATTGCTGCCATGATCGCCACACCCAAACTCATTGAGCGGCCCATCGTGGTGAACGGCAGCAAAGCTGCCCTGGGGCGCCTACCGGAACAAGTGCTGGAAATTCTGTGAGCAGCCGCATCCTGGTACTGTATTACAGCCGCTACGGCAATACCCGCACCATGGCCAGACTGGTGGCACGGGGAGTGGAACAGCACTCTGGTGCCGAAGCCATCGTGCGCACGGTTCCCCCGGTCTCACCGGATACCGAAGCCAGCCAACCGGCCATTCCCGATCAGGGTGACATCTATGCAGAGCTGGATGACCTGGCCAACTGCGACGGCCTCATCTTGGGATCACCAACCCGTTTCGGCAACATGGCAGCCCCTTTGAAATATTTTCTCGACGGCACCAGTTCGCTGTGGATGAAAGGTGCGTTGGTGAATAAACCCGCTGCGGCGTTCACCTCCACCAGCAGCCTCCATGGCGGACAGGAGTCCACTCTGTTGAGCATGATGCTGCCGTTGCTGCACCATGGCATGGTGTTTGCCGGCATCCCCTATAGCGAAGCGGGGCTCACTAAAACCAGAGCGGGCGGCACCCCGTACGGTGCCAGCCACTGGGCGGGCGCCAACAGTGGTCAACCGCTGGATGAACATGAATCCGCTCTGTGTCAGGCACTGGGTTTGCGGGTTGCCCTGCTGGCCAGCAAATTGAAGGGATCGCCATGACCGATATCCTCCGCACTAAAGCAGAACGTTGCCGCACCCTGACCCTGACCCTGCTGGGCGCATTGATCGTGCTGCTGGTACTCTGGCGCACCCTGCTGATTCCGGCCGAGCATTTCATTACCATTATCGCCATTCACATCATACCGCTGGCGTTGTTCATCCCCGGCATCCTGGCACGCAAGCCCAAGGTGTTCATCTGGTTTTGCTTCGTTATTTTGCTCTACTTTTGTCAAGGTGTTATGAGCAGTTTCGCATTACCTTCTATACTGGGGATTGTGGGGTTGCTGGAGACCATACTGACCATTGGGGTGTTCTGCGCAGCGATGATGGCCGCCCGCTATTACGCGCGCCTGGAAAATATTAGTTAGGTTACATGCTGGATACATACCGGAAACTGGAAACACCGGAAAACATCGATCTTGATATTCACATCGCCGGGCCGCTGGTGCGCATTCTTGCATTCACCATTGATACCCTGATACGTACTGGTGTGCAGATCGCATTATTGATTGTGCTGGCACTGCTGGGAAAGGTTGGCCTGGCCCTGTGGCTGATCATCACCTTTGTGCTGGAATGGTTCTACCCTGTGCTTTTTGAAGTGCTCAACCAGGGCCAGACACCGGGCAAGAAGGCCATGAACATTGCGGTGGTCAATGACGACAGCACACCGGTAAGCTGGTCTGCCTCAATTGTACGCAACTTTCTGCGGATCGTAGACTTTCTGCCCATGGGGTATATTACCGGTTTGATCAGCATGATCCTGAATCAGGATTTCAAGCGCATTGGGGATCTGGCAGCGGGTACCGTGGTGGTTTATCGGGATCAGTACAAGCCCGCGCCCAAATGGCCGGATAGCCGCAGCGCTCCGCCGCCGGTGGCACTCAATTTAAAACAACAACGGGCCATGCTCTCCTTTGTGGAGCGGCAAAGCACCCTCACCCGGGAACGACAACAGGAACTGGCCAATCACCTGCAGCCGGTGTTTCAACACCAGAACCAGGAGGCGGTAGATTACATTGTCCGCATTGCCACCTGGCTGAGAGGCGGACGATGAAGCAGGAATTGTTTGAAACCCACTATCAGGACAGATGGCAGGCTTTCGAAGCCAGCCTCAGCGCGCTGGAATCCCGTAAACGCAACCACAAAGCAGCGGATGTATCCGCTTTTGCCGAACAGTACCGGCAGGTGTGCCATCATCTGGCCCTGGCGCAGGAGCGCCAGTACAGCCCCTATCTGATTGATCGCCTGAATCAGCTGGCCCTGCGGGGCCATCAACAACTGTATCAAAGCCACACCAACATTGTTTACAACATGGTGTACTTCATTCTGCTGGGGTTTCCCGCGGCAGTACGCCGTGAGTTCACCTTCGTTGCCATCGCCAGCCTGTTATTTTTTGGCTCATTGCTGATGATGGCAACCCTCACCTATTTCGAACCCAGCCTGGTGTACAGCGTGTATCCGGAAGGCGCGGTGCGGGATTTTACCGAGATGTATGATCCCGCCAGCAAACATCGCACAGAGTCGACGCGTACCACCGCTGATGATTTTGCCATGTTCGGGTTCTACATCAAGAACAACATCGGCATCGGCTTCCAGACCTTTGCCAGTGGTTTTCTGCTGGGAGCAGGCGCTATTTTTAATCTGCTGTTCAATGGCATTGCCATCGGGGCGGTCATGGGATATCTCACCGAACTGGGCTACACCGATACGTTTTTCCCTTTTGTGGTGGGCCACGGCGCCTTCGAGCTGACCGGCATCGCCATCGCAGGTGCCGCCGGATTGAAACTGGGCTACGGTTTGCTGTGCCCCGGGCGCCTGAGCCGCAAGCAATCCCTGATTCAGGCTGCCAGAGCCGCCATGCCCTTGGTCTATGGGGTTTTCTTTATGCTGTTGATCGCAGCCTTTGTCGAAGCGTTCTGGTCATCCAGCAGTTATCTGTCCAATACCGCGAAATACACAGCCGGGGCCTGCTTCTGGTTGTTGGTACTGTCTTACTTTGGTCTGGGGGCTCGCCATGAACCTAAGTAAAATCAGTGTCCAGGTGCGGCCCCGCAATCCCTATGAAGCCATTGATCTGGGCTTTGTTATGGCTCGCCGCTGGTTCATCCCGCTGGTTTTATTGTGGCTGATACCCGCACTGCCGGTGATGGTGGTGAGCTATCTGATTTTTATGGATCAACCATTATGGGCACTGCTGTTGGTATGGTGGTTGAAGCCGCTGTTTGAATCCATTCAGCTGCGTTACATCTCGGAAAAACTGTTCGATGACCATGTGCACTGGCGCCACACGCTGCGCCACGGCCGCAGCGTTGCCCTGCATCAATGGTTCGCCAAACTGATCACCCAGCGCCTGGCCTTTTCACGCTCGTTCAACATGCCCGTGGGCGAGCTGGAACAACTGACCGGTAAACGTCGGCAGCAACGGCTCGACACGCTGCACCGGGGTGCCGGGTCGTCAGGCCTGTGGCTCACCTTCGCCGGTCACAGCATCGAAAGCATTCTGGTGTTTGCCGTATTCAGCACAGCCTGGATGTTCATTCCCATGGAAATGGACATCGATTTTGAATTCAGCATGCTGTTGTCCAGCCCTTTGCTGTTTCCCACCATCACCCTTGCCGGCTTCGTTGCCATGACTCTGGTGGCCCCCTTCTATGTCTGCGGTGGCTTCATGCTGTACATCAACCGACGCACCTGGCTGGAAGCCTGGGATATTGAACTGACCTTTCGCCAGTTGAGCAGTGATTACGTGAAACCGGGAAAATCACTGGCCATGGCTGTACTGCTGCTGACTGCTTTGGGCAGCCTGACGGCGCTGCCGACACCGGCCCGGGCGGAACTGGACCGGGCGCAAACCCAACAGAAGATCATTGAAATTCTTGAGGGCGATGCCTTTCACGAAATCAAAGAAGAACAACGCTGGCGCTGGATCGACAAGCCCGCAGCGGAAGAGCCGGAGGAAGACGGCGGCTGGTTGGCCCGATTCGGCAAGTGGATCGTGAAACAGCTGGAAGGATTCAACGGCGCTGAGGATGCCGGGTCTTTGGTGACCTGGATCATCAACGGCCTGGAGATCGTGCTATGGGGTCTGGTGATTGCCGTTTTGGCCTACCTGGTGTATCGCTTTCGCCACATCCGAGCCCCGGACGTTGCCTTCGATAACCGCACCCAAGCCCCACCTCCCAGTCATTTATTTGGTTTGGAACTCAGTCAGGATTCGCTGCCGGATGACATCATCAGCGCCGCCCAAACCCTGTGGCAACAACAACAGTTCCGCGCGGCGCTGAGCCTGCTGTACCGGGCAGCCCTCACCTACCTGGTACACGAACGTCACCTGCCATTGAACAGCAGTCACACCGAACAGGAGTGCCTGCGGCTGTGCCTGCAGCATGAGCCTCAACACCGCGGTGAGTTTTTTCAAAGCCTGACCCAGCACTGGGTGGCGCTGGCTTATGCACACCAACCCTTGAGTGAGCAGGATTTCAACGCACTCTGCGCAGCCTGGCCCCGCTTTGACCAGCAGGAGCCGGTTGCATGAATCGGCGCAGCATCCTCCTTATCGCGGTTTGCCTGCTGATCCTTGCCGGTGGTGGCTACTGGCTATCCACCAAGCTGGAACGCTACACTCATCAATGGGATTCCGGCCCGGAACTGGACGTGTCATTCAACCCCTGGCACGCAGCGCAAACCCTGCTGGAAACCCAGAACAAGGAGTCTCATCGCTCCTTCAATTTGCATCCGGTGTTTGAACGCTTACAGCCCTACGATGGGCTGGTACTGCATAATGCCAGCACCGTTTCCAACCCAGCCACCCGCGAACGCTTGGAGAATTGGGTCCACGACGGGGGCCACCTGATCATTACCGCCCTGGAGGAATGGGATTTTGAACAGGAATTCGCTGACCCGTTTCTTGACGACTACGGTGTACGGCTTTATCACTTGGAAGAGGACGACACAGACGCAGAAGAGGTCGCGATACCGGAAGCACTGTTCGATTCCGAAACTGAAACTGAAACTGAAACTGAAACTGAAACTGACGCTCAGGATGAAAGCGAAGCCGCAGCGGCGCAAACCTGCGCTTTCACCAATTACGATAACCTGTTCGACGTGAAGTGGAACGGCGAGTGGCTGCAGGTGGAATCCTACGGCTTCTACTCACTGGATGACGAATACGGCGAGGCGGAACACACCGGCAACACCTGGCCCAACGCGGTTTTACAGTACCGGGTCGGCGCCGGCAAACTGACTGTATTGATGGATACCTCCATCTGGCATAACGACCGTATCGGTGATTACGATCACGCCTATTTTCTCTGGCAGCTGGTGAAGGCTGACGACACCATCTGGTTCGTCAGCAGCAATGAAAGCGAAAACCTGCTGGATAAACTCTGGCGTACCGCACCATACCTGTTGATTGGGATCGGCAGCCTGCTCATTCTTTGGGGCTGGCGACGCTGGGTGCGTTTCGGGCCCCTGCAGCCTGATCCCGGCAATGAACATCGCCAGCTGCTGGAACACATCGAGGCCGCAACCCGCTTTGACTGGAACCACCACCGGGCAGGCAACATGGTGGAGAGTCTGCGCAACGACATCAAGACGCTGCTGATGCAGCATCATAACCTGAATTTTGACCAGGAGCAGGCCCGCTGTTGCGAACTGATCGCACACCACAGCCAACTGGACTCCCATCAGATCCAGTTGGCTATGTCAGCCCCCTCACCGGAACGGGAACACCCCTGGACGGAATTGATTGCTCAATTACAAACCATAAGGAATGCATTATGACGGAGCCAACCGAGGCCCTCTCTCTGAATGAGGCGATCCAACTGGTACAACGCATGCGGCAACAGATCGCCCGTGTGGTGGTGGGCCAGCAACAGGTCATTGACCAGGTACTCATCGCCATGCTGGCCTCGGGCCATGTACTGGTGGAAGGGGTACCCGGGTTGGGTAAAACCCTGTTGGTGAAATCCCTCGCCAAATGCTTTCAGGGCCAGTTTGGCCGCATTCAGTTCACCCCGGACCTGATGCCGGCGGATGTAACCGGCCATGCCCTGTACGATATGAAAAGCGAGCAATTCAAGATTCGCAAAGGTCCGGCGTTCTGCAACCTGCTGCTGGCCGACGAGATTAACCGGGCCCCGGCCAAAACCCAGGCTGCACTTCTGGAGGTGATGCAGGAAAAACAGATCACCATTGAAGGCAAAGCATTTCCGGCGTTCACGCCGTTTATGGTGCTGGCCACTCAAAACCCCATCGAACAGGAAGGCACCTATCCGTTACCGGAAGCCGAACTGGATCGATTCATGCTGAAGGTATTGATCGACTACCCCAGCGAAGGGGAGGAACAGGATCTGGTAAAACAGGTTACCACCGGGCAGGTGCAGGATACGTTGAGCGTGGCCGCCATCGAGTCAGTGGTGAGCGCAGCGGACATTCCCAGGCTGCAACACATCACCGCCCATATTCAGGTGGACGATGCTGTGTTCGACTATGCGGTACGCATTGCCCGCAGTTCCCGCCAGTGGCACAGCTTTGCCCATGGAGCCGGGCCGCGGGCCAGTATTGCACTGATCAGAGCAGCACGCGCCAATGCCCTGCTGGAGGGGCGCGAATTCGTAACCCCGGATGATGTGAAATCCATGGCGCTGCCGGTCATGCGCCACCGGGTGGCGCTCACCGCTGAAATGGAAATTGAGGGCCTGAAAACCGATCAGGCACTGCAGCAGTTGCTGCAGGAAGTCGAAGCCCCCAGGCTGTAACGGGATTATTGATGAGACCCACCAAACGTCTGTTCTGGTTTGCCATTGGTTGGACCTTGCTGGGCCTGGCCGCCGCGCTGAATAACTGGCTGCCCGGGCCATGGAGCCAGCCCGACTGGCAGCCGCAACTGGAGAAAATCTGGCAGATCAGCAGCGCCACCCTGGTCTTTCTGCTGCTGTTTGATGGCATCATGGTGCGCCGTACGCCGCTGCCCACCGTGCGCAGAGCCCACAGTGAATCCCTGGCACTGGGAGTATGGTCCAAGGTGGAGCTGCAGATTCTGCACCGCTATCGCCGCCCAATTCCGATCGAGATCCATGATCATTACCCCGCGGATTTTGAAGCGGAACACCCTCATCAACACTGCACTCTGCAACCCCATCGCGGCACTGAAATTCAGTACCGGGTACGGGCCCGACAGCGGGGCAACCGCCACTTTGGACGGACCGATCTGCTGCTGCGTTCCAGCCTGGGCTTCTGGCAACGGCGGGTCCTGGTAGGCGACGGCAGCCTGGTCAAAGTGTTTCCTAATTTTGCTGCAGTGTCCAACTACGCCATGATGTCCATGGAGCAGCAATCGTCCCAACTGGGCATTCGTTTACAGCAGCGACGGGGTGAAGGCATGGAGTTCCAGCAACTGCGGGAATTCCGCCAGGGAGACAGCCTGCGCCAGATTGACTGGAATGCCACCGCCCGGCGGCACAAACTGATCTCCAAGGAATATCAGGACGAGAAAGATCAGCAAATCCTGTTTCTGGTGGACTGTGGACGCCGCATGCGCTCCAAAGACGGGGATCACAGCCATCTGGATCATGCATTGAATGCGATGCTGTTGATGAGTTATGCCGCGCTCAAACAAGGGGATGCCGTTGGCCTGCTCAGTTTTGGCGGCGATGAGCGCTGGCTGAAACCCGTCAAAGGCATCGCCAACCTGTCGAAGATTCTCAATTGTGTCTACGATGTGGATGCCAGTACCCGTGCCAGCGATTACAACACCGCGATCCGGGGCCTGATGACCCGCCACCAGAAACGGGCCCTGGTGGTACTGCTTTCCAACATCCGCGATGAAAACGTCGACGATCTGCAGCCCGCCCTGACGCTGTTGCAGAAAAAACATTTGGTGATGGTTGCCAATCTGGAGGAACCCGAGCTGCATGAGCTGCTGGAAAAGCCCATTCACCAGTTTCGGGATGCCCTGCTGTATACCGGAACCAAGCTGTATCTGGAACGCCGCCAGGCCATTACCCAGTCGTTCAATCATTCCGGTATACACACCGTCAACAGCACCCCACAGACAATGCCCGTGGCCCTGATCAACAAATACTTTGAGGTAAAGCGGGAAGGATTACTGTAAATCCGGGGATTGTTGGATATCGCGGGCAGGATCTGTGCATTATTACGTTTTACAAATGTGCGCCGATTGTCCACTATATATCAATAATAAGATTTCTCATCAGCACCCATTTTCACCGGATCAGACACCATGAACCTGGCACCAAAGCCCGTCGTTTACGCGATATCTTTATCCCTGCTATGCGCTTCCAGCCTGTTATCCGGCTGCGCCGGTAAACAACCTGCGGTATCTCACCCTGACCAAAGCATCCCCACGGCAGCCACCGAGCCGGCAGGGCAATCTGATTCCGGCACCCGGGCTACACCAGGCCAACAGGAAACATCAAGCCAACGGAATGAGCCAAAGGCGATTCCATTTGAAGAGGTGCTCAAACGCGACCAGGAAGCAGCCGCCCGCAAACCGGCACAACGGACCCAATCAGCCAAACCGGCACAACCCACACAACCAACAGAGCAGAAGATCGATACGACGCTGCGCTCCAAGGTGAGAACCAATCCCCCTTTACGCCCCGCATCTGACTCGCCGGCGGAAACGCAACCGCAGCAAAAAGCGTTGGATGCTGCGCAAGACACTCCGCCGCCTGCTGCCACTGAACAGAAGATAACGGCCATTCAATTTGCCCTGGATCAGCTTCCTATCACCATACAAAACACCTGGATCCTGAGTGGCCACCAGAATCATTGCAGCCTGAAAACCGTTGCGGTCACCATGGACGATGGCGCCGGTAAAACCCCGCTGTATCTGGAACTCACCAACAGCGCCTGGATGATTCAGACCAAATCCGATATTGACAGTACCTACCCGGACACCGGACTTTTCCTCAGCAACGGCCCCCACATCCCGTTGGAATCCGTGGTAAAAGACACTAAAATCGCCATCACCAAGCAAAAACAGCAACTTACCGATGCCTTGAAAACTGCCGAGAGCGTCCGGGTTGCATTGGGATTCTGGCCCACCTGGCCGGTTACCGAGACCCGGTCCCAAACCATACCGGTTGCTCATTTCCCCCAGGCCTATGCTGCCTGGGAGACCTGCAACCAACGCATTACCGCACGTTAGGCCACGGAGCAACCCATGGGATTACGCTTAAAGTTCAACCTTGTTCTTTTCACCACGACCCTCATCGGCCTGCTGGTATCCGGCTTTGTCAGTCATCGAATTCTGCAGGACAATGCGCGGGAGGAAGTGTTGGACATGGCCAGGATCATGATGGAAAGCGCCATCGCCGTCAGGGCGTACACCGTCAACGAAGTAAAGCCCTTGCTGAAAATCCAACAGCGCCGCAGCTTTATTCCACAAACCGTGCCGGCCTACGCGGCAGCCCAGTACATCAAGACACTGCAGGAATCCCATGAGGATTACAGTTACAAGGAAGCTACGCTGAATCCCACCAACCCGGCTAACCGGGCCACTGAATGGGAAGCGGATATTGTGAACTGGTTCCGCAATCACGCCAACGAGAAAGAACTGATCGGTGAGCGGGAAACCCCCACCGGACCGCAGCTCTACCTGAGCCGGCCTATCACCATAACCAACCCCGGCTGCCTCGCCTGCCACAGCACACCGGCCGAAGCGCCCCAGACCCTGATCGATACCTATGGTTCCAGCAACGGCTTCGGCTGGAAGCTGAACGAGACCATCGGCGCCCAGGTGGTGTCCGTTCCCATGTCCCTGCCGCTGGCCCGGGCTGACCAGACCTTCCTCACCTTTATGGGTGCCCTGATTGGCATCTTTGTCATCATCGCCATCATTCTCAACCTGCTGCTACACTTTATAGTGATCAAGCCCGTTCAGGCCATGTCCAGCAAGGCAGACGAGATCAGCCTGGGCAATCTCAACGTTGAGGAATTAGCGGTTAAAGGTAAGGATGAAATATCGTCCCTGGGCCGCTCTTTCAATCGCATGCACCGCAGCCTGAGCAACGCGGTACAGATGCTGGATGAAACCATTGATTAACCATGAGCAGTCGTCATTTGCCTCCACAACGCATCGCAAAATATGATATTGAGCGCATTTTAGGTAGCGGCGCCATGGGCGTCGTCTACAAAGCCTGTGACAGCCAGATCGAACGCACGGTAGCCATTAAGGTATTGCATGAGCACCTGCGAAAGGGCGATCAGGGAGCCGAGCTGGAGGTGCGTTTCCTGCAGGAGGCGAAGGCGGCGGCCCGTTGCCTGCACCCCAACATTGTCACCATTTTCGATTTTGGCAGTGACGGCGAACCCTACATTGTCATGGAGTTTGTGGAAGGCATAGAACTGAAGGCACACCTGAAGAGTGATACCTTTATTTCACTGGCCTCCGCCACCGACATCTGCATCCAGGTGCTGGAAGCCTTGGGGCACGCCCACGAAAAAGGCATTGTGCACCGGGATATCAAGCCGGCCAACATCATCCTGCTGGAAAACGGTAATGTTAAGGTGTCGGATTTCGGGGTAGCCCGGCTGGATACCTCGGATCTTACCAGCACCGGTTTTATGGTGGGCACCCCCAACTACATGTCCCCGGAAGGCCTGCAAGGTAAACCGGCGGATGCGCGGTCAGATCTGTACAGCGTGGGTGTCCTGTTTTTTGAGCTGCTGACCAAGGAACGCCCTTCCCGTGAAATGACACTGGATCAGAATCTGGAGGCGTTGAATGGGGCGCGCCACCTGTCCGGGCAAAGCATCCGTTCCATCAAACCCATTTTGCGCCGCGCTCTGCAGCTTGATCCCAAACAACGCTTTCAGACCAGCGCCCAATTCATCGAGCAGTTGAAATCCATTGATGATATGGACCTGACCCAGGCCACCACCGCTCATTTCCCCCGACCGGCGAACTATGAAGCCAGACCCCCGGTGGAGACCAACGCCCTCTCCTCGTCCCAGTGGAGTGATGACCTGCTGGCGTCACTGGAACATTCCCTTGCCCGCTATGTGGGCCCTATGGCAAAACTGCTGGTACGCAAGAACAGCCGCTCCGCCTCCAGCCTGGATCAACTGATGGCAAACCTTACCCGCCATATTCCCAACGAGGATGAACGCAGTCAGTTTATGCAGTCCGTGGAAAAAAGCGGAATTTCACAGGTGGAACCGCTGTCTGCATCCGTCAGCGGTGCTCAGGCACGATCCACCAGCCAGGCGGACCAACCCACCCAGATGGCGTCGGCCATCACCGAATCGCAGCAGCAGCAAATCACCGACATGCTGGCGTTTCATGTGGGCCCCCTGGCCAGCCGTCTGGTGAAAAAGATGAGTAAACAGCACCCTGCGCTCTCCGACCTGGTGGAAGCCCTGGCACGGCACATCCCCGACCACAATGAACGCAATCAATTTCTGGCCAAGGCCAGCAAACTGTAACCGGTATCAGCGGCGGCTCAGCATGAGCCCTGCCCCATCCAGACTTACCCCGGTTCCCCGGCGTCCAGTTCTTCCGTTTCTATCTTGCGCTGGAAGGATTGTGCCTGTTGATACAATTCTTCCCGGGACAACAGCTTTTCCTTTGCCCCCTGATGGATCAACACCGACTCGGCGTTAGTCATTCCCAAATGAATAGCCTGCTCTATCGGTTCATCCAGCAGGCAGGCCGCCGTAAAGGTGGAGGCAAAGGCATCACCGGCACCGGTGGTTTCCAGAACCTCAAGGCCTTCTCTGGGCCAGGCGCGATAATAGTGTTTACGATCATACACGTGCACCCCCTCGCTGCCATCGGTGATGACCAATATCCTGGGGGGCAATTGCGCCATACGCTGCAGTAAGGTTTTGGCCGCTGGATGCTCCTGATACACAAGCCCTAAAAATTTGCAGGCTTCTTCCAGATTCATCACCAGGATTTCCACTTTTTGCAGTAATGGCTGCAGTGCTTTGTAACCCAGTTCCGCCTGGTAGTTACTGGGGTTGAAGGCAACCCGATAATCATGTTCCGCCAACAGGGAAACGATGGTGTCAAAACTTTCCCCCAGCATACTGGCCAAGTAAACCCACCGGGTTTCAAATGGCTTGATCTCGTGCAGGTGCAAATTATTGTTGCACCCCTTGAATGCCAGAATGGTGCGATCATTGGCAAAGCTGTTCAGGATAACCGACAGGCCGGTGGTTCCCTCACGGGGGCCAATGAAATCGATGTGTTCCTGTTGCAGGGTTCGAATAACAAAATCCCCGTTGCCATCCGCCCCCACTTTGCCCAGATAAGCTGTTTTCAGCCCCAACCTGGAGAATGTGACCGCGCAATTGGTACCGCCGCCACCCACTGCCAGATTCAACGACTTCACCAGAATTTTACTGCCCAGTGGAAAGGCGATGAGCTTCTCCTGCATGGTCGGGGTTTCGATCCGGATCAGTTCCGAATCCGTATCGGCAAATTGGTCTACGGTGGCGCTGCCGATGGCAACAACGTCGTACTCCATTCCCTACTCCTGCTCGTATAGTTCAAGATAGGCTTGCGCACTGTGCTGCCAGTCAAAGCGTTGATCCATTGCCTGCTGTTGCAGCTTGCGCCAGGTTTTTTGCTTGCGGTATAGGGCAATGGCGCGGCGCACGGTCTCGGTGAAGGCGCGGGCACTGGGCTCTTCAAAACAGAATCCGGTGGCGGAGCCCTGCTCCAGGGCATCCTCGCTGGCATCAATCACCGTATCCGCCAGGCCCCCGGTACGCCTTACAATTGGCAGACTACCATAGCGCAGACTGTAAATCTGATTCAATCCGCAGGGTTCATAGCGTGACGGCATCGCAAACAGATCGCAACCGGCTTCTATACCATGGGCCAGAGATTCGTCATAACCGATGGTCACCGAGATCACTTTGGAGTTGGCCTGGGCCAAGGCCTGTAGCTGCCGCTCGTATTGCTGTGTTCCGGCACCCAGCACAACCCACTGCACTTTTTCACCCAGCGTGGCTTCCATGGCACTCACAATCCAATCCAGCCCTTTTTGCTCAACCAGACGACTCACCAGACCGATAAGCGGAGTGGATTTACTCAGGCGCAGCCCCGTATTGCGCTGGATCTCCAGCTTGTTGTTGATTTTTTCCTGCAGCGAGTGTTGATCATAATGAAATCGAATGTACGGATCAGTGGCCGGATTCCACGCGTCATAATCCACCCCATTCAGAATACCCACCACCTTGTGTCGGTGATGCTGCAGCAGCCCACCCATACCACAGGCAAGGGGCTCATGCATGATTTCACAAGCATAAGTGGGGCTGACGGTGGTCACCCAATCAGCGTAAACAATACCGGCTTTAAGAAATGAGAAGTTGCCATAGAACTCCAGTGAGTCCAGATGCCACCATTCATCAGGCAGTTTCAGATAGTCAAATGTGCCGCGATCAAACAGCCCCTGATAGGCCAGATTATGAATGGTGAAAACCGACCTGACGGGAAGCGCCAGGCGCTGTAAAAACGCAGGAATCAGCCCGGTTTGCCAGTCGTTGCAGTGCACAACATCAAAACGCTGTGGAATCTCTGCCGCCCCACCCTTAAGCAAACAGACCACGGCCCGGCAATATTGCGCAAAACGGTCACCGTTATCATACCAGCCCTCGCCGGGGCCGCTTTCATAGGGCCCTCCGTCCCGGTCGTACAGAGAATCTGATTCCACCAGATACAGGGGCAATCCCAATGCACTGTGTCCATAGTAAGATAACAGCACATCATCCCTTAAGAACTCATCGGCCAGTGCATAGCGCCGATCCGGTCTGCCCAGCTTGTGTTTTACCGAGCGATAGCCCGGCAGAATCAAGGCCACCTGATGGCCCATCTCCTGCAAGGCCCGCGGCAGGGAATAGGACACATCCCCCAACCCTCCGGTTTTAATCAGGGGAAACGCCTCACTGGTGGCAAACAGAATATTCATGGAAAGGCCGATCCATTCTTAATGCAGTGTGTGATTAGCTGGCAAGGCTCAATACTATTCCAGCCAACGGTGGCAAGGTAATTGAAATACTATAGGCCTGGTTCATATACGGTATATCATCAGCGGGTATTTCAATACCATTGGATACGTTACTGCCGCCGTAGAAAACCGAATCTGAATTGAACCGTTCCTGATACAACCCCAACTGCGGTACGCCGATGCGATAATGCTCCCGCACCACCGGGGTGAAATTCAGAATCACAATCACATAATCATCCCCACTCTTGCGCAGGTAGCTGATGACCGACTGTGAACTGTCATGGCAGTCAATCCATTCAAAGCCCCGATCCTCAAAATCAAATCGATGCAATGCCGCAATTCCCTGGTACAGCGCATTCAAATCGCGAACAACGGCCTGTACCCCACGCTGCCATTGATTTTCCAGCACATGCCAATCCAATGCCCGATCATGGCACCATTCCCGCCCCTGCCCAAACTCGCCCCCCATAAACAGCAGTTTCTTGCCCGGGTGTGTGAACATATAGGTGAACAGCAGCCGCAGATTGGCGAACTGTTGCCAGCCATCGCCCGGCATCTTCTCCAACAACGAGCGTTTGCCGTGCACCACCTCATCGTGTGACAACGGCAAGACAAAGTTCTCTGAAAATGCATACAACAGACTAAACGTGAGATGCTCATGATGATAAGTGCGGTGGATTGGATCAAGACTGATATAACGCAGGGTATCGTTCATCCAGCCCATGTTCCATTTCATACTGAATCCCAGTCCACCCAGATACACCGGTCGCGAGACCTGTGGCCAGGCGGTGGATTCCTCGGCCATCATCAGTACGCCGGGGAACTGCTGATGGACTTTTTCGTTGAGACGTCGAATAAAATGAATCGCGTCCAGATTCTCGTTACCACCGTATTGGTTCGGTGACCACTGGCCGGGCTCCCGTGAATAATCCAGGTACAACATGGAGGCGACGGCGTCCACCCGCAAACCATCAATGTGGAATTCCTCCAGCCAGAAACAGGCGCTGGAAAACAAAAAATTCCTGACCTCGTTACGGCCGTAATTAAAAATCAACGTACCCCAGTCCTTGTGCTCTCCCCGCTGCGGATCGTCGTGCTCGTAGAGACAGGAGCCATCAAACCGGGCCAGTCCATGGGCATCCTTGGGAAAGTGTGCCGGCACCCAGTCGAGGATCACGCCTATGCCGTTACAATGACAATGATCCACGAAATATTTGAAATCGTTAATAGCGCCGAATCGACTGGTGGGGGCAAAAAACCCGGTTACCTGATAGCCCCACGAGCCATCGTAGGGAAACTCCGTAATCGGCAACAGTTCAATGTGGGTAAACCCCATGGCTTTAACATAGCTCACCAGTTGCCGGGCAAGTTCACGGTAATCGAGAAAATCCCCGTTCTCCTGCCGTCGCCAGGATCCCAAATGCACCTCATAGATTGAATGGGGGTTGTGTAGCCAATCCGCTTTGGCTCGTTTCTGCAACCATAAATCATCCTGCCATTGGTACACTTCAGGGTCACAATAACGGCTGGCTGAATTGGGCCTTACTTCAAAAAACCTGGCGTAGGGGTCGGATTTGATCACCACCGCGCCGGATTGCCGGTTACGAATTTCGAATTTATACAACGCTCCGGCTTCAAACCCGGGAATGAACAATTCCCAAACACCACTGTGTCCCCGGCTGCGCATGGGGTGCATGCGCCCGTCCCAATGATTAAAGTCGCCGACAACGCTGACTCGTTCCGCATTGGGCGCCCACACCACAAAACGGGTGCCGGTAATGTCATCCACTTGCCAGCGCCGGGCACCCAACACATGATGGGCATCAAAACATTCCTGTTGATGGAACTGATGCAGCCATTGTTCCGGCAGTTGGGGCCAAAACGTATAAGGATCGATGAACCGGGTTTCTGTATTGCCGATTCGCTCCATCATAAGTGGATGCTTACCCCAACGGTCCGCGCCCCCTTCAATGGTGAACAGCCCGGACTCCCCTATCTGCTTCAATTGAGTGCATTGGCCATCGTGCGTGATCCAAACCGAATCAGCATGGGGCCGAAAAACCGTGAGCGCGGCGGAGTTGCCTTCACCGTGCATTCCCAATACGACAAATGGATCATGATGACGCGCATTTAGAATACGCCGGACATCCTGCTGCCGACTGCTGGAAAGGGAGGATTGGGGCAGATTCAGTGTCATAAGAACAATGGATTCCTTGATTCCTATATAGCGAGCCTTGTGCGGGATAGCGGACCTTGTGCGGACGCCGCACACAAAACATCCGATCAGCCCTGCCGGCAAAGGAAGAAACAATAACATCAAACTTCCTATACCGTTATATAACCGATTGTTATTTTGAATTCATCCGGTTTGGTTCTAGTTTCAGAGAATCACTCATTGACTGACAGCACCATTGATTTGGATCAGTTAATGCATGGGGCAATGTAGCATGCTTGTCATGTAAGATGTCCATTATCGTCAGTTACCATTTATGTGGATTTGGTGATGTACCACATCTAGCACCAATACGGGTTTATCATGTTTGGATCGGCACATCCCTATTTTGGCAATATGACACACACCCTGGCGTTGATTCTCGCCGGTGGCAGCGGCACGCGCCTGCAATCCCTAACCCGCTGGCACTCCAAACCCGCAGTGCCTTTTGGGGGGAAATTCAGAACCATCGATTTTCCGCTGTCCAATTGCATCAACTCCGGCATTCGCCAGATCAGTATCCTGACGCAATACAAATCCCATTCACTGAATACCCACATCCAAAAAGGCTGGAGTTTTCTGCGCCCCGAACTGGGTGAGTTCGTAGAGCTGTTGCCGGCGCAACAAAGAGTGAAAGATTCCTGGTACACCGGAACTGCAGACGCGGTTTACCAGAATCTGGATATCATCGATATGGTGCACCCGGATTATGTACTGATCCTGGCCGGCGATCATATCTATAAAATGAATTATGCCCTTATGATTCAACATCATATTGAAATAGGAGCAGACATTACGGTGGGCTGCATAGAGGTCCCGATTGCCGCTGCCCGTGAGTTCGGGGTGATGTCGGTGGACAGCAGCAACTGGGTGCAAACCTTTCAGGAAAAACCCGATCAACCCGCCACCGTTCCCGGTAAAAATGATGTCAGCCTGGCCTCCATGGGGATCTACATCTTCCCCAAAAAATTGCTGGGAACATTGTTGATTGAAGACGCCGAACTGACCAACAGCGCCCATGATTTCGGCAAGAACATTATTCCCAACGCGGTGGGCCGACTGAAGGTGGCAGCTTTTCCTTTTTCAGACAGCAATACGGGTAATACGGCATACTGGCGCGACGTCGGCACCATCGACAGCTACTTTGATGCCAATATGGACTTGCTGTCGGTAACCCCGGAACTGAACCTCTATGATCAAACCTGGCCGATCTGGACCTACCAGGAACAACTGCCGCCGGCAAAGTTCGTATTTGATGACGACAACCGGCGCGGCATGGCGGTGGACTCACTGGTGTCCGGTGGCTGTATTGTCTCCGGGAGCACGGTTAAACGCTCACTGCTGTCCAATAACGTACGCATTCACAGTTATTCAAAAATAAAAGACGCGGTTATTCTTCCTAATGTTGAAATTGGACGCAACTGCCGACTGCGACGGGTCATCATTGATCGGGACTGCAAAATCCCACCCGGTACCGTGATCGGTTACGATCGCGAACAGGATGCCAAACAATTCTACGTTTCACCCAATGGCATTGTTCTCGTATCCTCAGAGATGTTAGGAAAAGCACTCTCCAATGTCGCATAAAATCGATGATCATCCCAAGGTGAATGTGGTTCTGTGCTGGCATATGCATCAACCGCAGTATCAGGATCAATTCACCCACAACGTGCGCCTGCCCTGGACCTATCTCCATGCTATCAAGGATTACGCGGATATGGCGGCGGTGGTGGAGCAGGTTCCCCAAAGCCGGGTGGTGGTGAACTTTACTCCGGTGCTGCTGGATCAGATAGACGATTACATTCAACAATTTGATCGCTACTTCAATCAGGGTGAACCCTTTAATGATCGTCTGCTGGCGACGCTGGCCATGGCCACCATCGGCCCCACCGAATCCCTGCGTCTGTTCATTGCCCGGCAATGCATCCGCGCCAATGAGAAGCGCTTGATCGAGCGTTTTCCGCCATTCAGGGATCTGGTGCAGCTCGCCCGCCAGGCTCTGCATAAACCGGGTTACCTGAATTATCTGGACGAGCAATTCTTTTTTGATCTGCTGGTGTGGTATCACCTGGTGTGGATGGGTGAAACCGTGCGCATGGAGAACGAAACCATTCAGCGGCTGATTCGAAAAGCCAGAGGCTTTACCAGTAAGGATCGTCGTGAGTTACTGGGTGTGATTGATACCCTGATTCGATCGGTGGTTCCCCGTTACCGCCATCTGGCTGAAAGCGGGCAGATGGAAATCAGTGTTACACCGGACAAACACCCCATTCTGCCATTGATGCTGGATTTCAAATCCACCCTTGAAGCCATGCCGGATGCGCTGTTACCACAGCGTGACGGCTATCCCGACGGCCGTGAACGAGCGATACGTCATCTGCGCAAGGGAATCGACACCTTTGTGCAACACTTCGGCTTCAAGCCGGTTGGTTGCTGGCCATCAGAAGGTGCACTCAGCGAGGCGACCCTGGAGCTGCTGGCGGAAATCCCCTTTCAATGGACCGCCAGCGGTGGCGGTGTGCTGGGAAACAGTAAACACGCCAACAAGTTGGAGAATCTGTGTATCCATCATGGCTTTCGGCTGCGGGAAAATTCAGTGACCTGTTTCTTTCGGGACGACAATCTGTCGGACCTGATTGGCTTCACCTATTCCGGCTGGAACGAACATGACGCCGTCAATAATCTTATCCACCATATTGAGAATATCCGCTCAGCCTGCAATTACCGGCAGGATACCGTGGTGCCCATTATCCTCGATGGTGAAAACTGCTGGGAATACTACCCCCACAATGGTTACCACTTCCTGAAGCAGCTGTACTCCCGTCTGGTGGAGCACCCCAAAATCCAGCTCACCACATTCAGGGATTACCTGAAGTACCACAACGATAGTACGCGCCTACCCTCGTTGGTGGCAGGCAGCTGGGTCTATGGGACCTTCTCCACCTGGATTGGTGACCCCGCCAAAAACAGAGCCTGGGATTTGCTCTGCAAAGCGAAAGACGATTTCGATCGGGTGATGGCCAGTGGCCGGCTGGCACCGGAAATCGCGCAGCGGGCAGAAGAGCAACTGGCCATTTGCGAGGGCTCCGATTGGTTCTGGTGGTTTGGCGATTACAATCCGGCAGAATCCGTGGCCGACTTCGATCAGCTGTACCGGGCTCACTTGAGGAATCTGTATCGATTTCTGGATGAACCGGCGCCACCTGAATTGGAGCATGTGATCAGCCGTGGTGGCGGCGCGCAGGAAAACGACGGTGTTATGCGCAGAGGGCAAGGTTAATTCATGCCCAAGGGGATACTCAACCAGCGACTGTCCGGCGTCATACTTCACCCCACCTCACTCCCCGGCAAACAACACCATGGTTCGTTCGGCCAGGAAGCCTGCAACTGGATCAACTGGTTGCAGTTAGGCGGGTTTGGTGTCTGGCAAATACTCCCCCTGTGCCCGGTGGCGGATGGCTCCCCCTACAACAGCATCTCGGCTTTTTCAGGCAACCCCTCTTTTATTGATATTGCACAGCTTCAGGCACTTGAATTACCCGTCTACAACAAGCCGGTGGCAACCCAAAGTCAGCACCGGCTGGCACTGGTTCATGCCTTTGAGTGGCTGCAGGATAACAACAGCAAGCCGCTGGCAAAAGCATTTGCGGCCTACCAGCAGGCCACACCCTGGCTGCAGGATGCCAGCCTGTTTACAGTGATTAAGCACCAGTATCCCCGGCATTGGCAGCACTGGCCCCAGCCACTGAGAGATCGCGATGAGGTCGCAATCCGGACGTTCTGTAAAGAACACCAGCATGAAATTGAACTGGAACAATTTATACAGTTTCTTTTTCATCGCCAATGGCAAAGCCTGAAACAGTATGCCAACGAGCGGGATATTCTGGTTTTTGGTGACTTGCCCATTTTTGTCTCGGCGGACAGTGCCGATGTGTGGGCCAATCGTCACCTGTTCAAGCTACATGAAGATGGCAGCTCTCAGGTGATTGCCGGCGTACCGCCGGATTATTTTTCGTCGACCGGACAACGCTGGGGCAATCCCATCTACCACTGGGAAGCGCACCGGACATCGGGGTTTCACTGGTGGAAGCAGCGTCTGCAGTATAACCTGGAGCTGTACGATGCCATCCGCATCGATCATTTTCGGGGTTTTGTGGCGTACTGGGAAATTCCCGCTGACGAACCCACTGCCATGAACGGTCGCTGGGTCACCTCACCCGGCACCGAACTGTTTGAAGCATTGCTGGCGGAACGCAGCGAACTACCGTTGATTGCAGAAGACCTGGGCATCATCACTGAAGATGTGATTGCACTGCGCAAACGCTATGGCCTGCCGGGCATGAAGATTCTGCAGTTTGCCTTTGACAGCGATGGCAAGAATCCGTACCTACCCCACAATCACACCCGTGACACCGTCATTTATACCGGAACCCACGACAACAACACCACACTGGGTTGGTACCAGGGCCTGCCGGAACCGCTCAGGGAGCGCATCAACCAATACTTCGCGCACCCTAACGAACCCATGCCCTGGCCGCTGATCAAGAGCGCGCTGGCATCGCCCGCCCGCTGGGCCATGATGCCGTTTCAGGATCTGCTGGAATTGGATGCACAGCATCGCATGAACACACCGGGCACCACGGACGGCAATTGGCGCTGGCGCTTTCACTGGGATCAGGTAGACGCAGGCCTTGCCGACCGCATGAAAGCCCTCAACGTGCTGTATTCACGCCAACCGGGTTAACCCGGGCAAAGCTCTCTACAACCACAGCATGGCGCCGGTTTCAAATCGCTGCCCTAAACTGGTGTGGTAGGGATAAACTCGAAGTTTGTAGCACTGTTTACCACTGTCTGCCAGGGTGACCGATAACGAATAGACCGTCTTGCCGTCATGCTGCTGCTCATCGGTACCCAACTGAAAACAGGAGTGCCGCTCAAACTGCCCATCCCAGTCCAGCGTTCCCACCAGACAATCCACGGTGATGTCCGATGCGGACAAGCCTGCCAGATCAACGGCGACCTTTACCTCAAAGGTTTCATCCCGGAACATGGTGTCCGATGGTTCATCAATGCGTTGGGCGTGAACATGGGGCCAGCACTCCCGCACCCGGTGTTTCCAGTCTGCCAGCTCTTTGGCCTTGCTGAAATCATTACCCCACAGCGCCTGACCGTGAGCAATGGCCGGGTTGTAAAAATCCCGGACATAGTCCATCACCATGCGTTGCGCATTGAATGCGGGGATCAGGGTTTCCATGGCGTTTTTGCTCTTCTCGATCCACTCCACGGAAAAACCATGGCCATCACGTGCGTAATACAGGGGGATTACTTCATTTTCCACCACATCCATCAGCTCATTGGCCTCTTCCCGATCGCGAAAATCCGGGGAAAACTGTGGCCCGTGCGGCGTGATCGCCCAACCGTTCTTACCGTTGTAGCCTTCATCCCACCAGCCGTCCAGTACACTCAGATTCAGCACCCCGTTGATGCCTGCCTTCTGACCTGAGGTACCACTGGCTTCCAGCGGGTAAGCCGGGTTGTTCAACCACACATCCACACCGGTAACCAGCTTTCTGGCCAGCGCCATGTCATAGTCTTCCAATAGAATAATACGGCCCTCAAATTCCGGATCGTGGGCATAGTGATGGATCTGACGAATGAATTCCTGCCCCGGGTGATCACTGGGATGGGCCTTGCCGGCAAAGATCAAGACCATCGGTTTTTCCGGATCGTTAAGCAGTCGGGAGAGCCGCTCCCGATCAGAAAAGATGAGGGTAGCCCGTTTGTAAGTGGCAAAACGACGGGCAAAACCAATGGTGAGAATGTCGGTTTTGCGGGGCTTGATGTAGCGGGTCAGACGCCGGATCTGCGATTCACTGATACCGTTTCGGCGTTGTTGTTCCACGCTGCGATCGTAAACCGCTTCCAGCATTTTGGCCTTCAGCGATTGCCGTACACTCCAGAAGCTGTGGTAGGGAATGTCCCAGGTTTTACGCCAGAAATCAGGGTTCAGCAACTCTGTACGCCAGCCACCGCCAAACTGCAGATCGAACATATTCACCCACTCATTGGCCAGAAAGGTGGGAACGTGAACCCCATTGGTAACATAGCGGATGGGGTTTTCTTCCGGCTCAATTTGAGGCCAGATATAGCGCTCCATTTCGGAAGCCACCTGACCATGGATGCGGCTGACGCCATTGTGATAACGGGAACCCCGCAGTGCCAGGGCGGTCATGTTGAAACCATGACTGTTGACCGGGCTGGCGCCCAGACTGAGAAAATGCTCCATACTGATGCCCAGTTCGGCAACATACTCGGAAAAGTAAAATTCAATCAGTCGATGATCAAAGATATCGTGGCCTGCGGGCACCGGCGTATGGGTGGTGAAAACCGTATTGGCGGCCACCGCTTCCAGTGCCGCTGCAAAAGGTAAGCCGCCAGCCACCAACTCGCGACACCGCTCCAGCACCTGAAACGCTGCATGCCCTTCATTGATGTGCCAGACGGAAGGGGTCAACCCCATGGCCCGCTTGGCCCGCACCCCGCCAATGCCCAGTACCATCTCCTGCAGCAGCCGATTGGTGGCGTCGCCACCGTAAAGCTGATACGTGATGCGGCGATCCTCATCCTGGTTACTGGCCAGGTCGCTGTCCAGCAGATACAGGTGATTGTGCCCCACCCTGGCCACCCATACCTTGAGATCAACGGAACGTCCGGGCACCTGAATGCTCACCTGGATGGCAGTTCCCGTTTCATCCTGTGCCGGTTGCACCGGCAAGTCCAGAAACCGGGAAGGTTTATATTGCGCCAACTGGTTGCCATGGCTGTCGATTTGCTGGGTAAAGTAACCTTGGCGATACAGCATGCCCACTGCCACAAAAGGCAAGCCCATATCGCTGGCCGCCTTGCAATGGTCACCGGCCAGAATACCCAGGCCACCGGAATAAATGGGCACACTTTCATGCAAACCGAACTCAGCGCAGGAGTAGGAAATCAGATCCGACTGCGGATTTATCAGCTTGCGCACCACCTTGTTACTTTTGGCTTTGAGGTAGGCATCATAAATGGATATAACCTTGGCGTAATCCTGCATGTATACGGGATCATCCGCCGCTTCTTCCAGCTTGCGTTGGTCAATCCGGCGCAAGAACAGCTTGGGGTTGTGTCCCGTACGCTCCCACAACTCCCGATCCAGGCGAAAGAACAGCCCCCGGATTTGCCGGTCCCAGCTGTAAATCAGGTTATTGGCAAGTTCATCCAGGCGCTGCAAAGCCTGGGGAATCTTGGGTTGGACTTCGATACTATAGAGTGTTCCGGGCATGACTTAAGTCCTGGCAGATTTAGTACTAGTATTATGGCAAACTGGAATTTCACCAAACAATCATTTCAAAGCGTTTGACGTCGATCAATGCGATCAATTGCATGCAAGAATCGGCGCACTTACAGCAGGAGTTTGTTGGCGACATGATTGCACTACTGGCCGATGTGGGCGGCACCAAAACGCAACTGGCGTTAATGAATCAGGCTGGCGAGCTGATCGCAGAGAGCCTGGTGGTGAATGCCGATTATGACTGTTTTGAAACCGTAATCGAGCAGTTTCTCCGGCAGCAGCCCCCACCCACGGCTGCCGTATTGGCCGTGGCCGGCCCCGTCGATAACGCCATACGCTGCCAAATGACCAATCTCAATTGGCTGATTGATGGTGAGCACCTGCAGCGACACTATAATCTGTCCCGCGTCACCGTCCTGAACGATTTGCAGGCCACCGCCTGGGGGCTCACCTCTCCGGCACTCCGGGCCAGACTGGAAATGCTCCGGGGTGAAAGTCTGAATTTTCACCAGCCCGTCGTGGTCATCAGCCCCGGTACCGGCCTGGGTCAGGCCTGCATCATCCCCCACCAGGGAACCTTTATCATTCAGGGCACTGAAGGTGGACACAAAACCTTCGCCCCCTTCAGCCGGCAAAGCGCGGAATTGCTCCATCGACACTGGCAACAGCATGATTACGCTCCCAGCTGGGAAAACTGGTTTTCAGGATCCGGATTCGGACGCTTGTATGAGAGCCTGTTCCCGGGCGAATCCGCACCGGATAACGATACCCTGGGTAGCAGTGCACTGGCCGACCCAAGCGGCAAAGCCGCTCAGTGCATGCAACTGTTTACACAAGCGGTGTACGCCGAAGCCGGTAATCTCGCCCTGCAGTATCTGGCCTGGGGGGGCATCATTGTTGCCGGCGGTATTCCCCCCAAACTGGGTGATTTCTTCAGACAGCAGGAACACATACACTTTATTGATAAGAAAAATGAGTATATTGACCGGCTTAGGGCAATACCGGTGGCACTAAGCCACGCCCAGGATGTTCCCATAAAGGGCGCGGCGGAATTTTGCAAACAACACCTGCGTAGCGATTGAGAACATTCACACACTATTCATACCGGTTAGCTTCATTTACCCTGTCACCCTTGTTACCCTACGTATTCAGAGTCAATGAGGCCGCATCATTTTGCTAAAACGAGACACTGAGTGGCTGGTACCCAACAGCACATTTCCGGATTGGAATACCGAACGGGCGGAGCAGATGTTATTGCAACAACACCCGCATCCGTTTTCGCCCGAACGCATTCTGCAAAGCCTGGTGCTGCTGCAACTGCGCTTCGGCGCCGTAACCAATCCCATGCAGGAATGGCTGTCTCAAAAGTCCGGGGTTGCGTTAACCGATATTCGTGCCTTGATGTCCTTTTATTTTTTTCTGGAGCAGGACAAGTCCCCCCGCTATCACCTGCGACTGGCTGACAACATCGTTGAACGCCATGCCGGGCTGACATCTTTACAGGAAAGCTTAACGCACAGGCTGTGCTCCGCCGATTGCCGTATTGACACGACATCCTGTATCGGACTGAGCGACCACCCCGTCTCGTTACTGGTGAACGGTTTTCCGGTGACGCACCTTGGCCCCCATAATCTGGACGAGTTCTGTGCGCTGATCATCAACAGGGTGCCCCTGCAGAAGTGGCCCCGATCCTGGTTCGCGGTGGATAATCGGGTGCACCATAAAGGCCCACTCACTTCCTATCCCTATCAAAGGGGCAAGGCCCTGACACAGGCCCGCGGGATGACCGGGGATCAAATCATTGATCGGATCGGCGAGGCGGGTTTGCGGGGCCTGGGTGGTGCCGGCTTTCCCACCGCCTTCAAATGGCACTGGTGCAAACAACAGGCTGAACCGGTCAAATACATTACCTGTAACGCCGATGAAGGTGAACCGGGAACGTTCAAGGATCGCTTCTACCTGACTGAACAGGCTGATCAGATGATTGAGGGCATGGTGATCGCGGCCCTGGCAGTCGGAGCCCAAGCAGGATTCATTTATCTGCGCGGTGAGTACGTATATCTTTATACCCATCTGGAACGTTGTTTGCGGCGCTGGCGTGACAGCGGCGACCTGGGGCAGGATTTTGATATCGAGCTTCACCTGGGGGCCGGTGCCTATATCTGCGGAGAAGAATCCGCCATGCTTGAGTCACTGGAAGGCAAACGGGGAATTCCCCGCAATAAACCACCGTTTCCCGGCACAGTGGGGTTGTTTGGCAAGCCTACCGTTGTCAACAATGTTGAAACCTTTGTCTGCGCCACCTACATACTACAACAGGGCAGTGCCGCGTTTAAAAACACAGGCAACGAAAAAAGCCGGGGCAGCCGTTTGCACAGCGTTTCCGGCGACTGCAGACAGCCTGGCCTGTATGAACTGGCGCAAGGCAGTAGCCTGCGAACCCTGCTGGAATTGAGTGGCGCCCACAACACGCTGTGCGCACAAATCGGTGGCCCCTCCGGTGCGCTGTTTTTCGAGGACCAATTCGATACCCCGCTGGATTTCGAAAACCCGGGCCGTGGCGGTTCAGTCATGGTGTTCAATAAAGATCGCTCAATAGTGAACATCACTCGTCATTTTACCCGCTTCTTTCGCCATGAAAGCTGCGGCTTTTGCACGCCCTGCCGGGCGGGCACCGTCGCCCTTGATCAGTTGCTGGACCAGTACGAGCACAACCCCGCACTGCAGGCCAAGAGCCGAGAAGACATGCAGGAACTGGTGCAATTGATGCAGCACAGCAGTCACTGCGGCCTGGGCAAAACCGCAGGGCTGCCGGTGTTAAACCTGTTACAACGGGAGCCTGCCCATGAGCAATGATCTGCAATTTTCCCTCGACGGTGTCAGCGTCTGCTTCGAAAAGGGAGAAACCATTATGCAGGCGGCACAGCGCGCCGGTATTTACCTACCTCACCTGTGCTTCCATCCGGATTTTTCTGCCCACGGCAGCTGTCGTGTGTGTATCGTCCATCTCCAGGGCAAAACGGTCGCGGCCTGCACTCAGCCGGCGGAATCAAACCAGGTGGTGCAATCCAATACGCCTGAATTGCAAAAAGCCCGCTTGCGGTTGATTCAGCTACTGTTTGCCGAAGGCAATCACTATTGCCCCACCTGTGAAACCAGTGGTAACTGCCAGTTACAGGCCCTGGCTTACGACCTCGGTATGACCCATTATCATTACGACCCCTTTATGCCAGAGCGCCAGACCGATGGCAGCCATCCTGATCTGTTCATCGACCGGGATCGCTGCATCCAATGCGATCTGTGCGGCCGGGCGTCGGCAGAATATGATGGTAAAGCCATCTATACTCTGTCCGGCCGCGGCCAGAACACGCAACTCGTTTTTCGCAGTCCAAGTGGCCTGCTGGGCGACACCAACGCCGGTGCTGATGATCGCGCTGCTCATATCTGCCCGGTGGGCTGCATTCTTCCCAAAACCGGCAACTATCAGGAACCGATCGGCACAAGGCTCTATGACCACCACCCCATCCATGACATCGGCAACCTGCGCAAAGAAGAGCGAGGCGGATCCTCATGAAGCAGGCCAAGCTCAAAGTTGCCACCTGTTCGCTGGCTGGCTGTTTCGGCTGCCATATGTCGTTTCTTGATATGGATGAAGCCATCATACCCCTGATCGAAAAAATCGAATTCGACCGCTCCCCGCTGACCGATATCAAGTCCCTATCGGACTGTGATATCGGCTTGATCGAAGGCGGGTTATGCAACGAGGAAAACCAAGAAATTCTGCATCAATTCCGGCGCCACTGCACCATCCTGGTTGCTGTCGGTGCCTGCGCCATCAACGGCGGCGTTCCCGCCATGCGCAATCATTTTTCGCTACAGGAATGCCTGGAAGAATCCTATATCCGGGGCTTGGGTGTTGTTGACCCGCAGATTCCCAACGATCCCGAATTACCCCGCTTACTGGACAAGGTCCTGCCGATTCAATCTGCAGTCATGGTGGACTATTTCCTGCCCGGCTGCCCGCCTCCGGCGGCGGCCTTTCTGGAAATCATCAATGCTGTATTGGAAGGCAGGCCACCGCAACTGGACTACCCCAACAGGAGGTTTGACTGATGAACCGGCGCGTCGTCATCGACCCTGTTACCCGGGTAGAAGGCCACGGCAAAGTAACTTTGCTGGTGGATGAAAACAATCAGATCAACGAAGCCCGTTTGCACATTGTTGAATTCCGTGGCTTTGAGAAATTCATTCAGGGCAGACCCTTCTGGGAGCTGCCTTTGGTGGTACAACGCTTATGCGGCATCTGTCCGGTGAGCCACCATCTGGCGGCGGCCAAGGCCATCGACCAGATCGTCGGTGTTGATCAACTCACCGAAGGTGCGCTGGCCTTGCGTAAACTGATGCACTTCGGGCAGGTACTGCAATCCCACGCCCTGCACTTCTTTCATCTTGCAGCCCCGGATCTGGTGTTTGGATTCGACAGCGATATTGCCAGGCGCAACATTGTTGCACTGATTCAGAATCACCAGACGCTGGCGCTACAGGGCGTAAGAATTCGAAAATTCGGACAGCAAATCATTGAAGCGGTTTCCGGCAAACGCATTCATGGCATTGCCGCCGTGCCCGGGGGTATGAACGCGCCACTGAGCGCCGACAAAATCACCCCCTTCAAAGCACAGGTGGACGATATCATTGAGTGGTGTGAGGCAACCATTGCCACCATCAATACCCTCTTTCTGAGCCATCGCGATTATCATGAGGCATTCGGCGCAACAGAATCCAACTTTATGGCACTGAGCGGTGAAAAGGGGCAACTGGAGCTTTACCATGGGGATCTCCGGATAATAGATTGCAGGGGAAATGAAATCCGCCGCCAACCCAGCGATCAATACCGTGCATTGCTGAGTGAGCAGGTGAAATCATGGAGTTACATGAAGTTCCCCTACCTCTCACACTTAACACCGGAAACCGGATGGTATCGTGTCGGCCCGCTGGCGAGAATCAACGTCTGCCGGTACATTGACACCCCCCGGGCGGAACGCTGCCGGCAGGACTTTGTCAGCACTCTGGGCGCGCCAGCGCACTCCCCGCTGGCCTATCACTGGGCGCGCATGATTGAAGCCTTGCATTGCGCGGAGGCGATCAAAAACCTGTTGCACAATCCGGCCCTGCTTTCCAATGACCTGCTTGGCCAAGGCACCAGGCAACAGCAGGGTATTGGTGTCATTGAAGCTCCGCGGGGCACCCTGATTCATCATTACGAGATCAACGGGCAAGACCAGGTCACCATGGCGAATCTGATTGTTTCCACCACCAATAACAATCAGGCAATGAATGAAAGCATTCGCAAAGTGGCCCAACAACACCTCACTGGAAAAGAACTGACACCGGAACTCCTGAATTTGATTGAAGTGGTGATTCGAGCCTACGATCCCTGCCTTTCCTGTGCGACCCATGCGGCCGGCAAGATGCCCCTGAGACTTGAGCTGCAGACCTCCGATGGAAAAATTCACAGTGCGCTGCAACGTAACAGCGACGGCCGGCTGCATAATGCTGGTTAGTGTCTTTTTCTTTGGCAATCCGGACCGGGGTGACGATGCAGCAGGCCACATACTGCAACAGTGGGCCGAACAGAACCTCTCCCGTACCGCAGAACAGAACGCAGAACTGAGCTTCCGTTTTATCTACGACTTCCAACTGGAACCGGAACATATTTTCGATCTGGACGGCTGTGATATGGCCATATTCGTAGACTGTGTTCTGAATCAGGAATCCCCGACAAGCTGGAGCAGGTTACAGACCGGCAGCCAACTCATGTTCACCAGTCACAGCGTAACACCGGAAAGTTTACTGTTTCTGTTTGAGACCACCCTGAAAAAAAACGCCCCACCCTGTTATCTGCTGGGCATCACCGGTAACCAATTTCAACTGGGGGCTGCGCTGTCGGACCAAACCCGAAACGCGATCGAAGAGGCTAAAAATCTGTTGCACTCAAAGCTGTCCAGTGAACAACCGCACTAACCGGCAACCTAGGAATCCACATCACGTTGTCCCAGTGCCTGCTTGCGGTACGCCCCCGGCGACACCCCCTGCCAGCGTTTAAAGGCGTGATAAAAGTTGGAGGTATCAGAAAACCCCAGTGTCTCTGCCAATCCATCCACCTCAACCCTTGGGTCCGCCAGATCGCGTAATGCGCGCCGATGCCGGCATTCATCGCGAATCAAAACAAAAGAGGTATTCTCCAGCTTCAGTTTTCGCTGCAGGGTTCGGGGCGTCATATTAAAGTGCTCAGCCACATCCTCCAGCAAAGTTGGAGATACCCCCATGTGGCTGCTGATGAAATAGCTTACTTTGGCAGAAAGCGACTCCCGGCTCTCAATGGATTTCAGCTTTTCAGTGGCCAATGCCCTTACCCCGTCATGATAATCCGGGTACGACGTCAGCAGCGGCTCCTGCAGTTGCGCGCGATCGAAGATAATCTCATTACGTTGGCAACCAAATTCCACCTGTCTGCCGAACACACGATGATAGTCTTCCAGATAATCCGGCTGCTGATGCACGAATCTGACTTTCTGCAGGCGCAAGCCGGCACCGATCACCGCATTGGCAACTGAAACAATAGTCGAGGCCACCAGGTCGTAATGAACATGAAGATTTCTTTCCACTAAAGAACTTTCGATATCATAGGAAAGCACTGCATAGGGCCCGTTGGTGTCCAGCGAAAATTGTGTAAACGGCGTGACCAGATCCTTGAACTGAAACAACTCATCCAATGCCTCTTGAACATTCTGGCTGGTTGCAATGAGCTGGCCCACCAGATCCAGGCTATGGTACTGCATGGATTCCCCCAGCAGCAGACCAAACGCCGGATTGTTCATAACATCATAGGCGGCATCCAGAATTCTCAATTGCTGGGAGACACTGAGGAACGCACCCGAATTCTGTTCTACCGCAATATCAACCCGGGCACGAGACAGGATCGTTTCAATATTCAAACGGTTTTTTATGGCAAGGTCCATGATGGCTGGAATGATTGCCGCCGGGACCAATCGTTCTTTCATATTAGGCTCAAGTCACCAAATCCAATGACAGTTCTGCATCGTGTTATCCGGTCAGTCTAACACAGTATTAAGTCGAACCGACGGGTGTTCACCTACACTGCCAAATGTCAGGACACCGATAGCTCAAGATAGCGTGCCAGTTTGGTAAACAGCTGCTCCGATGTTACAGGCTTGGTGAGAAAGTCCACCATGCCCGCATCCTGAGCCATTTCCCGATGTTTGTGCATGGTGTGGGCAGACAGGGCAATAATCGGAGTCAACCTGCACCCGTTGGCTTTTTGCCAACGCGCAATGCGGGCGGCCGCTTCATAGCCGTCCATTACCGGCATTTCACAATCCATCAGGATCAAATCATACTGTCTGCCTTCCTGCTGGATCAGCTCTACCGCGGCTCGCCCGTTGACCGCCAACTCAGGGGTAATATCCATCTTAGTCAAAAACTCAATCATAACCGACTGATTGATATCGTTATCTTCAACCAACAGAATGCGTGGCTCAGAGTCGCTGCTTGTGCCTGTAAAGGTGGGGGGTAATCCGCTATTGGGGACAGCATTCGATTCATCCGGCTCAGACAAATTCCCGTCAAACACATCAAGCACAATGGGTCGATCTGCTACATCGGCAGCATCGGGCATTGTCAGGGGTATATCAAACCAAAAGCAAGAGCCCGCCCCGAGCTCACTCTTCACGCCCATTTCGCCACCCATCAAATGAACCAACTGTTGGCTGATCGACAACCCCAGCCCGGTGCTGAAGCGCGACGTCTTTTGAATTCTGTTAACCTGGGAATACGATTGAAACAGTTTGGTTTGATCTTCCACTGCAATGCCCATACCCGAGTCTTCCACTTCAAAACGCAGCACTAACTTGTCATCATGAATCTGGTCGGTAAGCTGAACATTAATATGGACGAATCCCTTGTCGGTGTATTTCAACGCATTGGACAACGTATTCAACAGAATTTGCCGAATACGCACATTGTCACCCAGCAGCTCCAGGGGGGTACCCGGTGCTATAATACAACCCAATTCCAAGCCTTTTTTGCGGGCATCAAACTCGTATATGGAACAGGCATCGGACAACAGTTCCTGTAAATGAAACCTTTCATTGGATAATTCCATCTTACCGGCTTCCATACGGGAAAAATCCAGCACGTCATTGATCACTTCCAGCAACCCCTTACCAGCGTTCTGTATGGCATTGATATAACGTTTTTGATCCTTGTTCAAAGGCGTGGACTGAATCAATTCAACCAACCCCAACATACCATTCATCGGCGTTCGGATCTCGTGACTGACCTTAGCCAGAAATTCCGTTTTAGTATGGCTCTCATCCTTGATCAAGCGCATACGCTCGTTCATATCCACCTGCTCAACTTCCATGGACTTGATGCGCACGCTGATGGCCACCGACAACACCAGCAGCTCAAACATCCACACCAGATTCACACCATAGGTGATCCATCGCACATCGGCCTTCAAAAAGAATATATTAAGGACAATCCAGATCACCATCAGGAACACAGTACCAAACCCTAGAAGGTACACCCTGGCCGGGGCAAACCCATCCAGCACCCGCTGGATGCCTGCTGCCAGCAAAAAGCAACACAATGCCAGAGTCAATCCGGCACTCAGCATGTGAGCCAGCCTGAGAGTCGAAAACAGCGATAGCACAAACAACAACAGCACGGCATAGGCAAAGTAATTTGCAATACGGGACCACAGGGGGTGGGAATTTTTTAACTCCAGAAATTCATTGGAAAAAAGCAAAGCTGATCCAATACCCAAACAAATGGCAATGGGTACGCCCACATCCTGGAGTTCCAATTTAATCCAGTAGAGCGCGAGGGTTCCATCCATGAAGCTCATGTAACAAAGCCCCCCCAGTACATGCAATGAAAAATAGAAAAACACCATTTTTCTGGTGAAAAAATACTGGATCAGATTATAGATAAGCAACGCTACGGCTACCCCATACATAACGCCCAACATGCGTTCCAAAACGTGGGACTGCTCGATATAGGACAGATTGTCATAGGCACGGATCGGCAGCAGCAGATTGGTTGAGGTCTCCACCCGCAACAGGCACTGGAGACTCTGAAAAGCCTCCAAGGCCAGGGGAAACACAAAGTTGCGAACCTTTAAGGGACGGCTCTCATACTGCAGATGATCTCCGGACGGGTAATAGATGGGCCCGTGTTCCGGCCCAATGCAATACACTTCCAGTTGATCCAGGACGGCGTAGTCCACCTCCATTAGAACCAGGCGCTTATAGTTATAGGGGTTACTCAATCCCAGATAAAACCAGACACTGCCATCACGAAACCCCAGATTGGGGGTAACCTGCGGCAAAGCCTGAAACTGGCCCCCCTTGACGGCCTGGAGTGCATCCTCGAATGAGGCCTCCGCTTCATCCTGCCAGAACAGCAAATAGGGCGCCAGATCAAAGCCATCTGCCTTCAGAGGAATGGACGCCGCAGGATAGTGGCTATTGCCCATCGGTTCGGCTGCGACAGAATGATTTCCGTAAAACAACACCAATACGGTGACAAGGAATAGTGCCCCGCCCCGAACTCTCCCTGGTAAATCACGAGCTGTAATCACACCCGAACACTGCCTTGTTGGTATATTCTTTTTATCGGTAGAGCAGAATATAACGACATGCTGACCAAAGCTCAATCAATCCGCGCCGATTACACCCTCTTGCGATGCCCCGTCACCCCAAATGGTGTCAAATGGCTCCGGCTTGCTTATGTGATAGCCCTGTGCGTAGTCCACACCCAGCTCCCGCAGGATATCCAGTATCTCCTGGTTTTCTACAAATTCAGCCACTGTGGTCAGGCCAAACACTTTGGAAACTTCCACCACCGCTTTCACCAGCGCCCGGTCTTCTGCTTCAGTGGCCAGGTGGCGCACAAATGAGCCATCAATCTTCACCAGATCGATAGGCAATTGCTTAATATGATAGAGAGATGAAAAGCCCACCCCAAAATCATCCAGGGCAAACTTGCATCCCAACTTTTTAATATCCCGCATTTTCTCCGCGGTTGAAACGGCATCTTCCACCGCCGACGTTTCGGTGATTTCGAAGATGATTTCCTCAGGATTGACACCGTAGTGGTTTAGCTTACGCGCAATCTCGTCGTAAAGGTTTGGGTTACGAAAGGAAATACCCGACAGGTTTATGGCAAAAACCGCTGCCACACCCCGTCGCTCCAGCTCCCGTTTATAAGCCAATACCTTATCAACGATGCGCAGATCCACTTCCTGGATCAGGCCCGAGGCTTCCGCTGACTGGATGAATTTGAAGGTAGGTAAAGGCTTACCATCATCGTCTGACACCCGCAATAAGGCTTCAAAGTGTGAGAGTTTTTGCTGCGCAATGTTCTGGATCGGCTGAAACGCCACACCCAGGCTGTCTGTGGACAACGCCTCTTTCACCTTCTCATTCCAATACACCCGTTCATGGGTACGTTCGCGATCCTGTTCTTCCGGAGAATAGATATGCCAGCCATTGCGCCCTGATGCCTTGGCTTGATACATGGCTATGTCGGCGTTCGCCACCAGGTCATCCACGTACTCCCCATGATCCGGAAACAGCGCAACACCGATACTGGTCGATACCCGGTGAACCCGGCTATTCCCCAAGACCTCAACGCCGTTCAGGGCATCACACAAGCGCGATGCCACCTTGGCCGCACCTTCGATATCCACTTCACGCACCAGCATGGCAAACTCGTCACCACCCAGGCGGAATATCAGATCGGAATCCCGCGCTTCGATTCGTAAGCGCTCTGAGACCCGCCGCAACAGATCATCACCCACCTTATGGCCGCTGGTATCATTGACGTCTTTAAACTGGTCCAGATCGAAGAACAGAATCGCTCCGGACCGCTCGTAACGCTTGGCATGAGAGATTGATTTCTGCAATTCCTCACTGAAACGACGCCGATTGAACAGCCCGGTCAGGGTATCATGGGATGCCAACCAGCCCAGCCGTTCCTCCGCTTCTTTGCGCTCACTGATGTCCAGAGCGATACTCAGTATCTGGTGGCCCTCCTTACCGTTGGGCAGTAATGAGTGATACCAGGCCATATACATGGTAGTGCCATCCTTGCGCACTACTGCCGATTCATGGTGCAGTTCGTTCCGAAATCCGTTGGCCAGCTCATTAATCTGAAACTGAAGATCCGGCAACTGTTCACTTTGCGGCAACAGCCAGAAAAACGATTTACCAACCAGCTCACCCGTATCATAGCCGGTAATCCAGCTGCAATGATGATTCGCCATCGCAATGCAGCCGGTGCGGTCCTGGGTCAGAATCAAGGCATGGGCCGTATCCAGAATGCCCTGCACAAAATGCTTTTCCGCTTCCAGGTCGACGGTTTTCTTCTCCAGCTCCTCGGCCCGGCTGTGCAGCTCAGATTGCAGTTCCTCCAACAGATGCGACAGGCGCATGGCTGAGCTGTTGAGCACATCGCTCTCATCGGAAAACGGTAGGTCGCGATGCAGGGCGTTCAGCTCCTGCCGAATATGAGTGAATTTCTGCGTTGCCAACATCGGTAATACCGATGCCATGGCCCGTAAACGATTAAGCGGCCCCCACAATGTGGTGAGCAACACCAGTTCCGCAAAAATCAACCCCACCAACCCGAACACCAAACCATTGCGCTGCAGGGTTTGGTGCTGCAGCATTTCCGTGGTGATGTCGCTGATGATATACAGCTCGCCCTGACGGGGAAATACCGCGCCCCGTAGAGGGCGTAGAACCACCTCATAGAAACGGCTGCCTTCCTGCACCAGAATACCGTTGAACACCTCAGCGCGGCCGTGGTCTTTGGCCAATTGCCGGAGCATGGCGACGGTGTCGCCCTGGTCAGTGGAATAGGTAACGTCGCTGCTCCAGCCCGACAACGTATTGTCATGTTCAAAGCTGTCCGGGCTGCGCCGAACCGCCAGGGCAATTTCTGTTTTGGACAAGGCGTGCAGGCGTTCCACAACCTGATCCATGTAGGCCCCCAAAACCACCATGCCTTTACCCCACCCTTCCAGCTCCAGGGGCACGACCGTATAAACCTCACAGGTTTTAAAGCAGGAAAGCGCCGACCGGCTGTTCCAGTCGGAACGGAACTTCTCCACCATTTCCGGCGGAATACTGGGATCTCCCTGCCACAACAGTACTTCATCGGAGGGTGAAAACAGGACGATGGAATTCACCGACGCCTCTTGCTGGAAACGGGGCCAGAACTGGTCAATGCGCTGCCGTATGATATCGCTGTTGCCGGAGCGAATCGCCTGCTCCATACCTTCAAACTGCAGCAGCAAACTGGAGAGAGCCTGCATGCGCAGCACCTGTCGATCCAGCAATGCCTCCAGCTGCTCCACATAACGTTGAGAGCGATCCTTGCCCTGCTCTTTGAGTTGCAGTTCAGAGGAATATCGGGATGCCATCAGAAATATGGTGAATACAATCACCAGCAGCGCACTGGTGAGGGCCAGTGCCCGCCATTTGAGGCTGATAAAACGCTTGTTTTGGCTGGCAATCGGGTCAGTCATTAAAACAGGTTTGGCTCTTGGTTATGCATCTACCCTAAAAAGTATAGATGAGAGTTCTACCAGCTCATGACCTTTTTTACGAAAGGGATTGTTATTACGCGTTTTTCCTGCAGTGACTGATGGTCAAGACGGTCCACCACCCCCTCCAGCACCCGCAAGGTTCGGTCGGAGCGGGATAGAATATAGGCGATTACCTCATCAGACAGCAGAAAACCCCGCTGCTGGGCCATCAGGGCCAGTGCTCCGGCCTTATCAGCGTCATCCATGGGTACCACCTGATACACTTCCATGGCCATCAGCCGCGATGCCAGATCCGCAAGCCCCACCGGTAGCTGACGCGGCGGCGATACCGAACTGACCAGCAATACGGAGCCTAAATCCTTAAGTTTATTGTATAAATGAAAAAGAGCCTCGGCCCAGGCCGGGTCGGTTGTCAGCAGGTGGATATCATCAATCGCCAAAACCTGAAACGCCGCCAGATTGTCCAGCAACCCCGGCGACAGGGTACGCGCCTCCGCGCCAGCCAGATAAAACACGCTGAGCCCCTGATCTTCAGCCTGCTGGCAGGCAGCTTGTAACAGATGGCTCTTACCGCTCTGCTCGGCCCCCCATAGATACAACCAGCCGGACAAATCCCCGCGGGACACCTGCTGCAGCCGCCCCACCAGCTGCTGGTTATGGCCCACATAGAAACTGGCAAAATCCGTATTAGGCTTTCGCGACAGGTGCAGAGCCAACTGCGGGTGGGATGTATCAGTCATGGCTATCACCTGAATGAGCGCGTCTTCGGGCAAACCCTCGGATACCCAGCAGGGTGTACTGCCCCATGCTGATGAAGGACAACCCCACCACCAGATAGCTTAACCACAGCAAAAGCGGGGGGGGAACCAGCGGCCATACCAGATTCGCGATCACAACCAGCCCCAACACTATCATCATAAACGTGCAGGTTTTGCTGAGCATGGTGGGGCTGCCCTCATAACGCCCCACCACAAACCAGTAGGCAATGGCGCCACAGAATATGTACAGATCCCGGCTCACCACCACCGCCACCACCCACCAGGGCAGATGGTTGGTCAAACCCAGGGTGAGAAACGTGGTAATCAGCAAAATCTTGTCCGCCACCGGGTCGGCAATGGAACCAAACTGGCTGCGCCAGTTGTATTGCCTGGCCAGAAAGCCATCAACACCATCACTGACTCCCGCCAGCAACAGGGTCCACAAGGCCCGGTCATACTGTTCATTGAACATGAACCAGACGAAGGGGAACACCAGCACAATCCTGGTAACCGTAAGGATATTAGGGAGGTGTCGTATGCCTGAGTTCATGAAACCCGGTGCTATCCGTTCCAGCGATAATAGAGCACAGCCGGTTCCTGGGTGTCTGTACCGATTTCCGTCACCTGCGCAGCGTCGTCCATTTGCTCAGGCGGTGCTGGTTGCCGTTCCTCGGTTTGCGGCTGCCCCAGAGGCACTACCCATTGCGGCGGTTGCGGCAGCAACTTGCGATCGATGCGAAAGCTCTGTTGCAGCGCATCCAGGTTGCTTTCCAACGTCAGCAGGTATTGATGCTTACTGCCCTGGGCCATACGCAAATGCCAGCCGCGAATCGCCAGCACCGAATCCAGATACTCCCCCAGATTGGCATAATCCGTGAGTTGATCCACTTCCGCCACCTCCAGTATGACCTGTTCGCCAACCTCCATGGAGGCCTGCACCGCAAACCGTTCACCAATACGGTCCCCCAATTGGTCCATTAATGCCGCTACAGCTGCCTCCAGGGTGTCGCCGGATGTTTCCCACCACTGCTGGCGCTCGTCCAGGTTCATGGCGGCACTGATCTGCACCTGATCGGGGGTGGTCAACATCTTCACCACCACCACTACGTTTGCGCTGTAGCGTTGTGAAGCCGTATTGATTGGCTCCACAAACATGCCCCAGATATCCCCGGTTCTCACCTGCGCCAGGTCTTCCTCGTCATAGGCCGGCAAGATTAGGGGTAACCCCCGCCGTTTGGCCTGCATTTGCAGCAACTGCTGCAGGGCGGGCTGACTTTTACCGCCGATAACCTGGCGTCCGGAATCATCCCTCACTGCCCCCCACAACACCACATTGGGTCGGCTGGAGGACCAGATGGGAAACCCCTGTCGACGCAAAAACTGATTCACGGCGGCCTCATCGAAACTGACTTTAAGGTAAGTCTGCTTGAGCATACTGCCCTCTTCCGGCGACAGCTCTTCACGGGTCTGGTAGCCGTACTGGACCACGAAGCGATTTGGGTTGGCCATGGCATCCTGAACCGAGCTTTCGGCGGTGATGGCGGAATTACCACTGACCCGGATCAGCACCGTGGCCAACCCCTTGGCCAGGGCCGTATTGCGGGCATCCGTACTGCGATTGGCCACATCCACCGAGGCCTTATAAAGATCAACCACTTCGGCTGCCTGGCCGGCCGTTGCCAACATCATCAAGCAGCCTAACACTGCCAGGGAGACTAAACGCTGTGCTCGCTTACTCATAACGCGCTGGTGTACCTCGAAAAACCATTGCGCGAAAGTGTACAACGTCGACGCCGGTGATAAAACCGAAACCTACGCAACTTTCACCGCCGCAGGCGCCCCGTAAGCATTGGGCTGGAGAACAACTCCTGCTAGAATAGCGGCCCCCTGGACATCCAAAAGTCACCCAACTCACTCAAGGGCTCGAAGCAATCATGGCAGACAAAACCCCTTCCCTCAGTTACAAAGACGCCGGCGTGGACATCAATGCCGGGGAGCAACTGGTTCAACGCATCAAAGGGGTTGCCAAGCGTACCAGCCGACCGGAAGTGCTGGGCGGCCTGGGCGGATTCGGCGCCCTGTGCGAGATACCTGTCAAATACCGTCAACCGGTGCTGGTATCCGGTACCGACGGTGTGGGTACCAAACTGCGTCTGGCCATTGACCTGAAACAGCACGATACCGTGGGGATTGATCTGGTGGCCATGTGTGTCAACGACCTGGTGGTGACCGGTGCCGAACCCCTGTTCTTCCTCGACTATTATGCCACCGGCCACCTGGATGTGGACGTGGCAGCGGACGTGGTAACCGGCATCGGCAGCGGCTGCGAACAGGCCGGCTGCGCGCTGGTGGGTGGGGAAACCGCTGAAATGCCTGGAATGTATGAAGGTGATGACTATGATCTGGCCGGATTCTGCGTCGGCGTGGTGGAGAAAGACCGGATCATAACCGGGGCGACCGTCAGTGCCGGGGATGTGTTGATTGGGCTGGCCTCTTCCGGCCCCCACTCCAATGGTTACTCACTGATTCGTAAAATCATCGAAGTCAGCGCAACCGATGTTCATGCCCCCTTGGAAGGCAAACCCCTGGCCGAGCACCTGATGGCACCCACCCGCATCTACGTGAAATCCCTGCTGGCCCTGGCGGATCAGTTCCAAATCAAAGCCATGGCCCATATTACCGGTGGTGGCATTACAGAAAATGTCCCCCGGGTATTACCCAATGCCACCAACGCCGTGATCGATACCCGGAGCTGGCAATGGCCCGCCATTTTCAACTGGCTGCAGCAGCAAGGCAACGTCGAGCCCCGCGAGATGTACCGTACCTTCAACTGCGGTGTCGGCATGATCCTGGCCATTGCAGCCGATCAGGCCCAGGCGGCGGTAACGGCACTGCAAGATCTGGGAGAATCCGCCTGGCTCATCGGCACCATTGAAGCCAGTACTCAGGAAACCCCGGAAGTGGTATTACAAGGTCTGTAAATGGATATCGTCATACTGATTTCCGGCAGCGGTACCAATCTGCAGGCGATCATCGATGCCATCGAGGCGGGCCGCATTGAAGGCCGGATTGCCGCGGTGATCAGCAACCGTCCTCAGGCACAGGGCCTTACCCGTGCCCGCAAACACGGTATTAAAACCCTGGTGCTGGACCACACCGGCTATGGCACCCGGGAGGCCTTCGACGCCGATCTGCTGCAGGCGATTGAGCAGTTCCAACCGGGGCTGGTAGTGCTGGCCGGTTTTATGCGTATCCTCACCGATCACTTCGTGGATCACTTTACCGGGCGCCTGCTCAACATTCACCCTTCCCTGTTACCAAAATTCAAAGGTCTGAACACCCATCAACGGGCATTGGACGCCGGCGAGCAGGAACACGGCTGCAGCGTTCATTTTGTCAGTAGTGAACTGGACAGCGGCGCTGTCATAGGCCAATGTAAGGTGCCGGTTGAGCACGACGACTGTGCGGCAAGCCTGTCCCGGAAAGTACAGCAGTTGGAACACCTGCTCTACCCCGCCTGCGTGCAATTGTTTTGCAGCAAGCAAATACAGCTCACCCCCGATGGAGTGTTGTATCAGGGAACCACGCTTCCGGCCACCGGCCTGGATCTGACCTAAGGACTCATATGCCTCTGTTTCGCGCATTGCCTTTCCTAACCCTGCTGCTGATGATGACAGGGCTGTCACGGGCTGACGCTGAAACCATGCCATTCAGCCCGTTCACGGCGCACTATCGCGGTGAAGCCAACGGCATGTCGGTAAGCGACCTGGGCAGTCGCAAACTGATCAGCCTGGGACAGGAGCGGTATCGGATCGAATACGATGCCAGTGCGATGATCTACCGCCTGGAGGAGCGATCGGAGTTTCTGTGGCAGGCAGGCCAGCCCCGGCCGCTACAGTACGATTCCACCCGCGGCACGTTTCTCAAGAAAAGAAAAAATCACATCAACTTTGACTGGCAAAGGGGCCGGGGCACTTATGTGCACAAAAAAAAGCAAGGAGAGTTTGATCTGGTAGCCGGTATGCAGGATCCGCTCACCAGCACTTTGCTGCTGGCACTGGAGGTTCAATCCGGCAAGGCGGAAATTCAGTTCATGGAAGCCAAGGATAACGATCAGGAATTACGAAAATTTGTGCTGCTGGACAAACCCACCATCAGCACGGAATCCGGTAACATCAAAACCTTTCACCTGAAACGATTGCACGACGACAACAAGCGGCAAACGGAGATCTGGCTGCATCACGAATTCCCTTTCATCCCGGTCAAAGTGGAGCAGAATGACGACGGCGATCACTTTCTGTTGGAACTGACGGGATTCAAACTCCATTAACTGCCGGAGTTGGCAGCACTGCTGACGGCACTATCCAGGATTACGAAACTGCTCTCCAGCAATTGTTCCAGTTCTTCAGCCGGAATCGGTTTACTGTAATAAAATCCCTGGGCGGTAACGCAGCCCAGCTCGATCAGGCGTGATGCCTGATCCTCCTGCTCAACCCCTTCAGCAATAACATCCACCCCCAGGCCCCGAGCCAGAGCCACCACCGCTGAGATGATGGCGCTGCCCTGGGGCTTATGCACATCATCCACAAAGGTTTTATCAATTTTCAACACCGTTAAGGGTAACTGTGCCAAATAGCCCATCGATGAATAGCCGGTACCAAAATCATCCAGGGCAATACCGGATCCCAAACCCCGGATACCTGCCAGATTACGCAGATTCACTTCGGTGCGCTCCAGAAACAGACTTTCCGTGATCTCAATCTCCAACAAACCGGGATCAATGTTGGCGGCATCAATGAAACTGCCCATTACCCGCACCAGATCCGGGTCCTGCAGTTGCTGTACGGACATATTGACCGAAATCCGAAAGCCCTCGGGTAAATCGAACCGGGTACTCCACTGCTTCACTTGCACGGCAGCGGTTTCAAAAACCCAGCGGCCAATACCATTGATCAGGCCGGTCTCTTCGGCGATCGGGATAAAAGTAGCCGGCGATATCATCTTATCGCCAACCTTCCAGCGCAACAGCGCTTCCGCCCCCACCACCTGGCCGTTGGTCATGTCAAACTTCGGCTGATAATGCAGTTGGAAATCCATGGTCTCCACCGCTCTGCGCAGCTCCACCTCAAGCGCCATGGATTCCTCAACCTGGGTTTTCATATCCGGCTCAAATACCCGGTATCGGTTGCGGCCTTCATGTTTGGCCTGATACATGGCCATATCCGCATTACGAATCAGTTCACTGGTATCCTTACCCATCTCGGGATAATAAACGATTCCAATACTGGCCCCCACATACAGCTCCTGTCCGAAAATCTCGAACGGCTGCGACAGCGCCTGAATCAGCTTCTCGGACACCCGCACCGATGCCTTCTCCGCATACTCACCGTTAATGATCACCGTAAATTCGTCACCACCCAACCGGCACAGAATATCGGAATCACGAATACACTGAGCGACTCTTATTGCCACTTCCTTCAGAAGTTCATCGCCGGCATCGTGCCCCAGCGTGTCGTTAACCTGCTTGAAGCGATCCAGATCCATAAACAGCAGCGCAAAACTCTGCCCGCTGTGATCACTGTAGGTTATGGAGTTATTCAACGCCGAGCTAAACAGGTTACGGTTACCCAGCTCCGTTAATGCGTCGTACTGCGCCATATAATGCAGCTTTTCCTCAATCTTTTTACGCTCGGTAATATCCTTGAAGACAATCACTGCGCCATCAAACTTGCCCGAAGGGGAATGGGTTGGGCTGGCCGTGTATTCAACCGGCAGCATTTTATCGTGATGGGAACGAAACACACCCACATCTGTGTGGAATGCCCGGCCTTCGGAACAGGCTTTATAGAGTTTGGTGTGAAACCACCCGGTTTTCTCTGCATGATGGGTGGATACAATGACCGCCTCGTACAAGTGCTGGCCGATCAACGCCGAGCTGTGTACACCCAGGATCATTTCGGCGGCGGGATTCACAAAGGTGATGGTTCCCTTCAGGCACACACCGATGATGCCTTCCCCCACCGAACGCAACAGCACTTCGTTACTGGTTTTAACCTGTTTGAGTTTACTGAGCGCATCTTCCAGTTGCCGCTGCCGGCCATCCAGCTCCAGAAAAATCCTGACCTTACTGAGCAGAACAAAGGGATCGAAGGGCTTGAACATAAAGTCCACGCCTCCGCTCTCATAGCCTTTGAACATATAGCTTTCTTCTTTGTTGATGGCGGTCAGAAAGATAATGGGAATGTGACGGGTCTTGGACCGTTGGCGCATATAGCTGGCCACTTCAAAGCCATCCATTCCGGGCATCTGCACGTCCAGCAACACCATGGCGACGGTCTGCTTGAGCAGAATGGAAAGCGCTTCCGGGCCGGACGTTGCGGAAATGATTTCCACATTATCAAGATCCGCCAAAGTGGCTTCCAATGCCACCAGATTTGCCTTTTGATCATCCACTATGAGTATACTTTGCTTCATGCCTGATGACCCTCGGCGAACAGGGACAGGCGCTCTGCAATCTGCTCTATTTTAATAATTTCATCTACCTCAGCCGCCGCAATGGCAGCCCTGGGCATGGAATCAACTGTTGCCTGAGCGGGATCCTGTACCAGTACATGGCCACCGTAGCGCTTGATGTAACGCACACCTTCAGCACCGTCGGAGTTGGCCCCTGTGAGCACACACCCCACCAGCTTGTCGCCATAGACTTCAGCCGCCGATTCGAACGCCATATCGATGGAAGGCCGACAAAAATTCAACGGCGCATCCAGACTTAACGAAAACACTCTGTCGTTATCAATCAACAAATGATAGTTGGGCGGTGCCACGTAAAAATTGCCCGCTTCTATTCCCTGTTTGTCTTCTGGCTCCTGCACTTTCATGTGGGTGTATTTAGCTAACATTTCGGGTACGCCACTGGACCGGTTGGGACGCTGGTGTAAAACGGCCACTGTTGGAATCTGATAGTGCCGGGGCAGGTGTTGCAAAAGGGTAATCAACACATCAAGGCCACCGCTGGAGGCACCTATAACCACTAACTCGACCTGCTTAATCAACCCGCTGGAACACTCTTGCTGATTCATCAATGGCTTTATATCTAATACTGTTAGGTAAACTGCGCAGGGATTCTTTCATACCAAGCCCCAGGAAGCCACCCATATCCAGACTGTTATGAAATAAGGTTAGCACCTTAGTCTGGAGTTCGCGTCGAAAGTAAATTAGGACATTCCGGCAAATCACCATCTGCATTTCCCCAAACACCTGATCTGTAACCAGATCATGTTGGGTAAAGACGATATTTTTTTTCAGTTCAGGGTCAATCAGAAAGCGTTCATAGCCCACCGAGATAAAGTCATCCAGACGGTTGCTGCCGCCGGTGGCGCCGTAGTTCTCTCTGGCGGCCAGCAGCATTTTCTCGTGGTAAACGCCTTTACTGGCCTGTTCCAGAACCTGGGAGTTGATATCCGTTGCATAAATAACAGCCCGTTCCCCCAGGCCCTCCTCATGCAACAGAATCGACATGGAATAAGCCTCTTCTCCAGTGGAACAACCCGCATGCCAGATTTTTATAAAAGGGTGGCTTCTCAACTCCGGTACTACCTGCTCCCGAATCACGCGGTAAAATTTCGGATCCCTGAACATATCCGTTACATTGACGGTCAACCCCCGCACAAAATGAACACACCGTTTTTTATTGCGAATCAAATCATGCTGCAGGTCACAGAGGCGCTGGAAATGGTTATCGGACATATAGCGGGCTACCCTGCGCCGCAACGAGGCGCGGGAGTACTCTCGAAAGTCGTATCCCCAACGCAGATACAGCGCCTCCATCAGGCACTCCACCTCCACTTCGAACTCATTAAGCTGTTCGCCTCTATCCACCGTCACCATCAGGCTTGTCCCAACCACATTTTCACAATTGCCTTCAATTTATTGGTGTCCACCGGCTTCGACAGGTAGTCGTTGGCTCCGGCTTCGATGCAGCGGGCGCGATCATCCTTCATCGCCTTGGCTGTCAGCGCGATGATCGGTAGATTCTTGTGCCTTGGATCGCTGCGAATATGCCGCATTGCCTCCAAACCATCCATTTCCGGCATCATTACATCCATCAACACCAGATCAAAGCGGGGCTCCTGATCCAACATTTCAATGGCTTCGGTACCCGTACCCGCAGTTGCAATCTCAAATCCGCTTTCTTCCAATACGGCTGACAACGAATACAGGTTGCGAATATCATCGTCCACCAATAACAACCGTTTTCCTTCCACATCATTCAGGTTCACGGTGGAAGGATCTTCCGGCTCATTACCATGGGATGGCTTATCCGAGCCCTGCAACCAGTGCAGAAAGAGCGTGGTTTCATTCAGCAGCCGGGAAATGGATTTATCCGTTTTCAACACAATGCGCTTGGCGTACTTTCGCAGCTGTGCATCCTGGCGTTTATCCAGATCACGGGCAGTGTAGATAATGATTGGCGTATTGCCATTGGTGCAATGACTCAACGTTTCGGCCAACTTGAAACCATCGGAGTCTGGCAGTTCAAGATCCAGAATAATGGCGCCGAATACTTCCTGTTTCAGCTGCTTAATGGCATCCTTTCCATTTTCAGCCATCACGCAAACTACATTCTGTTCGGCAAAACTGCGTTGCAGCTGTTCCTGCTGTACCACATCATCTTCAATCACCAGCACCCGGTTACTGGACAGCCCGCTCAACTCCGAACTGATGTCATTAAAGAGTTGGTCAAGGCGATCACGGCCAAACGGTTTGGCGATAAACTCCTCAGCGCCTTCAATACTGGATGGACTGACATTGAGCTTGCCGGATATTACATGTACCGGAATGTCTTTCGTCTGTGGATCATCCTTGATTTGCTGCAGTAATCGTTCGCCCGGCGCATCAGGCAGGCCCAGGTCAAGGATGATGGAACCGGGCCTGTTTTGACTGAGGAAGGATAATGCATCCTTAACAGAGTGTGCGCAGAAAGCACTGAAACCGAATTCTTCCGCCAGGTTTTTCAGCACACCACTAAAATTGGCATCATCCTCTACAATCAGAATGGCATTGCTGAGCTGCGGTGCATTTTGCTGCGATGACCGCTCCGGCTGAGCCCTGGACGGGGCCAAGTCCTCGGCAAGCGATTGCGCTGGCGTTGGCGCCTCTATCGCAGGAGCAGCCTCTGCCTGCCCGTCGCCAAAGGTTCGCGGTAGATACAGGCTGAACTCAGAACCCCGATTTTTACCTTCACTACGAACCTGAACCACTCCCCCCATGATTTCTGCCAGTTTACGGGAAATAGTCAAACCCAATCCCGTACCTCCATATTTTCGGCTGATGGTTCCATCCACTTGCTGGAAAGCCTCAAAAATCAGATCCAACTTATCCTGCGGAATTCCGATACCGGAATCTATCACTTTGAATTCAATGCTTTCCTCCGCTTGCAGCACACCGGAGACCGTAGCAATCGGCTGTTGCGGGATGCCGATCTGAACCTCTACCTGCCCTTTGTGGGTAAACTTCAGGGCATTGGAAATGAAGTTACGCAGGATCTGACTGAGGCGATGCTCATCCACTTGTATACTGTCAGGTAATTGCGCATCAATATTTACGTTAAAGCCAATTTGTTTGCTCTCGGCCTGCGCCTCAAACTGACCACGCAGCTTGGACGCCAACTCTGCAAGTGGCATCGATTCTGCCACGATCTCGAGCTTGCCCTCCTCCACCTTGGACAAATCCAGTATGTCGTTGATCAACATCAACAGGTCCCGCCCCGAGGAATTGATCACCCTGGCGTGTTCCACCTGTTTCTCGTCCAGATTGGTTTTCTTGTTTTCCATCAATCCCTGGGACAGGATCAGAATACTGTTCAACGGTGTGCGCAGCTCGTGGGACATGGTCGATAGAAATTCGGTTTTGTAGCGACCGCTCATTTCCAACTGGCGCGCTTTTTCCTGCAGTTCCTTACGGGATACCTCCAGGGCGCTGTTGTTCTTTTCAATTTCATCTTTCTGGCGATCCAGCAGCCGGTTACGCTCTTCCAATTCTTCATTCATAACCCGCAGTTCTTCCTGCTGCTGCTGCAGGCTCTCTTCTGATGAACGCAGTATCGCCGCCTGCTCCTCCAGCTCCTCGTTGGTGGCTCTAAGCTCTTCCTGTTGCTGTTCAAGGGCTTCAGCCTGTTGCTTGGATCGCTCCAACGCTTCCGCCAGCTGCACCCTGGAAATGGAGGAATTCAACGCAATGGCCATGCCTTCCGCCGCCCGGCTGATGAATTCCACATCATCCGAGGAAAAGCCCTGGAAAGTCATCAATTCCATGACCCCCAGTAAGTGATCGTTGAACACCAGGGGTACCACCAACACTTCTCTGGGTGTTGACTCGCCCAAACCGGATGCTATCGGTGAATAATCCAATGGCAGATCCCTGACCACAAACACCTTTTGTTCCACCGCCGCCTGCCCCACCAGCGACTCCCCCATCTGCAGTCGGCTGCGATCGCCTTTGCGATGGGAATAGGCATAGCTGGCCCGCATCACCAGTTCATCCCCTTCACAGAGATAAACCGCCCCCACCAGAGAATTGAGCATACCCGCCAGTGACGTGAGCATGGCATCCAGCACCTGGTTTAGGGTGAGCTCACCGCGCAATGCCTCGTTTAGATGAGTGAGCTGCTCCTGACGCCGGCTGCGGGTTTCGGCATCGTTATTCTGTTGTTTCAATCGATCCCGCATAATGGTTAACGCAGCAAACAGTTTCTTCACTTCTGTACTGTTGGCTTCACCGATATCCACATCCAGATTACCGTCGGAGATCTCACCGGATACCTCAATAACATCGGTCATGGCGCTGTTCACCACCATAAACAGCCAGATATACGCACCCAATACCAAAGCCACCAACATGGCGCCGAAGACGAACTGCTCCTGGGTAACCACTTCCGCTTCCCCGCGAATGCTGTCCATGGTGGCTTCGAAGCTTGCATTAATATCGGAGGAAAATCGTCGCAGCAGGTTTTCATAAGCCTGCCGCTTGGCAATGGTGGGTGCCACCGCCACATACATTTCATCACTGCGGTATAGATCGTCAATGACATCAGAGGTGTAACGCCGGGTGGACTCAACATAGTCTTCAAAGGCCGCCAGCAGATCACCGGCCTGGATCCGCAATGATGGTTTCAGCTCATCCAGCTGATCCAGCATCTGGCGTTGCTGTTTGGCCAATAGCAACGCCTCCTCCAATGTATCCTTGTCATCCTCCACCATCGCCGCTTCAAACAGCCGGTTGACATCCACCAGGCCTACCTGCAGATCGTTTGCCATCTGCACCAGCACCAGGTCCACTTGCTGAATTTCTTCCAGCGATGCGGTGGTGTCCTGAAAAAAACTGTAATTACTGAAAACGATGCTGGAAAAGCCTATCAACGCGATCATCGCAATGATGGTCATCTTCAGCTTGATGGAAGTATTCCTGAGTTTGTTATACATGTTTGCCCGGTAACTGTATCAGTGCAGTAGCGATGACTTGGGCTTCCCTGCCAGGCGCATCCCGGACTGATTCAGCGGCAAACCCCGCCGCTGACCCTGCCGTTGAGCAACCTTGCGCTTTTTTCTGCAAATTCAATATATTACTAATATGTATAGTTGACTAAGACTGTCTGGTCAAAATTATAGCTACGCTCCTCCAGCAGACGAACACACCACACAGTTGCGACCGGATTTCTTGGCTTTATACAGATTGTCATCCGCCGCTTTAATCAGGCTTTCGAGGTCATCCCGCTGCGACGGAAGGGTGCCGGCCACCCCAATGCTGATACTGAGCCGCACCTCAGCTCCCTCATGTTGCAGGCAAATGTCCTCCACTGCGCGGCGCATGTTCTCAGCCACCACGTTTCCGCCCTCCACGCTGGTTCCGGGCAACAACACGATAAATTCTTCGCCACCGTAGCGGGCAACCATATCCGGCGGGCGCCGCACCTGTCCCATAATCACCGTGGCAATTTTTTTCAGGCACAGATCCCCAAACGGATGCCCGTAACGGTCATTCAATCCCTTAAAGTGATCAACATCCAGCATGGCAATGCTGAGCCAGTTTTTATCCCGAAAGCTGCGCTGGTATTCCGTCTGTGCCAGCTCTTCAAAATGCCGGCGATTAAAAATGCCGGTGAGGCCATCTTTGATGCTCAGTTCTTTCAAGCGGGCATTGGCCTGTTCCAGCTCGTCGGTGCGCCGCCGGACCAATTGATCAAGATTGCGATTCAATGCGCTCTGTGCCTTCAACGCCTGGTCCTGCGCTCGAATCCGCATTTCCTTCTCTTCATTTATACGGTGTCCGAAGGAAAGCGACAGTAACACCAGCTCAAGCATCGACCCTATTTCAAGCGCATGTATGGATACAATATTGGGCTGGGTGGTGCTGGTAATCTGCAGCAGATAGATAAGAATAAAAATTAAATACACCAGCCAGGCCAAGGCAAAGGTGCGGGCTGCCCGAACTCCACGAAACCAGTACGTAACCCCCAGATACAACCCAAAACTCACTGCAGTAAACGAGAGCGCATGAGCAATCTTCAGCACCAGGGCATAAGGCAGCACAAATGAGAGCAGCAGCTGCAGGAAGAATGCCGTCACCAACACTCTGGCCAACCAACGCACCAGCGGCTTCGCGGTTGTCTCCAATTGCAGAAAACTCCGCACGAAGAAAATCGCCGCCAGGGGCATCATGGAGGTGAAGGTGAGCACCATCGTGTTGTTCAGTGCAGGCGACAACGGCCACAACAACTGAAAGCTGGCCCCGGTCAGGGTGAACTGCAACACCACCGTACTGGCTACATAAAACAGATAGTAGAAATAGGTGATATCCCGCACCAGGACAAAGATAAAAAAGTTATAGAAGAACATCACCAGCATCACGCCGAAATAGGCGCCATACCAAATCAGCTCAGCCTTATCGAGTTCATAGAATTTGGAATAAGTGAGTACATCCAGTGGCACCTCCATCGGCCCCTGGGACACCACTTTCAAATAGAGCGTCACCCGGGGCGCAGCCAGCCCCTCCAACGGCAATAAATAGACCCGATTGTCGACCGGGCGTTCATTGAAAGCCACGCTGTCGCCCAGCCGGTAGCGCTTGATCACTGCCTTGTCATGCACCCAAAACACATCCAACAGATCAACATGGGGATAGGCAAAGCGCACATACAAAGGCGCCCCCGCCTGATCCAGGTTATCCAGTGTCACTTTGAACCAGTAGGGATTTGAAGATTGCCCAAAGTTACGCAGCCCGGACTGGTTGATGCTCCACTCATATGGCTCGGCCAGCAGGTCATCAATACCAAGATCGTCGGTATCTTCAAAATAGGCCAGGTGGGCGTTCAGCTGGATGCGCTGCCGCGCCTCCATATTAGTCAGATCAACAACCTTCCCATCCAACGAAGTCTGCGCATTGACAGAACCAGCCACCACCATCAGACAACTCAGCTGCAGCACGCAAAACAGAACCACTGCGAGGCCACGCTTACACCCTGCGCCGGCAGTGTCGTTGGTAATAAACCCTGTTGTTATTGTTTTCAAAACAAACCTGTTTCGATTAATGTCTTAGCAGCCAATGCCTGGCAAATATTGTTTTTCTAGAGCTTGCCCATCATGCCTTTCACCGCAGCCGGTAAATCCGCCGGCAGCACGATGGTTTTGCCGTTTTGGGATTTCGCGATCTGCTCCAGGGATTTCACATATTTCTCACCCAGCAGATACACCACCGGCATTTCTTTGTCGCCGATGGCGCTGGTCACCATTTCGATCGCCCGCTGGCTGGCCTTGGCCAACACCACCTGTGCCTCGGCATCGCGGCGGGAGGCTTCCAGGCGGCCATCGGCCTCAAGTATCGCGGCCTGCTTGTCGCCGTCAGCCCGGGTAACGGTGGCGCGCCGGGCGCGCTCGGCTGCCGCCTGCTCTTCCATGGCAGTCTGCATGGTGCCGGAGGGGTTGATGTCCTGGATCTCCACCGTTTTCAGGGTAATGCCCCAATCGGAGATATCATCCGAAATCGAATTCTTGAGGTGCGCCTTGATGGCGTCGCGGGAGGACAGGGCATCATCCAGATCCATCTCACCGATAATGGAGCGCAAAGTGGTTTGCACCAGAGTCTGAATGGCAATCTGGTAATCCTCCACGCCGTACACCGCCTTTTCCGGAGAAATGATATTGATATAGGCTACCGCGTTGGCAATGATCACCGCGTTATCCCGGGTAATCACTTCCTGGGATGGAATATCCAGGACAATGTCTTTGGTGGTCACCTTGTAAGCAACCGAGTCCACGAACGGGATCAAAATGTTCAGCCCCGGCCCCAGGGTACAGTGGTATTTGCCCAAACGTTGCACCACCCATTTATAACCCTGTGGAACCAGCCTCACCCCTTTTGCCAGGGTCACCAGCACCAACACAAACAACGCACCTACCACGTATAGTCCGGCGTACATGTCCATCTCTCCTGTCCCGCTTACGCTTTTTCAACAATCAATGAATTACCCGACACGTCTTTTACCCGCACCCGGTCACCTTGTGCCAGATCATCCTGGGAGATGATCAACCATTCATCGGCGCCCAATATGGGTGCCGGAAAACGCAACTGGCCGCGTTTACCATCCCGCGGCACACTGATCACCTGCCCCACCTCACCGACGATGGCCTCGCGGGAAAGTCCGGCTTTGGTTTTATCAATGGAAAGTGGTTTCAGATACTTGAACCAGAAAAGGGCCAGAATGGACGACAGCACCGTCCAGATCAGGATTTGCCAGGTCAGATCCAGCCCCGGCACTACAAACAGCAACCCACCCATCAATACCGCCGCGATACCAAACCAGAGGATGAAAAAGGTGGTCAAAACGATCTCGCTCAACATCAGCAGAACACCAAGCACCACCCAATGCCAATAGACGATTTCAAATTCCATAGAGATTCCGTTGGGAAAGAAGGGGTTAGATTGAAGAATAGCATAGCCCGGCGTTATCACTACTGTGGCAGGTTGCTCCTGTGTACGGGTTCGACTTTATGGCACCGGATTGAGGTTACATCAAACCGAAGCACCCACCTGTGATCAACAGGAGCGGAGCCCGGCTTCACGGTTCCGACAGACTGGAACACATGGTTCAGAGTGGAAAACCGCCGGTAGTGGGAGTGAGGGCCGAATATTCGCTGGAATCGGGCATTATGGACTTCTTTTGACAACGTACCGGCCTGAGCCGGCACCGCTGTCTGGGCTTTTGGTTTTGCGCCGGCCTGAATCAGGTCTTGGGCAGGGTGACGCCAGTCTGCCCCTGGTATTTGCCACCCCGGTCCTTATAGGAAACTTCACATTCCTCGTCGGACTCCAGGAACAGCATTTGGGCAACCCCTTCATTGGCGTAAATCTTGGCCGGCAGATTGGTGGTATTGGAGAATTCCAGGGTGACATGACCTTCCCACTCCGGCTCCAGCGGTGTCACGTTCACGATGATGCCGCAGCGGGCATAGGTGGATTTACCCAGGCAGATGGTAAGTACATTACGGGGTATGCGGAAATACTCCACCGTGCGCGCCAGGGCAAACGAATTGGGCGGGATGATGCACACATCGCTGCTGATATCCACAAAGCTCTTGTCGGAGAAATCCTTGGGGTCCACGGTGGCAGAGTGGATATTAGTGAACACTTTGAATTCAGTGGAACAGCGCACGTCATACCCGTAGCTGGATGTTCCATAGGAGATGATGCGGTTGCCATCCGCTCCCTGGCGCACCTGGCCGGGCTCAAATGGTTCGATCATGCCATATTCTTCCGCCATCCGGCGTATCCAGCGGTCTGATTTGATGGACATTGTCTAGTCGCACTCCCCTACAAAATGTGGTGGCCCGAAAATGGAGGCCGAATCATACCCGGTTTTGGGCGCCAAGGTGAAGCGGATCAGTCGTTGACGATGCTGATCTTGGGGAAGGCCCCCGCCGCCCCTTTGGCCATCTTCGCCAGTTCGGCCGCCGCGCGGCGTGCAATCTGGCGGTACAACGCCGTGATCTCACTGTCCGGCTCCGCCGCCACAGTGGGTTTGCCGCCATCGGCCTGCTCCCGGATATTGAGGCTGAGGGGCAGGCTGCCCAACACGGTAACGCCGTATTCTTTGGCCATGCGATCACCGCCGCCCTGGCCAAAGATGTGTTCCTCGTGACCACATTGCGAGCAAATATGCGTGGCCATATTCTCCACCACGCCCAGCACAGGTACATGCACCTTGCGGAACATCTCCACCCCTTTTTTGGCGTCCAGCAGCGCAATATCCTGGGGCGTGGTCACCACAATGGCCCCCGCCACCGGTACCTGCTGCGACAAGGTCAGCTGGATATCACCGGTGCCGGGCGGCATATCCACGATCAGATAATCCAGATCCTGCCATAAGGTCTGCTTCAATAACTGCTGCAGGGCACCGCTGGCCATGGGCCCCCGCCATACCATGGGCGTGTCTTCGGTGGTGAGATAACCCATGGAGTTGGATTGCAGGCCCAAAGCCGTCACCGGCGCAAAGAACTTATCCTGCTCTATCCGGGGGCGGGTACCCGGCGCCACACCCAGCATCAGGGATTGGCTCGGGCCATAAATATCCGCATCCAGAATACCCACCCGTGCCCCATCCGCCGCCAGGGCCAGCGCCAGGTTGACCGCGGTGGTGGACTTACCCACCCCGCCTTTGCCGGAGGACACGGCAACAATATTCTTTACCTGGCCCACCCCTTCAAGGGGTTTGCTCTGGGCCGGTTTTACCGCCCAGTTCAGGGTCAGCTCCAGGGCATTGCCCAAGGGGGCAAACAGCGGCGCCAGCGCAGCCTGCAACGCCGGCTTGGCCAGCTCAATGGGATAGCCGAAACACAGTGCAACCTTGAGCACATCACCGGCGACCACAACCTGCTGCACCTCAACCACCTGGTCAAATGGCTGCAAAGAAACAGGATCGACGTTTTTCGCCAATATTTGGTGAATCTGGTCGTGCAAGGTCTGGCTCATAGTCCGTACTCCCGGTCATGACTGCGCTACAAAGGGAAATTCAAATAAGGGCGCCATGGTAACGGAAATTGGCCAACTCATATACCCTCCAACTGGTATCCAGCCCGCAGAACCGCTATATTACCCGCCTCATTTTAAAGCGCTAAATAGCTGTAATTTCGCCAACATTCCATTAGCGAGACACAATGAAGCCGACCGAGCAGACCAAACCACGCAAGATTCTTGTCACCAGCGCCCTGCCCTACGCCAACGGGCCGATTCACCTGGGCCACATGCTGGAGCATATCCAGACCGATATCTGGGTGCGTTTCCAGAAGTTGCGTGGTGAGCAGTGCACCTATGTCTGCGCCGACGATGCCCACGGCACGGCCATTATGTTGAAAGCAGAACAGCTGGGGTGCACCTCTGAAGAGCTGATTGCCAAGGTGCAGCAGGAGCACGAGCGGGATTTCGCCGGCTTTGAAATCGGCTACGACAACTATTATTCCACCCATTCGGAAGAAAACCGGGCCCTGTCGAGCCTGGTTTACGAGCGCAACAAAGCCCGCGGCAACATTGTGGCGCGGGAGATCACTCAACTGTTTGATCCGGAGAAAAAGCTGTTCCTGGCCGACCGCTTTGTCAAGGGCACCTGCCCCAAATGCGGAGCCGAAGACCAGTACGGCGACAACTGCGAGAAATGCAGCGGTACTTACGCCGCCGCCGAGCTGAAAAATCCGCGCTCCACCATCTCCGGCGCGGAGCCGGTATTGAAAGCCAATACCCAGCTGTTCTTCGACCTGCCCAAATACCAGGATTTTCTGGCCCAGTGGACCCAATCCGGCAGCCTGCAGGAGGGCATCGCCAATAAATTGAAAGAATGGCTGGACGCGGGCCTGCAACAATGGGACATCTCCCGGGAGGAGCCCTATTTCGGCTTTGAGATTCCCGGCGAAACCGGCAAATACTTTTACGTATGGCTGGATGCCCCCATTGGTTACATGGCCAGCTTCCAAAACCTGTGCCAGCGCCGGGACGACCTGGATTTTGATGACTATTGGGGTAAGGACTCCGACGCTGAGCTGTATCACTTCATCGGTAAGGACATCATCAATTTTCACGGCCTGTTCTGGCCCGCCATGCTGGACGGCGCGGACTTTCGCACCCCCACCGCCATCTATTCCCACGGTTTTGTGACGGTGAACGGCCAGAAAATGTCGAAATCCCGCGGCACCTTCATCAAGGCGGAAACCTATCTGCGCCACCTGAGCCCGGAATACCTGCGCTACTACTTTGCGGCCAAACTCAGCAGCCGCATCGACGACATCGACCTGAATATGGAAGACTTTGCTCAGCGGGTGAACTCGGATCTGGTGAATAAAGTGGTCAACATCGCCAGCCGCACGGCCAATTTCGTGAAAAAGCTGGGTGGTAAGCTTGCAAACACCGATGCCCACCCGCAACTTACCGGCGAGTTTCAGGCCGCAGCCGGCACCATCGCCGCCCACTACGAGCAGCGGGAGTTCAGCCGAGCCATGCGCGACATCATGGCGCTGGCGGACAAGGCCAATCAATACATCGATGAGAAAGCGCCCTGGGCCCTGATGAAACAGGCGGGCAACGAGCAGGACGTGCTGGACTGCTGCAGCGTGGGCGTCAACCTGTTTCGCCTGCTGACCCTGTACCTGAAGCCGGTGTTGCCGGATCTGGCTGACAAGGCCGAGCGCTTCCTCAACATCGAGCCGTTACAGTGGCAGGATCACCAGCAATTACTGCTGGGCCATGAAATCAACAAATTCAAACCCATGATGCAGCGCATCGATATGAAGCAGATTGAAGCCATGACCGCCGACGCCAAAGCCGATGCAGAGGCGGAAGCCGCCGCCGGCAAACCCAAGGGGCCCCTGGGCGATGATCCCATTGCCGACCAGATCACCTTCGATGACTTTGCCAAAATTGACATGCGGGTGGCCAAGATTGTCACCGCAAGTCATGTGGAAGGGGCTGATAAATTGATACAGTTAACCCTTGATCTGGGTGGAGAAACCCGCAATGTGTTTGCGGGCATCAAATCTGCATACCAACCTCAGGATCTGGAAGGCCGTCTCACCATCATGGTCGCCAATCTGGCGCCCCGCAAAATGAAATTCGGCCTGTCCGAAGGCATGGTGATGGCAGCCGGCCCAGGTGGCAAAGACATCTTCCTGCTGGCACCGGACAGCGGCGCTGTGCCCGGTATGCGGGTTAAGTAAACCAAACCATAGAGAGCATCATGCCTGAATTTTTACTGGTTTTAGTCAGTACCATTCTGGTGAACAACTTTGTACTGGTTCAGTTCCTTGGCCTGTGCCCGTTCATGGGTGTGTCCAATAAGCTGGAAGCGGCCATGGGCATGTCCCTGGCCACCACCTTTGTACTGACCCTGTCATCGGTTTTGAGTTACCTCACCTACCGCTATGTATTGGTGCCGCTGGATGTGGCCTACCTCAAAACCATTTCGTTTATTCTGGTGATCGCCGTCACCGTGCAATTCACCGAAATGGTGGTGCGCAAGACCAGCCCGCTATTGTATCGGGTGCTGGGTATCTTTTTACCCTTGATCACCAGTAACTGCGCGGTATTGGGTGTCGCCTTGCTGACCGTTAAAAAAGGCATCGACAGCTTCATGGCTGCCTTCCTGTACGGCTTTGGCGCGGCTCTGGGGTTTTCTCTGGTGCTGGTGCTGTTTGCTGCCCTGCGGGAACGCATTGCCGTGGCCGATGTGCCGGTACCGTTTAAAGGCGCCTCCATCGGCCTGATCACCGCCGGCCTTATGTCCCTGGCCTTTATGGGCTTCTCCGGCCTGATCAAGATCTAGGGGGGTGGTTATGGAATTTCTCTTCGACAATATCACCGCATTGGGCGCCCTCACCGCCATCGCCCTGGGCTTTGGTGCGCTATTGGGGTTTGCTGCCGTCAAGTTTAAAGTGGAAGGCAACCCGATCGTTGAACAAATCGATGCCCTGTTGCCGCAAACCCAATGCGGGCAGTGCGGCCACCCCGGCTGTCGCCCCTATGCGGAAGGCCTGGCGGAAGGCGAGGAAATCAATAAATGCGTGCCCGGTGGTGAAGACACCATCCGCGCGCTGGCGGATTTGCTGGGGCGGGAATTTGTGCCCCTGGATGAAGAACACGGCCAAACCCCGGAAACCAAAATGGTGGCGGTGATTCGAGAGGCCGAGTGCATCGGTTGCACCAAATGTATTCAGGCCTGCCCCATGGACGCCATCCTGGGTGCCGCCAAACAGATGCACACTGTTATTGCTGACGAGTGTACCGGCTGTGATCTCTGTGTGGAGCCCTGCCCGGTGGACTGTATCGACATGTTGCCGGTCCCTGAAACCCTGCAAACCTGGCACTGGGATGCCCCCAAAGGCATCGGTAACCGCCCGGGTGAATTGATACCGGTAAGGAATATTGCATGAGCCGCCGAATCTGGGATTTTCACGGGGGCATTCACCCACCGCAAAACAAAAAGCAATCTTCCGAAACCAGCATACGCCGGGCTGGCCTGCCAGAACAGCTGATCGTGCCGTTACAGCAACACATCGGCGCGCCCGGTAAGCCCTGCGTAGCCGTGGGCGACCGGGTTGGTAAAGGCCAGATGCTGGCGCGGGCCAATGGTTTTGTGAGTTTACCGGTGCACGCCCCCACCTCCGGCACCGTACAAGCCATCGAACCACGCCCCATTCAGCATCCCTCCGGTATGGATGCCCTTTGTGTGGTGATCACCCCGGATGGTGAAGATACCTGGATCGAGCACAGCGGTGTCAGCGACTACAGTGCACTGGACAAAAAAGAAATTCTGCACCGAATCCGGGAAGCCGGCATCGCCGGCATGGGTGGCGCAGGCTTTCCCAGCGTCGTCAAACTGGGGATCAAACCGGATCAGAAAATCCAGACCCTGATTTTGAATGCGGTGGAATGCGAACCCTACATCACCGCCGACGATCGCCTGATGCGGGAGCGGGCCGACGAGATTGTGCAGGGGCTGCAGATCATCGGCCACCTCATCACCCCGGATGAAATCCTGATTGGCATTGAGGACAACAAACCCCATGCCATTGAAGCCATGAACCGCGCCACCCAGGATACTGACATCGAGGTGGTGGTGGTGCCCACCAAATACCCTTCTGGCGGTGAAAAGCAATTGATCCGCATGTTGACCGGCAAAGAAGTCCGCAGTGGTGGCATTCCCGCTGATGTGGGGGTGGTCTGTCATAACACCGGCACGGCCTACGCCATCAAGCGCGCCATTATGGACGGGGAACCGCTGATCTCCAGAATCACCACACTGACCGGTGATTACGTCGCCGATAAAGGTAACTACGAAGTGCTGTTGGGCACGCCGGTGGGCTGGCTGCTGCAACAGGCCGGGGTTAAAGCAACCGACTTGCATCGCCTGATCATGGGTGGGCCCATGATGGGGTTTGCCGTGCACAACATGGCTGTCCCGGTGGTAAAAACCACCAATTGCCTGCTGGTGCCCACCCTGGAAGAGTTTCCGGATCCGGCCGCCGAACAGCCCTGCATCCGCTGCGGTACCTGCGCCCAGGCCTGCCCGGTGAACCTGCTGCCACAGCAGTTATACTGGTTTGCCAAAACTAAGGAATTCGACAAAGCCGCCCATTTCAACCTGGCCGATTGCATCGAGTGTGGCGCCTGCTCCTATGTTTGCCCCAGCAATATCCCACTGGTGCAATACTATCGGTTTGCCAAAGGTGAAATCCGCACCCAACAGCAGGAACAGGCCAAAGCCGATCACGCCCGACAGCGGTTTGAAGCACGTCAGGCACGCCTGGCGCGGGAAGAAGAGGAAAAAGAACGCAAACGCCAGGAACGGGCCAAGGCCGCTGCCGCCAAACAGGCACAGAAGAAAGCCGCCCCCGCCGAGAAGCCGGCTCCCACTGCCGCCATCACCGGCGGCGATGACCTGGCAAAATTGCAGACTGCGGCCGCGTCCACCATGAAACGCTACAAAGAAGCGCAGAAAGCATTGGCCACCGCTGAGAAGAATGGCACCGACAACCTGGAAGCGTTGCAGAAAAAAGTCGCGCAACTGAAAGAAAAGGCCGACCAAGCCAAAGCGGCGTTCACCTCAGCGAAAAGCGCGCAGGCAGAAGATGCCGCCCCGCCGGCAGCCACGAAAGAAGATCCGCTGGCCGCCCTGAAGCAAGCCTCCGCAGACGACTTCGCCGCCTACAAGGCAGCGGAACAGGCACTGCAGGAAGCCCAGGCCAACAACGGGGCGGATACGCAGGCGCTGCAACAACGGGTGATCGAGTTGAAGGCCAAATCCGATGCCTCAAAAGCCGCCATGAAAGCCGCCCGTGCCCGCCAGAAAGAAGAAATCCAGCAGCAGAACGCCGCCAGCGACCCCGTTAAGGCCGCCAAGATGGAAGTGGCCAAGCAGCAGGTTCTGTTGAAGAAAGCCACCAAGGCATTGCAGGCGGCCAAAGACAGCGACGCCGGCGCCACTGATGCCCTGCAAGAAAACGTCAGCGCCGCTGAGCAAGCATTGCAGGCAGCGGAACATGCCCTGAAAAAAGTCGAAGAGGAACACGCATAATGGCATTACTGAGTGTAACCTCCCCTCACATCCACAAGCCCGGCAACACCGGCGGCTTTATGCGGCAGGTGCTGTACGCCACCTTGCCCGGCCTGTTCATGCTGACCTATTTCTTTGGTTTTGGAACCCTGATCAATGTGGTCATCGCCAGCGCGGTGGCCGTGGGCTGCGAAGCATTGATACTGAAAGTTCGAAATAAGCCCATTGCTTTTTACCTTAACGATTACAGTGCCGTGGTCACCGCGATACTGCTGGCCCTGGCCATTCCCCCCACTGCCCCCTGGTGGCTTACCGTGATCGGCTGTGCGTTTGCCATTGTGGTGGCCAAACACCTGTATGGTGGCTTGGGAATGAATCCGTTCAACCCCGCCATGGTGGGGTATGTCCTGTTGCTGATCTCGTTCCCCAAAGAAATGACCACCTGGCTGCCGGCCGCGGGCCTGGATAATTCGGTTAACGTGCCAGGTGTATTCGAGTCCCTGCGGTTGACGTTCTTGGGCACAAATCCGGATGCACTGAGCGGTGCCACGCCGCTGGATACCTTCAAAACCTACGCCGGGCAACCGGAAGTATTGGATTCCAACGCCATACTGCACGGTACTTTTGCCGGTTACGGGTGGGAATGGGTGAATATCGCTTTCCTGCTGGGCGGCGTCTACCTGATCTGGAAAAAGATCATAACCTGGCACATCCCGGTGGGTATGCTGCTCAGCATCTTTCTGCTATCGGGGTTTTTCAACACGGCCGTGGACACCGACAATTATCCCAGCATCATGCACCATCTGTTGAGCGGTGGCACCATGCTGGGTGCCTTCTTCATCGCCACCGATCCGGTCACGGCGGCCACCAGCAATCGCGGCAAAATCATATATGGTTTTCTCATTGGTTTACTGACCTACGTGATCCGTACCTGGGGTGGCTACCCCGACGCGGTGGCGTTCAGCGTATTGCTGATGAACCTGGCGGCACCCACACTGGACTACTACACCCAGCCACGCACCTATGGACATCGCCAGCCCAATAAAGGGCTGGCGAAACCGGATTGAGGAGCAGTCAATGATCGGTCAATCCGTCACCCGTAACGGCATTATCCTGGGCCTGTTCGCCATCATCACCACCGGCCTGGTGGTGGCCACCGCCAACCTGACCAAAGACAAGATCGCGGAAGAAAAACAGAATGCGCTGCAACGCAGCCTGTTCGAGGTGATGCCCAAAGCAGTGGTCGACAATAATATTCTGGACAACACGGTAACCTTGCCGGCCCATGGCCTGCTGGGAACCTCCGTTCCCCAACTCGCCTACCTGGGCCGGAAGCAAGAGCAACCTGCGGGGATCATCATGCAGGTCACCGCCCCTGAAGGTTACGGAGGTTCCATCAACCTGCTGGTGGGCATCAACTCTGACGGTGAACTGACGGGGGTCCGGGTGATTCCACCGCACTTTGAAACCCCGGGCCTGGGGGACGCCATCGAGGTGCAGAAATCCGATTGGATCAAATCCTTTAATGGGAAATCACTGACCAATCTTGATGAGAAAGGATGGCGCGTAAAGAAAGACGGCGGCCAGTTTGATGCCTTCACCGGTGCCACCATTACCCCTCGGGCGGTGGTTGACGCCGTGCACAAGGCCCTGCTGTATTTCGAGCAACACAAAAGTGAACTGCTTTACGGCAATTCTTCCCAGCCTGAACTCGCGGAGGCCAACTGACATGGCAGATGCAGACTTCAAAAAAATCACTCTGGATGGTTTATGGAAAAACAACCCGGCCCTGGTGCAAGTGCTTGGATTGTGCCCGCTGCTGGCGGTTTCCGGTACCGTGGTCAACGCACTGGCCCTTGGGCTGGCCACCACCTGTGTGCTGACCCTATCCAATCTGGCGGTTTCGCTGATTCGCAATGCCACCACGGATGCCATTCGCCTGCCCACCTTTGTTATGATCATCGCGGCGTTCACCACCTGCATTGAATTTCTGATGAATGCTTTCACCTATGAACTCTATCTGATACTGGGTATCTTCATTCCCCTGATCGTCACCAACTGCATCGTGCTGGGCCGGGCGGATGCCTTTGCCAGCAAGCACAGCGTACCGGCCGCAGTGTGGGATGGTTTGATGATGGGTTTGGGTTTCAGCCTGGTACTGGTGCTGCTGGGGGCATTGCGGGAGCTGATCGGTACCGGCGCGCTGTTTGCCAATATGCATCTGCTGTTTGGTGATATGGCGTTGAACTGGAAGCTGGAGCTGATTGCCAATTACCGGGGCTTTCTGATTGCCGTGTTGCCTCCCGGGGCATTCATGGTGCTGGGGCTGCTGCTGGCCCTGAAAAACATTATTGATGCCAAGATGGAAGCCGCCGCCAAGGCCAAAAAAGACAGCGTGGTCGCCGGCAGCAAGCGCGTGCGAACCACCGGCAACATAACCTGATATTCGGCGCCCATTGCAACCGCAGCCAACGGCGACGGGCCAGCTTGAACCGAGACTATGAACAAAGACAAACGTTACCAGATTTTCTCGCGCCTGCGGGATCAGAATCCCAACCCCAGGACAGAGCTGGAATACACCTCCACCTTTGAGTTGCTGATCGCGGTCATTCTCTCCGCCCAGGCAACCGACGTCAGCGTCAACAAAGCCACCGCCAAACTGTATCCGGTGGCCAATACCCCGGAGGCGATCTATAAGCTCGGTGTAAAAGGATTAAAGCCCTATATCAAAACCATTGGCCTGTTCAACAGCAAGGCGGAAAACGTAATCAAAACCTGCAAGATTCTGATGGATGAATACGGCAGCCAAGTACCCTGTGACCGCAAGGCGCTGGAATCTCTGCCTGGCGTGGGGCGCAAAACCGCCAATGTGGTGCTGAACACTGCCTTCGGCCAGCCGGCCATGGCGGTGGACACCCACATCTTCCGCGTCTCCAACCGCACCCGCATTGCACCGGGCAAAACTGTGCTGGAGGTGGAGAAAAAACTGATGCGCCATGTGCCCAAAGAGTTTCTGCTGGACGCCCATCACTGGTTGATTCTACACGGCCGCTACGTCTGCACCGCACGTAAGCCACGCTGTGGCGCCTGTATTATTGAAGATCTGTGTGAATTCAAAGAAAAAACCGAGTACGATTAACCCCATTCCCATTCAAGCAACACACCAGGCCATTTCCTATGTTCGATACCAAACTGTTGGAAATTCTGGTTTGCCCCGTCACCAAGGCCAAACTGGAATACGATAACGAAAAAGATGAACTGATCTGCCTTGCCAGTGCGCTGGCGTATCCGGTGCGCGACGGCATCCCGGTGATGCTGGAAGAAGAAGCCCGTCAGATCACGTTGGACGAAAAAGAAGCCTACAAGCGCAAATTCAAGTCGCAAGGGCTGTAACTTGTACCAGACACCCTTGCACTGTGAAATCTCAGAACCGGAGCAAGCGGCCAACGCCTGCGTTATCTGGCTGCATGGCCTGGGTGCCAGCGGCCATGATTTTGTGCCGGTGGTACCACACCTGAAAATCAAGAACGATGCCGCGATCCGGTTTATTTTCCCCCATGCGCCGGAGATTCCCGTTACCTGCAATGGTGGCTATATCATGCCGGCCTGGTATGACATTCTGGCCTTAACGGAAATCCGCCGGATCAATCCGGATCATCTTCACCAGGCCCGGGGCGCCATCAATCGCCTGATACAGGAGCAGATGGATCAGGGTATCCACGCCGAACGCATCATCCTCATCGGTTTCTCCCAGGGCGGCGCGGTGGCCTATCATACTGCCTTGCAATGTGCTCACCGGCTGGGGGGGCTGATCGCCCTCTCCACCTATCTGCCCAACCCTGAAGCCCTGGACGAGGCCGCCCGCAGCACCAACCAATCCCTGGAGATTCACATCGCCCACGGGGATTACGATGACATGGTCACGGAAAAGGCCGCACGCTCGGCTCTGACCTGGCTACAGGAACATCAATATCAGGTGGACTGGAGCCACTACCCGATGGGACATGAAGTGTGTGTGTCGGAGATTAGGCAAATCGGCCAATGGATCAACGAATGGTTGTGAGGCGGTAGAACACCAGGCTCAGGATTTTTTACCCAGTAACTCGATTGCATAGCCATCCGGATCTTTAACAAACGCCAGAATGGTGCTGCCGTGTTTCATCGGGCCGGGCTCCCGGGTCACCACACCACCACGGGCCCGGATGTCAGCGCAGGCTTTATAAACATCATCCACTTCCAGGGCGATGTGACCATAACCATTGCCTAAATCGTAATGTCCGATATCCCAATTGTGGGTCAGTTCGATGCAGGCCTGCTCACTTTCCTTACCATAGCCCAAAAAGGCCAGGGTAAAGCGGCCATCAGGATAGTCTTTCCTGCGCAACAGCTGCATGCCCAATATTTCCGTATAAAAAGCGATGGACTGCTCCAGGTCCCCTACTCGAATCATGGTGTGTAATATACGCATAGACCTCAACCCGGGAACACAAAGATCCCCATATCATCCAGCTTCTGTGGTGTCTGCTCCAGATCACGATCAATGGCTTCACCGCTTAACCAGTCACAGCCTACTGCTTCCAAAAACGTCTGCTGAACCGGTGTATCCACCGCTGTTGCCAGCACCTGAATACCCAACTGGTGCACCATATCCACCACGCCTTTAATTATGGCCTGGTCGGTTTTGGACACCTCACAGGCGGCAATAAAGGATTCGCTTAATTTCACCAAAGTATAGGGTACTTCTTTCAGCAGGTTCAACGGGGCAAAGCCGGTGCCAAAGCTGTCCAGAATCAGATTAAAGCCGTTACGGCACAATTCATTCAGCACCTCGCCGTGCTGGCTGTGGCGCAACGTATAATAGCTTTCCGGCAACTCTATGAAAATCTGGTCGGAATTAAGTCCAACCCGGGCAATAGCGTTGATCACCCAGTCCACCCCCCCTTCCTGCAACAGAATGGCCGGCGATGTGGGCATGATCAATCGAACCTTGGCTTTGCTGTCATCCGGTAACTGATCAAAGCGATTCAACGCCTGCTGCCACAGCCAGCGAAACAGGGTGGGAGCCAATCCGGCTTCCTCCGCCTGGGACAGAAACGCCTCCAGCGGGATCTCACCTTTTGTCGGATGAACCCAGGTCAACCGGACTTCGCAGGCCACCACCTTATTACGATCACGGGTGGTGACAGGCAAATACTGTATGCGCCACTGCTTTTGCTCCAGTGCCTGATGCAACTCATACTCCAGTTGCATCTGTTCAACCCGCAGCTTATTCATTTCAACGGTATAGTATTGATAGTTGTTGCGGCCGATGGCTTTCGCCCGCGACAACGCCGCCTCGGCATTTTTCATCAAGGTATTGGCATCGTCGCCACAGGTGGGGTAAACGCTGACCCCGATGGAGCAACCGGTGAACACCTCGTGCCCGTCAATCAAAAACGGCTCACGAATCCGGTCAATGATTTTGTTGGCCACCATGCCGGCGTTTTCCGGGGCATCAATATGGCTCAGCACCAGCACAAATTCATCCCCTTCCATGCGTGCCAACTGATCATCCCGTCGCACCAGTGCGTAAATACGATCGGCAACCGCCTTCAGCAAGCGATCACCGCGATCATGGCCGAGGCTTTCGTTGATGTAGCGAAAATGATCCAGATCCACCGACAACACAGCGAAGTAATAACCGGTGATTCCCGCTTTCAATACAGTACGATCAATGTGCTCTTCGATGAAAGAACGTGTCGGCAGGCTGGTCAGGTGGTCCACCTGTGACAGTTTGGCCAGTTTATCTTTGGATTCACGGGTGTCTTTCAGTTGCTTGAAAGCAAACAATAAGCGAATGCCTTTGTCGGAAGCGAAAGGCACCGCCGCAAACTTGGCAGAAATTGCCTCCCCATCCCGACGCCAGAGCATGGCTTTATCCACCTGCAATATTTGATCGCCGGCGGTTACCTTGGCAACCGGATGTTCATTCCAGCGGGATTTGACCCGGGTACAGGTTTCCTCAAACAGACTTTCCAGATACACCCCGTACAACTCCGCGGAACTGGCTTTCAGAATCTGTTCGGCGGCGTAGTTGGCGAAGATGATTTGCCCGCATTGATTGCTTGCCAGGATACCTTCCTCATGATTGGCGATCGGATCGGCTTTCTCTTCACTGTAGAGCGCGTCGATCTCCATTCGATATTCATACTGTTCCAGGTAATGCCTGATATGTCGCTGCAGGTGTTGTTCGTTGATGGGTTTGGCGAGCACTTCCACCAGCGCAAACATATCGTCGTAGAGACACATTTTACGTTCTGACAAATTGCCCGCCACGAACAGCACGGGAATGTGCTTGCTCTTTTTACCGGATTTCAGCAAGTTCAGTAATTGGTAACCATCGGGCTCGTCCAACTGTGAGTCCAGAATTACCAGAGCCGGTTGATGGCTCGCCACCAGGTTCACCACATTGCCGCCTAATGAAGTGGCCAGGCAAACAGCGCCCATGGCCTGGATCACCTCGGTGTAATAGGCAATGTTGGTATCCTGTGGGTCGCAGACGATGACAAGGGGCTGTTGTTTCGTCATGGTTTCCTACTTGCAGATAATTGTTTGTTAATTAAAGACAATACTCCATCCATGAGTCCAGTATAGATACAGATTGTGGTTCAGACAGTGAAATAGGCACAAAAAAGCCCCGCCTTTGGAGGCCGGGGCTTCTCGCTTCTGGAGCCGCTAGCAAGACGGTTGACTACTTCAGTTTACGACCCTTGTTGGCGGCAATACGCAAACGCAGGGCATTCAGTTTGATAAAGCCCTCCGCATCCTGTTGATTGTAGGCACCGGCGTCGTCTTCAAAGGTGGCTATGCGATCATCAAACAGGGTATCACTGGACTTGCGGCCCACTACAGTCACGTTGCCCTTGTACAACTTAACCCGCACCACACCATTCACCACCAACTGGCTTTCATCGATCATGGCCTGCATCATCTTGCGCTCCGGGCTCCACCAATAGCCGTTATAAAGCAGCTCGGCGTACTTGGGCATCAAACTGTCTTTCAGGTGCGCCACTTCCCGGTCCAGGGTAATGGACTCAATGGCACGGTGGGCCCGCATCATGATGGTGCCACCGGGGGTTTCATAGGCGCCACGGGATTTCATCCCCACATAGCGGTTTTCCACGATATCCAGGCGCCCGATGCCGTTGGCGCCGCCGAGCTTGTTGAGCTTCTCCAGTACTTCGTGGGCTTTCAGTTGCTCACCGTCGATGGCAACGATATCGCCCTTCTCGTAGGTCAACTCAATATAGGTGGGCTGATCCGGCGCTGCTTCCGGGCTCACCGACCAACGCCACATATCCTCTTCGGGTTCCGCCCAGGGATCTTCCAGGATGCCGCCTTCGTAGGAAATATGCAGCAGGTTGGCATCCATGGAATAAGGGGATTTCTTACCGGCTTTGGAGAAATCAACGGGGATATCATGCTTCTGTGCATAGGCCATCAGGGTTTCGCGGGAGGTCAAATCCCACTCACGCCAGGGGGCAATGACTTGTATGCCGGGGGTCAGCGCGTAGGCACCCAGCTCAAAACGCACTTGATCATTACCCTTGCCGGTGGCGCCGTGAGAGATGGCATCAGCACCGGTTGCTTCGGCGATTTCCACCAGGCGCTTGGCAATCAATGGCCGCGCAATGGAGGTTCCCAGCAGGTACTCACCCTCATAGATGGTGTTGGCGCGGAACATGGGATACACAAAATCCCGGACAAACTCTTCCCGCAGGTCTTCAATGTAGATTTCCTTGATGCCCATGGCCTGGGCCTTGGCACGGGCCGGCTCTACCTCTTCACCCTGCCCCAGGTCTGCGGTGAATGTAACCACTTCGCACTGATAGCTTTCTTGAAGCCACTTTACGATAACCGAGGTATCCAAGCCGCCAGAATAGGCTAAAACCACCTTTTTGATGTCAGACATGCGTAAACCCTTAGACCTTCAGGACTGATGTGATGGAAATTGAGAAAGGCGCGTATTGTACCCGATCGGGGGCGTATTTTCCTACCGCCTGAAGACAGGATTATGTCAGCGGTACAGGCGCACCAGGACTCTGCGGTTAAACGCCATATTACTCTGGCTGGTGTTCTTTTTGGCGGGGCTGCCTTCGCCATGGTAACGCATCTCAATCATGTCCGGATAAACCCCTTTCTCTTCCAGATAGCGCTGCACGGCATCCGCCCGCAGGCGGGAAAGCTCCCAGTTGTGGCCCCGGCGGCCGCGGCTGTCGGTATGACCGTCGATGTAGATTTTTTTCACGCTGTTGTCGATGGCGACATAACCGGCAATCAAATCCAGGCGTTCCTTCAGCGCGCCCTTGATACCGTATTTGTTGGTCTCAAAGTGCAGGTAGGTCTGCTGCAGCTCGTCGTAACCGGCCGGGTACAAGCCCGCCACACAGGACACATACCCCAAATAGGCATTCTGGAAATTCACCGCCGATACCCCGACGGAAATATCGTGTTTACCGTACCACCCCGGGTGCACAAAAGAAGGCGTCATGCCCACCTGCAACTCAGCCAGCAGTTCACTGGCCACTTCTTCCGCCAATTCAATGGGGCGCCGCCCCCGTTTGAACGAGGTGGTACCGATACTGCGGGGTGTCAGTCCATCCCGCCACTCCGGGGCCTCGATCACCATCTTCGCCTGCCCGGCCTTGGACACCGGTCGATATAAATCCATATAAAAGCGCAGGGATTCTCCGGCGGCCACTTCAAACACCGCATCTCCGTAGTTGGGCACTGCCTGCCACAACCGGCACTTCAGCGGGGATGGATCCAGATGCCACACTGCCTCATCCACCCGCGCCGCATAGGTGTGGCCCAGTGCCGGCGTCGACATCAAAACGATCAGACCAATCAAGAGGTTACGCAACATATACCCGTTTCCAGCCAATACTCGGACTTATACAAGGAAGTTATCGGTACAAAATGTGAAATCTTGAGCACTTTCCTGGCATAAGGAGCGCATTTCTCAGCCCAGAGGGGTAAAACATTTGTGATGGCCACCCCGGTACGTTAGCATTTCGCCAAATGCATAAGAAAGTACCCCATGACTGACCATACCCCTAGCCTCGCCAAGCGCTTTCGTGGCTACCTCCCCGTGGTGATCGATGTGGAAACCGGCGGTTTCAATCACCAAACCGACGCTCTGCTGGAAATTGCCGCCGTCATCCTGGACATGGATGAAAACGGCAATCTGGAACCCGGCCAGCAGATACACCACCATGTGACTCCCTTTGAGGGCGCCAACATTGAGCAGGCGGCGCTGGATTTTACCGGCATTGACCCCTATCACCCCTTTCGCGGTGCCGTGCATGAAATGGAGGCCATCAAAAGCATCTTTCGTGCTGTGCGGTGCGCCATGAAGGAAGAAGGCTGCACCCGCGCCATTCTGGTGGGTCACAATGCGTTCTTCGATCGCGATTTTGTTAATGCCGCCGTAGCCCGCAACGGCATTAAACGGAACCCCTTTCATCCCTTCTCCTGCTTTGACACCGCCACCATCGGCGGCGTTGCCGTGGGCCAGACCGTGTTAGCCAAGGCCTGTCGGGCCGCCCACATTTCATTCAGTAATGCAGAGGCCCATTCCGCCATTTACGACGCCGTGAAAACCGCGGAGTTTTTCTGCTGGGTCATCAACAAATGGAAGGCCTTGGGGGGCTGGCCCCTGGCCCAGGCCGACGATACAGACTAATCCATGAATGTGAAGGCCGGTAAGGGTGTCTGGTTTGTCTACGATGGGGGATTGCGCGATCTGCAGTATGGCAGCCCACGCTCTGAAAATCCGGGAGCAACTGGGGCGCGCCACCGAGCCCACCTTTAAACCGGTGTTCGGTGCCCACTGGGAATCGCTCCCCACCGCTCTCCAAAAGCGCTACGGAGCAACTGTTTGCAACCATTCCAACAACACCGCATTCAATGCTTGTGGTTGCTCCTGCTGAGTCCAGTGGCCGGCGTTTTCGATAACCACTTTCTTCCAATCACTGCAATAGCCGTCCAGCAAATCGTAAAAATGGTGGGCAGCAATAAAGTCCAGCTCTGATCCAACCGCCAACACCGGCACAGTGATGGTGGGTAAGCCATCAGGGTAAACCCGCTTTTGATGTTCGTAATCCAACGGCAAACACCGATACCAATTTAACGCTCCCCCAAAACCGGTGGCGCCATAGGCGCTGGCATAATAGTCCAGCTCTTCATCACTCAGCAGTACTTCTCCGGGCCAGGTGGACTCATCATCATGAATCCAATGCACGTGGGCAATGCTTTCAGCATCATGCTGGCGGCTGCGGGATAGATTGGTGCCCTGCCCGGTATCCCGGCGGGCGTAAAACCGAAATGTCCGCGCCGGATCCTCATTAAACTTGGCCTCACAGGCCTGCGTTTGGAAATAGGCGAAATAGTTGTCCGGGCCGTACAACTGATTATATAAATCCAGGGGATTCATAGGCATGTCCGCAAACGGGGAATTACAGGCACACAATGCCTTCACCCGCTCCGGATAATACAGGCCCATCCCCCACACAATGGTACCGCCAAAATCGTGGCCGATAAAAACAGCTTGCTGATAATCAAAATGATCCAGTAATCCACACATATCCCCCAGGCGCTTGGCCAGGGTGTAATCGGTTTTATCCGGCAGCACCTGGGAATGGCCCACTCCCCGCATGTCCACCGCAATAACATGGAAGCCCGCCGCCGCCAGGGGCTCAAACTGGTGCCGCCAGGAATAAGCCAACTCCGGCATACCATGACACAGTATCAGGGGCCAAGGTTTTGCCACACCTTGAGGACGCTGTTCATAAACGGCCAGCTTAACCCCGTTTACGTCAATGATGGATGGTTTGTTAAAGTCTGGCATGGCAGCTCCTGCACTGGTGTTTACCTGTGATTATTTATTTGGGATCAATGGTTAAGTTCTTGTTTTTCATCGGCCGTGTCAGATTTCAAAAACAGGACTGTTCTTTTTTGGTATACATCGTATACTAATAAGCCATTGGACTCAAACCAACACCGACACAACACACAAACAAAAAAGAACACACCGGGAGAGAACAAGATGTCATTTGAATTCAACGGCAAGGTGGCCATTGTCACGGGTGCAGGCGGTGGACTGGGTTTTGCGTATGCGCAATACCTGGCAGAACGTGGTGCCAATGTCATTGTCAATGATCTGGGCGGTGGTACCTTCGGCTACGATGGCAAGCCCAGCTCCAAAGTGGCCAGTGCCGCTGCAGACAAGATAAACGCACTGGGTAAAGGCAAAGCCATTGCCGATGGGCACGATGTATCCAAGTTTGAAAATGCCCAGCGCATGGTGGATACGGCGCTTGAAAACTGGGGGCGTATCGATATCGTGATCAACAATGCAGGCATTGCCAGCACCGGCGTTTTTCCTGACATCGACCGCGAGGAAATCGATCTTCACCTGGGTGTCCACGTGATGGGCGCGGTCAACACCATGCGCGCGGCCTGGCCCCACATGAAAAAACAGAACTACGGCCGCATCATCAACACGTCATCGGATTCCGTGCTGGGTTTTAGTCCGCAAACCACCTACCCCTCCATGAAAGCTGCTTTGATCGGCCTGTCACGCAATGCCGGCTTACTGGGTGTGGACCACAACATCAATGTCAATGTGATTATGCCGGCCGCCTTCACCCGCCTGTCGGCACTACTGCCACAAGGTGGGTTTCGCGATCACCTGGAACAGGATTTTCAACCGGAAAAACTGGCACCGGTGGTGGCTTACCTATGCCATGAGCAGTGCGATATCAGCCGCGAAATATTTTCCGTGGGCGGTGGTAAGTTCTCTCGTATCGTCATGGCCTCCAGTGCGGCGATGCCGGTGGACATGTCGGTGGAATCCGTGGCAGCGCAAATGAACACCGTGATGACAGACGATACCAGTGGGCTGCAAATTTTTAAGAGTTCATTTGATGATCTGAAAAACCTGGGCTTCTCTGATGAAGAGTGCCAGATGTTCTACGATATGACTGCCACCCAGGCGGAACTTGGCCCCATCGAAGCGGTACCCATAGACCGGGTTGATAATGTCTGGGACATTACCATCAAATCTCCGGTGGGTGACCAGTTCAGCCGTCTGGTGCTGGCATCCAGTGGCGCTGCACTCAACGGCCATGTGCTTAATGAAGAACACGGCAATCAAATGGTATTGGATGGAAAGATTGAGAACGGCGATAGCCTGGTGTGGAAATGCAAACTCACCAAACCGGTACCTATGACCCTGACCTACCGTGGCCAGGTGGATAAGGACCAAAAGCTGCAAGGCAAGGTGGTGGGGACCCTGATGGGCAAAACCGTTATGGACTGCGCCTTTCTTGGCACCCCCGTATTTGGTGAACAGGCCGATCTGGCGAAACAGGAAAGCGCTGATCAGCGGGCGCTGGATGCCCAGAAAAAACCCGGCCTTTTGCAGCGCTTGTTCGCCAAGGCCTGAGCTTCTGGCATTTCTGACATTAAAGGCAGGCGAATAAAAAAGGTGAGCCCCGGGCTCACCTTTTGTTTTTGGAGATGTGACATAGTATGTGTTGTAAGGCTGCGTGGTTTACACGGCAACGGTTAAGAATCCACAGCGTCGGTAAGCCTGTCCTTGGCCTCTTCAATCTTATGCTGCAGTAACTCAATGTTGTTTTCGATCGATTTCTTTGCTTCTTCACGAACAGAGCTTTCCGCCTCCTGGTTTTTGGCATCCGCCAGCTCCGACTTCAACTTGGCCTTTTGCTCATCCAGTTGCTTCTCCCACAACTCGATCTGCGCATTCAGTTTCTCTTTTACAGCATCGGTGAAAGACATAACAAAACTCCTGTATTAAAAACCGCACGGTAAAACCAGCGAAGATCATGCCAAGATTAACCGTTTGACTGTAACCGACTGATATCAAAACGATATCTTTCCATCGCCCAAGCACTAAAAAAATTCAAACCCGACTTTGAGCGCAGGAATTACACGCTGAATGGAAATTTTGCAAAGAATATACAGGCTCCGGTTTGTAGCGACCCGGGCAGGATGAAGGTACACTGCCCCATTGTCAGGCAACACCATTAAGAAAACATGATGAATCCAATCCTATGAAAGAAGCATTGCGAGCCCTGTTCTCTCCCTTATTGAACGCACTCGAATCCGGTGAGAGCGCTTACACCTACAAGCCATCCCATCGCAAAATACTGATTTTTATCAGCCTGGTATTCACCGCTCTGGCTCTGTTGGTGATGGCAATGAATCCCGGCGACGATATGGGGTATTACTTTCCGGTACTGGTGTTTGGCCTGCTGGGTTTGTTGGGATTGGTAGTGGGTACACTGGGTAACGACCGAGCCGTGGCCGCTATCTGGGGGAATCGCTAATTATGTCAGGTGGACTGTTTGCAGAAGCGGATGTCAATGCCTTGTATTTCTCCCGCAGCGACGCCGACGAGCCCCTGGGAGCGTGGTCACACCATCCCTTCACGCTGGAAGATAAACAATGGCCCACCGTGGAACACTACTACCAGGCCATGAAATTTGAAGACGCGGACTATCAGGAAAAAATCCGCATGGCAGACAGCCCCAAACAGGCCCGCAAACTGGGGCGACGGCGTTTGAAAAAACGTCGCGCCGATTGGAGTAAGGTAAAAGTGGTGTATATGACACGGGCGCTTTACACCAAATGCAAAACTTACCCGGACGTTGCCCGGGTGTTACAGGAAACGCAGGACAAGCGCCTGGTGGAAAACAATCTCTATGATTACTACTGGGGCTGTGGCCGGGATCGTCGCGGTACCAATATGTACGGCCAGTTGCTGATGAATGTCAGAACCAAACTACGGGAAGAAGGCGCCTGAAGAAGGCGCCTGAAAAAGCCCAGCCATCCCAACACCAACAATCCCAATCCAACACTGCCGCCTTCCTGGGCACCGATGTCGGTAATGGCCACACCATCTTTATCCCCATCACGAGGCCGCGCCACCCCACGAAAATCGTGATCAGGTGCGTTCACATCGGTACCGGCATCAATGGCGGGAGAATCCTTGCTGATCTGATATTGGTTATTTATGAACAACGGGTCGGCAATCAGGTTGCCATTGAGCCCGGTTTGATCCGCCAAATCAAAATAGTTGACCAGGTTATTCCAAAACAGATTATGGGTAATCAGCGGATTGTTCTCGTCGCTGCCGAACTGCATGTGCAATCCGGCATCATTGCCGACCACAATGTTATTGCGAATTTCAATGGCCCCCGCGTTCACACGGCGATCCACATAGATGCCCGTGGCATTACCCACCAGGGTGTTATTGACCACCAACGCCTTGTTGCCCGTGGGCAGAGTCAGGTTGATGGCGCGGCTTTGATTGTTTTCAAAAATATTATTGGAAATCACCGGCTGTGAACCATTAATAAAGCTCACCACGCCGGATAAAAACTGCATATCGCTGCTGTTGTCACGAAATATATTGCCATCAATAATCGGGCTGGCAGCGTTGCCGCCAATGGCAGCCCCATACCCGCCGGCTCCCTGCTGGTTGCCGGTAAAGACATTCCCTTCAATCAGTGTCCCCGAGCCTTTCACTTCCATGCCGGCCCCAAAGCTGGCATAGCCGCCGGTAATGGTGAAACCACGAATCGTAGCCAATCCCTGAATCTTGACGGTAGTGGCGCCGTTGCCATCAATTATGGTTTGTCCCGGCCCTGCAACCGCAACCAATTCAACCGCCTTGTTAAGGAAGTCGATATTTTCGGTGTAGTATCCAGGCTGAACTTCGATAATATCGCCATTAACGGCCGCTTCCATCACACTTTGAATACCGGTAACCGAATCCGCCGTTAACGTAGCCGCCTGCACAACACTGCTGATAGTCAGTGCCAGGACGACACCCAAGCTCCACTTTTTCATATTGTTTATTCCATTAATTTTTTATAGAAGAATACATTCACAAAACATTCACGCCGGAACGTTGAACCGTTTCGCGGCGCCGTTTCAGTATAACGACCTTGAGCGGGGAAAACACCAGACCACAAAAAAGCCCCGCGGTTGCGGGGCTTTTTTGTGGTGAAGATCACACTGGCTTATTTGGCGGCCTTCTTGGCTTTGGCCGCTGCAATCACTTCTTCTGCCACGTTGTGCGGACAAGGCGCGTAGTGTGAGAACTCCATGGAGAACTGGCCACGGCCAGAGGTCATGGTACGCAGCTGGCCAATGTAGCCGAACATTTCTGCCAGCGGAACGTCACCCTTGATGCGCACACCCATGGTACCTGCCTGTTGATCCTTGATCATGCCACGGCGACGGTTAAGGTCACCAATCACATCGCCCACGTGATCTTCCGGAGTGAACACGTCCACCTTCATAACAGGCTCCAGCAACTGCGGGCCGGCCTTCGGCATGGACTGGCGATAGGCACCTTTTGCCGCTAACTCAAAGGCGATGGCAGAGGAGTCAACCGCGTGGTAGCTACCATCATACAACTCGATGTCCACATCCAGCATGGGGAAGCCGGCCAGCGGGCCTTCTTGCATCATCAACTTGAAACCTTTTTCGATGGCCGGGAAGAATTCCTTGGGTACGTTACCGCCCACCACAGTGGAGGTAAAGGTAAGGCCGGTATTGGGCTCACCGGGCTTGATACGGTAATCGATCTTACCGAACTGACCGGAACCACCAGACTGCTTCTTATGGGTGTAGGAATCTTCAACCGGCTGGGTGATGGTTTCACGGTAGGCAACCTGAGGGGCCCCCACCACCAGTTCAACACCGTAGGTGCGCTTGAGGATATCCACCTTAACGTCCAGGTGCAGTTCACCCATTCCCTTAAGAATGGTTTCGCCGGTTTCCTGATCCGTTTCAACCTGGAACGACGGATCTTCCGCCACCATTTTACCAATTGCGATACCCATCTTCTCAGAGCCGCCTTTGTCCTTGGGCGATACCGCGATAGAGATAACCGGATCCGGGAACACCATGGCTTCCAGTGTGCAGGGGTGCTTTGGATCACACAGGGTATGACCGGTCTGCACGTTTTTCATACCCACGACGGCGATGATGTCACCGGCCTGGGCCTTGCTGATTTCGTTACGGTCGTTGGCGTGCATCTCAACCATGCGGCCCACTCGCTCGGTTTTACCGGTGAATGAATTGAGGATGGTGTCGCCTTTTTCAATTACCCCGGAGTAGACACGAATAAAGGTCAGGGCACCGAACCGATCATCCATGATTTTGAACGCCAGGGCGCGCAGAGGCTCTTTCGGATCAACTGTGGCCACTTCACCGGTTTCATTGCCTTCTTCGTCGGTCAGGGGCTGAGGCTCAACTTCAGTGGGGCTGGGCAGGTAATCCACCACGGCATCCAGAACCAATTGAATACCTTTGTTCTTGAAAGCGGAACCACAGAAGGTGGGGAAAAAATCCAGGTTAATGGTGCCTTTGCGGATGCAGCGCTTGATGTCTTCCAGGGAGGGCTCTTCCCCTTCCAGATAGGCTTCCATCAGGTCATCATCCTGCTCCACGGCGGTTTCGATCATCTTCTCGCGGTATTCCGCCACCAGATCAACCATGTCTTCCGGGATGTCTTTCACTTCGTAATTTTCAGGCAGGCCGGAATCATCCCAAACGAATGCTTTCTGGTTCAATACGTCAACCACACCCACAAACTCGTCTTCACGGCCGATAGGCAGCGTCATCACCAATGGGTGAGCACCCAGTACGTCTTCCACCTGCTTCACCACCCGCAGGAAATCCGCACCCATCCGGTCAAGCTTATTCACAAATATAATACGAGCCACTTCAGACTCGTTGGCATAACGCCAGTTGGTTTCAGACTGGGGCTCTACCCCGCCGGAACCACAGAATACACCAACCCCGCCGTCCAGAACTTTCAGTGAACGGTATACTTCGATGGTGAAGTCAACGTGTCCTGGGGTATCGATGATATTGAAGCGGTGGTCTTTCCAGAAACAGGTGGTGGCCGCCGATTGGATGGTAATACCGCGTTCCTGTTCCTGCTCCATAAAGTCGGTGGTGGCCGCACCGTCATGCACTTCACCGGTCTTGTGGATCTTACCGGTCAGCTTCAAGATTCGCTCAGTTGTGGTGGTCTTACCGGCGTCAACGTGAGCGAAGATACCTATATTTCGATATTGTGCTAAATCAGTCATCTTGCTTCTCTATGGTTTGGACAGGAAATGGTGCGCAATATACCGGAGAACGGGCCTGTATTCGAATAAAAATTGATGAAAATCCTCCCTTTTACGGGATTGAACGCAATAAACGTCCCACACGGCTGGTTTTTTAGATTGGCTTACGCCCATTTGCGGTGTCTGTTGTAATATCTACCTAATCAAACTAGCTAAAATGCCACCTGCTTGATCAAATTTCAGACGCACACTCCAGTTTTGTCAACATTCCGGCTACTGATCCCGCCCCATTGAACCGCAACAAAACGCACAACGGTAAAGCAAACCGAGAAAATGTGTTTCAATAGGGCATCCGCGCAACAACAATTTCAAGAGGGCTCCATGATTACCTATTTTTACTGGTTTATTGTCATTGCCATCGCCATCGGCGTGCTGGTTTTTTTCGCCAAGATGGAGCACTGGAAACCAGCGCTTATAGGTTGTGCAGCGGTACTTCTGGTGGGATCACTGGCCTATTACTTTCACTTCCAGCAGGTGTTCGTAAAACGCTATGGTGGCGTCATGACCATCCACGTACCTGAGGGCCAATTACACATTGCCGCCACCTGGAAGGACGATAATCTGTGGGTGGAAAACTATGATCCACTGACCAACACCTGCCATTTCAACGAGTACTCCAAAGGCAATCTGCTGCAGGGGAAAGTCACCATCAAGGATTGCTTCCCTATTGCGGCCCAGCAATACGGCGGCATCAGCTCCGATTCCGCTGGCAACTGATGGCAGGGGTTGAGCAATGACCCGTCACCACACGCCCCAGGTAGAAATACAGACCCTGCCGCTGGACGCACCCTGGCGCTGGCTGCAGAAAGGCTGGCAGGATTTCAAGCAAGCCCCCCTCATCGGCCTGCTGCACGGCTTGGGTGTATCCCTGTTCGGTTTTCTGCTGCTGGTGATCGCCTTCGATGAGTTCTGGCTGCTGGCCGGCGCCTTTACCGGATTCCTCGCCGTTGCGCCCGTGGTGGCGGTTGGTTTGTACGCTGTCAGCCGGGCCCTGGAAAACCAACAACCGGTCAGCCTGGGGCTGGTGTTTCGCACCTGGTGGAGCTGGCGCGGCACCCCTCATCATGACTGGCGGCTGCTACGCTTTGGCTTGCTGCTGTGTTTGTCCGGTACCGGCTGGGTGCTGACCTCGGCGGCGTTCATCACCTTGTTTTCACCCCACCCGGTGGAGCAGCCCCTGGATTTTTTGCGCTACGTTGTACTGGCCGGCGACAACCATGTGTTTGAATTCTGGTGGATGCTGGGAGTGGCGTTGGCGGCCCCCGTATTCGCATCCACCGTGGTTACCCTGCCCCTCTTGCTGGACCGTAAAATCCCCATCCTGGAGGCGGTGCTGGTGAGTTGGAAGGTGGTGATGCAGAACCCCCTGCCCATGGCCCTGTGGGCCATCCTGATCATGTTCAGCTCCCTGCTGGGCCTGCTGGGGCTGGCCGGCAGCGTGATCGTGGTGCCTGTACTGGGGCACGCCAGCTGGCATGCCTATCGCGATTCCGTGCGGGCCGACGCGCTACCACTGCGCACCCAGGGTCTGCCGTGAATACGTTTCTGAGTTACACCGAGCAGGAGATAGCCTCCTTTGGGCTCAGCGTCGGGCTGGCCGCGTTCATGTTGTATATGGTGTTTATCGTTGCGCAACTGGCACGGGAATCCAAAGCCGGGCGCTTCGGCACCTTTATTCTGTTTTTGGTGTTGACCCTGGGAATGCTCGGCTTTGTGGCAAAACTCTTTATCCAGTGGCTACTGGACATCTGAAAATGAGTGGCTGATGAAAGTACAGGAAGGATCCCACCGGTTGCTGCACGATTTTGAATTTCGCGAGATGTTCAACATCGTTGCCACCGCCGGGCTGATCATTGTGTTGGCGTCCATTATCCTGGCTCAGGCCAGCCAGCTTTTCAATAAAGCCAAGCTGGCTGAATTCTATTTTTTCCTGACCGGTTTCAAATCCTTCGTACACGAACACTACGCCTACCACGGCACTTTACCGGACCAGCCCCTCACGGATCGCTATATTAACAGGATTGCAAACACCGACGAATTCCAGAATCTGAATATGACAGATCATGGCTTTGATGGCACCGCCTTCTGGTTCACCTTCACCAGCCCAACGACAACGGGCATTAACGGCACCCTTAGCATCACTCCTTACGCAATGCCCAGCGGCGGCAGCGTGGTATGGCTATGCGGCTACGCCAGCCACCCGCGGGTTAAACTCGGGGCCCTCCCCAACAACACGATAAAAAAAGAGCTGTTAACCACTCTTTGCAAGCAATAAGGATGCGCCACCCATGTTGAAACAACCTATCCAACAGGCACTGGAATTCGTTGGCAGACAGCTTGCGTTTCTGGCAACGCGCCCCGACTTTCGGTTGCAGTCCGCACTGGATCGCATTGCTGCAAACGGAGACGATTCGATCCGCACCGCGGTCAACGCCATCAAAACCAACCAGGGAGCATTGACAAACAGCGGCTACGGCTCGCTGTTCAAGATCATCGCCGCGGTCAAATCCCATGGTGCCACCGGTGATATCATTGTCACCTACAATGAATACCGACATCAGATCGATCAGGAAATCAATGCCCACCTGCTGAGCTTACGCAGTTCCTTCACGTATTTTGCGGCATTACTGCTGATTGCCTTCGTCGTCTTCGCCATCTTTAAAACCAGCGTAGCGGGAAACCTATACGCTGTTTTTCTTGAGTTTGAACACGAACTGCCCCAGCTCACAGCCTTTATGCTTGGACCAGGCGCGCTGTGGGGGCTCGGTGCGCTGACAATGACGGGCATCGCATTGGGCAGCCTGAGCCTGGCGCTGTACCGGCTTTATGTGGACCTCTCCGGCTTTCGTTACTGCAACGTCTCCCCCGCCTGGCTTTGGGGAGGCCGCCGTATCCTGTCCATCACCAATACCTACATCCTGCTGGCGTACATCGATCTACTGATGCGGGGAGGCATGTCGGCAGACGAGGCTGCAACCCACGCCTACAGGTTGGCCGGTTGCCGTCAGCCTGAGGCCGGCGCCGGGGGCATGCCCGCGGCAACGGACAGGCTGCTGTCGTATGCTAAAAAAAATGACACCTTCAGCGCTGAACTTGCTTACCATTTACATCAGGCACCCACCCAATTGATCACCGCGTTAACAGAATTCAGAACCTCGTTTACCGTCTTCCTGCAGGCCTTTCTGTTTGTGTTGATCGGCGGGCTTATCATCGCGTACTACCTGCCCATCTTCGCATTGGGCGCCATGGTTTAGGAGAACCAACAATGCATAATCAATCAGGGTTTACATTAATCGAGTTGATGATCGTTGTGGCCATCATCGGTATTCTGGCATCGGTTTCACTACCGGCGTACCAGGTATACGTGTCACGGGCCAAAGTAGCGGAAGCACTGGCTTTGGTGGGAGAGCTGAAACCCAATGTTATCGAGTATTATCGCAGCAAAGGCCGTTTTCCCAAGGACAACCAGCAGGCGGGTGTACCGCCGTCGCAGTATATTATTGGTCACTACGTTACAAGCGTTGCAGTGGACAGCGGTGCGATCCACATCACCATGGGAAACAAAGTCAACGCCGGCATGCAGGACAAAGTGTTGACTCTGCGCCCCTTGATCGTCACCAACAGCCCCGCCAGCCCGGTATCGTGGATTTGCGGCCATGATGAAATTCCCCCCGGGATGCAGGCCGTAGGTGACAACCGCACCTCACTGTCCACAGAGTTTCTACCAGCGGCCTGCCGCAGTTGATCATGATCTATTCAAGGCAGCCACCGGGATATTGACCCATATCACGGGTGGGGGATTTTACCCCCGTAGAATAGCGCTATCTGTATCCATAGGTAGCCTGACATGAGCCAGAAAGTTCAAACCTTATTCAATGACGATGAGCATCGCGTCCTGTTTTTCACCGATCTGGTGGCCGGTGAGGCCATTCCCAGCAACCAGATGGTCATTGTCGATCACGGTGAAGCGGCGCTGTTTGACCCCGGTGGCGAGCTCACTTTTACCCCACTGTCCATAGAGCTGGCCAAACACCTGAACGTCAAATCCGACTTGCGCTACGTGTTTGCCTCACATCAGGACCCAGATATCATTACCTCCCTGCCCCGCTGGCTGATGCATTCAGAGTGCAAAGTCGTGACCTCACGGCTGTGGGCCAGATTCCTGCCCCACCTTGTTTCCGATTTTGTGTCCGGCAAAATGAATAAATCACTAATGGATCGGATGGTGGAAATACCGGACGAAGGCGGAAAAATTCGCCTGGGGAAATCGGCCATCGTGGCCGTACCCGCGCACTTTCTGCATTCCGTGGGCAACTTCCATTTTTACGATCCGGTGAGCAAAATACTGTTCTCCGGTGATGTGGGTGCCGCCATGACCCCGGGGCAGGATCACGAACCGGTGGCTGACATGGATGATCATATTCCCCTGATGGAAGGCTTCCATAAACGCTATATGGCCTGCAACAAGGCCTGTAGAATCTGGGTCAATCACGTCCGCACACTGGATATTGAAATGATCGTGCCCCAGCACGGCAAGGCCTTTATCGGCAAAGACAAAGTCGCCGCCTTTCTGGCCTGGTTCGAGCAACTGGAATGCGGAGTGGACTTGATGTAACAACCCACACTGAGGATGAAGCAAGGCATGGCAGAGTTCAAAGATTACTTTTCCACCGCAGCCGACGGCTACAAACGCTTTCGACCACAATACCCCACCGAACTCTACGCCTGTCTTGCCCGGCTCACCCCCACCAATGAGCTGGCTTTTGACATAGGCTGTGGCAATGGCCAGGCATCGCGGACGCTGGCCACACACTTCTCCCAGGTGCACGCCAGCGATGCCAGCGCAGCCCAGATTCGCGAGGCTGAGCCCTGTGCCAATGTCACCTACCACGTGTCGCCGGCCGAGCAGATCCAGGCTGACGACGGCACCGTTGATCTGGTGACCGTTGCCCAGGCCATTCACTGGTTTCGCCACGACGCGTTCTTTGCCGAGGTGGAGCGGGTACTGAAACCCGGCGGCATACTGGCCGCCTGGGGCTACCAACTACTGTACACCGGTACCGAGCTGGACAGTGTTATCGAACATTTTCACAGTCAGGTGGTAGGACCCTACTGGCCCCCGGAGCGAGCCCTGCTGGATAATGGCTACACCCGCATCCACTTCCCCTATCCCCGTGTGCCGACGCAAGAGTTCTTCATGCAGGCCACCTGGCAATTCAGTCATCTGATCGGCTACCTGAACACCTGGTCAGCGGTTAAACAATATCAGAAAGCACAGGGTCAGAACCCCATCGAAATTCACTGGGAAACCCTGGCAAAAGCCTGGGGTGACACCGACCAAGCCCGTGACATCCACTGGCCTTTAATCCTGTACGTTGGAAAGAAATCGTTATAAACAGCCTAATTTGATTAATATTCATCCAGTTGTGGCAGGCGTATAGTTTAGGGTTGAGGAGGACTATGTCATGCCGCAGAACATTAACACCAACCTGACATCACTGGTGGGTCTGCGCCAACTGAGCCAGACTCAAACCAATCTCAACCGGATTCTGGAACAAGTGGCGGCGGGCAATCGCATCAACAGTGCCCGAGACGATGCTGCCGGCTTAGCCATTGCCAATCGCTTCAGTGCCCAGATCAACGGCCTCAATACCGCCAGCCGCAACGCCAACGACGGCATCTCTCTGGCACAGACAACCGAAAGCGCCCTGGAAGAAACCACCACCGCCCTGCAGCGTATTCGCGATCTGTCACTGCAGGCGGCAAACGGCAGCCTCTCCTCTTCCGACCGCAGCTCTATTCAAAAAGAAATCGATCAACTCACCAGCGAGGTGGATCGCATTGCAGAAACCACCACCTTCAACGGCCGCAAGGTGTTGGATGGTTCGCTGACCGATCAACAGTATCAGGTGGGGGCCAATGCCGGTGAGGTGGTTACCCTGCGGGGTTTTGATGCGCGCAGTGCCAGCCTCGGCGGTTTACCCGGTACAGTTCAGTCCACCGGCAGCCGCACTCAGCTGGGCAGTAACGATCTTGGCAGTCAGGGCCTGCAGGCAGGCGATGCCGACACCGCCCCCATCAACGAATTGACCATCCAGGTGGGCAATGAAGCGGCGGTCAACATTGCCGGTAACGGGAATGGCGGTAGCCTCAACACCATCGCCGACACCGGCAGTCTCACCGATCCCACCAGCCTCAACTATGGTGCCGGCCTGGCCAAGTCCATTGCCGAGCGCATCAATACCCTGCGCGATACCGAAGGCAGTGGGCTGGCCTCCGTCTATGCCACCGCCAGCACCGGGTTCAATGCCGGCACTCTGCAATCCGATGACATCAGCGGCACAGTGAACAACAATACGGCCACCAACGTCGCATCCGGTGCCATCAGCAACGGCGACCTGAGCATTAACGGTGTGGCGATTGGCCCCGCCCGGTTTGAGGAAAACGATGCCGGCGGCAGTCTTGCCGCGGCCATCAATGCCAAGAGCGACCAAACCGGTGTCACCGCCTCCACCAACAATCAGGGTGAGCTGGAACTGCGGGCCGGTGACGGCCGCGACATTGTTGTCAGCACCGCCTCCTCCGCGGTCAGTAACCGTTTGTTCGCCGGTGCCGAAAACCGCTTCAGTGACGCCTTCCAGGACTTAAGAATCACCGGTGAGGTTACTGTCAGTGCCGATGCCACATTGACCTTTGGTGGGGCGGACCAGGCAGTGGCAGGGTTGAATGCACTGCAGGAAGATAACGTCCAGGCCACCGGCACCCTCGCCAACATTAGCGCCGCTAGCGCAGAGCTGGCACAGGCGTCGGTCAATACCGTGGACTCTGCCCTGAACCGGATCGACAGTTATCGGGCCTCACTGGGTGCGATTCAGAATCGTTTTGAGTCCAGCATTCGTAATCTGTCAGCGGTCTCGGAATCCCAGACCGCAGCCCGCTCGCGTATTGCCGATACCGACTTTGCCGCCCAGATCAGTGAATTGTCCAAGGAACAGATAAAACGCCAGGCAGGACTTGCTTTGCAGGCGCAGGCCAATGCGTTATCCCAACAGATTCTGTCGCTGCTGGCCTGAGCAACACAGGATTAATCCAGCAGAACACCGTATTGACCTGTGTCCTCCGGTGGTTCAGGGCGCAGCAGTTTATCGACCCTTTCCAGAAAACGGCGGTGTTCGAAGATCACCTCATCCGGTTTTTCCAGATGGATGACGTGACCGCAATCCTGCAATTCAACAAACTCCAGATCAGGCACGTTCATACGCCAGAAGGTCTCATCAAACACCGGGCAGATGTTGTCCTGATCACCATTGATCACCAAACAGGGCATTCGCAGCTGGCGCATTTGTGCCATCAGCAATGGGCTGGACTGGGCAAATTCATCCACTGCCTGCAATACTCTGCCACGAAAGCGGTTAACCTCCCGCAGGTTGTAGCGCAATACGATATTGGGAATGTTGGGAGGATTGGCAAAGGCACGGCGATAGTAATCCGCTAACGGTTTCACATCGGAGCCGGTCATCATCGCATTGATTTCATTCACCAACCCCTGCAGGGTTTCGCCCCGGTTACTGAACACATCGGGGAATGCCATCAAGGTCAGGGAGCTGACCATGCCCGGCCGGGTGGCTGCAAAATAGGAACCCAGGGCGCAGCCCATGGAATGACAGACCAGATGCACCCGATCACTGCGCAAACGATCCACCACGCTTTCCAGCCAGATGCTGAGCTGACGCAGAGAATGTTTCTTCTGCGCGAACGCCTGGTGCAGACACAGGCCCGGAATATCCAGTGCCACAACACGATAGTCCTGGGTATAGGTTTGCATCAGGCTGCGCCACTGGGTTTTAGACCCCAGAATTCCGTGCAGGAAAATGATGGTGTCGCCGTCACCGCCTTCCAGGTACTTGAACTCTTCCCCTTCGATTTCCACACAAAGCGAACGCAGTCCGCCGAGGTAACCGCGGACATAGCGGGACAAATTTCTCAATTCATTGGATTCAAACAAACTCAAACCGGTCAACCACCTTGGTACTAGCGCGAAAACGGGGTTAGGACTCGGCAGGCATACTGACACACAACAAGCGCAATCTCCGTTTACTTTTTGTGTGTCATAAGGGCGTTTATGTGACGGCAATACTCAAGTTTCAAAACTAAACTTCTTAGCCTGTGATAGCAGGTAACCGCGTGTTAAAACGGAGCGCTGCCCGGTACCCGCGGGAAAGGAACGGCATCACGAATATTCTCCATCCCGGTGATGTAATTCAGCAAACGCTCAAACCCCAAACCAAAACCAGCATGAGGGATGGTGCCGTAACGGCGCAGATCCCGGTACCACCACAGGTTTTCCGTCAAGCCCAGGGCCGCCATTTTTCGATCCAGCACCTCGAGCCGCTCCTCGCGCTGACTGCCGCCGATGATCTCACCGATCCCCGGCGCCAGCACATCCATGGCGGCACAGGTCTGACCATCGTCGTTTTCCCGCATGTAGAACGCTTTGATGGCTTGCGGATAGTTCATCAGGATCACCGGGCGCCCCACATACTCCTCCGCCAGATAGCGCTCATGCTCGGATTGCAGATCCAGGCCCCACTGCACCGGGTACTCAAAGGTCTTGCCGCTTTTTTCAAGGATCTGAATGGCTTCGGAATACTCCATGCGCACGAATTCCGAGGCGATGACATTTTCCAGCCGGCTGATGGCCTGTTGATTGATGTGCTTGGCAAAGAAACTCATATCGTCTTCGCGCTCATCCAGAACCGCCTTGAATACAAACTGCAGAAATTCTTCCGCCATATCGGCATTGGTGTGCAGGTCGGCAAAGGCCAGTTCCGGTTCCACCATCCAGAATTCCGCCAGATGACGGCTGGTATGGGAGTTTTCGGCACGGAAGGTCGGGCCAAAGGTGTATACCCGTGACAGGGCTGTGCAATAGGCTTCACCATTCAACTGCCCCGATACGGTGAGGTAGGCCTCGTCGGCAAAGAAATCCTGGCTGAAATCCACTGCCCCCTGGTCGGTTTTGGGTGTGTTCAGCAGATCCAGCGTACTGACCCGGAACATCTCGCCGGCCCCCTCACAATCGCTGGCGGTAATGATCGGTGTGTTTACCCAATAAAAGTTTCGCTGGTGGAAATAGCGGTGGATGGCCTGGGACGCGCTGTTGCGAATGCGCGCGATGGCGCCAAAGGTATTGGTGCGGGGCCGCAGGTGCGCCACGCTACGCAGATACTCAAAGGTATGGCGCTTTTTCGCGACCGGATAGGTCTCCGGATCATCCACCCACCCCATGACCGTAACCTGGGTGGCCTTGATTTCGATGGATTGTTCCTTGCCCTGGGAGGCCACCACCTCACCACTGACCGCAATACTGCAGCCCGCTCCCAGTTTCAGAATGTCGTCTTCGTAATTGGCAAGCGAGTTGTCCGCTACGACCTGGATACCGTCGAAACAGGAGCCATCGTGCAGATTAATGAATGAAAACCCCGCCTTGGAATCACGGCGGGTGCGCACCCATCCTTTGAGGGTAATATGTTGTCCCAGGTCAACCTTACCTGCCAGACATTCCACTACCTGAACCGGCCAATGCATAAAATTCCTTACTAAACCATGGAGTTATTGTTGTAACAAGACTCCATCAGCAAGCGGAATTCGTCAAGCCCCGGCCGCCATTTAAATCCACTGAGCGGGTCCGGCTCAATGCAGGGAGCGGGTCACTGCGCTGGCTGCATTGGATAAATGCGTGAAGTTCAAGCGCACCTGATACATATCCAGCACACTTTGCACCAACTCACAGGAACCACAGGTAGCGGAGAAAGACGCCATGCGCCCGGACTCAATGCGGGTAACGTCCTCCAACATAAAGGACAGTTCTTTTTCAGCCTCTACTGCTATGTCCGATAGCATTAACAAGCCTTGATCATCCACGGACATAACATGTCCGATAACATGAGTACCGTTTTCATCAAACACGCGCACATCATGTAGAAAGCGGGAAGTCGGCATTAGGGTACACCTCCTGACTGTGACGCGTTTCACATTATCAAAATTGAACTAAAATACAAAAAACTGTTTGGGAATAAGCAATTAGCGGAAAAGCATGGAAATTTCTATAGACATTGCCCTTTGCTGACCCCCTCCACCTAATTGGGCTCACTATACTGTTGGTAGTTGCCCGTATCATTGCAGTTGCAGGTTATATGAAGCTTCAAACCAAGTTCCTCGCCATTCTGTTTCCGTTGGTGGTAGTGCCCCTGCTGCTGAACTCCTATATCACCCGTCACTATTTTGCGGGTATGGTGGACGACAGTATTGCCCGCCAGAACCAGATACTCAGCGATCAGATGCAGTGGAACGTCGCCTCCGCCCGCACCACCAGCGCTGACCTGCTGGCGGAAATTCTCAACTATCCGCCATTGGTTGCAGCATTTCAGCACGCCGCCACGGAGCCGGCGACCATACAAGCCGAATTGCAACGTTTCCAGCGCCGCCAACCCCGGCTTCAGTTTGCCGAGATACTGAATGCCAACGGTCAATCCATCGCCCGCGCCCACCCTGATACAGAATGGGTAGAGCCTCCAGCCAACACCAGCGACGGCTTTACTTTCTTTCACAATAAGCAAAAGCTGTATCTGCTGCTGCAGCAACCGGCGGTTGCGAACATAGCAGCCGGGTTCACCATTAAAACCGTAATCCGCCTGCAGCAAATGGAAAACTTTATTCAGAAAGCCCGCCGCACGTCGAATGTACTGCTGGTGCTGATGGAACAGGGTTCGGCATTAACCGAGGATCTGTCCATACATCAGTTGCTGGAAACAGAAGATCTGCAGAACACCGCAAGCCTGTTCTGGAACAGTAATCACTACCTGGTGAACAGTACCCCCATCGGAGACTCACTGAGTATGGTCAGTCTCACCCCCACTGTGGAAATCGATGCCAGCGGAGATACGCTGAACAACATGCTCAGTTATGTCGCCATCGCCGCCGGCCTGCTCAGTTTGCTGGTATTGCACCGCAGCGTGGCAAACCTGGTTACCGACCCATTGCAGCGCCTTCGGGTGTTGACGCAAAACATCACCAACGGCAACTTCAATCCGGTCAAACCACTGCGGCGGGATGACGAGCTGGGAGCGCTTTCCCAGTCGCTGGAGACCATGCGCCAGCATTTGCAGGATACCTCACAACACATTGAAGAACTGGCTTACTTTGATTCACTGACCGGGTTACCCAACAAGGTAAGCTTCATCGATACCATTCAGCAATTGATTGAAAAATCCCAGGTGTCCGGACACCAGGCGGCCATTCTGTTTTTTGATCTGGATAATTTCAAACACATCAATGATGGCCTGGGCCACGAAGTGGGTGACGAGTTGCTCATGCAGGTCAGTTCTCGTTTAAAGGAATGCATCCGCAGCCACGATGTGCTGGCGCCCAGCAATCGCCTGGCTTTGCATGATGCCGAATCGGTCATTGCCCGCCTCGGCGGCGATGAATTCACCCTGGTGCTGTCGAAAATCAATTCGCCGGAAGAAGCTGCAAAAGTGGCGTCGCGGATTCTACAAAATCTGTCCAAACCCTTTGTGCTGCACGGCAACGATGTATTCATCAGTGCCAGCATCGGAATCTCCATGTATCCCAAAGACGGGCGCACTCCGGAAGCGCTGCTGAAAAATGCGGACACTGCCATGTACGCAGCCAAAGCCAGCGGCAAAAGCCATTCCCGCTTTTACGATTCGAAAATGAACAAACCGGTGCTGGAGCGCATCGAGCTGGAAGCGTCCATGCGCACCGCCCTTGCCAACAACGAATTCATTCTGTACTACCAGCCTAAAGTCCCCCTGTTCGGCGAGACCCGCTTTGAATTTGAAACCCTGATGCGCTGGGTGCACCCAGAGAAGGGTATGATCAGCCCCGGACTGTTTATCCCCCTGGCAGAGGATTCCGGCTATATCCAGACCCTGGGGGACTGGGCCATCGAACAAACCTGTCGCCAGATCGAATTCTGGAATCGAAAAGGCTACAAGAACGTGACGGTTTCCACCAACCTGTCCCCGGTACAGTTGAACTACGGCAACCCGTTACACACCATCAAGCAGGCCCTGGGCAATTTCGATATCCGCCCCGAACAGCTGGAAATTGAAATTACCGAATCCGGCCTGATGCAGAATGAAAAGCATGCGGTGGCACTCCTGAACGAAATCAAATCATTGGGGGTACGCATTGCGCTGGATGACTTTGGCACCGGCTATTCCTCCCTGGCCTATTTGCTCAAGTTCCCCATCGACACCCTCAAAATTGACCGCACGTTTATTCGCGATATCGATTCCAACCCGGAATCACTGAAGGTGCTGGAATCCATTATCGGCCTGGCAAAAAGCCTGCAATTACACGTGGTGGCCGAAGGGGTCGAAACCAAGGAACAACTTGAGCTCTTGCAGCAACGGGAGTGTGACTATATTCAGGGCTTCTATTTTGCCAAGCCCACGGAACCACAGCAGGCCATGAGTTTCTTTGAAGGCCACTTCTGCAGCGTGGACAACCAGCGGATAAAAAAATTGGGGAAAGTGGGTATGGGCCTGTAAACCAGCACCGGCACCCTCACAAAAAAAAGCGCCAAGATGGCGCTTTTTTTCGGCTGTGTTGAAATGCGTTATTCCGGCGAGGCTTCTTCCACCAGGGTTTTCAGTTCACCCTCCTGCGCCATTTCCAGAATAATATCACTGCCACCCACCAGTTCACCTTTAACCCACAATTGAGGGAAAGTGGGCCAGTTCGCGTACTTGGGTAACTCAGAGCGGATATCCGGGTGTTCCAGAATGTTTACATAGGCAAAAGGTTTGCCCACCGACATCAACGCCTCAACCGCCCGGGCCGAGAAACCACACTGAGGGAACTGGGGAGTCCCCTTCATGTACAACAAAACCGAGTTGGTACCAATCTGATCTTTAATGACGTCAAGCGTTTCCATAATCCACCTACTAATCTGAGATTTGACCTATTGTAGCAAAGCCCGGCGCGACTAACACCACATTCACCGTGTGGCAATCAGGCCGCACTGATGGCCACCGGTACCCCGTTCAATGCGGCATTACCGGACAACTCATCCAAAAACTGATCATCGGTAAGGTCATTGACGCTCACCCCGGCGTGAGCCTGGGCAATCTGCGCCTGCACGCCATTGCGGCCATGGCCCCAGCCATGGGGCAGGCTCACCACACCGGGCATCACTTCATCGGTGGCCTCCAGTTCCGCCACCACCCGGCCAACCCGGGAACTCACTGCCACCGACTGCCCGCTCTGCAGGCCAAGCCGGCTGACGTCATCCGGGTGCATCATGAGCTGGCAACGCCCCTTGCCTTTCACCAGGCGCTGATAATTATGCATCCAGCTGTTATTGCTGCGCACATGACGGCGTCCAATCAAGCGGAACGGATGATCCTCTTGCTGATCACTGTGCGCCAGCAACCGCTGCAAATCCTCCAGCACCGGAGCAGGGGCACAGCGAATCATTTTATCAGCATGCACCAGACGTTCGGGGAACTGGCTTTCATGGGGCCCCATGTCCACCCCATGGGGATTATCCTTCAACATCTGCAGGTTCAATTGGTCTTTGTAAGGGCCGCTTTGCAGCCCCATATTCAGTACCATCTCCGGTGGATAGGCAGGCATCGGCTCCATGCCCTTGAGCCGGCTCACCCGCTCACCCAGTGCCGCCAGGATTTCCCAGTCGTGCAGGGCGCCGGCTGGCTTATCGAACACCGGCTGGCTGTATTTGGCCACATTGCGAACCGCAAAGGCAGACAACGCCAGATCATAATGATCATGTTCCAGGGGGCTGGTGGGCGGCAGTATCACATCGGCAAAGCGGGTGGTTTCATTGATGTAGAAATCCAGCGACACCATGAAGTCGAGCCCTTCCAACGCTCCCTCCAGCTGCTCACCATTGGGGGTAGACAGTACCGGATTGCCGGCCCCGGTCACCAGTGCCCGGATCTGCCCTTCCCCAGGGGTGAGGATCTCTTCCGCCAGGGCACTGCTTGGCAGTTCACCACCGAATTCCGGCAAGCCTCTTACCCGGGTTTGCCAGGCATTAAAATGCCCGGGTTTGTTCATGGGCCCCCACACCATATCCACGGCCGGCAAACTGAAGGTATAGCCGCCGGGCACATCCAGATGGCCGGTAATGATATTCAACAGCTGAATTCCCCATTGGCAGATGGCTCCAAACTGCTGCACCGAGATTCCCATGCGGCCATAAATGGCAGCCCGCTCCGTATGGGCCAGATCATAAGCCAACTGGCGAATGGTATCCGCCGCAATCCCGGTTTTTTCCGCCGCCATCTCCGGGGTAAATTCAGCAACCGCCTGCTCTGCCTTATCCAGATCGGCAAGATGGCCGCTAAGGTGACCGGTCTTGACCCAGCCGTTGGCAAAAATCTCCCGGGCCATGGCCAGCAACAAAAAGGCATCGGTGCCGGGGCGCACAAATTCATGCTGATCGGCGATGACTGCAGTCTCGCTGCGGCGGGGGTCAATCACCACCAGCTTGCCACCACGCTTTTGCAGGGCTTTGGCCCGCAACCGAAAACCCGGCACACTCCACAGGCTGCCGTTTGATGCCATCGGATTACCACCCACTATGATCAGATACTCGGTGCGGTCGATATCCGGCACCGGCACCTGTACCTGATGACCGAACATCCAATAGCACATCAATTGGTGAGGCAACTGATCCACGGACGTGGCGGAAAACCGGCTCTTGGTTTTAAGGGGTTTAAAGAAATTGGCACCGTGGGTCAGCATGCCCCAGTTGTGCACTGATGGATTCCCCAGATACACCCCCACTGCGTTGTTGCCATGGGCCGACTGCACTTCCAGCAGCCGTTTCGCCACTAGGTCAAAGGCTGCCTCCCACTCGATGGGTTGCCATTGCTGCCCCACCCGCTGCATGGGCTGCCGGATGCGGTCCGGGTCTTCGTGTATATCGGCAATGGCCGTGGATTTCGGGCACACATAGCCCTGGCTGAAGGGATCAGCCCCATCCCCTTTGATGGACACCACCTGATCCTGCTCTGTCGTGATCTCAAGGCCACACATGGCCTCACACAAATGGCATACCCGATAGTGAATCTGTTGCTCCGACATTCCCGAATCCTCTCTCCGTTTATCTTATGTTATGAGTTACCTGATGCCCTGTTTTGGCGATTCTTCCGTGGGCGGCCCCCACCCGCCGCCGCCGGGCGTGGCAATGGCCAGTACATCGCCGGGTACCACCTCGAACGTAGTCTTGGCTGCCAGCGGTACGCCATTGAGCCGGTTCTCGCCCCGTTGCCCAGCACTGCCGCCCGCCCAGCCCCAGGGCTGGCTGGTGCGGCGCTCTGTCAGCAGCGAAACGGTAGCGGGCTGCTTGAAGCACAGCTCCCTCAGCAACCCGTCGCCGCCACGATGCTGCCCGGCACCGCCGGACCCGCGGCGTATCTGGTAGCGGTTTACCTGCAGGGGATAATGCAGCTCAAGGCTTTCCACCGGGGTATTCAGGGTGTTGGTCATGTGTGTCTGCACCGCGCTTAAACCAGCACCGGACGCATAAGCGCCCATCCCGCCACCCATGGTTTCATAATAGTCCCAGCGACTGCCGTCGGCTTTGATCGCCCCCATGGCGACATTATTCATACTACCGTGGCTGGCGGCAGCCAGGCGCCGGGGAATGGCCTGTGCCAAAGCTCCAATGACCACATCCACCACCCGTGTGCTGGTTTCCACGTTGCCCGCTGCCACCGCCGCCGGATAACGCGCATTAAGCAAACTGCCGGCCTCCGCCCGCAGCGTCACCCCTCGAAATGCGCCGGCGCAGGCTGGAATCCGGGCCGGCATCAAACACCGGAACACATAAAACACCGCCGCGGCGGCCACCGACAGCGGGCAGTTCACATTGCCCGGCACCTGCTGTGATGTGCCACTGAAATCCACGGCCACCTGCCCATCCATCACCTCTATCCGAGCCCGTATTGCTATATCCCGGGTACCGGCGCCATCATCGTCCAGTTGATCGGCAAACTCATAGCAACCATCAGGAATCTGCCGGAGGCTGTCGGCGGCCACCCGGGCGGCATACTCATTCAATGCCGCCACCATCTTCTGATAACGGGCCTGGCCATAGCGGGTAACCAATTCCTGTAACCGGGACAAACCGGTGCGATTGGCGCTGACCTGGGCGGTAAAATCCCCCATGGCCGCCAGGGTGTGGGCCCCCAGAGGGGGTTCCCCGCCCTGGGCCTCTGCACAAGCGGCCTCTGTCGATTGCAATGTGCCGGGCGCCAAGCCCGCCAGTTGCTCCAGCACCGCGTTGCACCAGACTCCGGCCCGCAACAGGTGCGTGGGTGGAATCACAATGCCCTCTTCCTGCAAGGTACGGGACACCGGCATGGAACCCGGTGCCGTGGCACCAATGTTGGCGTGGTGGGCGCGATTGGCAACAAAGGCAAGCAGCCGCCCTTCCACAAACAGTGGTGCAATCACCGTGACATCGGGCAAATGGGTACCGCCTTTGAAGGGATCATTCACCACCACCATATCACCCGCCTGCCATTCCACCTCGGCAATGATGTATTCCATGGCGTAGGCCATGCTGCCCAGGTGCACTGGTATATGGGCAGCTTGTGCGGTCAACTGCCCCCGGGCATCAAAGATGGCGCAGGAAAAATCCAGGCGATCCTTGATATTGGGGGAAAACGCCGAGCGCTTGAGAGCGGCCCCCATTTCGTCACAGATGGATTCAATTCGACTGGAAAAGAGACTCAATTCAATGGCATTCATAACCGTTCAATGGAATTCATAGCAGGTGGATTGTGACCAGGGGGGTTCCGTTCGGCATACCGTCAGCCACCATGGTTTCCCAAACCTGCAACGGGATCAACGGCGAAAAACGACAGCTTTCGGTTGCCAGAGGTGAAAACCCTGATATATCAAGGCCCGGGAGCCCCTCACAAGATTGCAAGTGTCATATTATAGGACTATGATTACGGGTTTCGTCGGCAGCAATCGCTGCCGTTTTTGTTTGTATAACATTTATCCTCCAAGCATTGGAGTACCAGGACAGTCTTATGGCAACAAGCGGTTTGATGACCACCTACAAGCCTATGTCGGTGACCTTTGAAAAGGGTGACGGGGTTTGGTTATACGACACCGAGGGCAAACAATATCTCGATTGCATCACCGGCATTGCCGTGTGCGGTCTGGGACATTGTCACCCCCGCGTTACCCAGACCATTCAGGATCAGGCCCAGCGCCTGGTGCACACATCAAACCTCTACCGTATCCGCTACCAGGAAGAACTGGGGGCCAGGCTGGCTGAAATCAGCAATATGGAGGCCTGCTTCTTTGGCAACTCCGGCGCTGAAGCCAATGAATGCGCCATCAAGATCGCCCGCCTTTACGGCCACAACAAGGGCATTGAAAAGCCCGCCATCGTGGTGGCTGATCAATCCTTCCATGGCCGCACCCTGGCCACACTGAGCGCCACGGGCAGCCGCAAGGTGCAGGCCGGATTCGAACCATTGGTGCAGGGGTTTGTGCGCAGCCCGTACAATGATCTGGATGCCATTCGCACCATCGCGGCCAACAACACCAATGTCGTCGCGGTAATGGTGGAGCCGGTGCAGGGCGAAGGCGGTATCAATATTCCCGCCGACGATTACCTGAGTGGCTTGCGCCAGATCTGTGACGACAACGGCTGGCTGTTGATTCTGGATGAAATTCAGACCGGCAATGGCCGCACCGGCACCTACTTCAACTACCAGCAGCACGGCATTCTGCCGGACGTGGTCACCACCGCCAAGGGCCTGGGCAATGGCTTGCCCATCGGTGCCTGCCTGGCCCGGGGCGAAGCCGCCAACACTCTCAAGCCGGGCAATCACGGATCGACCTACGGGGGCAATCCGTTGTGCTGTGCCACCGCCTTGACGGTCGTCAACACCCTGGTGGAGGAAAACCTGCCCCAGCGTGCCGCCGAGCTGGGCCGGCGCATTGTGGACAACCTCAAGACCCAACTGGAATCCGTGGCCATGGTCCGGGAGGTCCGTGGCAAGGGCCTGATGATCGGTATTGAACTGACCCAAGCCTGTTCCCCATTGGTGGCGCTGGCCAAAGACCGGGGGCTACTGATCAACGTCACCGCCGAAAAGGTGATACGCCTGCTGCCGGCATTGACCATGAGCGATGAAGAAAGCGATAACATGGTCAATCTGCTCAGCCAGCTTATCAAGGAATACGCGGCCCAATAACGTTAACGAATTGAAAGAGATGTAAGCCATGGCGACACGGCATTTTCTGACCCTGCTGGACATTGAACCGGATACCCTCGAAAAGCTCCTGCACCGGGCCATCGAGCTGAAACGAATGTTGCGCGAAGGCGTGGTCTACGAACCCTTCAAGAACAAAGTTCTGGCGATGATTTTTGAAAAGTCATCAACCCGTACCCGCGTGTCATTTGAAAGTGCCATGATCCAATGTGGTGGTGGTGCCATGTTCCTTTCGCCGCGGGATACCCAGCTGGGCCGCGGCGAACCGGTGGGCGATACCGCGCGGGTACTGTCGCGCATGGCGGACATCATCATGATCCGTACCTTTGAACATGAAAAAATCGAAACCTTTGCCCGGGATTCCCGGGTACCGGTGATCAACGCCCTGACCGACTCCTTCCACCCCTGTCAGTTACTGGCGGACATCCAGACCTACATCGAGCATCGTGGCTCCATTCGCGGTAAAACCGTCACCTGGATCGGGGATGGCAATAACATGTGCCACTCCTATATCAACGCCGCCCGCCAGTTCGGCTTCCAGCTACGGGTGGCCTGCCCCCCTGGTTTTGAGCCCGACGCCACGCTGGTGGCCAACAACAGCGATCGGGTTACCCTCACCAACAGTGCCGAAGAGGCCGTGGACGGTGCCCACCTGGTGGTCACCGACGTGTGGGCCAGCATGGGCCAGGAAGAAGAACAATCGGCGCGGGAGAAAGCCTTCTCCACGTTTCAGGTATCACCTGCGTTGATGGACAAGGCAGACCCCAAAGCCCTGTTTATGCACTGTCTGCCGGCACACCGGGGCGAAGAAATCAGCGAAGATATGCTGGATGATCCCCGCTCCGTGGTCTGGGACGAAGCGGAAAACCGACTGCATGCCCAGAAGGCGCTGATGGAATACCTGCTGGGCACCTGGAAACCCTGATCAACCATGGAACCACTGTTACAGCTGGACGGCGTTTTCTGCGCCTACGACCACAACTCGGTGGTTGAAGACCTGACCTTTCACATCAACAAGGGTGACATCGCCTGCCTGTTGGGCCCCAGCGGCTGTGGCAAAACCACCACACTGCGGGCCATCGCCGGCTTTGAATCCATCAGTGGCGGCACCATCGAACTCAGCGGCATGCAGGTGTCGGCCCCGGGCCATCTGGTACCACCGGAAAAGCGCAGCCTGGGCATGGTATTCCAGGATTACGCCCTCTTCCCCCACCTTACCATTCAGGAAAACGTCTGTTTCGGGCTGCGCAAATCCAGCCCAGCCAGGCGCCAGTCCGTGGGTGCCAGGATGCTGGAGCTGGTGGGCTTGGAACAGTATGCCAAACGTTACCCCCATGAACTGTCCGGCGGCCAGCAACAACGGGTTGCCCTGGCCCGGGCCATGGCACCGGAGCCCAGCCTGATCCTGCTGGACGAACCTTTCTCCAATCTGGACGTGGACTTGCGCCGCCGCCTGAGCCTGGAAGTCAGAGACATCCTGAAATCCCTGGGCACCACTGCACTGATGGTCACCCACGATCAGGAGGAAGCTTTCGCGGTGGCCGATCGTATAGGGGTAATGAATGAGGGCAGACTGCAACAGTGGGATACGGCCTACAACATCTATCACGAACCATTGAATCGTTTCGTAGCCAATTTCATCGGCCTGGGCCACTTTATTCGGGGTAAAGCCCTGTCACCGGAACTGGTGGATACCGAAATGGGGGTCATCAAAGGTAACCGTGCGTACAGTTGGCTGCCGGACAGCCCGGTGGACATTCTGCTGCGGCCGGACGACATCCTGCCGGACCCGGAAAGCCCCCTGCAGGCCAAAGTCCTGCAGAAAACCTTTACCGGGGCTTCCATGCTGTTCAAACTGCAATTGCCCACCGGCAGCATCATCGAAGCCATCTTTCCCAGCCACAATGACCATCAGGTGGGTGCCCTGGTGGGCATTCGCCTGGAGGCAGATCACCTGGTGGCGTTCCCATCGCCCACCCAGTAACCAAAGCAGATGCTATGCTTAATCAAGGTTCACTTGCGGAAGCCATACATCGATGTTGCAGGCCAAACTAACCACCCGGGTCACCCTCATAACCGCTACCATTCTGCTGGCTATAGCACTGTTAAGTAGCCTGTACCTTAACCACCGCAATCAGGCACAGGACCGCATAGCAACCCAGCAACAACTGCTGCAATTCCAGGTCGCCGCCAATCAGATCCAGAATCAGGTGATCCAGCTACAACAACTACGCAGCAGGGATAACCCGCAGTCCAACCGGGATCTGCTGAAAACCCTGGAACAAAGCAGTGTGTCCCTCACCGAGGTGGCCAGCCTGGCGTTAAAAAGCGCTGACGACCTGCTGCAGACCAGCCTGCTGGAACTCATGGATCAACTGAACCTCTACCAGAAAAAACTCAACGAGCTGGTGCTGATTCAGGAACAGCAACTGCAGACCCAAACCAGCCTGAGTACCGAAACCCGGGAACTGGAAGACTACCTGAAGCAACAAAATGCGGTGTATCTGTTCAGCCTGTTTACCGACATGCAGGCCCGGCAACTGCAGTATCGTATTACCCTGGATCCCAACACTGCCCAACAGGCCGCTGTGCTCGGTGCACGGATCATCGAAGCACTGCCCGATTCCGAACTGCCGGTTGAGGATTTGCCGGCCGCAGCAGCAAAGCTGAAGCGGCAGCAATCACTGTTTTCGCAGCTGGTACAGCAACTGTCCACCGGCAAAGCCCTGCAACAGCAACTGGAAACCACCTTTGCCCGCCTGGCACCGCTTGGCGCCAGCATGAACACTCAGATTACACAGGACATCAACAGTGATTCCTGGACCACCGAATGGATGTTTGCCCTCACCCTGATATTGATCGCCTGTGGTGTGTATTTTCTGTTTGCCACCATCATCCACGGCTATGAGCGCAAACACAAAGAACTGCTTTCGGCGGCGGTTGCCATTCGTAACGGCCCCATCCACAACCTGGACCAACTGATACAGTCGTTGGACCAGGTGGCCGGACAACAGCGGCAACGGCAGGAATTACTGCAGCAACTGGCGGCCGAGCTGCAGACGCCGCCCAAGGCTGCCGCTCTGGATCAACGCAGCAGCAAGGCGCTGCACAATCAACTTGAACAAATAGGCCGCGAGGGCCAACACAGAACATCACAACTGGAACAAATAGAGCAAAATTGTGAACACACCGCCCACACCAGCCAGCAAGCCCATACCCAACTGCTGGAAAGCGAGACCACTTTACAGAACATGACCCGCAGCATTCAGCAGCTCACTGATCAAATCGGTTCCGCCAGCCAGGGCATCACCCAACTGGCGGAAAACAGTCAGTCCATCGGTGCCGTGGTGGACATGATCACCACCATCACCAGCCAGACCAACCTGCTGGCCTTGAACGCTGCCATTGAAGCCGCGCGGGCAGGTGAGCACGGGCGCGGCTTTGCCGTGGTGGCAGACGAAGTGCGCTCCCTGGCCACCAAAACCGCCGGTGCTGCGGAAGACATCAAGCGTCAGGTGGCGGATATCCAGAAATCCGCCGAAACCAGTGTCGACATGATGACGTTAAGCCAGAAAATGGTAGAGGAAAGGGTGCGGGAATCCACCGCCGCCAGTGAACAACTGCAGCGGATCACCACGGCAATCGCCGACGTCAACCAGCAGCTGAGCCAGATTCAGGATTCAGCCCATGAGGCCAGCCATGATTCAGCACAGCACCACAAGCACCTGCGCGCCCAGGAACAGGAACTGCTGCACAGCCTGGAACAGATACTTGACCGCCAGCACCAGAGCAGCGCCCAGCAAGCCTCCCTTGCGCTGTGCCGGGAACTGCAGGCGCTGAACCGGCCCTGATCAATCGCTGGTTCGTACCCGGGCCACCGCTTTGACCCAACCCTGGTACAGGTCGTCCCGCAGGTCATCCTTCATTTCCGGGGTGAAATGCCGTTCACAATGCCAAAGTGAAGCGATCTCCTCCAAAGAGGGATACACCCCAACCTGCAGACCGGCCAGATAGGCAGCCCCCAACGCGGTGGTTTCGATCACCGCCGGCCGGTCAACGTTGACATTGAGAATGTCGCTCAGGAATTGCACCACCCAATTATTGGCCACCATGCCGCCGTCCACCCGCAGCGCGGTGGGTTTACCGGCACCGTCCGCTTCCATGGCATGGATCAGGTCCTTGGTTTGGTAGGCTACCGACTGCAAACCGGCGGTCACAATATCATTGATGCCGGTATCCCGGGTCAAACCAAACAAGGCACCACGCGCTTCAGGATCCCAGTAGGGCGCACCCAGGCCGGTAAAGGCCGGCACCATATAAACGCCGTGTTCAACACCCACTTCCTGCGCCATGGCTTCGGTTTCCCTGGCATGGGAGATCAACGCGATACCGTCCCGCAGCCACTGAATGGCGGCGCCGGCGATAAAAATACTGCCCTCCAGGGCATAGGTTACTTTGCCGTTCAGGCGATAGCCTACGGTGGTCAGCAGGCGGTTGCGGGATTCCACCGGCTCGTCCCCTGTGTTCAGTATCATAAAACAACCGGTCCCATAGGTGCTTTTGATCATCCCGGGTTTAAAGCAGGCCTGGCCGATCAGCGCAGCCTGCTGATCGCCGGCAATGCCCGCCACCGGAATTGATGCTCCCAGCCAGTCCGGGTCTGCGTCCCCAAAATCGGCGGCACAATCCTCCACCTCCGGCATCATGGCCCGGGGCACCCGAAACAACGCCAACATCTCATCATCCCATTGCTGGGAGTGAATGTTGTAAAGCATGGTACGGGATGCGTTGGTGGCATCGGTTTTATGACTGGCACCCTTGGTGAGGCGCCACAACAGAAAGCTGTCTACCGTACCGAACGCCAGTTCACCCTGCTCCGCCCGCTGGCGGGCCCCTTCCACATGATCCAGAATCCAGGCAACCTTGGTGGCCGAAAAATACGGATCAATCAACAGCCCCGTGGCCGCCTGCACACGCTGCTCGTGTCCCTGCTTTTTCAGTTCCATACACAGGGCCGAGGTTCGACGATCCTGCCAAACAATGGCTTTGTGTATCGGCCTGCCGGTATCACGCTCCCATACAATGGTGGTTTCCCGCTGATTGGTAATGCCGATACCGGCAATCTCCGTGGCACTGAGCTGGGCATTTTTCAGGGCCTCCCGGCACACCGCCAGGGTGGTTTCCCAGATTTCCTCAACATCGTGCTCGACCCAACCATCATCTGGAAAAAACTGGGTAAATTCTCGCTGCGCAGAGGTTACAATGGTTCCCCGCTGATCGAAGACGATCGCCCTGGAGCTGGTGGTTCCCTGGTCTATGGACAGTAGATATTGGCTCATGATTGAGTCTTCCTTGTTGTATTAGGTGGGGGCTGGACCCCAGCGGCTTTCTATCGTGGGTAAGGTTAGTGAAATGATATCCGATTTTCGTATCCAAACTGAACCGGTGACCATTTGGTGTATCATTAGGCAATAAACGAACAATTCTAATAACAAGAGAGAAAGTAACAAGCGAGAGAGTAACGTGGCAAATATATCGCAAACGGCCCGGCATGAACAAATTGTAGAGCTGGTGAACGCCAAGGGCTTTGTATCCGTGGAAGATCTGGCCAGTCATTTTGATGTGACACCGCAAACCATGCGCCGGGACATCAATACCCTGGCGGCAGAAAACCGGGTCCGCCGCTTCCACGGCGGTGCCAGTGCGGCACCCAGCACCCAGAACATTGAGTATGCACAGCGGAAACTGCAGCAATCACCGGAGAAAAGCCGCATCGCCAGAATGGTGGCCGCGCATATTCCCGACCATGCCTCCCTGTTCATCAACATTGGCACCACCAACGAGGCCATTGCCAAGGAACTGCTCAACCACACCGGGCTGAAGATCATCACCAACAATCTGCACGTAGCCGCCATTGTCAGCGGCAAAGAGGATTTTGATGTCATCATCGCCGGTGGTAAGGTGCGCAGCCGCGATGGCGGCATTATCGGTGAAGCCACCATGGATTTCGTCTCCCAATTCCGGACCGACTTCGGAATCATCGGCATTTCCGGGATTGACGACGACGGCTCGCTGCTGGATTTCGATTATCAGGAAGTGCGGGTAGCTCAGGCTCTGATCAAGAATTCCCGCCAGGTGCTGCTGGCCTGCGACCACACCAAGTTCGGCCGGCACGCCATGATCAAACTGGGCAATGTGGCCGACGTCAACATTCTGGTCACCGATCAGCAACCGGATGAACACTTCACCACCCTGCTGCGGGACAACGATGTCACCACACTGGTGGCCGGTGACGAAGATCTTAACTAGAACAGCCATTCAACCCAGACCGAGGAACAACAGGCAGTGGACATCAGTGACATGCGGCGGGAGTTCGAAAGCGCCGGTTTGCAACGGGAAACATTGAATGATAACCCCGTCCAACAGTTTGAAACCTGGTTTCAGGATGCGCGCACGGCAGGCCTTCTGGAGCCGAACGCCATGTCACTGGCAACGGTGGATGAGCACGGGCAGCCCACCTTGCGCACGGTGCTGCTGAAGTATTTTGACGAGAATGGTTTTGTGTTTTTCACCAACTACGAAAGCCGCAAAGCCAGAAACATAGAGGACAATCACAGAGCCGCTATTCTGTTCCCCTGGATCGCCCTTAACCGTCAGGTGTCCGTACAGGGCGCCGTGCGCCGCATCAGCAAAGCCGAGAGTTTCAAGTATTTCTCATCGCGCCCCCGGGAAAGCCAGATCGGTGCCTGGGTTTCGGATCAAAGCAAAGCCATTAGCTCCCGCGGGCTGCTGGAACAAAAACTGGCGGAGATGAAACGCAAATTCGGCCAAGGTGAAATTCCACTGCCTTCGTTTTGGGGCGGTTACCAGATCGTGCCCGAACGCATCGAGTTCTGGCAGGGCCGCCCCCATCGACTACACGATCGCTTCGAGTATTTGCGCACCGAATCCGGCTGGGCCATTCAGCGCCTGCAACCGTAGCGGTTTACCACATCAAATCATCCGGCACCACGTAGTCGGCATAAGGATCATCGTCATCACCGTGGGCTGGTTCCGTGCGCTCGTTCAACAGCACCACCATGCCGTCATCACGCTGCCTGATTTTTTCGGCAATGGCGGTGGCAACCAGTTCATAGTCACCGTTGAAGGCCACAATGGCGGCCTGCCCCAATTCCAATTGCCGTTGCTGGGCCGCGGTCACATAGAGCTTTTTAATGCTCTTGCCATCAACAAACTGAAAACCAACCTCGCCCCCCTGCCGATCCAGGCGATGGGTTTCCACCAGCTGCTTGATCTGGGCGGCTATGGCTTTCTGCTGCGCCAACAACTGGTTTTGGCGGTTGATCTCTCGATCCCGTTCGGCTTTTTCCAACTGTGCCTGGCGCGCCGCCTGCTTCACCTCATCCACCGGTTCCGCCTCGCCGTGCCGCACACGTTTGGACTGTTTACGCTTTTCTTTCTTAACCTGCTTGACCTTTTGGGCATTGACCATGCCGGCTTTAAGCAACTGATCCTGAAGTGATGCCATCCACCCTTCTCCAATAATCCTGATACCCTGCAATCATACACAGCCATGGGGGCTATGAACAAACTCAGTGTTCAATGGAACCCTTGCCACGCAGCGCCTTGGTTCGGCCCCGGCGCACCTTGCTGTCCACCCGCTTACGCTGCGAACTGCGGGTGGCCTTAGTGGGCTTGCGGGGTTTCTGCACCACCGTCACACTGCGCAACAACTCTGCCAAACGCTCCAGTGCGTCCAGCCGGTTCTTTTCCTGGGTACGGAATTGCTGGGCCTTAATGACGATTACCCCCTCTTTACTGATACGGCGATCCTTCAATAGCAGCAGCCGTTGCCGATAGATATCCGGCATGGATGAGGTGTTGATATCGAAGCGCAAATGGATCGCCGATGCGACTTTGTTCACGTTCTGCCCTCCGGCACCCTGTGCGCGGATGGCAGAGATCTCAATTTCGTCATCGGGAATTTGCCAATGAGGTGTGATGGACAGCATACTGGGCCTTACCAAATTTCTTTTTGCTGTGAAGTTCTAGCACGGTCAGCCTACCATGATGCGATCCACCGTACACGCCCCCACCCGTTTATTGATGCTCCTTGTGGCAGCGCTGTATCTGCTGCTGCCCGGCAGCCTGCAGGCAAAGGGCCTGCCCTACCAGCTTGAGTACCGCCTCGAGTTTCTACCGCAAAGCGGTCAGGCGCTGGTTACCATCACGCTGGACAAAGGCGAGCTGTTGCATTCAATACGCTTTGACAATCTGCCTGAACGCTATGAGGAGATTACCGCCAGTGGCAAATTGATGGTGTCTGCAACCGAAGTGCTGTGGGAACCAGAGGCAGGTAGTGCCAGCCTTTCCCTCAAAGTGAAAATCAATCACGAACGGGATCCGGGGGAATACGATGCTCTGATGACCCGCAATTGGGCCATATTTCGCGGCGATGATCTGTTTCCCCCGGTAAAGACCCGATTCGAAGACGGTGCCTACGCCGTGGCCACGCTAGATGTTGTGTTACCACCCCACTGGACCAGCGTCGAAACCGGATGGCCGCGTAAAAAGGGCAACACCTTTCGCATCAATAACCCCGAGCGCAAGTTCGATCGCCCCACCGGCTGGATGATCGCGGGCACCCTGGGAACCCGGCGTGGAGACATCAGCGATACCGCCATTACCGTCAGCGCCCCCAAAGACAGCGCTGTCCGCCGCATGGATGTGCTGACTTTTTTTACCTTCGTATGGCCGGAACTGCAACGGGCATTTGTACAGACACCGGACAAACTGTTGGTGGTGGGTATGGGTGACCCCATGTGGCGTGGTGGACTGTCCGGTCCCAATTCACTGTTCCTGCATGCGGACCGGCCGGTGGTCAGCGAGAACGGCACCAGTCCGCTGATGCACGAACTCACTCATATGATCACCCGTATTCGTGGTGCCAAAACCGACGCCGGCAACGATGACTGGATTGCCGAAGGGCTGGCTGAGTTCTATTCCTTTGAATTACTGTATCGCTCCGGTGGCATCACCGATGAACGCCGGGCCAAAATCATCGCCAACCAAAAACGATGGGGGCGTAAAGTGACCCATCTGCGCAAACGAAACTCCACCGGCCGAATAACCGCGCGGGCAGTAGTACTCATGGAGGCACTGGATCAGGAAATCCGGCAAAAAAGTCAGGGCAAATACACCATCGACAATGTCACCCGCGATCTTATGAAGAAACGCAAGGTAGACTTGAACGACCTGCAACAATCAGCGGAACGCTGGATTGGTGCGCCGGCCAGCACACTGCAAACAAAATTATTGAAGTAAGGCTTACCGCAAGCCCTCAAACACTTCCACCAACACATCACCGCTGGCACCCGAAGGTTGATTGGTACCGGCCCATTGGGCCAGGGTTACCGCGATATCCCGTGTGGACACAGCGCGGTACACCTGCATCGAACTCAAACCCGGTGCGGACACAATGATCGGCACATAGGTGTCATAGCCCCAGGGCGAACCATGATGAGAAGCCACCGCCAGCCCATCGAAATGATTGACAAAACGATGGGGCTCGAACACCACAAACACATCTCCGGAGCGCGCCGGGTAATGGTTATTAATGGCGGCAACAGTAACCCGGGTGCGTGATACCTGCCCATTGGTCAGGGCAGTACTGGAATAGGCTTGATACACGCCATCCAGCTGAATCATCCGTTTGGCGATTGCCTGCTCCAGTTGCAAACGGGTTGCCTTGGCCTGGGCAACGGCCTCCGGGTTCAGGTAAATATAGGGTGGAATAAAACTGTCGATCAACTTTGCACGGATGCCAAACTGTTGCTTGATGTCCACAATGGCCGCATGCTTGTCCCACTCTTCCGGATTCACATAATCCACATCAAAACCTTGCGCTTGCAGCGTACCCGGAGCTTCCGCTCCCCCGTGATCAGCCGACAATACGATTAACGTGTGTTTCAATCCGACCTTTCTATCCACGAACGACAGCAGCTTGGCCAACGTTCGATCCAGACGCAAAAAATTATCTTCTGCTTCCAGGCTGGATGGCCCGAACAGGTGCCCCACATAATCGGTTGAGGAAAAGCTCACCGAAAGGTAATCCGGTATGGCGTCAACGCCCAGTTGTTCATGGCTGATAATCTGTGTGGCAAAGTCCAGCGTCATTTCATCACCCGCCGGGCTGACCGTGAGCTTGGTGGTAAAATATTTGTCACCGGGGGCGCCGTAGGCATGGGGAAAGCGGCGTCCAAATCCGGCAAGATCGGTTTCCCACGGCTGATCATCTTGCGCGGCAAACAGATACTGTTCCAGGGCAGCGGATGGCTTCCATTGCCCGTTGTGATAACGGCGCGTGGGCAGCGCACGGTTGAAGGCAGTTACCCAATCGGGATAAGTGTCATAATAAAATCGGCTGCTGACAAATTCGCCTGTTGCCTTGGAAAACCAGAATGCCTTGCCACTGTGCCCCGCCATGGAAACAGCGCCGCGATCCTTCACCGACACCGCAAACACTTTTGCTTGGCCGGCGGTTTTCAATGTTAGCTCATCGGAAAAGGTCGACACGGCGATGGCAGCCGGCGAACGTCCATCCGTGCGCGCTGCTTTTTGAGTTGGGTCGATCTCCGTCTGATCATCCACATCCGCATTGGCGGAAAGCAGTGGATAGCGGGCATCCTCGATGTTGTACACCACACCCCCTTGCTCCCGGTCAAACCACAGATTGCCTATCAAACCGTGCACGGCGGGATGCGCGCCGGTGGCCAGCGTGGTATGACCGACAATGGTTTCCGTGTTGGCATGGTTATGGTGAGCGTTTCTGAAATGAATACCATGATCCAGGAGGTACTGAAACCCGCCCCGACTCAAATGCCGCTGATATCGATCCAGTAAATCCCCACGCAGCTGGTCCACCGTGATCTGCAGAATCAGCCGGGTATCAGCGGCTGCACTGTTTTGGGCCCAGGCCGCTTGCGGCACCGTCTGCTGCAGCAATAATAGTAATAACGTTGCCACGCAGATTTTCCTGCACACACCAATACCCGTCGTTAACGCCTGACTCATACGCTTGTCGCTCCTTTTTCCATGTACCCACCCTGCACCAATCGTTTGCGGGTTCACTATAAACCCATTCAGGCAATAGCGAAATTAACCACAAGCGAACTGCTCACAAAACAACCACTCTCCGTTCTGCAGAAGCATCGCCACAACCAGTAAATAGACAATGACTAGAATATTCAGGGCATGTGCTTCCAAAAGTTGGCTGCTTGCCATTAAACTGCAATGAAAAACAGGCCATCGTACTTCATTGACTGAATTGTTACATCGCAGGAAACGGAAAGGTTCACTTCACACAACCTATAAAAGGAAACGGTTATGCGCTTTGCACTTCACAAACAGTTGCTCACAACGCTGCTTGCGGCCTTTACGCTTACCGCAATGAATGGGGCTGTCGCTGCAGACAAACCGAATTTTCTGGTGATCTGGGGGGATGACATCGGCTATTGGAATATCAGCACCTATTCCCGCGGCATGATGGGTTACCAAACCCCTAATATTGACCGCATCGCCAGCGAAGGCATGCTGTTCACCGATCACTATGGCGAGCAAAGCTGTACCGCCGGCCGCTCATCGTTCATCACCGGGCAAAGCGTCTACCGTACCGGATTGTCCAAAGTGGGGCTGCCCGGCGCGGACCTGGGCATGCGCGAAGAAGATCCCACCATAGCCGGTATTCTCAAAGCCTATGGCTATGTTACCGGGCAATTCGGCAAGAACCACCTGGGGGACAAGGACGAACACCTACCCACCAATCACGGATTCGATGAGTTCTTCGGCAACCTGTACCACCTTAATGCTGAAGAAGAACCTGAAAACGAGGACTACCCAAAGAATCCGGAGTTTCGCAAGAAATTCGGCCCACGGGGGGTCATACATTCCTACGCAGACGGCAAAATTGAAGACACCGGGCCACTGACCAAAAAGCGCATGGAAACCATAGACGATGAAACGGTGGCAGCCGCCCAGGACTTTATGGCCCGTGCCGTGAAGGACAACAAACCCTTCTTCTTATGGTGGAACGCCACCCGCATGCACTTCCGCACCCACGTGAAAGAAGAGTTGCGCGGCATATCGGGGCAGGATGAATATTCCGATGGCATGGTAGAACACGACCGTCATGTGGGCATGCTGTTGAAGAAAGTGGACGAGTTGGGTATCAAGGACAACACTGTGGTGTTCTACTCTACGGATAACGGCCCCCACAAGAATACCTGGCCCGACGCGGGCACCAGCCCCTTTCGCAATGAGAAGAATTCCAACTGGGAAGGCGGCTGGCGGGTACCCGCCATGGTCCGTTGGCCCGGCCTGATTGATCCCGGCATGGTATCCAATGAAATCGTGCATCACATGGATTGGTTTCCTACTTTCGTGGAAGCCGCCGGGGGTAAAAACATTAAGGAACGCTTAAAAGAGGGTGGCGTACGCTCCATCGGCCGTAAATATAAAGTCCACCTGGACGGCTATAGCCTGATACCCTATTTCAGCGGCAAAGCAGACACCACAGCGCGCAATGAAATCTTTTATTTCTCCGATGACGGAGACCTGACTGCCCTGCGTTACAACGACTGGAAAGCCGTATTCTTGGAGCAAAAGGCCATGGGCACGCTGCGGGTGTGGCAAGAGCCCTTTGTCCCGCTGCGCGTACCCTATATTTTCAACCTCAGACGCGACCCATTCGAGCAGGCACAGATCACATCCAACACCTACTATGACTGGTTACTGGATCGCGCTTATCTCCTGGTACCGGCTCAAGCCTACGTTGGCAATTTCCTGAAAACCTTCAAGGAATTTCCACCCCGTCAGGAAGCCGCCAGTTTCACCGTGGACAAAGCCATGGAATCCCTCAAGAACACTCTGAACCATTAATACCTGACAGGTGAGGGGGCACGCCCCTCACCTGCTCACCAAAACACGCCCCCATCCGATTACCGGCACTTAGAAGGCATTATTGTACTGTTTATATGAAGCATCTGATCCTTGCGTGTCTGTGGCTCCTACTTATACCAGGCCTGGTCCATGGGCAATATGCCGGCAGCCAACAGTGCGCTGACTGCCATCCACAGCAATACAGCAAATGGCGCCAGTCACACCATTATCAATCCATGTTACCGCCCGATGAGCATTCGGTGCTGGGTGATTTCAACCAGACGGTCTTTGCAAGTGAAGGCATCACCGCTACTTTTTCCAAGCGGCACAGCAACTACATCATTACGCTGCAAGACAAAGGGCAGACCCGGGAATATGCGGTGCACTACACTTTCGGTTTTTACCCCCTCCAGCAATACCTGCTGGATATCGGCAACGGAAAACTGCAGGCATTCGACATTGCCTGGGACAGCCGGCCCCGGGACCAGGGAGGGCAACGCTGGTTTTACCCCAACTCAAACCACAGCAACGATCCGGCAAGTGAATTCCATTGGACCCGGCACCTGAATAACTGGAACAGTCGATGTGCTGAATGCCACTCCACCGGCCTGGACAAAAACTATGATCCGGCAAGTGGGCAATACCAAACCCGTTACCAGGAAGTGAACGTTGCCTGCGAAGCCTGCCACGGCCCTGCCGCCGAGCATGTTCGCATGGCCCAGGCCGGACAGCTGCAATCTAAACCCCGGGCCGGGCTCACCACCCACTTCGCACCGCCGCTTTCCTTTCAGTTCAAACAGAACGCCGGCATTGCCCGGGCACCATCACAGACAACAGCAAAAACCCAGCAGGCACAGCAGATCAACGCCTGTGGCGGCTGCCACTCCCGACGCCAGATCATCGGAGAGCCCGACCCGGCCCGACCCTATCACGATCAATATCGGCTGACCTTACTGCACGACCCGCTGTACTTTGCCGACGGCCAGATTCGGGATGAAGTATTTGTACTGGGATCATTCATGCAATCGAAGATGCATCAACAGGGCGTCACCTGCACCCATTGCCATGATGCCCACAGTGGTGACATCAAAATCCAGGGTAACGGACTTTGCAGCCAGTGCCACGCCGGCAGCGTCTACGACACTGCAACGCACCATCAACATAAAGCAGATTCAGCGGGCAGCCTTTGCATCAACTGCCACATGCCGGCAACCACCTATATGGGCATCGACCCACGCCGGGATCACAGTTTCAGCATCCCGGCGCAGCCACAGACAGACGCACCCAATGCCTGCCAACAGTGCCATCAGGAGCCGGCCCTGACCGGGCCAAACCCAGCAACTGAATTTGGCATACTGAACAGCAGAGCACGCAAGTCCGATGCACTTGCCCTGCGCGCCATGAGCGATTACATCAACAATCGCGAGCACCCTTCCATCCGCAGAGCCACCCTGCTGGATCTGGCCTCGGCCCTACCGGCCCGACTCACGGTGGAAACCCTGGCACAGCAACTGCAGTCCGGGGATGCGCTTATGCGGCGGGCTGCGGTGAATGCCAGCCAGGTGCTGCCTCTGGACATGCGCTGGACGGTACTGAGCCGCCACATCAATGACGCCTCCGCAGACGTCCGCTTTTCAATTGCCCAGCAACTGGCGCCCGCTTTGCCCCACCTGGCATCCGGCGATGCATTGGTGTTACAGACGCTCCTGGCCGAACACCGGGCCCAGCTTGCCCACAGCAACGACCTGCCCGGCGGATTGGCATCCCTGGCAGCCATTGAATTGCATACCGGCAACAGCAACAACGCCATCACCACACTGGAGCAGGCCCTGGCCATCGCCCCGGATTACCTTCCCGCCCTGCTGAATCTGGCCGCCATTTATCGCAGCCTGGACAATAACGAACAGGAACACCACTATCTCAAGCAGGCACTGTCAGCCCATCAAGACAACGCAGCAGCCCAGCATGCCTATGGACTGTTCCTGATTCGCGACAATCAGAAAGCGCAGGCCATCAGGCATTTACGCAGGGCCACTGAAGCAGAACCAAGCCAGGCCCGATACTTCTACGTATATGCAGTGGCCCTGGATGCGGCAGATCAAACCAGCGCTGCCATCGATACCCTGCAGGTCGCCAATCAACGCTGGCCCAACCATTACGATATTCTGATGGCACTGGTGCAATACCTGGAGAAATCCCAGCGCAAGGCTGAAAGCTGGCCCTATTTATCGCAGCTTTCAGCCATCGCCCCCAATGACACCGCCGTCAGGCAACGCATCGACCAACTGAAACAACAGGAGTGAAACGGCTGTTAATGCCTTCGAAAGTGGGTATAGCCCTCCGCGCCACTGTCACAAAATCTTCGTTTTATTTCTATTGCGAAAACAAACGAAAGCAAATAGACTGATTTCAACTGGACAATGAACCTATTTGCTTACAAAGGTGTGACTAACATGCAGGTCCGTTCACCCCGGGCAGCCTCTGCCCCAGCCGACGAGAACCCCCTAATATCAAACAGTTATGACCTTTTTATTGTGGGTGGCGGTATCAACGGCACCGGCATCGCCGCCGACGCCAGCGCCCGCGGCCTGTCGGTGGCCCTGTGTGAACAGAATGACCTGGCCTCGGCCACCTCCTCCGCCAGCAGCAAATTGATTCATGGCGGCCTGCGCTACCTTGAACACTATGAGTTTCGCCTGGTGCGGGAAGCACTGGCTGAACGGGAGGTTTTGCTGCATAAAGCCCCTCACCTGATCAAACCCCTGCGCTTTGTTTTGCCCCACCAGCCGCATTTGCGCCCGGCCTGGATGATCCGGAGCGGCCTGTTCCTGTACGACCACTTAACCCGCCGCAATCGGATTCCCGGCTCAAAAAGTGTGAAGTTCGATGCCCACCAGCCACACAATCCACTGCATTCCCGCATCAGCAGAGGTTTCGAGTATTATGACTGCCGTGTGGATGATGCCCGTCTGGTGATTGCCAATGCGCTGGCCGCAGCGCAACAGCGTGCGCATATTCTGGTGCAAACCCGTTGCGTCAGTGCGCGCCGCCTGAACGGCCGGTGGCACATTCAACTGGAGCATCCGGCCACCGGCCAAACTTTCCACTGCACTGCCAAAGCGTTGGTGAATGCCGCCGGCCCCTGGGCGCAAACCTTTATCGAACAGCAATTGCAGGCCGCCTCGCCACGCAAAATCAGCCTGATCAAGGGCAGCCATTTTGTAACCCGTAAACTGTACCCGGGTGATCAGGCCTATATTCTGCAGAACGAAGACAAGCGCATCGTGTTTGTTATCCCCTATCAGAACGACTTCACCCTGATTGGTACAACGGATAAGGCGTACACCGGTAACCCCGCCAACGTGACAATGGATGCAGAAGAGGAACGCTACCTGCTGGAGATCGTCAACCGGCATTTCAAGCAGACAATCGGCCCCGAGGACATCCTGTGGAAGTATGCGGGTGTGCGCCCACTGTGTGATGATGAATCGGATTCACCCTCCGCCATGACCCGGGATTACACCCTGGAAGTTGAGGCCGACAGCTTGCAACAGGCACCGTTACTGAGTGTTTTCGGCGGCAAAATTACCACCTATCGCCGCCTGGCTTTAGCCGCCATGAAGGCACTGCAGCCGTATCTGGACTTTCCCGCATCACCTGCCGCCGAGACAGCCGCTCTGCCCGGTGGCGATATCGGTGAAACCGAGTACCCGGTCTGGGTCGCGCTGGTGCAGCACCAGTATGAGTGGCTTGATGCCGGCCTGTGCCGGCGCCTGTGCGATGCTTATGGGACGCGTATCCACTTGCTCCTTAAGGGGTGTCACCAGTCAGCTGACCTGGGGCAACACTTTGGCGCCGGCCTCTATCAACGGGAAGTGGAATATCTGGTAAACCATGAATGGGCAAACACCGCAGCGGATATCATCTGGCGCCGCAGCAAACTGGGCCTGCGCCTCACCCCTCATCAGGTGACCGAACTGGACGCCTTTCTCGATACTTTGCACATCCAAACCACGCAACAGCAGGCTGCCACCTCTACCGCCGGGGACGGTTGCGAACCATTTCAACAAGCCGTTTAACCTCCAAACCTCACTTGACCGGTACCACACCGGCTTTGGCTTGTCAGTGAAGCCGGGCAGACACAAGCCCGGCTTTTTTTTATCCCTCAACTGGGCAACAATACCGTTCAACCCTATTTCACTACCACCTTGCACCCGGACACAACATGGCACGCATTGAAGTCAAACACCTTCGCACCCTGGCCGCATTGCGGGATTGCGGGACACTGGTGGACGCAGCACAACAGGTCCATCTCACCCAGTCGGCGCTCTCCCATCAATTGAAAGAGCTGGAAGACCGCCTGGGCCAGCCGGTGGTGATCCGCAAGTCCAAACCCATCAAATTTACCAAGGGGGGGGAACGCCTGCTGCAACTGGCGGATCAGATGTTGCCGGCCGTAGAGCAAGCGGAACAGGACATTGTGCGGCTAGCGGAAGGCAAACAGGGGCGACTGCACATTGCCATCGAATGCCACAGCTGTTTTGACTGGCTGATGCCGACCATCGATGAATACCGTGAGGATTGGCCCGACGTTGAAATCGACCTGATCAGTGGTTTTAATTTTGATCCTTTGCCTGCGCTGGCCCGAGCAGAGCTGGATTTGGTCATCACCTCCGACCCGCAGAGCCTGCCTGGTATTCGCTATCTACCGCTGTTTCAATATGAGGCGTTGCTGTGTGTTGCCAAGAACCACCGCCTGGCCACAAAGCCGGTTATCATGCCGTCGGATCTGGCCAACGAAACCCTGATCACCTATCCGGTGGAGCATTCCAGACTGGATATCTTCAAGTATTTTCTGTTGCCGGCCAACGTAATGCCTGCCAGCACCCGCACCGCCGAGCTCACCATCATGATCATTCAGCTGGTGGCCTCCGGGCGTGGCGTGTGCGCCCTGCCCAACTGGGGCATCACTGATTATCTGGCGAAAGGATACGTGGTGGCACGCTCACTGGGGGAAGAGGGGATCTGGACAAATTTGTACGCCGCGGTACGTGATGATCACGTGGATGCCCCCTATATGGAAGAATTCATCCATACCGCCCGCACCTGCAGTCATAAAAATTTGCGCGGCATTCTATCCGTCGACATTGACGATTAATTGGATTCACGCAAACTTTGCAGCCGCGGCCATAGAAAGCTGAATTTGGCACCGCCCAATTCACTTTCCCCCACCCGTACGCGGCCGCCGTGCCAATAGGCGATGCGGTTCACGATGGATAAGCCAAGGCCATAACCGCCGGATGCACGAGTGCGGCTGTCGTCCAGACGGGTGAAGGGCTGAAACACCCGCTTGCGATCGGATTCCGGGATACCCGGGCCATCATCGTGCACATCGATGCGAAAAACATCCCCCATGGCAGAAAAGGTGATCTCCACCCTGCCCTGGGCATAGCGCAACGCATTGCCCACCAGGTTCTGCACCACCCGGTGGATATAACGTTCCTCACCTTCGGCGTAGCAACGCTCGTCCGGTAAATCCGGGGCTACATACACCACCTCTTTATCCCCGGACAACGCTTTGCTTTCCTGTTCCACCCGCCGCATCAGGTTATCCAGGTCGATCATCACGAAATCCAGCACCGGGGTGCCCTCCTCCAATTTGGAGTAGGTAAGGATTTCATCGATCAGTTTATCCAGCTGTTCAATGTCCAGATCGATCAATTCCACCTGCCGCAGGCGCTGCTCGTCATTGTCGGCGTCCATCAACATTTCCAGGCCGAACCGGATACGGGCCACGGGCGTGCGCAACTCATGGGAGACGGCTCGGGTCAGCTCTTTCTGTGAATTGAGCAAGCGCTGGATGTGTTCTGTCATGCCATTTAAAGTACCGGCCAACTGTCCAATGGCATCGGAACCTTCCACCGGTGCACGGGCACTGAGGTCGCCACCGCGAATACGAAGCACCGCTTTTTCCAGACCGGACAACCGGTTTTCCAGAGGCTTGACCAGCAGGTACACCGCGAAACCCACGAGCCCCAATGCAATCACCACCATCACCGCCATGAGTTCGAACGGATACCAGTTGAACATGTTCTGCGGCCCCAACTGCAGAACCTCACCGGTTTCATTCAGCAACTTGTAGGCGGTGATTTGGGTATTGTTGCCGCGGTTGCCGGCAAAATTGGCCACTGCCTGCTCTTCGTTAAACAGACGATGTTTCTTTTCATCATCCAGGCGCACTTCGAAAGGTGCGATACGGCGCACCGGAAAGCCAAAGGTCTGATTGATTTGTGCCAGACGCCCGTTCCACTCACTCACCGGATAACGGGATAGATACTGGGAAATGAGTTCCGCCATACCACGGCCTTGTTGCTCCGTGAGGTATTCACCGTGGGCAACCAGATAACGGGTTCCCTGTTGAAAGGGAATGGCGACAATGGCTTCCCCTTCACGGTTGAACTCATCAATAATCCGTACCAGCACCTTGTTCTGTTGCAGTTGACTCACTTCTGCATTACTCAATTGAACCTGATCGCGGGGCACCAGTTTCATACGAGAATCCAGCAGACGACCCACCTCTTCCACCCAGCGGGCTCGGTAATCTTCCGGTTGGCTGATGGTGAGTTCCGCAATTAACTGTACCGGCCCGGTGACCAGCGCGGTACGGAAATATTGCAGACGGAAAAAGTTGATGGCTTCCAGGGACAGATAAAAAGCGACACCGATCACCAGACACACCATGATCATGCCGCCGTATATGCGCAGAAATATGCTGTTCAAAAGGCTACAACCTTCACAACAGGTGTATCAATCTATCAGGTGAGATCCCGGACAAAGAGGTAGCCCTTGCTTCTCACGGTCTTGATACGGCGCGGATTCATTGGATCATCGCCCACCTTGGGTCGAATACGCGATACACGCACGTCAATGGAACGATCCTGTCCGTCATATTGTATCCCGCGCAAACGCTCAAAAATCTCCTCACGGGAAAGGATGGTGCCGGCGTTGGACGCCAACAACCACAACAGGTCGTATTCAGCACTGGTGAGGTCAACGGCATCACCACCCAGCCACACCTCCCGGGCGCTGTTATCTATCACCAGATCACCGAACTCCAGGCGATTCTGCGTGGCTTCTGCGGCGTTTTTCTCCTGACTGCCATCACTACTGTCGGCCCGGCGCAGCAACGCGCGAATGCGTGCCAGCAGCACACGGGGTTTCACTGGCTTGGCAACATAGTCATCCGCCCCCATCTCCAGCCCCAGCACCTGATCCACATCATCAGTGCGCGCCGTCAGCATCAGAATGGGTTTGCGAAATTTATCGCGGACACTCTTACACACTTCCAGACCATCCGCTCCGGGCAACATCAGGTCCAAAACCACCATATCGGGCTGACGATCAATGATGGCGCTGATGGCAACGCTGCCATCATTTATTACTTCTACCTTTATTCCATTACTGCGGAGATATTCCGCCGTCAGATCAGCCAGACGTTCGTCATCTTCGACGATAATTACATAGGGCTGGCTGTTTTCTGTGGTGTCTGTGCGCATGGGCTGCGACCTCTTGAACCTGCTATGCCTATAAAAATATTATGTTTTTTTAACAACTTACATACAAAGATAGGTTGTATACGACAACTGCGCCAGTTTTATCAAGCGCACCGTATAAATTTAGTTGGTTAGGGTATAACAGTCGACGCTAATTGAGCTAGGCAAAATTTTTACACCCCACAGGTAAATCACACTTTATCCACAGCTTTTCCACCAGAGGCCGCCTTGATAAGGCCCTAAACGCCGTCTATCTTGTAGATTACTGGTTATTCGATAACTAGATATAGTATCTGTCTCCTAACTTCGCTCTTTCGAGAGAATAACTATAACAACTGAAAACCGCGCTAATACTGCCCCGCATCGTCCCCGCGATGACGGGGCTTTTTTTCTGTTTGCACGGATTTTGGGTATGATGCCTGTCCGCCCTTCAAACAGGATATGCCATGACAACAAAACGCTGTGGCTGGTGTGGTGACGATCCGCTGTATCAACAATATCATGACCAAGAGTGGGGGGTACCCTGCTTTGACGACAGCACCTTGTTTGAATTCCTGCTTCTGGAAGGAGCCCAGGCCGGGCTCAGCTGGATTACGGTACTCCGCAAACGGGAACATTACCGTCGCGCCTACGACCAGTTTAACCCGGAAAAAATCGCCCGCTATTCCCCTGGAAAAGTGGAACAGCTGCTGCAAAATCCCGGCATCATACGCAATCGGTTAAAAGTGAACAGCGCGGTGCGCAATGCCCGGGCCTATCTTGAAACAGTCCAGCGGCACGGCACCTTTTCCAACTACATCTGGCAATTCGTCGACGGTGAGCCCATCCAGAACCGTTGGCGCAAGCTGCAACAGGTACCCGCCTGCACCCCCCAGTCAGACGCCATGAGCAAGCAACTGAAAAAGGATGGTTTTAATTTTGTGGGCAGCACCATATGCTACGCCTACATGCAGTCCATGGGCATGGTGAACGACCACCTGATTGAATGCTTCCGCCACGAGGAGTGCGCTGTTGCCAGCCGAACCTAAACGCCCTGTCTCGCGCCGTAAAATTCTGCCGGCACTGCTGTTGTGCCTGGTGTTCGGCTACTTCGGCACACACCGTTTCTATGTGGGAAAGGTGGGCACCGGTATATTACAGATGCTCACCCTGGGAGGCCTGGGTCTGTGGGTATTTTACGATGCCATCGTCCTGGTACTGGGCAGATTCTGCGATGCTGAAGGTAACCAATTGAAGCGCTGGACCTGACCCGTTAATTCACCAGATCGTAAAAACGATCCGTGATGATGTTGCGAAAAGGACCCCGCCTGCCTTCAATCTGCTCGGCACAACGAATAATGGCGCCATTCAGGCGGGCAATCCGGGTGTCTCCAAACGGCGATGTGCCACTGCTGTTGTTAACAATGAATCCAACCCCCAAACGACGGCTGGGATCACACCAGGCCCCCGAACCACCCCAACCAAAATGACCGAACGCCTCCGGTGTACGGGGCCCTGTTGTAAAAACACGATGAAACCCCAGGCGCCAGTGCATGGGAATGGGCACCACGCGATCGATGCGGCGGCTTTGAATAGCCGCCATTTCCCGCACCCGCTGGCTGGAGAGAATGCGCACCCCCTCCAGCTCGCCCCCTTCCGCTACAGCGCCATACATACGGGCCAATGAGCGGGCCGTAAACATTCCATTGGCGGCAGGAATACAACTCTGCACAACCTGGGGGTCATTAAAGCTGAAACGACCAATCCCCCTCGGCGCCAGCCCAGCGGCAATGTTGTCAGGGTCAAACCCCATCATCCGGAAAGCGCCGTTGATCATCTGCCCCCGGACTTGCTTCAACGGATTCGGCTTGCGCCGCTGCCGGGGTTGACTGGAGGGTGGCCGCGACTGCGCCGGGTAGCCTGCGAGCAATGCTCTGCGTCCCATTTGCTGCTCAGGTAAACCAACATACATGCCATCCAGTGCCAGCGGCACAACCAACAGTTCCTCCAGCAGCTCCGGGAAACTCTTGCCCGTCACCCGGCTCATCACTTCCCCCAGCAGCCAGCCGTAGGTGAGCCCGTGGTAGCCATGACTGGTGCCGGGGCGGTGAGCCGGCGTAGCCTTCTCCAGGCGATCGATCATATGTTCCCAATCCACCATCAGCATGGCATCGTCGATCAGATCACGAATATTGTAGAGGCCGCTCTGGTGGCACAACAGGTGCCGTATGGTGATCTCCTGCTTGCCGGCACCCTGAAACTCCGGCCAGTAATAGGCCACCGGCTTGTCGTATTCGATCAAGCCCTTATCCACCAGAATGTGCATCATGACCGACGCCACACCCTTGGTGGTGGAGAACGACAGTGCCAGGGTATCTTCCAGCCACGGATTGCCTTGATGATCCCGCTTGCCGGCCCAGACATCCACCACACTGCGCCCTTGAAAATACACTGCCAATGCCGAACCACTGCGTTCGTCTTTAGGAATCTGCTTTACAAATTCAGACGCCACTGCACTAAAACCCGGATGAACAAAGCCCTTATATTGCATCACTGATTCACCTCGCTGGCATCCACTGGGGACTTGCTTAAAAAGAACCGCTGTAAATCTTCGCACATCGCTTCATTCAGGAAACAGGTCACGTATTTGCCCTGCCGCTCCACACTGATCAGGTCGGCATTCACCAGCTCCTTGATATGATGTGACACCGTGGGTGCCCCCACATTCAGGGCATTGATGAAGTCCGTCAAGGCACATCCAGCCAGATTCCTGGATGGCATGGAACGCCGCCGCAAGATCTCCTGATAAATCTGCAACCGGTTTGGGTGCGACAGCGCTTTAAAAGCCTTGGTCAATCTGCGGTTATCCACCGGAACGGGTCCCTCTTCAACATTTATACTTCGACAACTGTAAAACTATAGCGATTTTCAGGATTCGTTGCACCTACCCTTACCTGGCCCCCTCCTCTATAATTGCCCGCCCTTTACCATTCAGGACCCAGGTGTCGTCCATGCTGTCTGATAGCTACCAAAACCGCTTTGGTGGAATCGAACGTCTCTACGGAACCGGAACGCTGGCCATTCTCGGGCACGCCCATGTGTGTGTCGTGGGTATCGGTGGTGTGGGTTCCTGGGCAGCGGAAGCCCTGGCCCGCTCAGGGATCGGCCAGATCACCCTCATAGATCTGGATGAAATCTGCGTATCCAATACCAACCGTCAGAGCCATGCAGCCAGCGGCCAATACGGCCGCGTCAAAGTGGAGGTCATGGCCGAGCGCCTGCGGGCAATCAATCCCGACATACAGTGCCATCCGGATATGGATTTTGTGACCGCCGCCAACGTTGCCGAAAAAATGGCTGGGGGCTACGACTTTGTACTGGATGCAACCGACAGCGTAAAACACAAAGTGGCGATGATCGTTTACTGTAAACGCAATAAGATTCCGCTCTACGTGGTGGGCAGTGCCGGCGGTCAAACCGATCCCACCCGCATCCATTATGCCGACATTACCCGGGCGGAACAGGACCCGTTACTGGCTCTGGTGCGCAAGAAACTGCGCCAGGAGCACGGATACAGCAGCAACCTCAAACGACGTTTCAGTATCGAATGCGTGTATTCCGATGAACCGGTGATGTTTCAGCAGCCCGATGGCAGTGTCTGCTCCACCCGCCCGGCCACCCATGGCAACAGCAGTGTACGACTGGACTGCGCCGGCGGTATTGGGGCTTCCACCTGTGTCACCGGGTCCTTTGGATTTGTGGCCAGTTCACGAATCATCAAAAAAATATTGGATAAGGCGCGGCAATCTGGGTCATCATCGAACACAGAATAATTACCAGTCACAAGGCAGTGCTAGGATCATCAATGCAATTCAAATCAATCAATACCCCCCTCTTGCTCCTGGCCAGCCTGTTGATCTGGGCGGCACCTGTTCTGGCAACCAGCCCCGGGGTCGGCGCCGAAACCCGTTACATCACCCTAAACGGCCAAACCCTGGAACTGGTGCTGGTACCCTCCGACCCCAGCCGTTTTGCCATAGAGGTTAACGATCCCTCTGCCCGTTTTTACTCAGCACAGCTCCGCAACTACCCGCAAAGTGAAGGCCGGGTTGCCTACATAGGCGGCCAATGGCAGGGCCTGCTGATTCATGAAGGTGAACTGCATCTGATCGAAAATCTGGACACCGCACCACCCCCATCCACCGCTCCGCAACCGGTACGCCCAGCCATGGCGGTACGGGCGTTACAGCAGGATATGAACCTCGGTCAATGCGGTTATAAAACCCCGTCAGACCTGCAAAGCCCGGCGCCTGACCAGCAAAGCAGCTTCGGCATTACCGCCCGCTCCCTGATGGCGCAATCCCTGCAGATCGACTACGACAGCTTTTGCCTGGAGCAGATCGACGGTGTCTGTCTGGTGGGTGAGCTGACCCTGGTTTTTGATGATGCGTTCGAGGACAGTTTCGGTGCCCAATACCAGGCACAGGCCGTGGCCATTGCCGCCAATGTCGACCTCATCTACAAACAGAATTTCAACATTGTGTTCAACCGGTTGCGCATGGCTTTTGGCTCCGGTGATGTGTTTACCGGCGGTACGAACATTGATGCCGTGTTGGATGATATGGAATTAAAGCGGGTGGCAGGGCAAACCAGTGCCTTTGATCCCAACGTTTTCTCAATCCTGCACTTCATTAGCGGCCGCACCTATTTTTCCGAGGCAAACCGAGCGGTTGGCCTGGCCCTGGGCCCCACCTACGGCACTAATTATGCCAGTTACCCCAACCCGGACATTCCCCTGCTGTGCACCGGTTATGCCATCGGCACCTCCCAGATTATCGGCAGCGGCGGTAACCGGGCTGCGTTCACCTCTCTGGTGGTGGCGCACGAGATCGGCCATAACTTTGGTTTTTTGCACGATGGCGATGATCCGCCGGCCAGCGCCTGCTCAGCCACCGATTTTATTATGGGCCCTGAACTGGGCAGCTATACCTCTACCTTTTCCTCTTGCTCCGCGGAGGTGCTGGCCCCCAACCTCAATGCCATCGCCACCATCGAGAACTGTTTCGACTTCCCGGTGGACGCCACCATCACAACGGATGCCGGCAATCCTGAAGAAACGCAAAAAACGGGAGTGCTCAATACCGCCTACGCCATCAGTGTTCAATCCCGCAGTGACCGCTCCGCGAACCTGCGGGTCAGTGGTAACATCAACAGCAGCGCTGCCACTTTTCTGGACGCTTCCCTGGATGGCACACCCTGTGCGCTCGGCAACTCAAACACCACCTATACCTGCTCAATCAACGGGGCCACCAGCCATAATCTGGATCTGGAGATTCAGGCGGCCCTCAGCAATTTGGAAATCGTCCATGAGGTGGCGGTCATCTCGGCCGATGACTTTGACGTCACCGACAGCAACAACATACTGACTGAAACCATTGCCGTGGTTGACGGCAGAAGCTCAGGTACAGGCAGTCGGTTATCAGGCGGCAGTGGTGGTGCCTGCAACTGGTTAGGGCTTAACCTAATCGTTTTGCTGATCATCAGGCGTTTTCGGTGCTCGTGAATGCCATCACACTTTCGCTCAAATATCGCCCAGCAATAGCCCTGATGTGAGGGAAATAACAGCCCCAAACTCCGCAATATCCCCAGAGCTACTAAACTGAAGTAAACCGGACCTTGCAGGAGTTTCCCAATGGCCATTTTTCATCAAGACGCCTTCTTCTGGCGGCTGATCAACCTCACCCGATCGCTGTCCACCGAGACCGATAAGTGGAAGCTGTTCAGCAATATTCTGGACGAGTGCCAGCAAATCACCCATTGTGATGGTGCCACCCTGTACCTGCTGGAAGAGGATGAGGCGGGTCCACGGCTGGATTACGCCATGATCCAAAACAAATCCCTGGGACTGGCCCAGAAATTTTGCGAGCCCGGGCAATCAGCCCTTACCCCTATTCGCATCCACACCACCGATTCGGACAACAATCAAACCCACAGCATCGCCGCATACTGTGCCCTGCAGGCCAAGTCCGTGTGTGTGGAAGATGTCTACAGTTCCGGCCAGTTCAACATTTGTGGTATCAAAGCCTTCGATGACCTGTTCGATTACCGTACCCGGTCGGTGCTGTCGGTTCCCGTGATTAAACCCGGCAAGCGGGTGCTGGGGGTTATCCAGTTGGTGAATCCACAGAACCCGCTGTCCGGTACCGTGGCACACTACTCCGAAACTCAGATCGCCATCATCGAATCGCTGGCCGCCCTCATGGCAACGATTCTGGAAAGTGCCGAACTGGAACATGCCGAGGGTGGACTGCTGGTTCGACTGTCACAACCGCAAGGTACCGAAGCAATCTTTGAACGGGTTCTGGATGAGGCCATGCGGGTCACCCGGGCCGACGGCGGTACCATCTACTGGTATCGGGAAGATCCCCCCAAACGTTTGGAATTCGTTGCCCTGAAAAACAACTCGTTGAATCTGTCGTTCACCACCTTTGAATCCGAAGCCAAAGACATTGATCCGCTTTTACTGGAAGATAATGGCGAGCCCAATCTGCAGAACGTGGCCACCTTCACCGCCATCAGCAAGCAGGTGGTCAATATTGACGATGCCTATAACAATACAACGTTCGACTTCTCAGGAATGAAGCGTTTTGATCAGCAATATGACTATCATTCACAATCGTTCCTGAGTGTGCCATTGCTTAACCACGCCCAGGAAGTCATTGGTGTTATGCAATTGATTAACGCCCGCAACGCTTTCAATCAGGATGTCATCCCCTTTTCAGCCCAGTTGGAGCCGCTGGTAAAAGGCCTGGCCTCTTACGCTGCCGTGACGCTGGAGAACGATATGTTGCTGCACGCCGCCACCAGCCCTGATAGACAAGTCAGAAAAACCGGCACAGAGTAGTCAGATTGGGACACCCGTCGCCATTTTGGTAATTTTTCACAAAATGCTTCGGTATTTTGCCAATAAAAAATCCAGACAAATACTACTACCATGTAAATCAGGCGCTTAAGAACACCGCGAGCACCCTAAGTTCTAAGCGCCTTCCTCGAACGTCTTGTTTGGGGAACTCACAACTATGCGAGCACCAACTGGCCATGAGTACGGACGCTCTGAAACGGCCAGTATCGTGTTGGTAAGGGATGCGAGCCCCTTACCAACACTTTTTTAAAGGCAATTGGGTCCGGCTTTATTGGGGTAGTGTGTGAGAACATAACTTTCGACATGGTAATGCGATGCAAGCAGTGAAACTCGATCTCCAGTCTGCCCTGCAACAGGCGCAAGGTTGGCTCAAATACGAAGGTATCGTACGGGTTCGGACCTCCCGAACCCCCAACGGTGACGCTCTTGTGGTGGTTACAAACTGCAATCCAGCAGCCATCACCGCCCCGGTGCCGTCCTACTTCCAGGGATTTCCCGTCATTTTCTGTCAAATTCAAGCTTAATTTCAGCGATTGGAATCCGATTGTTCCCGGTTTATACTGAACCGGGTAGTCAGTATGACTATTAATTGAGGCCCAGCTCGCAAGCAATGGGTCAATGGTGCCAGCACGCTGCACGAGTCTAGCGGACAGGATTCGGAAATTCCCCATGCGATGCCCAAACTGCGGATCGGATAATCCCGCGTTTCACGCTTTCTGCTATCAATGTGGCAGCACATTGACCCAATTAACTGACCACTCCGACGGTGGATTCACTGCGCCCCGCACCCAGGATCTGCAACCGGAACTGAAAAAAGTCACCATTCTGTTTGTTGACATCACCAACTCCGTTCAGTTGATCCATAAGCTGAAAGCGGAAGACAGCGCCGATTACCTGGACCCCACCATTTCATCCCTGAAACAAAACGCTCACCGCTACGGCGGCATGATCAACCGGGTGGATGGCGATGGCATGATGGTGATTTTCGGGGCACCTGTCGCCTACGAGGACCACTCGATTCGCGCCTGCTATGCCGCCCTGGACATGCTGAAATCCGTGCAAGCCGAGTACGAACGCACCGGCATTGCAGTGCGCATCGGCATTCACTCCGGGGAAGTGCTGATGAAGCCCTTCTATAACGATTTTTCGGTGGATTACGAGGCGCTGGGGCCCACAGTTTATCTGGCTCACCGCATGGAGGTTCTGGCCTCGCCCAATACTGCGGTGATCTCCCGCGAAGCGTTCCATGCCGCGCAGAAGCACATCAAGGTTATCGATCTGGGCCCGGTTCAGGTTAAAGGCCTGGATGAGCCGGTAGAGGTGTATCAGCTACAAAGCCGTGTACGGCAGGATGACGGTCACGAGAGTAAATTGGGCGACACGCCGTTTATTGGCCGGGATAACGAACTCAAACTGATCCAGCGCAACCTGATGGAAACCCGGGATCATTGTGGCCGTTGTGTCGCCATCTGCGCTGAACCTGGGGTCGGTAAATCAAGGCTGGTCACCCGCTTTCTGTATGCAGTGAACCCAACCCAGTTCCAGGTACTCACCACCGCCTGTGATTCTCACAACCGCAGTACCGCGTATCTGCCCTTCTCCAATTTGATCCGTTGCTGGCTCAACGTACAGGATTCCGATTCACAACTGGATATTGCGCAAAAACTGCGGGACCGGGTGGCAAATCTGAGCGCCGGTTTCGCCGAGCACCTGTCGGCCTATCATTTTCTCTTGGATCTACCGATTCAAAATCAGAGCTGGAACAATCTGGAGCCGGTACAGAAGCGTCAACGGGCGCGCAAGGCGCTGCGTGCCCTGCTGGAGGAGCTGGCGGGTATCAAACCCATGGTGATCCTGCTGGAGGATCTGCACTGGATCGACGGAGAAAGCCAGACACTGCTGGAGCAACTGGTAAAATCCGTACACGAACACGCCATCATGCTGATTGTCACTTATCGCCCGGAATACCAGGCCAGCTGGCTCAATGACAACGTCAGTCTGCTGGAGGTGAAACCCTTCACCGATATGGAGTCCAATGACTATCTGAAAGGGGTATTGGGTAAAGACAGCAGCCTGACCACTCTGCGGGATGAAATCAGCCGCCGCTGTGAAGGCAACCCGCTTTATATCGAAGAAATGATTCACCACCTGATGGACAGCAATCTGATCTGGGGTGAGCCCGGCCACTATACTTCCGGTTTGAACAACCTGCCGGAAACCCTGCCTCTGACCATCCATTCGGTAATCTCCACCCGTATCGACCGACGCTCCAAACTGGCGAAAAATATTCTGCAGGCCGCCTCCGCCATCGGTCAGCGCTTTTCCACGGGCCTGCTGGATTACATCACCGACATTCCACGGGATTACGCCAAACATGCAATTGATGAACTGGTGCAATGTGGACTGGTTATTAAAACCACCGAAGGCATCAGTGATGAATACCAGTTCAAGCACGCCCTGGTGCATCAGGTGACCTACGACTCCATCCCCAGAGAACGTAAGCGGCTGATTCACGCCAGCCTGGTCAATGCCATTGAATCACTGCATAAGGAACGTCTGGAAGAACATGTCTATCGCCTGGCGGAACACGCTTATGTCGGGCAGTACTGGCACAAGGCCGTGGAGTATTATTTAAAAGCCTGCTATCACGCCATCGGGCGCTCTTCCCACCATCAGGCCGTGCTGCTGCTGGACCGGGGCCTGGAAGCCCTGCGCCACCTGCCACTGAATAAAGATACGCTGGGACAACGCATCGACTTTCTGGCCGTCGGCATGAACGCACTGATTCCGCTGGGGGAACAGGATCGCCTGGTACGGGACCTGAAGGAGGCCGAAAAGCTGTGTGATGCCGTGGGTGAACCTAAACGGACCTGTTCAATACTGTGCCAGCTGACCAATGCCCTGTGGATGGTGGGAAAACACAGCGAGGCCTTCAGCGCCTCGAGCCGGGCAGTGGAACTGGCCAGGGAAATAGAACATGCGCCGCTGCAGATCGCTGCCAACTACAACCTGGCCATGGTGTACCACGCGATGGGGGATTTCGACAACTGCATCCGCCTGGAACAAAGTATTTTGAAAGTACTGAGCGGTGACATGGAGGTAAGCCGTCTGGGTTGGAGTGGTTACCCCAGTGTGTTCTGCCGCACCTTCTACGGCAACAGCCTGGTGGAGCTGGGGCAATTGGCAGAAGCGGAGCAGGTGATTCAGCGCGGCATTGAGATTGCCGAAGGTGCCCAGCACCCCTACTCCAAAGCCATGATTTACGATACCTATGGTTACTATCTGCTGGCCAAGGGCGATTATAACGGTGCCCGCAGTATTCTTGACAGCGCACTCACCATCTGTGATGAGTTTGCCATCCATACCATGGTGCCTGCGGTTTCGGCCAAACTGGGCGAAGCCCTCATTGGCAGCGGCGAGCTTCTGTTGGCTGAAAAAATTCTGGAGCAGGCGGTGCAACCAAGTTGTTACCGTAAAGGTGGGCGCTACACCTGGTTCTACCTGTTCAAATCCATGGCGGAGCTGCAGCTGGCACTGAAAAACACCGACAAGGCTCACCTGTACGCCAGAAAAGCCTTTACCGTAACCAGTGAAACCAATGAAAAAGCCCACCATGGCTGGGCCTGCCTGACATTGGCAAAGGTTCACAATGCCATGGATCAACAGTTGCAGGCCGACAAACTCATCGACTTGGCTCTGGACATTGCCAAACAGAAAGGCATGCTGCTTTTAGGCTATACCGCTGCGGCATACTCAGCAGAGGAATTACGAACTCGGGAAGACCATGACAACAGTCTGGTCTACCTTGAACTGGCGAATGATTTTGCTGCCCATGCGGACAGCCGCATTTTTCAGGACAAGCTCGCCTTCCTCAAAGAAAAAATCGTCTAACCAAGTACGCTAGCTATTGCATCGCAACATCATCCGTGCCGGCATTTTGTATTTCTCAGTCATTACACCGTGGGCGCCGGCGGCCGGCCGCACCTGTGGGATTGCCAATAACATTTTCAGAGCCTCACGAATTTCCAGCATCGCAATTTCGTGCCCCATACAGCCATGGGGAGTACCATCCATAAAGATAAACCGCTCTTGCTCAGGCGGGACCCCCCCTTTCAGGTTTGCCCCCAGTGTAACCTGGGATACCAGACACACCACCGCCCCCGGCTCAATATTAATGACTTCACCTGCTGAGGTGGTGTAGGTGGCCCCACTGGTACAGTAGCGTGGCAGCAACGGTGCCACTGGGTTCTTACGCAAACAGGTGGTAATGACACTGTTGAGCAGCTGATCGAATTTGGCATCAAGCGTTGCCCTGACCCGTTCATCTGCAGCCAGCCAGTGTTGCAGCAGATTTTGTGCATCCGTATTGCCACCAATCACCAACCTGAAACCACCGGGCAGATCGTTGCCAATATCCAATAATGTCTTCACCACCATACTGATGCCTTTCGCCGTGGTATCCGTGCTACCCACCATCAACTCCAATATACTCTGCCGGACAGCAAGCACCAGTTGCCTCCCTTCCAGGCCATATTGATTGCGATACAGTGTGATAAATCTCGACATCATGCTGGCGCCCCTTGTCTCAGCATGCAGCCGCTGCTGGATTTGTTGCTCCAGGTGCGGTAACAGCTCATTGGTGGCATTTTTTGCCAGCTGGGTGATAAACCCCACATTGTACTGGTTAAGAAATACCTCCAGGAACAGCATCCTTACCCAGAACAACAGCGTTTCATCCGGTGTGGTCTTGAAGCCATAGTCGGCGTAACGTTGCTGCCACAACAAGGGCAACTCGTCAAAATGGGTTTTATCGAAGAAATGTGCCACCTGTGTTTTAGAAAGGATTTCCCCCATAACCGGTTGCGGCGCTGCCACGCCATAGAAACCCTTGATCACCACCAGCGGCAGGCGGCGTGCAACATCCTCCACCAGATCAAGCTGACCAGCAGCCCGAAAGCGCTGTCCAATGGCTTCGATTTCGGGCTTTATGATGTGCTTCAGGCGATCAACAAAACCCGTATGCTCCAGTTGCGCGATCGTATCATGCTTTAACTTTTGCCGTTGCGCTGAGTCTGGACGCGATAGCAGCATTGCGCTCTCCGTCAATCCATAAATTCGCCGGGCGTAATGATCATTGGTAAACACATTCGGTTGCGACAATATCTTTATAACGTCTTCGGGGTGCGCAAAATAGTAATACGGCGTAGTGACGTCGCCGGCAGTTACTTTAAGTTTGGTAAAACGTTTACCGGCTATCAGCCCGCTTGCATCCACATATCGGGCCACATCCAAAGGGTCCGACGCCAGCGGATCAAAGGCATCAATATGCTGTTTGGGTATGATAAAAGGGTCAATGGGTTGCGCCAGCCCGGCAATCTGCTGCAAGCCTCGACGGCCGGGGGTAAAAAAGTATTCCCCGCCCTTGAGCTGCACATATTGTTTCAAACCGAACACTGGTGCGCGTTCGGCATTAAACGAAAACTGTCCGGGATCATTCTGTGGGCGGCAGCCGACAACCGGATCCAGCACAGGACTCGGCATATGCATAAAATCACAATTGTTGATCCAGTTTTTCTGAATAAATTCAAACTGGGAGTCAATACGGGCGTTGTAGCAGAAAAAATGTAACCCCCGCCGCTCCACCGGTGCACTTTTATGGCATTGATCAGGTTGAATAAAAGAGCCATAAGGCATGCCGCGCCGGATAATACGATGCTGGTCCACCAGCGTCGTGCCGTCGTTCACGCCGGCGTTCAGGGTCAGGCGGGGATTGACACGGCGCACATGGGAGGCATAAGGACAATGATCCCCGCGAGGATCATCGCCAAAGTCAAAGGCGTTATCCTTGGGACCGGGATGACCCGATACCAGCGGAGTCCCATCATATTGACGCCCCACCAGCCTGGCCGCCAGCTCGTCATCACCGGCACAATAGTCGCGAAACCCCGCCACATCCTGCTCCAGCTTGCGATACACCAGAAACGAGCCGTTCATGGTTATCTTCTGGTAGGCTGCCCTGGCCGGGTCTGTTGCCCTGGGCTGTATGGGATTAAGCCTGCCCTCCCCCGCCGCCTTGTCATTCTTCAAGCCCAGTTCATCATAGTATCCCAGCACAAACTCACCCGCCGCCAAAGGCTCCCAATCCGCCTCCGCAGAAGCCTTTTTTCCACCAATGGCGCAACCGGGCATACCATCGTTGATACGCGGCTGAGACACCCCATCGGTGAAGCCGAAATGCTCCCGAATTCGCCGCTGGTAACGGATCACATGAGCCTGTTCCTGAGCCAGGCACTGTGCCCCGGGGAAATCACTGCCCCCGGCCAACAACCCGGTAAGGGTTTGCTCAATCCTGGAGAAATGCTGTTTCTGAGCCGCTTCACTCCATTCTTCCGGTGGAATCGATAAGTCGTCCTCCAGTGATGGAACGTAATTTACCGCCAGCAATACATGAATATGACGACTGCCATAAAAACCCTCCCATTGTCGGGGGTCATCCCCCCACTGATCGCCAATGAAAGCCGAGCGTCTGGCCATCCCGTCCCGGTAGGCCGGCGGAAACTGCGCCAGCAAATGCTGCGGTAAGCCCATGCGATCCAATCCGCTGTAAGTAAACGCAACGTTCACAAAACAAGGGCTGCTTAATCCTGCTCCACCATCGGTATGCAGCGCCTGATCCGAAATCACTAATTTCTGAAAATCCTCGCGGCCAAGAAAGCCGGCAAAAGCCACGGGATCTGTAATGGTGAGAAAGAAGTAGCGGGCGGCAGAGGGCCGGGCGCTGCGAATAAGATGCGCCTGAATATCATCAAGCTGAAGCTGGTTTTTCCCCGGGTTCACGGTCGCGCTCCGAATTCGTCATCATGAATTGAGATAGGACTGATTATTCAACACAAAGAGGTCAAAGGCTTTCCTGAAATCATCACCTTTATTCCGCCGATCATCTGCCTGCCATTGCGCCATGAATGCGTCGAAATTTAATTTGAAGCGGCGCAGGGCCTGCCTTTCAAGCAGAGTCTCGTCCGGTATGGCGGCATAAAAAGCGGTGGTTTCAACCTGATGCGCTTTAACGTAGTGCCAAAACGCATCAAAGTCACGGCAACCTTGCTCAGGGTAACCCACACAATTATTCCACACCCGATCCATGTCATCGGCAATCAGCGTGGAGAAATCCCGCAGGTACTGCCACATGCTGCCGTCATAGTTCGAGGTGAAAATCAGTTTGTCCTCTCCTGAAGACGGCTCCGTCCAGATCACCCAGCGGGCAAAATGGATGGTCTGCACCAGCCGGATCGGCGTTGGAATGCCTTTCAATTCACGATTTAAAACCGATTCCAGTACTGACTGAAGACGCTGCTTGTAGGTCATTACACCTTCCGGCGTGCGGCCCCTTTTGATGGTGGTGATGATGGTAATTTCATTCACACCACCCAAGTAACGAGAGTCCTGAATTTGTGGCATCCCGAGATCCTTGTGTACTGATTGAATTAATAACAGAAAAATGAGAACTACTTCACTTTTCTGGTTTAATAAAAACACTTGATGAAATGGTTGTAAACAGCTTTCGTTGTTTTATGTATTTTGCGGCTAATCCACTGACAATCTTGCAAAAAAAAACATTAAATTTCGATCACTTAAGATTTTTTTTACTAGACTTAGACCAACTTGAGCTTACAGACCCACAAGATGAGCAATTGCAGAGAGTGCCTGGGGGCATGTTGAATTCTCGCATATTCCAACCGTTACTGTTCCTGACACTGATGCTTGCCAGCGCGCTTGCAGGTGCCGTTTCCAATTTCGCGCCGATACCCACCGCCGAAGTGAATAACCTGCCTCTGGGCAGGCATCTGCGTATGTTGGAGGATCCTTCCGGTACCCTGCTGGTGGAGGATGTCCGGTCAACGGACTTCGATCGTCAATTTGAGCCCCTGTTTGTGGAAACCCCCTATCTGGGCAGAACCCACTCCGTATTCTGGTTCCGATTCGATCTGGATTTCACTGAGGGCAACTCAGACATGATTCTGGAGCTGGGCTACCCGCACCTCAAACACATCACACTGTACCGCTTTGCCGAAAACACACTGCTGGATCAACAAATGTCGGGGTACGGCGACCCCATGACCAGCAAACTGCATTGTTCCCGCCCCTGTTTCCTTATTCCGCAAAGCCATGACCGGCAAACGCTGTACCTCAGGGTCAACAGCGATTCTCCCCTGTTCGTTCCCATGCATCTGCGCACCCCCAACAGCCAGTTAAAAAGCGAACGGGTAATGATGGCGCTGTCCTCGCTGTTTTACGGCGCTTTTCTGGTGATGGGCCTGTTTAACCTGTTTCTGTATTTCTCCACCCGTAAAAGCAGTTATCTCTACTACGTGGCCTACATCACTTCCCTGGGGTTATGGACCCTGTCCCATGACGGGCTGCTGCGGGAAATGTTGTTTATGGGCAACGAGTTCCTGGCTTCCTACCGAATCCATTTCATTCTGACGCTGTTCAGCGTCTGCATGGGTGCCATCTTCTGCCAGAAGTTTCTCAACACCCGCGACAACATGCCGTTGCACCACAAAGCGTTCAGCTTTCTGATTCTGATCGGAGGTATCGACATCCTACTGATCCTGCTGACCGGCAAACTGATGCTGCCCAATTCCGCCAATCTATTGACGATAATATTCTGCTTTGCTGGCCTGTCTGCTGGCACCCTGGGGTTGATGCGGGGGCTGAAAACGGCGCGTTTTTTCCTCACTGCCTGGATCAGTGTCATCATCGGCAGCGCCTGCTGGGTGCTGACCATATCCGGGGTGTTTCCACTCAATAAAATCACCTTGTTCAGCGTACACATGGGCGCACTGGTGGAAACAATCCTGTTAGGGCTGGCGCTGGGCGACCGCATCAATGTGCTGCAGGCGGAGCGCATCCAGGTCGAACAGGAGGCAAAACACCGGTTGGAAGAAACCAACGCCAAACTGGCTGCCAGCAACCGCTTTAAAGATGAGTTCCTTTCCACCATCAGCCACGAACTGCGCACTCCCATGAACGGAATATTCGGCGCCTACGAATTACTTGAGCACACGGATCTCAATACTGAACAGGTCAAATACCTGAGTACCATCAGCCGCTCCAGCCGCGATATGATGGGTATGGTTGAAAACATTCTGACCTACACCCAGTTGGAATCCGGGATCGCCAAACCCAATGAGTTCCCGTTTCGAATTAAGGAATGTCTGCAGGAAATCGCCATGCATTACCGGGGGCGGGCGTCGATGCAGGATCTGGATTTCGATTTCAAACTGGATAACAAAATCCCCATGACGCTGGCAGGTGACGAAGACAAGTTGCGCCTGCTATTGGATCACCTGCTGGATAATGCCTTCAAATTTACCGATCAGGGCTTTATCCGGTTCGAGGTAACCTACCTGCAATCCGGCGATGATGAGCTGGAAAAGCTGCAGTTCGTCATCCGCGATTCCGGGTGCGGAGTACCGGAATCCCTGCAATCCGACATCTTTAATTCATTTAAACAGGCCGATGGCTCCCTAACCCGCCGCAAAGGCGGGCTGGGTATCGGCCTGGCTCTGTGCCAGAAAATCGTGACCCTGTTACAGGGCAAGCTGGAATTCCGCTCCGTCGTCAATGAGGGGACACAGGTGGTACTGACTCTGGCCTTCAAGCCGGCGGAAGATCAATACCGCCAGGCCAATCAGATTTCAGATACCATCAAACCGGAAAAAATCGACATTTTGGTGGTGGAAGACAACTATGTGAACAAACTGGTGATGGAAGGCCAGCTGAAAAAGCTGGGTTTCCAGGTATTCGCCGCCGGTAATGGCAAGGAAGCCGTGACCATGATGGAAAAACGTGAGTATGACCTGGTGTTTATGGATTGCCAGATGCCGATCATGGACGGTTTTGAAGCCGCCCGCCAGGTTCGCCAATTGAACAACCGCAATGCGTCCATTCCAATCATCGCGGTAACTGCAAATACGAACCCCGGTGACCGGGAAAACTGCATCAGTGCCGGTATGAATGATTACATCAAGAAGCCGTTCAACCAGGCTATTCTGATCGCTGCGATCAACCGCTGGCTCAGCTACGACACCGACGCCCACTGACCATGGCCGTACTCACCAATTAAGAGGAAGCCGAATCAGAAAACAGGCGCCCCCCAGGCTGGAACGCTCGATAGTGAGTGTGCCGGCGGACGCCGAAACAATATCGGCCACCACCGCCAAGCCAATACCCTGGCCGGTTTCCCGTTCATCCCGCCTTACCCCCCGCCTCAGGATTCGGTCTTCATCTCCGTCTTTTATTCCGGGGCCGTCATCTTCCACCGCCACCCGGATCTGCCCGCCCTGAATGCGCCCGCTGACCCGTACACGATGACCACCATACTTGCAGGCGTTATCCATAAGATTGCCCAATACCTCCAGCGTATCGCCATCATCCCAGGGCATGCGCAAACCTGAGCGGATATCCTGCTCAAACTGAATGGTCTTATCGCTGTGTACCTTGGTGAGCACCTTGCTCATCCGCTCATACATGTCCAACAACACTGCCCCTTGCCCACTGACCTGGGGTACCGCCGATATGGCGCGCTTCAACTGATAATTGACGATCTCATCCATCCGCAGCACCTGGTCACGCAACGTCTGCGCCTGCTGTGCCCATGTCTGCGGGGATTCCAGCTCCAGCCCTTTCAACACCGCCAATGGCGTTTTCAGGCTATGGGCCAGGTCACCCAGGCTGTTCTTGTAGCGTTCCCGCATCGAGCGCTCATGCTCCACCAGACGATTGAGATTGTTCACCACCGGCATGACTTCTTGGGGGTAGACTCGATCAATGCGCTGCTGGCGCCCCTGCTCCACACCATTGAGCTCTGACGCCAATCGACGGAACGGACGAAACCCCAGGTTCAACAAGCCAAAAACCAGAACGATCGCCGCCACCACCAAACCACCCAACCAAACCCAGAGCGTATTTTCAAAACTTTTGATTTGCGCAACATAAGGCTGATCCCATTCACGCACCACAAAGGTATAAGGAGTCGCGGCAGAATCCTCTTCCCAATAGACGCTGATGGAAAGTTGATAGTAGTTTTTACCTGCCTGATCCTGTACCTGCCGAAAAATCCATTGCCCGGGTTCAGATAAGGGAGGATCCGGAAACACTTCCACCAAAACCGAGCGTGATTTCCATACCGGTTTACCCTGATGCAGGATGGTGGCGAGCAGCCCGGAGTTCAGTTGATTAAACCGGGGATCCGCCAACGTATCAGGAATCACCAGTTGCCCGGCTTCATAATCGACCGTAGCAATCAGCCCAAACATCTGCAGCTTCAACTGTTCACGGGCACGGTCCAGGATACTGGCTTGAAAAGACTCCCGCAGTATCCAGCCCGCACTGACGGAAAAAAGCGCCAGGATCAATGCTGCCGCCAGCACAAACCGGACTCTCAGAGACAACAAGATTTATGCCTCCAGTGCAAAACGGTAACCACGGCCTCGCAGGGTTTCGATGGGTTTCAGCTGATTGTCGGGATCCAGTTTTTTGCGCAAGCGGCCAATGAACACCTCAATGGTATTGCTATCCCGGTCAAAGTCCTGGGCGTAAATATGCTCGGTCAACACTGTTTTTGAAACCACTTCGCCCGGGCGCAGCATCAGATATTCCAATACTTTGTATTCAAAGCTGGTGAGTTCCACCGGAGCGCCCTGCAACGACACTTTCTGCGCGGCCGTATCCAACTCGATACCGCCCACCGACACCACCGGTTTGGCGTGACCGGCAGAACGCCGGATCAGGGCATTCAGGCGCGCCAGTACCTCCTCCACTTCGAAAGGTTTCACCACATAATCATCCGCCCCGGCTTCCAGGCCATCCACCTTATCCTGCCAATGTCCGCGGGCGGTGAGAATCAAAATGGGGTAATTGATATTCCTGCTGCGCAGATCACGAATCAACTCAATACCACTGAGTTTGGGTAAGCCCAGATCAACAATGGCAACATCATATTGATACTCCCGACCATAGTACTGACCTTCCTCCCCATCCCCGGCCTGATCAACGCTGTAGCCCTTTTTCTGTAACACGGTCACCAACTGTTCCCGTAGGTGCTGCTCGTCTTCTACCACCAATACGCGCACGGTTATCTAGCCTCCAATCCCGCCGGTTTCCTTGCTTACGAACACGGTCTTTACCCGCCCTTCCGGCAACAACACCTTGACCCGGTATACCCCGCGCCCGTTTCTTTCCTCTTCCGTTACCTTGAGTACCTTGCCGCCGGTTTTCTTAATAACAATCTGCGCCGCATCGGAAGAACTGACCTCCGCCAGCAGCCAATGCTCGGCTTTACTTTGCCCGAACGCCGTTGCACTGAACAGCACCATCAAAGCCAAACCGAGAATGTGGTGTTTTACTTTCATGAAGGGGGAAAACTCAAACAACATTCTGCACACCTTAATGCACCCATTGTGAACTGAAACTGAACTGGCTGCCCTCAAATACACCGCGAGCCGGGCCATAGCCCGCCTCAGCCTGTATCCAAATACTGCCTTTTTTGCTTTTAATTCATTACGTTATCTTTCAAGCATAGCTGACTGGCACGGCCGTTGCTGTATACATATTGCGATCAATCATTTCGCTGATATTCCATACAGACTTGCCTGGAGGCACAATATGACACTCAAGGAATCCGCAACGCTGTTGTTTGAAATCACACACCCAGAGGAAGCCACCAGCTTCAACGCTCTGAAAGAATACCTCGAAAACATGTATTTCGCGTAATCCAAAGCCCGTTCATTGTACAAAACCTGACATTGCTCTTCCCGCAAAATTCCATCGCCGGCTCCGCCGGCTTTTTTTTGTCTTTCAATCACTTAGCTGCTCTCGCCCAGCAGATAGACAATTTATAGACAATACTTTGATAAAAGACACATAAACTACCTATAATTGGTTTCGTCTAAGACACTAAATGGACAAACCAATGACAGAAGCCTTTGCAAAAATCCCTGTAGGAATCAGCCGCTGCCTGCTGGGTGACAGCGTCCGCTATAACGGTGATCACAAACACAACCGCTTCTGTACCGGTGTACTGAGCGAATACTTCGAGTTTGTTCCCACCTGCCCGGAAGTGGAAATCGGCATGAGTGTGCCCCGCAAGCCCATTCGCCTGGTGGACTACGACGGTGACGTACGGGCGGTGGAAACCGATGACCCAGAACGGGATTACAGTGCCAAACTGATTGCCCGGGGCAACGACTACGCTGCCGCACAGCCGGACATCTGCGGCTTTATTGCCACCCCCAACTCACCCAGTTGCGGTGCCTACGGCGTCAAACTGTACCTGCCCAACGGTAACCCCGTCCATAAAACCCGCGGCCTGTTCAGCCGGTCACTGATGGAGAACAGGCCGCTCTTGCCGGTAGAGGAATCGGGCCGGCTCAACGACGCCGGTTTACGCGAGAACTTCATCATGCGGGTGTTCACACTGCATCGCTGGAAACAACTGACCAAGCAGGGTATGACCGCCAACGCCCTGGTGCAATTTCACAGCCGCCATAAATATCTGGTGATGTCACGGAACTACAAGGCCTATCGGGAGCTGGGCCGGCTGATTGCCAAGCTGGACAAAGACACACTGCAGGAAACAGCGCGGTTGTACATTTCCGGACTGATGACGGCCCTGGCTACACCACCTGAGCGCGGCACCCATTGTAACGTGCTCCAGCACCTGATGGGCTATCTGAAGAAAAAACTCGATCAGCAGGATAAGCACGAACTGCTCACCAGCATCGAAGATTACCGCAAAGGGGTAATACCACTGATTGTTCCCATTGCTCTGCTCAAGCACCACCTGGCGCGGGATGTCGAACAGAACCAGTACGCTCTCCAGCAATTCTACCTGGCCCCGTACCCCCACGAGCTGGGGCTGCGCAGCCACATCCACTAGGAGAGACCCAATGACCCAGGCTGTGTGGTTTCGCAACGATCTGCGCATCGATGACAATCCGGCTCTTGCCGCCGCCTGCAGCGGCGACGATCCCGTGATTGCCATTTATATCTACACCCCGGAACAACAGCGCAAACATCAGGTCGGTGACACCAAGTTGCGCTTCACTCTGGAAACACTGGTGCACCTGAAGCACGACCTGAGCCGGCTCAACATTCCCCTGGTTGCACTGCTGGGCAGCGACTACGATAACAGCGTCCAGGTGCTGAGCAAGCTGGTTCGACAATACGGTGTGCGCACCGTGCACGCCAACAGTGAACTGGAATTCAATGAAGCACGACGGGATCAACACGCAACCCGGGCGCTTCTGCAGCAACATACACAGCTCAGGTTCCACCAAGATCAAACCATCCTGGCGCCGACCGACGTACTCACCGGTGAAGACACCCCCTACCGTGTTTTTACACCGTTCAAGCGCGCCTGGATACACCGGGCGGCACAATCAAACCTTGCCCCGCTGCCCGCTCCCGGCGCACGCCGCGCCATCGGTATGGAATCCACACCGGATGAGGAAATTTTGTCCTGGCAGGCTCCAACCGCAGCCAATGCCCATTGGATAGCGGGCAGCAAGCAGGCCCATCAGCGCTTGGATAAGTTCACCCTACAGGCCATTGAGCGCTACAAAAGTACCCGCGACTTTCCGGCCTTGAACTGCACCAGTCAGCTGTCTCCCTACCTTGCGGTGGGTGCCATTTCATTGCGCAGCTGCCTGCGCCAGGCCCTCTACGCCAACCACTATGAATGGGATTCGGGCAACCAGGGTGTGCTCACCTGGATGAGTGAATTGATCTGGCGAGAATTCTACAAACACCTCTCGTTCCATTATCCCGAGCTCAGTAAAGGTGTGGCCTTTAACCCCAAAACCCAGTCCATTCCCTGGTCCAGAAACCAGACGCTTTTGCAGCAATGGCAATCCGGACAAACCGGTTTTCCGTTGGTGGATGCAGGCATGCGACAACTGAACCAGACAGGCTGGATGCACAATCGCCTGCGCATGGTAACGGCCATGTTCCTGACCAAACAGCTGTTTATTGATTGGCGGCTGGGTGAGGCGTATTTCATGAACAGGCTGATCGACTGCGACTACGCCGCCAACAATGGCGGCTGGCAATGGTCTGCCTCCACAGGGGCCGATGCAGCACCGTATTTCCGTGTTTTTAATCCGATACGGCAATCGCAGCGCTTTGATGCCCAGGGTGAATTCATCAGAGCCTGGGTACCTGAGCTTGCGCAATTGGGGCCGAAACAAATCCACGACCCCTCACCCATGGAACGTCAGCTGGTGGGTTATCCCTTGCCCATTGTGGATCACAAAAGCTCGGTTGAACACGTGAAACAAGCATTCAAGGCCGCCCAGGCAATGGAGACAGCATGAACAGACTACTGGAAAACAAGGTTATCTGGATCACAGGGGCATCCAGCGGTATCGGTAAAGCGCTGGCCATTCGCCTGGCAAAAACCAACACCGTAATTGCCACCTCCCGATCCCAGGAAAAACTTGAACAATTAAAGCGGGAATATCCGGCCATTGTCATCAAACAGGCTGATGTAACCAAACCGGCTGAACTGGCATCTGTGTGCGGGTTCATCGAGCAGATTTTTGGAAAACTGGATGTGCTGCTGGCCAACGCCGGCCACTGTGAATACCTGGACGTACGCCATTTCGACAGCAGCATTGCCCTGCGCATGATCGAAACCAACTACATGGGCTTCGTCTATGCCATTGAATCCTGCCTGCATTTGCTGCGCCGCTCTGAAACACCTCACATTGTTGCAGTGAGCAGCAGCTCAGTCTACCTGGGCTTGCCGCGAGCGGAAGCATACAGTGCCTCGAAAGCCGCGGTCACACAGTTCATGGAATCCCTGGCTGCTGATCTGACACCGGAAGGTTTTTCCCTGAGCGTCATCCATCCGGGTTTCGTCGATACCGAGCTAACCCGGCAAAATGATTTTCCCATGCCCTTTCTGATGCAACCGGATGCCGCAGCCCAGCGCATTATCCAAGGCCTTAACCGGGGCCAATACAACATTGATTTCCCCAAGGGCCTGACCTGGATACTGCGCTGCCTGCGACAAACACCACACCTTATACGTCATCGCATTACCAGCAGTTTGTCGAGGAACATGCAACATGAACTATAGCAATATTGCCGTGATCGGCAGTGGCATTTCAGGCCTGACCACAACCTACCTGTTGCAGCAAAAATACAATGTCACGCTGTTTGAACAGCAAGACTACCTTGGCGGCCACACCAACACCGTCGACATAGAGGCACAGGGGCAAGTGTTCCCGGTAAATACCGGCTTTATTGTGTTTAACGATTGGACCTACCCCAACTTCATCCGTCTTATGGACCACCTGGGTGTCGCCAGCGAGGACTCGGAAATGAGTTTCAGCGTGCGCTGCGACCGAACAGGGCTGGAGTACAACGGGGCCAGCCTCAACAGCCTGTTCTGCCAACGCCGCAACCTGATCAACCTGAGCTTCTGGCGCATGATCAAGGACATCATGCGCTTCAACAGACAAGCCATAGAGGACTACCGACATGGTTTGCTGGACTGCGGTGTCACCCTGGGTGAGTACCTGCAGTCCAACGGCTACACCAGGGAATTCTGCCGTTACTACATCATTCCCATGGGCTCGGCCATCTGGTCTGCGTCAGAGTCGGACATGATGGCATTTCCAGCGGCGTTCTTTGTTCGCTTCTTCCACCACCACGGGCTGCTGTCCATTGACAACCGCCCACAGTGGCGCGTGATCAGCGGCGGTTCGCGCAGCTACGTTCATGCGCTGAAAGCAAGATTCAGCGGCTCGGTACACATCAACCACACCATTGATGCCGTGCAAAGACACGAGCGTGGCGTAACCCTGATCGATGCCTATGGTGATTGTCACGAGTTCGACGCGGTTGTCTTCGCCTGCCACAGCGACCAGGCACTGGCGATGCTGGAGCGGCCATCAGTAGTAGAAAAAACGGTTCTGGGTGCGATTCCCTACCAGGACAACAGTGTGCTGCTGCACACGGATACCCGCCTTTTGCCACGCAATCAGCGGGGCTGGGCCGCCTGGAATTACATGATACCCCGCCAGGCAGAACAACCTGTCACGGTCACCTACAACATGAACATCCTGCAGAATTTCAACAGTGACACCACATTCTGTGTGAGCCTTAACCAGGATGAACTGATTGACCCCGGCAAAATCCTGCGCCGCTATCGTTACAGCCACCCCGGTTTCACATTAGAAGGCATGCAGGCTCAGGACCGCTTCCATGAGATCAACGGCAAGCAACACACCTTCTACTGTGGCGCCTATTGGTTTAACGGCTTCCATGAAGACGGGGTAAACAGTGCCATCCGGGTCGCCCGGTCCCTTAACGTAGACTTCGACAACGTGGTACCTCCATGCGCAGCGCAATCTATCAAGGCGTCATAACGCACCGGCGTAACGATCAGGTTCGCCACGGGTTTCAATATCCCCTGTTTATGGTGTACCTGGATCTGGACGAGCTGGCAGACTTTTTTCAGCGTTCCCGGTTTTGGTCAATGGAACGGTTTAACTGGGCCAGCTTCCATCGCGATGATTATCTGCATCCGGAAACGCCGAGTTTGAAGCACGCGGTTCAAAAAGAAATAGAAACCAAAACCGGCAAGGCATTTCACGGGAAAGTGTTTATGCTGGGCCACGTACGCTACCTGGGTTACTGTTTCAATCCTGCAACCTTCTATTATTGCTATGATGATGAGCAATTGAAGTACGTGGTGGCGGAAGTCAGCAACACACCCTGGAATCAACGCCACACCTACGTCCTGACCTTTGCCGAAGGCACCACGACCACCCAGAACTTCACCACCGAAAAAGCGTTTCATGTGTCACCCTTTCTGGGCATGGACTGCACCTATCAATGGAAAATATCGCCACCAGACCAGGATCTCAGTCTCTATATTTCAAACTTCAGGGAAGACACCCTGATTTTCAGCGCCGGATTAAAACTGCATCGTCAGGCAGCCACTTCATTCAATTTAAATAAAATTCTGGTGCGGTTTCCCGCCGTCACCATCAAAACCATTTTCAGCATCTACTGGCAAGCGCTCAGGCTGTGGAGCAAAGGCGCCCGGTTTCACGATCATCCCCAACCTTCTGAGGATCACACACTATGAACACTACAACGATGACAACAGCGGCTCCGGTGAAAGGCATGAAAAAATTCTGCCGAAGCCTTATATTCAACCTTTTCAAACAGGTTGAATATGGAACCCTCTCTATCATCGATAGCGAAGGTACCCATACGTTTACCGGCAGCCTTGACCCAGACGCGGTCCATGCAGAACTGCACATCAAAGATCCCGGCTGCTACGTGGACATGTTGTTGGGCGGCAGCATCGGCGCGGGTGAGGCCTATATGAGTGGTGACTGGTTTTCTCCGGATACCACAAAGGTGATCCGGTTTATGAGCCTGAACCTGGCAACCGTAGAGCGGGTGGACTCCGGATTTGCCCTGATGACGAAACCCGCCCAGCTTGCCTATCACCTGAAGAATCGCAATACCGAAAAAGGCTCGCGCCGTAACATCGCGGCACACTACGATTTGGGCAATGATCTGTTCCAACTGTTCCTCGACCCCACCATGATGTACTCGTCGGCGATTTTTCCCAACCCGGATTCGTCATTGCAGGAAGGATCACTCTACAAACTGAAGCGCATCTGTGAAAAGCTGGATCTGCAACCTGGTGATCATCTTCTGGAAATCGGCACCGGTTGGGGGGGCATGGCCGCTTACGCTGCGAAAAAGTACGGATGCCGTGTGACCACCACCACCATATCTCAACAGCAGTATGAATACGCCCGCCAACACATTCAACGGGAAGGCGTTGGTCACTTGGTGACTCTGCTGCAGGAAGATTACCGCAATCTCACTGGGAAATACGACAAACTGGTCTCCATTGAAATGATCGAGGCCGTAGGTCATCAATACTATCCTGATTACTTTCGCGCCCTGGGGCGGCTGCTCAAGGAAGACGGGCTGGCTCTGATTCAGGCCATCACCATTGATGACAAACGCTATGAAAAAGCCAAAAACGATATTGACTGGATTCAGCGATACATCTTTCCGGGGGCCTGCCTGCCATCCATCAAAGCCCTCACCGAAGTCAGCGGCCGTCACAGCAATCTGGAACTCAAACACATGGAAGACATCACCCCGCACTATGCCCGAACGCTGCGCCTGTGGCGGGAACGTTTCTTTAACAACATAGAGCAGATTCGCGATCTGGGGTACAACGAAGAGTTTATTCGCATGTGGGATTACTACCTCTGTTACTGCGAGGGCGGCTTTGCAGAGCGCGTGATAGGTGATGTGCAAATGCTGTTTGCCAAACCACTTTATCGCGGACAACCGGTTTTGGGGCGGCTGTCATAGTGAATGGCCGCGAGCACCCGGTGAGGACCTGAATAATGCCAAACAGTCTGCTGAAACCAATGTTGATAGGCATGAGCTGTCTGGTGTGCAATGGCCTGATTGCGCAACCGGATACCATTTTCGGCTATGCCTATGATGCCCGGCGTGAAAATCTGCGCTACGTGGAATCCTATCATCAGGTGTATAACGCCGAGGGTCATTTGCAACAAAGCCAGGTTCGCTATCTGTCGCCCAACGAGGAATTACTGGCCACCAAAACCCTGGACTATGAAGCACACCCCTATGCCCCTGAATTCACCTTCGACAATAAAGTCGCCGCGTATGAAGAATCCCTGCACTGGATAAGCGAAGGCAGGGTCAGGGTTCGGCATCGTGAGGCTGATCAGCGTTGGCAGGAAAAAGTGCTTACGGTGGAGGAACCGGTGGTGGCCGATGCCGGTTTCGACGCCTTTCTGAAGGATCAGTTACCGCGCCTGGTGGCGGGGCAAACGATAGAATTCAACTTTCTGAATCCAGCCCGGCTGGACTGGTTCCGCTTTAACGCGCAGCCGCTGACCAGCACCCAAACCACCATCGAGCTGAAGGTTGCCCCCACCAACCCAGTCCTGCGCTGGTTGGTGGAGCCGATTTTGCTCACCTACCAATTGCCCACAGCCCAAGGGCAAGCGCCACGATTGCTGTATTACAGCGGCTTAACCAACATGAGCATCAATGGGGAAGACACCATTGTCGCCAATATTTTCTACGAGTATGAAACCAGACCGCCCCGGCAGATTGTGAACCTGTTCTGAATGGTTACAATAGCGCCATAGAATTCGAGGGAAAACGCAGTGCACACGATACAATCCGTTGCAGAAAAAACCGGTCTGACACCGGACGTAATCCGAATCTGGGAACGACGCTACAGTGTGGTGTCACCGGAACGAACCCCATCCAATCAGCGCCTCTACACCGATGACGACATCGAGCGGCTTAATCTGCTTAGGCGCGTTACAGAACAGGGTCGCCGTATCAGCGCCATTGCCGCCCTGAGCACTGATGAGCTCAGGGAAATCGCGGGCTCCAGCGGCTTTCAGCGCCCCCTGGCCAGACCCCTGTCGGAGGCGGATCTGGACGTGGAAAAATGCCGCAACGACGCCGTGTCGGCCATTATAGAGCTGGACCCTCTGAAGCTGGAGCGCATTCTGGATCACGCCTTTGTCAGCCTGGGTTCGGTTGGTTTCATGATGAACTTCATCTCGCCCCTGATGGATCAGGTGGGCAACCTCTGGCGCAGCGGTGCGGTGCGCACCTGCCAGGAACACTTCTCCAGCGCCCACGTGCGCTCTTTTCTGGGCCGGTATATGCTGGAGGCCAACACAGATCCCAAGGGCCCCCGTATTGTGGTCGCCACCCTGCCCGGTCAGATGCACGAATTGGGCGCCACCATGTCAGCGGTGATCGCCGCCCAGGGAGGCTGGAACGTCATCTATCTGGGGGCAGCGGTACCCATCGAAGAGATCCTGTTCACCGCGGAATGCAAAGATGCCCGTGCCATCGCCATCAGCCTGGGCTACCCCATGGACGATCCCAAAACCCCCATGATGCTGGAGCAACTAAGCCATGGAGCGCCGGAGATGAGCCGCTTGTTGGTGGGTGGCAGCAGTGTGGAGAGGCACCGCAGCCTGCTGGCCCGGCTCGGTGCGCTGGAGATGAAAGATCTGGAAACCCTGTCCAAAACACTGGACACCATCCGTTAATCCGGTAACCGGCCTGACAACTTGCCGCGGCGGGCATCCAGCCACCTAAAATAAATGCCCGCCCTGTCTTGAAATCTGCCTGTTGTGCACCGATATAAACAGAAAATTTTCTCTGTAATCAAATAATTGGTGGAACCCTCGTGGCAATAGACGATCATGACAGCGCGGATATCATTGAAGTAACCGAAGAGCAGCTGGAACGCGGACTGGCCTTGCCCGACTCATCACTGCCGGAACGTCTGTACGTCATCCCCATCTCCAATAAACCCTTCTTTCCCGCCCAGGTACAACCCATTGTGGTGGATGAAGAACCCTGGGCCACCACCATCGAACGGGTAGCCAAAACCCCCCATCGCTGCCTGGCTCTGTGCTATGCCCCGGAGCCCGACGACGGTGTGCTGCTCACTGACCGGTTCGAGCGCATGGGCTGCGTGGTGCGCATCCATAACGTGGTGCGCGATGAGGGCAAAATCCAGTTTATCGCCCAGGGCATCCGCCGCACCTGGGTACATCAATGGCTGCAAAAATCCCCACCCCTGCTCGCCGGTGTCACCTACCCCTATCCACGGGAGGAAGACGCCCAGGAAGTGAAGGCCTATGGCATCGCCATTATTGATTCCATCAAGGAACTGGTGTCCATCAACCCGCTGTATACTGAGGAATTGCGGGATTATCTGGACCGTTTCAGCCCCAACGACGCCTCTCCCCTCACCGACTTTGCAGCGGGCCTCACCACCGCGGAACCGGAAGATCTGCAAGAGGTGCTGGACGCAGTGCCGTTGTTGAAACGGATGGAAAAAGTGTTGCTGTTGCTGAAAAAAGAGCTGGAAGTGGCCCGCCTGCACCTGCAAATCAATCGCCAGGTGAATGCCAAATTAGAGGAACACCAGCGCAATTTCTTTCTGCGGGAGCAATTAAAGGTTATCCAGAAAGAGCTTGGCATCGCCAAGGATGATAAAGAAAGCGATGTCGATGAATTTCGGGCCCGCCTGGAAAAATGCACCGTGCCCGAAGCGGCCATGAAAAAAATCGAAGATGAGCTGCACAAGCTCTCCATGCTGGAGATCGGGTCGCCGGAATATGCCGTGACCCGCAACTATCTGGATTGGGCCACCTCTGTCCCCTGGGGCGTTACCTCCGAGGACATGCTGGATATTGACCACGCACGCACCACGCTGGATAAACACCACGACGGCCTTAATGACGTTAAAGACCGCATCCTGGAATTTCTCGCGGTGGGCACCTACAAAGGCCAGATCAGCGGCTCCATCCTGTTGCTGGTGGGGCCACCGGGGGTGGGTAAAACATCCATTGGAAAATCCATTGCCGAAGCACTGGGCCGCAAGTTCTATCGGTTCAGCCTGGGTGGCATGCGGGATGAAGCGGAAATCAAAGGCCATCGCCGCACCTACATCGGCGCCATGCCCGGCAAACTGGTTCAGGCCCTGAAAGATGTGGAGGTCAGCAACCCGGTCATTATGCTGGACGAAATTGACAAAATCGGTGCCTCCTATCAGGGCGACCCGGCATCGGCTCTCCTGGAAGTGCTGGACCCGGAGCAAAACCGGGAGTTTCTGGATCATTATCTGGATCTGCGGCTGGATCTGTCCAACGTGCTGTTCGTCTGTACCGCCAATCAACTGGACAGCATACCCAGCCCTTTGCTCGATCGCATGGATATGATTCGCCTCTCCGGCTACATCACGGAAGAAAAACTCGCCATCGCCCAAAACCATTTGTGGCCAAAATGCCTGGCCCGTGCCGGTGTGAAAAAATCGCTGCTGCGCGTATCCAAGCCTGCACTGCGCAATATCATTGAAGGGTACGCCCGCGAAGCCGGAGTCCGCAATCTGGAGAAAACCCTTAATAAAATTGTGCGCAAGTCTGTGGTCCAGCTGTTGAAGGCACCCAAGACCAAAATCAGCATCACACCAGCCAATCTGGAAGATTACCTGGGGCCGCCCATCTTCCGCGATGAAACCCCCATTCGTGGTGTGGGTGTGGTAACCGGCCTGGCGTGGACCTCATTGGGTGGTGCCACCCTGCCCATCGAGGCCACCGCAGTCCACCACCGCAACGCCGGCATGAAAATGACCGGCCAACTGGGCGATGTGATGAAAGAATCCGCAGAACTGGCCTACAGTTATGCGGCATCCCATATTGACCAGTACGGCGGCTCCCCGGAATTCTTCGAGAAAGCCTTCCTGCACCTGCACGTACCGGAAGGGGCCACCCCCAAAGACGGCCCCAGTGCCGGCGTCACCATGACCACCGCACTGATTTCTCTGGCCTGCAACACCAAACCCCGGCGCCCCATCGCCATGACCGGGGAAATCACCCTCACCGGCCAGGTACTGGCAGTAGGGGGGATTCGGGAGAAGGTGATCGCAGCCCGTCGCCAGAAAATCAAGGAGTTAATTCTGCCACAGGCCAATCAGCGGGATTACGACGAGCTGCCGGACTATATTCGCAAAGGCATCACCGTGCATTTCGCCGATCACTATGATGATGTATACCAAGTGGTGTTCGGGAAATAATTGGACAAACTTTGCTACGTTTTAAGGATCGACAGCCACCCCGCTGATCCTTATTATTCCCGCTAACGTTATAAAAACCGGGCTGGAAAAATGCATAAACTACAATCATTGATCGATAACAACATCAAATGGGCAGAGGGCATTACCAAAGAAGATCCAGACTTTTTCAAGCGTCTGTCCGAAGCTCAATCTCCCGAATACCTGTGGATCGGCTGTTCCGACAGCCGGGTGCCCGCCAACGAAATAGTTGGCCTGTTGCCCGGTGAAATCTTCGTTCACCGCAATATCGCCAACCTGGTGGTGCACACCGATTTCAACTGCATGTCGGTTATCGAGTTTTCGGTAAAAGTATTGAAGGTCAAGCACATCATCGTCTGTGGTCATTACGGTTGCGGCGGGGTGAAAGCATCCATCGACAACACATCACACGGCCTCATCGACAACTGGCTATACAGCATCAGAAACATCTACCATCGCAACAAACACCGTATGGATGCACTGCAGTCAGAAGAAGAGCGTCACAACGTTCTGTGTGAGCTGAATGTGATGCAGCAGGTCAAGAATGTGGCCCACTCCCACGTCGTTCAGGATGCCTGGGCCAAGGGTCAGGATCTGACCGTGCACGGCTGGATCTACAGCCTCAAGGATGGCCTGGTGAACGATCTTGCAATCGATATCCACAGCCCTGAGGATCTGGCTGACGAATATCGCGTACTGGCGACCATGGAAGATAACTGAGCCCGAGGAATGTAACTAAAGCAAAGGAAGATAACCGAGTCAGGTATCGATTCCAACCTGAGCTCAGTTGAGCGATGCCGATCAACCATCGGCATCGCTCTCACGGGGTGCGTTAGAAGTCCGGATAGTACAAGCCTACTTTGTTACCCCAATTAGGATTGTCATCAAAAATCAACCCTTTCTCGGTCACCACCAGCGCACGACTGTCAAACATGGGCGGCTGTGCCGGTGCCACGGCCGTTGGGGCAAAAAACGTATCGGCAGGTGTCTCTGCCACAACCTGGCCCTGCTTCCAGAACAACAGGCTTCCTTTTAGATAATCGGTAACGATCACCCCATCTTTATACGCTGCCAGGTCATCCAACACCGTACCGCTTCTCTGATAGAGAACGTCAACGGCGCCGGCGGAACCATCGGTATTGCGCTGAATGCGCCCAAGTACGGAATTTACTGTACCGGATTTGATACCGGTGTAATAAAGTTGATCCCCTATCCACTCCAGACCATTCACCGCAAAGGCAATATCCTCTGCCCACAAACTGATGAGTGACACCGTTGTGGGATCAGAAAACTGCACCTGGACAATATCGTGCTTGCCTGAATCCGCAATATAAATATTTCCAAACTCATCCACTTCCATGCCATTGGGTATACCCAGCTGCGCCAGAGGGCTGATGACACCCAGCGTCATGAAAGGGTGCACTTCATCCTCTCGAATATCAGCCGGTACCGGTGCACGCTCGCTGATTCTTGCCGCCAACAGGTAGGAATCCGCAAATTCAGCAGGCTTCAGTTTTGAACAGACGGCATAAAGATAATCGTAACGTTGGATTATCCCTTCCACCAGGCAATTTTCATGGAACATATCCAGCTTGATGTAATCCCCCACACCGTTTTGAATAATTTCATACACGCCATTGCCACCGGAAACAAACAGCCGGCCATCCGCCGTAAAAAACAGGCTTTCAGATTCCAGCACGCCATCAACAATGGTTTCGCTTTCCGATCCACACCCACTTAAAACCAGACTGATAGCCAGCAAAGCGGTACTAAAAAATCTTTTCATTCCACACACCATTCATTATTGTCATGAATGATCCATCATAAAAACAGAACAATAAGTGGAATACCGATGTGGCGGCCAAACTCTGGTGCCAATCGGTCAGGAGTATTGCAAATGGAATCACCCCTGCAGCCTGATAGCTGGCTCAAACAGCCCGTGCCCATGCCTTACCTCACCACCACACTGGAGGTCGGATGCGCCTGGGGAATCGACAAGGAACAACTGCTGGCTGCCTTCGACATTAATTTGGAGGATGGCCAGGTACACATCCCGCTCAACAACCTGCTGGCCGTCATACTGAAATTACACGAATGCTTTCCCGCCCAGCCACTGGCATTGGAAATCGGTCAGCGCCTGTCACCCACGGCTTACGGCAGCCTGGGATTCGCTATGCTGTGCAGCGACACGCTGGACGATTGTCTGAACATCATGAGTCGTTACTGGAAACTGATCAACATGTCGGTAAGCAGTGTCACCATTACAAGTGACTCTCGCTACTGCACCGCAACCCTTGATATCAACCCATGGCTTATGGAACCGCTGCGCAGGCTCTGGATTGAAGCTTCACTTACCAGCTGGAAACGCTGCTTCGAAGTGCTGTGTGGTGAGCGCTTGGAAGGAAGTGAAATTCTGCTGGCCTACCCACAACATTACTTTAGTGAGCCATCGCAGCTCAACCGGGCGGAACAGCGCTATGGTGTCATCCGCTACAACCAGACAGCAAATCAGTTTCGCATACCTATCCAGTTGCTGCACCAGCCACTTCCCATGGCCAATATCCTGCACAAAAAAATGGCTATCGAATTATGTGAACGGGATGCCCAAACGCTGGATCGCATAACCAGCCATCCGGTTAGCCAACAGGTGAAAGCGCTGCTGGTACCCAGTGAAACAGGATACCCCAGCTTCGAACAGCTGGCGGATGCGCTGTGCGTCTCGGTCAGAACCCTGCGCCGCCAGCTGAGCAAGGAAGGAACCGGGTTCAAGCAATTACTGGATGAATCCCGACGTCACGATGCCCTGCAACTACTGGGCGACCCGCGCTATCGTATTCAACGAATTTCAGAGCTGCTTGGTTTCGGTGATCCGGCTAATTTTGCCCGCTGTTTCCGCAACTGGACCGGACAAACCCCCAGTGAATTCCGTAAAAAACTGCTGAACTGAACCCAGGCTGACCCCAACTGATATTCAACCCCATAAAAAAGGCGCCGCAAAGCGGCGCCCGGACCTCAAATCCCTGAGAGTACCTTATTACTGAGAGTACCTTTTTACTAAGTGTACCTTCACTCTCCTAAGGGTACCTTTCGATTGCTGCTAACTGTTCAGCACAGGCTTAGATGGCGTAAGTGGCGGTGAACCACAGTTTGGATACATCACTGGTAGCCTTATCATAGGCAGCGTCTTCCTCACCACTGAAGTCAGCATACTTCAACTGCAGGGTCGCACCGTTGCTGAACTTCTTGGTCAACGCCACATCGATTTCAGAACCGAAATCGGAGGAGGAGCCGTCGGCAACGTCTTCTGAGCTTTCAAAGTCGTGATAAACCGCAATGAACGTCATTCCCATGGGCAATCCAGCCTTAAAGGTAACGTACATATCTTCGATCCCCGTGCCCGGTGTGGCCAAAAATACGTCGGCCCAGCCCTGGAATTTGTGCAGGGTTGCCAGCGAGGTGGTGAAACCTTTCTGGGCATCAGCACCGGTTGCAATCGTTTCAGCGCCAGTATCGCCCCCTAGAACTTCCTGGGCGATGCCCAATGAAAAGCCGCTCATGGTACCCATAACACTGATCAGAGTATAATCTGCCGAATAATCTACCGGCGCATCTCCAGTATCCTCTTGATCAGCCCATTCCAGTTCATAGGCAACCTTAATGGCATCCAGATCAGTAGCACCGGCAAAACGCAGCCCCATCGTCCGGTTGGACAACACCACGCCATCTTCATTATCTATGTCGTAATAGTACCCGCTAAGCTTACCAATTCCTTTAAATTCATAGCCCACGTTAACCAGATTGGTTTCATGAGAATGGTCTCCCAAGTTGCTAACGGGGACCTTATCTTCTGTTGCCTGTTCTCCGAAAATACGGTTCACGTTCGAAATATTCGCATAAAACGCGGTCAAACCAGGGATGCTGGTGTTACCGACGGAAAACGCGTCATAGGTTTGCTCGTTTTGGCGCCATCCAACACCACCAACGAATCGTTGATTGTCCAACAGGATACGCTGACGCCCCCATTTGAAATCCGTGTCGGAAAGCCCTTTGAACGACAAGTAAGCCTGATTAACCTCTGTGCCTTCCGGATCCACAATCGCTGGATTGTCTCCACCATTGCCGGCTCCATCGTTATAATCCACGCTTTTCAGTGAGGTAACATCATCGAACTCCAGCACCGCGGAAACGTCATAAAAGCTCCCGGTGGTAAAGGTCAGACGAGTTTTCAGGGTGGCGGCTTCAGAGCTGGATTCAGTACCGGTGGCTAATGCCTCGGCTTCAACCTTCTCATAGCGCGGACGCAGACTCAGTTTAGCAGTGCTTTCTTTCAAAGCGCCTTCGAGGGTATCGGCGGCCATCGCATTGTATGGAACCGCAATACCCATTGCACTCAACAGCGAGCTGATAGCAACGGCTTTAGCCATTGGTTTGGTGTTAGCCATGGTGGTACTCCTTAGAGATAATCACAGTACAGTCAAAAAACAATTCAAATTCACACAACGTATTGCCTTGTGCCCCCACAAATAACGAACCGCGCTGAAAAACGAGAGTCGGTTTCCATTGGCCTGCGCGGTTTTACTCAAATACCACACTGCACCAAAGTGACTGTCATCACTTTGCAACAATACAGCCACCAAATAGCAAATGTCGGGCCAGAAACGTCGCCCAATTTTGGCGCACGATTTTGCACCAACTTATGCCGGCCGTAATTGACAGATTGTTCACCCTGTCACGCAACCTCAATATCGAACCTGGAATCTGGTTTATAGTAGACCTTATGAAGCTCAATCCAGAGGGAAACAAACCATGTCCAAAGCACTTGAAAACCTGGCCAACAAAACACTTTTTATCACTGGGGCCAGCCGAGGTATCGGCAAGGAAATCGCCCTGAAAGCCGCGCGTGACGGGGCCAACATCGTGGTGGCCGCGAAAACCGCCGAACCCCACCCCAAGCTGGATGGCACCATCTATACCGCCGCCGAAGAGATCGAGGCCGCCGGTGGCAAGGCACTGCCTCTGGTGGTGGACGTACGGGAAGAAGACCAGGTGGCCGAAGCAATCCAGAGAGCGGTGGATACCTTTGGAGGTATCGACATTCTGGTGAATAATGCCAGTGCAATTAACCTCTCAAACACCCTGGCAGTGGAAATGAAGCGCTTCGATTTGATGCATCAGATCAATTTTCGGGGCACTTTTCTGTGTTCAAAACTGGCAGTGCCGCACCTAAAAAATGCAGAAAATCCACACGTGCTCAATCTTGCGCCACCCCTTAGTACCAATCCCCGCTGGTTTGCCCCCCACCTTGCCTATAGCATGGCCAAATTCGGCATGAGTTTTTGTGTATTAGGTATGGCGGAAGAATTCAGTCGCGATCAGATTGCCTTCAATGCCCTGTGGCCACGTACGGCTATCGCTACCGCTGCGGTGCAGAATCATCTGGGTGGCGACGCCACCGTCAAGCTTTCCCGCCTGCCCACCATCATGGCGGACGCCGCCTATGAAATTTTCAAACGTTCCAGCGCGGAGTGCTCCGGTAACTTCTTTATTGATGATGAGGTGATGGCGGAGGCCGGGGTGACTGATCTGCGCCACTATCAGTTGGACACCTCCCTGGAGATCAATCAGTTGATACCGGATTTTTTTATCGATCAGTGAATTTACCGGAATCAGAGCACCCGGTGTGCGGGTGCTCTGAGCAACCCGCAGGAGCCCCCTAATAACCGGACAGGAACTTCATCAGGTTACGGGTTGCCCCATCCGGCAACAGCTTTCGGGCGGTACGCAGTACTTTGTACTCCAGCCCCACCGGCCGATGCAGGCTGCGATCCGTAACCGCCTCAAACACCTGCAGGGCAATGTCGTTAGCATCCAGCTTTACCCCCAGGCGTTTAATAATCTGGCTTTCCTTACCCTCCAGCATGGGCGTTCTGACAAAAGGCGGTTCAATGTCCATTACCGTAATGTCGTGGCGGGACCATTCAACGTTCAACGATTCTGTAAACCCTTTCACCCAAAATTTGGACGCGGAATAGCTGGCAAACCCGGGCACACCGAACAGGGAAGAGGCTGAGGACATGTTGATCACCCGCGCGCCAACGGTGTCCCGCAGGTAAGGAAACGCGTAGTAACAACAATTCAGCAACCCCCGGTTATTGATGTCCAGGATCTGGTGGTGGCGGTGCAGATCGATTGCCTCAAAATCCCCGATTTCCAATACGCCGGCACAGTTGAACAACACATGCAGTTGCTGTACCTGCTTTGCATAATTACTGATAGCGGTGGAAACCATATCAGCGTTGCTCACATCCGCCACTTCAATGGCATAGCGGCTTTGATCCCAATTGCTGGCCAGTTCCATCAGCGGCTCACGATTGATATCCAGTAGACCCAGATGCCATCCGTTTTCATACATAATAGTGGCAACCGCACGGCCTATACCGGATCCGGCGCCTGTGATTAAAATAGTTTTCATTAATGGAATTTCCTTGTTTGGGTAACCCGCATAAAGGCCCCTTGATATGTACTTCAATGACTGCCAGATTTTAAACTGCACTGTACAATATATTGAACATCAGAAATAGCCGCAGACTCTGAGGACAACCCGATGACCGAATCGAGAATCAATGTGATGGTGGAAGGCCGCGTGCAAGGTGTTTATTTTAGGGCTTCCACCCGGGAACAGGCTTTAGCGCTGGGACTTACCGGCTGGGTACGCAACCTACCTAACGGCCAGGTTGAATTTGAGGCCCAGGGCCCGGAGGATAAACTGGCGCAATTGCTGGCGTGGGCTAAACAGGGGCCTCAACAGGCTCAGGTGTCCCATATGGAAAAGCGCACCGTCGCACTGCTACCTGCCGAGCAAAGCTTCCAGATTACTCGCTGAAGCGCACCGCAGCCCGTTTTCGCCCCCAGTGACCATGGCTCGCGTCAAAATGCCCCGCAATTTTAGTCCCGCAGGTCAGGCAGCCGCCGCTGCTATTCAAATGCCACCCGGTCAGCTCATACCAATCCCGCTCAATCACTGCTGCACCGCACCCCGGGCAGTAAGTGGTATCGCCTGCCCGATGATGAACGTTGCCCGTATAGACATTCTGCAAGCCCTGCTGTAAAGCTATTTCACGGGCGTTGATCAGCGTGTCACGGGAGGTGGCCGGCACCGTCATCATTTTGTAATCGGGATGAAACGCGGAAAAATGCAAAGGCACCTCCGGACCGAGCTTCTCCAGCACCCAGCGACTCAACAACTCAAGTTCTGCATTGGAATCATTATGGCCCGGAATCAACAGGGTGGTGATCTCCAGCCAGGCCGTGGTGTCATGGTAGATGTGCTGCAGGGTATCCAGCACGGGGGCCAGGTGCGCGCCCGTCAATTTCCAGTAAAATTTTTCATCAAACGATTTCAAATCAATATTGGCGGCATCCATATACCGATAGAACTGAGCCCGGGCGGCGGCATTATGGTAGCCGGCGGAGACCGCCACCGACTTCAGCCCCTGTTCCCGGCAGGCCTGGGCCACATCAATGGCGTACTCCTGAAATATCACCGGATCGTTATAGGTATATGCGACGCTGGTACAACCCGCCTGGGCCGCAGCACCGGCGATCATCTCCGGCGTTGCCTTACTGGCCAGCGTATCCACCTGTCGGGATTTGGAGATATCCCAGTTCTGGCAGAACTTACAGGAAAGATTGCATCCCGCAGTGCCGAAAGACAATACCGAAGATCCGGGAAAGAAATGATTCAGCGGTTTCTTCTCAATGGGGTCAACACAAAAACCACTGGAACGGCCATAGGTTGTGGAAACAATGGCATTATCCAGATTGGCACGCACAAAACACAACCCTCGCTGCCCCACCCTGAGCTTGCATTCGCGGGGGCAAACATCACATTGTATTCTGCCGTCATCCAGCTCATGCCAGAATTCAGTGGCATGAATAAACGGGCTGTCGGGATCGATCCGATCCTGCTGTGACGGGGCATCCAAGGGGGAATCTGAACCGGCCATGGGGCCTCCGGTATGAGTCGATATTCTTCCCTATATGGTAGTCAAGTAACCGAATTTCAAGCCTCGCACTGTTTCAGCAGTTGATCCACCTCATCCAACTGGTTGAATTGGGGATACTTTGCCTGAATAAATCTCAGATATTGCGCTGCCTTGGGCAACTGATTAAAGCCATCGACCAAGGCTCGAGCCATCAACAGATAGGCTTCGGCTATGCGCTCATAATGAGGGGCTGCTTTATGTAAATTGGCCATCAAACGGCATACTTGCTGGAACTTGCCCCGGCTATAGAACTGATGGGCCAGGTTCAACAGCACATCGGGTTCCTCCGGCCTGAATTCCGGGTCCAGAGCCTCATAACTGCCGAATAGAAAATACAGCCTGGAATCATCACCCAACTCATTGAGCAGAGTCATAAAACGCTGGCCATGGGCCAGCGCCTGCTGGTGATCGTGCATTGCCAACAACAACCGCGACAGCTTCTCGTGATGGCGCACACTGTTCGGGTTCGCCAGCAGATGCTTGGTCAGCGTATCTGCGGCTTGTTGGTAACGCCCCTCCTTCACCAGAATTTCTGCCTTGGCATCGACCGGATCAATGGTGCGCCGGCGGCGATCCCGGGCCTGTTGATCCTCCGCCACATAGCCGATTTCAGCTTGGTACTGAAACAGCACATACCCCATCAGGTGATACCCCACCATTAGAAAATACAGGGTCACGGCAACAAATACGGGCACGAAAAACTGGGCGGCTATCTCCGCTGCGAACACTTCAAACAAGGCGGATTCAGCCCCCAACAGCAGAAACAGGAAGGCATACAGCAGCAAATAAGACCAACCCACACTGCGAATCAAGTGGGCGATGGAAGTGGGAGAAATGGCCGCAGCAATGGTCTTCTCGGTAGCCAGGATCATCATGCTGGCGGGCAGGATAAAAATCACCACCGCATTGGCCAGCACATTAAAAAATTCGCTGTTCAGGAACGCCACCAGAACAGTAAACCCGGCGAACACCAGTTGTACTACGATCTGCTGTACCAACACAGAGAAGCCGGATTCTGCAAAGGTTTCTTTCAGGGTGGGAGGTTGGAACCGCCCTTCAGCGCTGTATTCGATGATCAGAAAACCGTATCGGGTAATGCAGGCCAACAATAACAGGCCGGCAATCAACAAAAACGGTAAGGAGGTGATGTCCAACAAACCCAGCAGGGCCCAGCTCAACACCGCAAACACGCCGATTACCACCAGGCTGTCCTGCTTCAGCGGATAACGAAAAAACTCCCCCAGGCGATCCCAGAATGGCTGAGCAGTATTCGCGCTGCCCAGATATTCCAGCTCTTCACCACTGACAAAGCATCGCGCCTGCCCCAGGCCGCCCAGCGTCTCTCCACTGTCAACACAGCGCTCACAATATGCCACATGACGCGCCGGGCTATACCAAAGAGCAGGTTCCAAGGGGTGGTATTTGCAAAATTGACGAACCATAAGTACCTCTTTTTTAACAAGTATAGCGCCTCTTGCAGATGCTGACTGAACTGCCCCGATGTTTGCGCTAAAATGCGCACCCCAGATTGTCTCTCCGTACGGATCAAACCCATGCAGTTATCACGTCGTTCGATATTCATCAGTGCGGTGCTATTCGGGGCCGCACCCACCCTCCTCGCCCCGCTAAATGCGCAGGCTGAAAACAGCCGGTTCTACCTGGGGGCCCGTTACGCCAGCTATTCTTTCGATCCGGACAACGCAGTCTCCGCCGACGATAGCACTGGCTATGGCGTAACAGGCGGAATGCTTATGTCGCAGCAGGTGAGCATGGAATTCGAGTACGGCAACAGCGGTAAGGCCGACTTCACCGGCAGCAACGGCACCATCGACAGCGGAAAACTTCAGGCACAGAACCTGGCGGTATTCGGCGCTTACCGAACCCCGGGTACCATCTACCTTAAATTGAAAGCAGGCATCAGCATCCATTGGCTTGATGCGATTGATATTCAGTGTTCCGGCAGATTCTGTGTCAATACCCTGTCGGAAGAAAGCGGTGGCCTGGCCTACGGCCTGGGATTGGGTGCCTTGCTGGGGAATCGGTTTCGCACCGAGTTGGAATACAGCGCCATTGATGAGGACATCAACCTGATTAGCCTCGGAATTCTGATTAACCTGTAATACAAGTGCCCCTGAATGGTAAATCTGCCTTGGGCAAGGGCCACCGGCAGACATAAAAAACCCCGCCATCGAATGTCGATGGCGGGGTTTTCCGAACGCTGACAATTACTCGAATTGTTCGCCTTTTTCTGCTTTCTCAATCAGTAGCGCCGGTGGTGTAAAACGCTCACCATAGTGCTTGGCCAACTCTTCCGCCCGGGCTACGAACTCCCGCAAGCCATACTGATTAATGTATTGCACAACACCACCGGTCCACGCCGGGAATCCGATCCCCATAATGGAACCGATGTTGGCATCCGCCACTTTCTCGATCACACCTTCTTCCATACAGCGTACAGTTTCCAGTGACTGAACGAACAAGAAGCGTTCTTTCATGTCCTCGAAGGGAATCTCTTTGCTACCAGCACCAAAGGCCTCTTTCAGGCCGGGCCAGAGTGTTTTCTTACCACCTTGTGGGTAGTCATAGAAGCCCTTACCGGCCAACTTACCAGCACGATCAAACTCGTCGATCATGCGGTCGATCACGGAATCGGACGCACCCTTCTCCAGTTTTTTGCCTTCTGCTTGCAGAGCCGCTTCAGTGGCCAGGCGGATGTTGCGCATGGTCTGCAGGTTCAGCTCGTCACTGATGGCCAGGGTGCCAACGGGGAAACCAGCTGTGGCGGCCGCCATTTCGATGGACGCCGCATTCAAGCCTTCCGCCAGCATGCCCAGACCTTCGTTCACGTAGGTGCCGATTACGCGGGTAGTAAAGAAGCCGCGGGCGTCATTGACCACGATGGGGGTCTTGCGAATCTGCAACACATAATCGAGGGCCTTGGCCAGGGTTTCATCGGAGGTTTCTTTACCGCAGATGATCTCAACCAGGGGCATCTTGTCCACTGGTGAGAAGAAGTGCAGACCGATAAAGTTGGCAGGACGGCAAGAGGCTTGCGCCAGCCCGGTAATGGGCAGACTGGACGTATTGGAGGCCATCACCCCGGTTTCCAACATCTGTGCTTCCGCTTCCTGGGTTACCGCTGCTTTAAGTTCAGTCTTCTCGAATACGGCTTCGATCACCAGGTCACAGCCCTGCAGATCTTCAGCATTGGCGGTGGGTTTGATCAGGCTCAGGATGCCATCGGCCTTTTCCTGAGTCATCTTGCCGCGGGAGATCGCCTTATCCAGCAGTTTCTTGCTGTAGTCTTTGCCTTTCTGCGCGTTCTCGTCAGAAATATCTTTCAATACCACTTCGATACCGGACATAGCAGAAGAGTAAGCGATACCCGCCCCCATCATACCGGCGCCCAGGATGCCCACTTTCTTAGTAGTGTGGTGCTCAAACCCTTTGGGGCGGCTACTGCCCTTGCCGATTTGCTGCAGCTGGAAGAAGAACGCCTTGATCATATTGGTGGAAACCTTGCCGATGGCCAGGCTGGTAAAGTAACGACCTTCTATCTTGAACGCCGTATCCACATCCACCTGCAAGGACTCAACCGCCGCACTCAGAATCGCTTCCGGTGCTGGGTAACAACCCTTGGTTTTGTTTTTCAACATGGCCGGCACAATGGGTAACTTCATGGCCAGTCCAGGATGGGAAGGTGTGCCGCCGGGAACCTTGTAACCTTTGGTGTCCCAAGGCTGTTGCACGTTAGGGTTGGCTTTACAGAAGGCTTTCGCCTTGGCCAGCATGTCTTCGGCGTTATCCGCCAGTTCGTGAATCAGGCCGGCTTTCAGTGCCTGCTCAGGATTCACCTGCTTGCCTTCCATCAGGAACGGTGCCGCAGCTTCAAAGCCCAGCAGGCGCGTCAGGCGTACTACGCCACCACCACCGGGCAGCAGACCCAGGGTCACTTCCGGCAAACCGATTTTGGTCTTGCGATCGTTGATGGCGATGCGGTGGTTACAGGCCAGGCAGATCTCATAACCGCCGCCCAATGCCGCACCATTAATAGCGGCCACCACTGGGGCCTTGATCATTTCCAGACGACGCAGTTGTGCCTTGATGGCAGTCACACCGTCCATGAATTCCTGAGCCACCTCAGGGGTCGCTTTTACCAACTCATTCAAGTCACCACCGGCGAAGAAGGTCTTCTTGGCGGAAGTCAACACTACACCGGCCAGGTTTTCTTCTTTCTCCAGGCGATCAATGCACTCATCCATGGACGTTTTATAGGTCTCGTTCATGGTGTTGGCGGATTGGCCTGGTGCGTCCATCGTCAATACAACGATGTTATCACTGTCTTTTTCGTAACGAATAGCTTCACTCATTGTCTTTCTCCCGGCCCTTACACGCGCTCGATGATGGTTGCGATACCCATGCCTGCACCCACGCACAGAGTACACAGACCGCGTTTCAGATTACGACGCTCCAGTTCATCCAGAACGGTACCCAGAATCATGCCGCCGGTGGCACCCAGCGGGTGGCCCATGGCAATAGAGCCACCGTTGACGTTCACTTTCTCAGCAGGAACGCCGGTATCTTTCATGAAGCGCATAACAACAGAAGCAAAGGCTTCGTTCACTTCAAACAGATCGATGTCATCATAAGTCAGGCCTGCTTTGGCCAATGCCTTATCCGCAGCTGGGCCCGGACCGGTCAGCATAATGGTAGGATCGGTACTGGTGATGGCGGTGGCCACAATACGGCCGCGGGGCGTAAGGCCCAGCTCTTCACCCTTGGCTTTGGAGCCAATCAACACCAGCGAGGCGCCATCTACGATACCGGAAGAGTTACCGGGGGTATGGATATGATTGATGCGTTCAACCATGTGGTATTTCTGCAGCGCCACTGCATCAAAACCCATCTCCCCCATCATGGCGAAGGAAGGGTTCAGCTTGTTGAGACCTTCTTTGGTGGTGTCAGGGCGCAGATAGTCGTCTTGGGCCAGAATGGTCAAACCATTCATATCCTTTACCGGTACGACCGACTTATCAAAGTGACCGGCTTGCTGCGCCGCCGCCGCTTTCATTTGCGATTCATAGGCAAAATTGTCTACGTCTTCGCGACTGAAACCTTCAATAGTCGCAATCAGGTCAGCAGAAATACCCTGCGTTACGAAATCCGTCATCAGGTTGGTTTGCGGATCCATCGCCCAGGCACCACCGTCAGATCCCATGGGAACACGGGACATGGACTCAACACCACCGGAGATGACCAGGTCTTCCCAACCGGAAGCCACTTTCTGTGCAGCCAAATTCACTGCTTCCAGACCGGAAGCACAAAAACGGTTGATCTGTACGCCAGCCACCTTGGTATCCCAGCCAGCCTTCATTAATGCTGTTTTGGGTAACACTGCCCCCTGATCGCCCACCGGGCTAACAATACCCATTACCAGATCATCAATCTGTGATGTATCCAAACCGGGATTGCGCTCTTTCAATGCATTCAGCAGATTCACGACCAGGTCAACCGGCTTCACTTCGTGCAGTGACCCATCCTTTTTGCCCTTTGAGCGCGGTGTACGTACCGCATCAAAGACATAGGCTTCTGTAGTCATTCAACCATTCCTCTTTGTTTTTGATGTGAGCCCAGCCATGACTTGGTGTGATGACCCACTGGACACTCAGGCTGCATACCTTGCTCCTTTTGCCTTTTATGCGCAATGACCTCACCGCTCAGGGGTTGTGACCAAAACAACCAAGGGTTACTGTTACCGAATGTGTTACCTTTAGAAACATTAAAAACGTGAATTAGTTACTAGACTTCCCATAAATCTAGTGTACACTTGTAAACAATGAAGGTTGAAAAGCAAATATCCCGACCTTCATACAACAGTCAACACGCAGGAATAAGCTCGATTAGGCTGATCATTCTAATTTAAAGCACTAGAATTAAACCTAATCACTATAAAGAGTGGTGCTGTTAACCCGAAACCTTCAGCAGAGGCTAAAAAACAGCCTAAACTGATAAGAGAAACGTGAAATAGAGCTCCACAAATGATCACGTTTACGGTTAACAGATCTGGCTTAATCAATGTCGTGTCAGATAAACGAAGGAGTTCACTATGAAACTGGCAACAACAACTGTAAGACAACTGGCCGTCGATAGCCTGTCTTTCATGGCAGTGTTGGCACTCACCGTTGGTGGATTTTGGGGTTTGTTCCTCGTGAACGCATCCTTGTTCACTATGGTCGTGTTCGGCCTGCTGATGGTACCTGCCTTGCTGAGCAGCACCTACTATCTCGGCAAAGACATCAACGAAGCCACGCATAAGCTGATTGCGTGAGGACCTTCGTCGCGGCCAACGTGTGAGACAACTCCACGTGGCTGCGACATTGGTATTTCCTGCGGGAAATCAATCACTTGACGATTGCATTCCGAATGCCTGCCGACATTGGGCCTGGCTATCACAGCGTATCAGTCCGGCGGATTCAAGGTGATCAATATTGGATCGTATACCTGCTCTTCCCCGCTGAAGCTTACTTTCACTTCTGCTAAAAACTGAACCGGTTCTGTACCCGTGCCCGGATCGGGCAGAATCTCTTCCCCCAGGCATCTGACGTAACGGTACGCAGTCGCTGTGTCATTAACCTGCAAAGCCCAATCACAGTCATAAGCACTGGGGTACCTCAGGAAAAAATCGTTCTGCTCACCATTGGCGAATGCCTCCGCATACTCTGGCCGGCTGGCGGGAAACATTCGATCCCCTTCAAACACCACTGAGAAGAAATTAGACGAGTTAGGCAGGGAGTCACTGGCATCAAGAACAACCTCGATCACGCTAGCCGGATCAAAATCCTCCTCATCAGAGCCCGCTTCCTGTGAACCGAGGATCTGGCGTTGGACATAGTAGTCAGAATTCCAGACTTCATCGCCCTTGCCTGTGACAGAATCGTACTCAAATATCCTTACCTCGTATCCCAATCCGCTAAAACGAACATTCAGATCTTCATAGGAGGCGTTGGTGTACCTGAACTGGAAGGTAATGTTGGTCACAGAACGATCACAATAGCCCTCAGAATCACCGCCATCAATAATCAACTGCGCATTATCGAACACATCAGGATCACAAAATCCACCGTCATCGTCTGCATTTACTTCAACCCAGTCACGGGTGATGGAAGTGGGCTCCAGCACACCGTTGACGCGAAACTCGACATAGGGATCACGGGGCGATTGATTATTATTGTCGGACCCACCGCCACAACCAGCCACCACCAACACCGCACCGGCAACCAGCACACAACGCTCAAAACTCATTCAATTCTCCAAAATCAACTAGGCCTGCGGTAATACACGCAGGCCCGAGGCGATGCATTTAATCAGTCAGCACCGAAAAACTCAACTGCCCTTCAAACCCAATCACCCTGTATTGCGCATACCAGCCGCGATACCCGCTACGGTAATCATCAGGGCCCGGGTCTCATCGGGCAGTTCTTCCGACTTCAGGCGCAATGACCGCATCAACTCCACCTGCAGCATGTGCAACGGGTCCAGATACGGATTGCGAACTTCTATAGACCGCCTGATCACCGCATTGTTCTGCAACAACATGCGATGATCGGTAATGGTGTTCACCAAATCCACCATGTCCGACAGCCGGCTGCGCAATTCCTCACCCAGCTCGCGATCTTCGGGCTGCGCCAAACGCCGCTCATAGTAAGCCGCAATCTGGGGATCGGATTTGGCCAGCACCATTTCCAGCATGCCTACGATCATACGAAAAAATGGCCAGCGTTCGTACATTTCATGCAAACGCTCCCCTTTACCTGATTGTAAAGCCTGCTGAAACGCTTCATCCGCGCCCAGCCAACCCGGTAGCATCAAACGCATCTGAGTCCAGGCAAATACCCAGGGTATGGCCCGCAGTGTTTCGATCCCACCCTCTTTGCGGCGCTTGGCGGGGCGGCTGCCTAACGGTAAACGCTGTAGTTCCTGTTCCGGTGTGGCATGACTGAAATAATTGAGAAAGCGGGGATCCTCGCGCAATAATTTACGGTAGGAACGGGTGCCCACCACCGCCAGTTCATCCATGGTTTCGCGCCACTGGGCTGCCGGGGCAGGTTGTTCCATAAGCGTCGCTTCCAGGGTGGCCGCCACATAACGCTGCAACGTACGAATGGCCACACCAAAGGGAGTGAACTTGGCCCGGATCACCTCGCCCTGCTCCGTAATCCGGATGCGCCCGTTCACCGCGCCGGGCGGTTGCGACAGGATCGCTTCATGGGATGGCGCGCCACCGCGACTGGTGGAGCCACCGCGGCCATGAAACAGCGTCAGACGCACACCGTATTCCGCACACAGAGCTGTCAGCTGCTCCTGAGCCTGATACTGCACCCAGGCTGCCGCCAGAAAACCACCGTCTTTGGCGGAATCCGAGTACCCGATCATCACCTCCTGCTGGCCCTGAATATGATCCCGATACCATTGAATTTCGAACAGGCTCTGTAACGTTGCCCGGGCATGCTCCAGGTCATCCAAGGTTTCAAACAATGGCACCACCCGCATCAGTTGATCCATTCCCGCTTCTTTCTGCAAAAGCAGAACCGCCAGCACATCCGATGGAACATGCGCCATGGAAATCACATAAGCGCCCAAAGCATCAATGGACTGTTCCGCCAACATCTGGAACGTATCCAGTACCTCCCTCACCTCTGCACTGCACTCCAAATACCGGGGAATCAGCGGACGTTTGCCCTCCAGTTCAGTGATCAGAAAACGCTGCTTTTCCGACTCCTCCCACTGGGTATAATCACCCAGGCCGATTGCCCGGGTGATGGCCGCCATAGCATCGGCATGACGGGTGGATTCCTGACGAACATCAAGCCGCAACAAGGTTACCCCGAAGGTATTGATACGGCGAATAGTATCCAGTAACTCACCGTTGGCAATTTCGGAAATACCGCACTCCATCAGGGATCGATGGCATAATTTCAATGGTTCCAGTAACTCCTGCTGACTCATCACCGGCTGCTCACCGTGCCAGTCTTCGCCAGCCAGGCGAGCAGTAAGATACGCTTTTGTGGCAAACAAACGATCACGTAGTGGCTTGATCAAGGCCCGGTAGGGTTCGCGACTGTCACCTACCACCCGCCGCAGCTCATCACTGCAATGCACCGCAGACAGCACCATGTGTAAATCTTCAAAGTCATGACTCAACAGGTCCGCCGCCATCCAACGGGCAAGAATCAGCACTTCCCGGGTGACTTCGGCGGTTACATTGGGGTTACCATCCCGATCGCCCCCCATCCAGGAAGAAAACGTAAACGGTGAAAAGTCCATGGGCAGGGTGCGCTGCAGATTGGCCTGGCACCACTCATCCAGCTCCCGCAGATATTCCGGCACCGCGTTCCACAACGTCTGCTCAATGGTCACAAAGCCCCAACGTGCTTCATCCACTGGAGTGGGCCGCTCCTGTCGAATCTCATCGGAATTCCACGCCGAAACAATTTTTCGTTTCAGCGTTTCGATCACCCGGTTGCGTTCGTTATCGGTGAGATTAACGGTATCCAGTTTTTCCAGGCAATCGGTAATATCATCGTACTTTCGAATCAGTGTACGGCGGGTCACCTCAGTGGGATGCGCCGTCAATACCAGATCAATGGAAATGTCCTGCAGTGTATCAAACAGTTGCTGATCGGAAATCTTCGCCCGTTGTAATCGGGGGTGCAGCTCCGCCATGGTGGCGCGCTGGTCCTTGCGTTGACTTTGCTGATACTCACGGCGCCTGCGCACCCGATGATATTGTTCCGCCAGATTGGCCAGATTAAGAAAATGACTGAATGCCCGGGCCACCGGCACCAACAGCTCAGGCTGCAGGCGGGACAGCTTCTCAAACAGTTTCTGAGAATTATCTTCATGCCCCGAACGGGCATGCTTGGCGAGTTTGCGGATTTCCTCCACCAACTCCAGAAGGATGGGGCTTTCCTGCTCCTGCAACGTGTTTCCCAATAAGCGCCCCAACAAGCGGACATCCTGGCGTAAGGGGGCGTGGGCATCGAGCTCAGACATGATCAGCATCCTGTATTCCCAGATTGCTTACATAATGAAGAGAACACTGCGCTTAATCAAGAGTTTGCCGTTTCACACTCCGAGCGATACAACTCGACCCGATTACGCCCGTTTTTCTTGGCTTTATACAAGGCCTCATCCGCCTTTACCAGCAAGGACTCGCCCGCTGCATAGGGTTCCGGAATACCGGCATGCACACCCACGCTCACCGTCACCGGAATGCGTTTGTCATTACACCAAAAGGAGGCGTATTCGATGTGATGACGAATGGATTCCGCCACCTTGTAGACACCCGCTTCGTCGGTGGCCGGCAACAACAGAATGAACTCCTCACCACCATAACGCACCAGTACGTCCAGATTGCGACGGGAGAACCGCTGCAGGATGACGGCGATCTTTTTGAGGCACTCATCCCCCATCAGGTGCCCGAACTCATCATTGATTTTTTTAAAGTGATCGGCGTCGATGACCAACACGCCAAGGCAGGAACGCGTCTGTTGGCACTGCTTGATCAACTCAGGAAACCGGGTATCCAGATAGCGCCGGTTGCCAACACCGGTCAAGGCATCCGTTAAAGTGGCGTGTTCCAGCTGCTCATTACTGGTTTTCAATTGCTCCAGCATGATGCTTAAATCCCGGGTTTTCTGATCCACCCGCCGCTCCAGTTCATCGCGGGCCGAGGCCGCAATCTGCTCTTTCTCCCGGGTTAACTCCGTCACCTCCTGGGCCAGATCCAGGGCCCGTTTGAGCGCCCGGTTCTTTTCAATACGCTCCCTTTGCATGCGCGCGGCCAGGGCTGAGGTCACCATCAGATTGCCCAGCGACAAGCCGGCGGCATGAACGTATTCAATGGTTACCGAGAATTTCAGCCAGCCAAGCTGGGATGCCACATAAAAACAGGTTCCCGCAATCAGCACAGACCATCCTGCCATCAGGTAGCGGGCCCAGTAGTTGCCGCTTATACATTGCTGGGCCAGCACCAGGATGGCGTACAGGCAGATACCGATTTCCATCAGATAAATCAACGGTAGAACCTGCCGTTCCGGAAACAGGATTACCGGAATGACAGCCAAGCCAAAGACAGTGACGCTGTGATCGGTGAAACGCGCCAACCGGGGAGCCCGGTTTCTGAGATCGATAAACAGCACAGCAAAGCGCCCGGCAAAGAAAATGGTGGCCAGGATGCCGATGCCATAACCCTTGTCGTTGAGAAAACCGAGCTGCCCCCATAGATACTGCCCACCGAAACCACTGATGCTGGCTTGATAGAGCATGGCTGATACAATGAAGGCCATATTGTATAAATTGGTACGATCACGCAGAAAATACCAAACGTAACCGTTATAGAACGCCAACACCGCCATCATGCCGAAAAACAACCCATAGAAAGCCTGGGCCTTGAATTCATTACTGAAAAACGATTCTGAAGTCAGAAAACTGACCGGGAATATCAAAACGCTGTCGCTTTGCAGCCGCACGTAGATCTCGTAATCCCCAACCGGCAACGATTCCAGCACAAACACCGGGAAACGGTGTTGCATGGGGTTTTCAATATACAACTGATGATCGCCACCCACGGAATGCGCCAACAGGTTCTTGCCCTGAGGTGTGGATTGAATCAGAAAGAAATCCACATAGTTCAAAAAGGGCGTTGCCAGTTCCATGTAAAGTTTGGCGGACTGCCTGGCCCGGACGGTCAACTTATATTGCAACCATAGGGGCTCCGCCAGGTAATTCTGTTGCACAGAACCGGTAAGGGTTTCTCTTTGCCATGGCAATTCGGTGGACAGAATATCACGCAGCGTGATCTCTCCAGCTTCATCAACCAGATAGTGGTAACCGGGCTCCACCCGAAAATCAGGATCTGTGACGGCCCACCCCAATAAGGCAATTGCCACAAGACACCCACCCAGCAAATACCGCACCGGGCGCAATAGGCTGTTACGCATCGAATCTCATCAGTTAGTTTTGTTCTTTAAATAACCACCCTACCCCAAACCCAAGGGACAAGGGTATACATATATTGTTTCAATTGTTGATGTTGTGTAATAAATAACCAAAAATAAGCCTGGCATAACATTTGCGTTACTGCCTGTCATAGGACAAAAAAACGCTAATTCTTACAGGTTGATACATGCAATGGGCCAGCTTGAACACAGCTTACAAGATTCAGATATGCCAGAGATCCTCACAGAACAGGCCACTTTAGCTCAATCCCTCTTTGCAACGCACACGCTGAGAGTGGCGCAACTGGATCTAATGGTCACCATTCTCAATCTGAGCCGCTTTATTCAGCGCCATCGTGGTGCAACCCTTGCACTGTTAGGGGGCGATAATAGCTTTCGTGCCCAGGTAGCCGCGCTCCAAAAACAAACATCGGCCCAATTCGATTATCTGCAATGCCTCAATAATTCTGCCGACAAACCCATGGCTGACAGCGAATACGAACAATTGACCCTGGGCTGGCTGACCATCATCAAGGATTGGGAAAATGACGATCTCCATCACAGCTTTGAATTTCATTCCCATTTGCTGGAACTGATCATCCGCATCGCCCGTCAGCTCTCCGAGCAGGTTTTGGCGACCCCTGCCGGTATGGAGGCAAACGAAGCCCTGCGCAGTCGCCTGGACAACAGTTATACCTACCCACTGCATGGCCTGACGCAAACCTGCGTCCTCGATTTGTATGAATTGGTTGAGTACCTGGCGCGCATTCGCGGTTTGGGAACCCACATGGCCGTCATCGGCCATACCGACAAGGAGCTGGGCGCCAAAGTATCCTTCTGGTTACAGGAGTTTCGCTATCGCAAGGAGCGTTTTGACCAGAACATTCAGTTGCTTTCCAGTCAATACCTGCCCTGTATTCCAGGCTTGAAATCACTGCCCAACCTGAATATGAAGCTGAACTACTTCATCAGTCTGCTGGGCCATGAAATGACCTCGGAACGAACCTTTCAGGTTCCCAGCCACAAATTGTTTTTGATGGGCACTGAAATCATTGACGGCCATCTGGCAGTAATGGACCAGGCCAACGCCGTGGTGCGGGATCAGCTCTACGCCATGAACATGATGATGCTGGAAAGGCTGTCCGCCGAACCGGTCTGAGCACTGACCGGGAGCAGCCTACACTATATACACCAGCAACGCCGGCAGCAGGACAAACGACAGCAGTGTGGATATCACCACCATGCCCGCCACTACCTGCGGTTCACGGCCATAGCGTACCGCAAACAGATAGTTGAAGACCGCCACCGGCATGGCACTTTGTAAAATCACCACACCCCTTGCCACCCCGGTCAAACCAAACCCGGCGGCCACACCCCAACCGACCCCTACCCCAATTGCCAGGCGCAATAGAGCAAATGTAGCACTCTTGCCAAGCTGGGCGACCCGCATATTTGCCAGGCTCACCCCCAATGTAATGAGCATCAGCGGAATGGTCATGTCACCCAGCAGGGAAACAGTGTTCTGCAGCCAGCGGGGCAGCGACAGCTCTCCATAGATCATAATCAGTGCCGCGGCGATGGAATAAATGATGGGGTTGCGCACCATTTCCTGCAGCACCGACCGGCCACTGACCAGCGCGATTCCCAAGGTAAAGTGCACCAGGGAAAGCATCATAAAAACGGCAATTGCCAGCACCAGGCCCTGCTCGCCAAAGGCGAACAGGCACACCGGCAAGCCCATGTTACCGGCATTGGGAAACACCAACGGCCCCAGATAGGCGCGCAACGATTGACGGCTGAGGGCAATGACCACTGCCGCCAGCAAGAGGGTTGCCACGATCATAACCAGGGTCACCCAGAACATCTCCTCGATGACGGCACGGGAAACAGCGGCCCCGGTCATGGCAGACACCACCAGACAGGGTGCGCCCACACACATCACCAAGCGGGTCACCATATCCGTATCGTAGGGCACCTGAATCTTTTTCCAGACAAAACCCACTAAAATGCAGACCATCACCGGGCCCGTGATGGGTAACAGCGTTTGTAGCATAAGCCCCTGATTCGACTATGTTATGATGGCGCACAGTATAACCCATGGTATTGAATTGTCTCGATGAAACAGCCACCAAACCGATCCCGAATTGTTGAGAATGCCCAGATTGACTGGCAACAGAGCACCCCCATCTCGGAACAGTTCGAGGATGTGTACTTCTCACGGGATTGCGGCCCGGATGAAACACAGCATGTCTTTATCCATCACAACAGGTTGGAACAACGCTGGCGGGATGACTCGCTCTCCGGTTTCACCATTGCTGAAACCGGGTTCGGCACCGGATTGAACTTTCTCTGCACCGCCGATTATTGGCAGCAGCAAAAACATGCCGGCCACCTACCGATGAACGCCCACCTGCATTTTGTCAGTGTGGAAAAATACCCTTTGGCGCTGGCCGACATGCGCATTGCCAGCAGGCAATGGCCGCAATTGGTGAGCGTTACCGAACCGCTACTGGAACAATACCCCGCGCCCGTGCGCGGTGTACACAGACTGTATTTTGCCGGGCCCAATATTACCCTCACCCTGATCTTCGATGATGCCATTGCAGGATTTTCAGGTTTGGACGGACTGGTTGATGCCTGGTTTCTGGACGGGTTTGCGCCGGCCAAAAACCCGGATATGTGGCAGCCGGCGCTGTTTGAACACATTGGACGCCTGAGTTACGCGCCCACAACCGTCGCCACGTTCACTGCGGCTGGAGTGGTCAAACGGGGACTGCGTGATGCCGGCTTCAAGGTGGAAAAAGTCGCTGGATTCGGTCGCAAGCGGGAGATGCTGCGAGGAGACTATCTACCCGCGCCAACACAGCAACGACAGCTACCGCCGGGCGACAAACCCTGGTTTCACTTTGATTACCAGGCGCAACGCAAAGCAACGGGCAGCGTTGCCGTAATCGGGGCCGGCATGGCCGGTGCCACCGCAGCCAACAGCCTGGCTCGGCGGGGTTGGCAGGTTACCGTGCTGGAACAGGAGCCCAGGGCGGCCAGCCAGGGCTCCGGCAACCCCACCGGCATCACCTTCACCAAACTGAGCCTGCACGATACCCCGCAAAACCGGTTTTATCAGTGGGCCTATCTATACGCCTGCCGTTATATTCAATCGACGTTTCTGGCGGCGGGTATTGAACCGGGTGTGGATTGGAACCTGAATGGCCTATTGCGACTGGCGTTTGATGAAAAAGAAGCAAGAGAGCAAGCCGCGCTTTTGGCTGAATCCTACTGGCCCCCATCATTACTGGAAAACCTGAGCCCCGCACAAATCCAGGAACGGCTTGGCATTGAAAGCCCCATTGGCGGCCTGATGCTGCACGGCGGTGGTTGGCTGCATCCGGCCGCCTGGTGCGATGTGTTGCTGTCGCATCCCAAAATAGAGCTGCTGACCTCACAATGCATTACCCACTTGACCCCAACAGCAGGACGCTGGCGGGTGAATCAGCACGGCCCTTTTGATGCGGTGATATTGGCCAACGCCTTTGGCAGCGCCCGATTTCAACAATCCAGCCACCTGCCGCTGAAGCCCGTACGCGGCCAGATCAGCTATTTACCGGCCACTGCAGCCTCCCTAGAATGGCAACATGCGGTCAATTATCACGGTTATGTCAACCCCGCCCGAGCGGGGTTCCACTGTGTGGGGGCAACCTTTGATCCACGTTCAGAGGCGTCCACTGAGCGCCAGGAGGATCACCAGTGGAATTGCGATCAACTGCGCTCCACCCTGCCAGCCCTGGCTGAGGCACTGGGCCTGCCCCATGGGGGGCCGCTCCAGGGTCGGGTGGGATTTCGGTGCCAAACACCGGATTACCTGCCCATCATCGGCCCGTTGCCGGACGCCGAGGCTTATCGACAACAATTTGACGATCTGGGAAAAGGGTTCCTGAAGCGGGAGTTTCCCTTCGGCCCCTGCCACGACGGGCTGTTCATCACCTGCGGCCACGGCTCCAGAGGCATTACATCCACCTGCTTTGCCGCAGAGATTCTCGCCTCCTACTTAAGCGGTGAACCTCAACCGGCGGACCGGGAGATACTGTTTGCCATTCACCCTGCACGATTCCTGATTCGCAATATAATGAGAAGAACCTCATTGAAAACCACGGAGTTCAAATCATGATGCATCTCACGCCGTCAAACACGCTCTTTGGACTGCTGCTGATCCTGATGAGCATGACAACCACTGCAGACGAATTAGCCATCTATAAGAAGGATATGAGCCAGACCCAGGCACAGGAGGCTCTGGCGGCAGGCACCATAGTGGCCATCGATGTTCGCTCAGAGGCGGAGTATCAGGCCGGGCACGTTCCCGGAGCCATCAATGTGCCCCATAACCAGATTGATTCCCACCTGGCTCAGATTAAACACCTGAAAGACCAACCGGTGCTGCTTTACTGCCGCAGCGGCCGTCGGGCCGGTCTTGCCGCCGCAACTTTATCTGAACTGGGTTTCCGTCAACTGTATCATCTCGAGGGTGACATGCAGGGCTGGACCAAAAAGCAGTTGCCGGAGGAAAAATAGCTTGGCAAGATGGTACGACGTTCCAACGCGTACGCATAACAATCATAAACAGAGTCGCGCTTGAAGACCGTTAACCTGCATCAACATACCATTCTCATCGTCAATGGTAATGACCATGACCGGATCGCGCTCAGTGACAGCCTCAATGACGCGGGCTTTGGTACTGTGGAAGCCAAAAATCCAAAACTGGCCGTTATCTATTTCAGGCAAATTCAGCCGGATCTGGTATTGATGGACCTGGACATGCCCGATGTACAGGGTGGATTGAAATTATGTGGTGTGTTAACGGCGGCAGCCAGATCATCCAATACGCCCATCATCGTACTGTCAAAACACAACGACATGGAACTGGCTGCTACCGCCTTCGATGCCGGAGCTTCGGACTTTGTACTGCACCCGATCAACAACCTGATTTTAATCCAACGTTGCCGCTATCAGATTCGTTCCAGCCAAAACCTGATGTCGTTAAAACGGCGGGAACGGATTCTTGAACACGCCGAACGTATGGCCCATATGGGCAGCTGGGAATGGGAAAGCAAAACCCGGCGGCTTTATGTATCAAAAGAATTCAACCGAATCCTGGGCTTTGAAGAAAATCACCAGACCAGCGTTCGGGATGTGCTCGATCGCCTGGATAATCAGGAAAGAAAAAAGATCATCGAGCATTTTCAGCAGACCAACAGCAAGCACCAGGGCAAGATTACATTGCATCATCGCCTGAAAAGTGACGCCGGCATCGGCCCCACCCTGCGCCACGAGGCCCGTTTTATTCTGCACGATGGCACGGACTACTCCGTTTACGGCACAATCCACGATATTACCGAGGAGGTAGCCCATAAAGATCAGGTGCTGCAACTGGCCTACTATGACGCCCTCACCCAACTGCCCAATCGTACCTTTTTCAAAACCCACCTGGACCATGCCATCAAACTGGCACGGGGTAGCGGGCATCTACTGGCTGTCATATTATTGGATCTGGACCTGTTTACACGTATCAATAATTCACTGGGCCACGAAGCCGGCGATGAACTGTTGAAGAAAGTGTCCAACCGCTTGTTACGCATATTTGACGACAGCAAATGCACGGCATTGAACATGCGCGCCATCGATCCCCAGGCCCCCGATGAACCCATGACCGACAAAATCGCACGGCTGGAAGGCGATCAGTTTGCCATTCTGATCAATAAATTCACCAAACTGGATGAAGTCATCCTGTTCGTACAGAAACTGTTAAAACAGTTGGTCACACCGTTCACCTTACAGGGTAACAATATTGTTTTAACGGCAAGCGCAGGCATTGCCCTCTATCCGGTAAACGGCCTGGGCACCGAAATGCTGCTGCGCAATGCGGATGCCGCCATGCATTTTGCCAAATCCCAGGGGCGCAACAACTTTCATTTTTACTCCAGCGACATTGACTTCAAGTCCAAAGAAAGGCTATCCGTCGAGAACGATTTACGTCACGCCATTCGCCATAATGAGCTGGAGCTGCATTATCAGCCCAAGCTACACCTGAAGTCCGGCAGCATCCATTCGGTGGAAGCATTGGTGCGCTGGAATCACCCGGTGCGTGGCCTGGTAAGCCCCTCCCAGTTTGTACCCATGGCCGAGGAAATCGGCTTGATTAACGAATTGGGAGAATGGCTGATCAACAAAGCATGCCTGCAGGCCAAACGCTGGAATGAGGATGGACGGCCCCCGATCCGTATCGCTATCAACCTGTCACCGATTCAGATTCGCGGCAACTCGTTGGTGCAGATGATTCGCAACGCGCTGCTCACCTACCGCCTGGCACCTTCACAGCTGGAAGTGGAAATCACTGAAACCGTGCTTTTGGAAGATACCAACCGCGTCTTGCGGACACTGGATGGTATTCGCAACCTGGGGGTAAAAGTTGCATTGGATGACTTCGGCACGGGTTATTCGTCGCTCAGTTATTTAACCCGGTTCCCGTTCAATACGTTGAAAATCGACCGCAGTTTTGTTTCGCAATGCACTCAGCAAGGACAGGCAGCAGCCATCATCCACACCATCATTCAACTGTGTAAAAATCTTAACCTGGAAGTGGTGGCTGAAGGTGTGGAGCAGTTTGAAGAATTGAAATTTCTATTGGATCATCGTTGTGATGTGGTGCAGGGGCATTATTTCAGCCCGGCGTTAAGTGCGTCGGAACTCACCGACTATATTGAAAAGCAGTCCTGGGTTTCATTATTGCCTGACTCAATGGGTTCCAGGCTACCCGAGCATTAACCACCGGCTGCGCGCCACTGCTGTGCAGTTACAATGTGTACGCTATCCATTTCTTGATCGTAAACGATGAGGTATTCCTTCTTTTTTATACCGGCCACCACCTGGGATACCTTACGTGACAGCTCGATTTCCTGCTCGCCATAATCGGTACCACCATCACGGGTAACAAACTCCTCAACCAGCCTCTGCAGAGTATCCTCTGCCAACTGATCCCAGGGAACTTCAATCAGATTTTCCATCAAGCTCTTCCACCAGTTGAACCCGCAAAACACCTTCACCAAACTCTTCGATCACCTTGGCAATCACCTTTGGGTCCAGCAACATCACCCGCTTGGAATCTACCACCTGCTGCAACAAATCCGAAATAATAGACAGGCATTTAACCCGGGCGAACTGTTTGTCATCAGCGGGAATCACATACCAGGGCGCAGATTCGGTGGCGGTCTTATTCAACATGTCCTCGTAGGCACACTGGTAATCTGCCCAAAAGCGGCGGCTGTCCAGATCCGCCGGGGTAATCTTCCAACGCTTGGTGGGCTCGCGCAAACGCCCCATAAAACGCTCATACTGTTCATCCTTGGAAAGGTTCAGAAACAGCTTGATCAGCACCACGCCGTCATCGGTAAGTTGACGTTCAAACTCCTGCAATTCACGATAAGCGCGGCTCCACTCCTCCTTTTTGGCGAAACCTTCAACCCGCTCCACCAACACCCGACCGTACCAGGAACGATCAAAGACAGTAATTTCACCCGGTTCCGGGAGCTTTTGCCAAAACCGATACAGATAATGACGGGATTGCTCCCAATCCGCCGGTGCACCAATGGGCCATACGCGCACACCCCGGGGATCCAAATGCCGGGTCAACCGACGAATGACTCCACCCTTGCCCGCCGTATCGGTGCCTTCCATTATAATGATGACCCGTTTGCCACTGCGAAACAGAGCCTGCTGCGAGCGCAGTAACTGCAACTGCAGGTTGTCTATCTTGTCCCTAGGTTTCTCGACTTTGCGTTTGGGAACGGTGCCCAGATCGTTAAGCTTGACAGGATCACCGGTCAATTTCACCACTTTCACCGTTCTTCCCCTCTTTGCGAATCGGCTCAAACAACAGCGGATACAGGAAATCCTGAAACTCCTCTATCATTCGATCCATCGTGGACTTGTCTTCCATGATAATACCGCGCTTGTTCTGTTCATAGCCAATCAACTGTTTGGCCAGGTTATGGAAAATGGTGATACGCTTTTGCAGATACAATCGGCTACCCTGCTCCAGAAAGGGTTCCAACGCATAATAGGATTTGGCCAACTGGTGTAACGCAGCGTCCAGGTCCTGCGCGTTTTTTCTCCCTACACTGTTCCAGGCATCCGACAGTGCTCCCATAAAATCGGCATAGTGTTTTTGCCGAACCTCAAAAGTACGTTCAAAGCGTGCTGACTGGGCCTGCTCATAGAGAAAATGCGCATACTGATCCATGAACTTGGTCTGGGTACGCTCCTGCAATTGCTGCGCCCGAATCAACTGAGCACCGGCCACCTTGGTCACTTCATAGTTGAGATAAGCCATATAAGCCATCAGCGCAAAGGCCAATATGACCAGAATCAGGCTGAACAGCGGGAATCGGTTTTCCTTTAAGGTTACCACGGGATGATTGGTCGGCTCAGTCACGGTGCCTCCTCGTTTCGATGCGGCCAGGTTTCAAGCCGGTTCAATTCCATTGTCTTTGAGCAGCGCAATAAAGGCAGACTCATCCAGAACCGGCACCCCCAGGGATTCCGCTTTGGCTAACTTGGATCCGGCCTTTTCGCCGGCCACCACGGCATCACTCTTCTTTGACACGCTGCCACTGACTTTTGCTCCCAGCTGCAACAGATATTGTTTCGCCTCATCCCGGGTCATTTGACTGAGAGTACCGGTCAAAACGTAGGTTTTCCCTGCCAGCGGCAGAGCATCACGGTCAATGGCTGCCTGTTCCTGCCAGTGCACACCGGCGGCAATCAATGCATCAATGATTTCCAGGTTGTGGGATTGCTGGAAAAAAGTCGCAACATGATCGGCCACGATGGGCCCCACATCCGGCACCTCTTGCAAGGCTTCCGCATCGGCCTGCTTGATGGCATCCAGGTTGCCAAAGTAATTGGCAAGGTTCAGCGCTGTGGCTTCACCCACTTCACGAATGCCCAGCGCAAACAGAAACCGTGGCAACGTGGTGGCTTTGCTCTTCTCCAGGGCAGCAATCAGATTGGCAGCGGACTTCTCGCCCATGCGTTCCATGGCTGCCACCTGTTCCGCCCGCAGGTTGAACAGATCGGAGACATGGGCAATCAGCCCCTGATCCACCATCTGCTCAACCAGCTTTTCCCCCAGGCCATCAATGTCCATGGCTTTGCGGGAAGCGAAATGCTTGATAGCCTCTTTCACCTGCGCCTGACAGAACAGGCCCCCTGAACAGCGGGCCACCGCCTCGCCTTCGGGCTTGATGATGTCAGAACCACAGACCGGGCATTGGCTGGGTAGCGCCACAGCCATGGTCTTGTGCGGACGCCGCTCCAGAACCACTTTTACCACCTTGGGAATGACATCCCCGGCACGATGCACGATCACCGTATCGCCCTTGCGTACATCCATTCGCGCCACTTCATCCATGTTGTGCAGGGTTGCATTGCTGACCGTGACCCCACCAACAAATACCGGCTCCAGCCGGGCCACCGGCGTAATGGCTCCGGTTCGCCCCACCTGAAACTCCACATCCAGCAAGGTGGTGAGTTCCTCCTGGGCAGGGAACTTATGGGCAGTAGCCCAACGCGGAGCGCGGGATACAAAGCCCAGTTCCCGTTGCAACCTGATGTCGTTTACCTTGTAAACAATACCATCAATCTCATAATCCAGATCGAGCCGTTTTGCCAGAATACGATCGTGATACTGTTGCAATGCCTGGGCACCCACTACCGTTTCTATCTCTGGATTGATACGCATCCCCCACTGTTTCAACAACATCAGGTTACCGTAATGAGTCGCCGCCAACTGGCCGCCTTCCACATAACCCACACTGTAGCAGTACATGTCCAGGGGACGTTTGGCGGTAATACTGGAATCCAGTTGCCGCAGGCTGCCAGCGGCGGCATTGCGGGGATTGACGAAGGTTTTCTCACCGTTTTCCTGCGCGGTTTTATTAAGCTGTTCAAAACCGGCTTTGGGCATGAACACTTCCCCTCGCACTTCTAATATCTGCGGGTAATCCTCGCCCCATAGACGCAGGGGTATCGAATCGATGGTGCGAATGTTCTGGGTTATGTCCTCACCGGTTTGACCATCACCCCGGGTTGCGGCCTGCACCAGGACACCCATCTCATAAAGCAGGCTTACCGCCAGGCCATCCAGTTTCGGCTCACACACGTATTCGATTTCGTCATCCTGATGCAGGCGTTCCCGCAGACGCCGGTCAAACGCCACCAACTCTTCCTCGCTGAACACATTGTCCAGGGACAACATGGGCAGGCGGTGCTGTACCTGCTGGAACGCCTGCAGTGGTTTATCCCCCACTCTTTGGGTTGGAGAATCCGGCGTAATCAGATCGGGGTGTTCGCTCTCCAGCTGCTTGAGCTGCCGGAACAGTCGATCGTACTCAGCATCAGGAATGGAAGGTTCATCCAGCACGTAATATTTGTAATTGTGCTCGCGAAGCTGCTGGCGCAGTTGCTCGATTTGTTGTTCTACTGAGGGCATGTGGTTATCCAGCTCTTTGATTTTTATGCTGGAATTATACACGTCGGGCGCTGCAGTCACGACGCCCGACGGGAAGATTTGCGCAGCCGATTGACAGGCTCAATTACAACTGTTTCTGACTGGCTTTGTAGGACAGGAAACGACGCTCAAAATCCAGAACCCGTTGCCGATAGTGCTCGGCAGTCTGCTGCCGCATAATATTGTGATGCTCGTCCTTAACGTCGGCATCCAGCAGATTGGCAATCTTTCGGGCTGAGTCCATCATGATCTCAAAGGAATGTATGGGGCGCTTGGGCCCGGGCAGTTTCATGAACATGCAGATCCCGGGGGTGCTGAACTCTTCCATCCGATCCACATCAAACACTCCGGGTTCCACCACATTGGCGGCGCTGAACAACAGGCTACCTTTACCGCTGTGTTGCTCATAACGGTGAAAGATATTCATATCGCCAAAGCGAAAGCCGCAGGAAAGCATGACCCGCAGCAGATCGTTTCCGGCAAGTTCCCCTTGCCGGGCCATCACATTCACCACCAGAACCTCCTGCAATTCCGGGTCAATTTCCACTTCTGACGTCGGTTGTGTAACGGTTCTGGCACCGGTTTTCTTCGCCAGTTTGGACTGCTGTTCTGCCCGCGAGGCAATCAGCAGATCATCGTCGGCGAATAAATCATCCTGCGTATGGGCATCGCCCTCGGCCTGCACCAGGTCGTCTACGTATTCCTGTTCTGGTGAGGAGGGTTGTTCTACGGCAGGTTTGCGCTCTGCGGTGACGTTTTCTCGTTCATAGGCCACCTCGGTCTCGTCCAGGGCAGAGCCAAAGTGTTCACCCAACTCGGGTTCAGGCTGTGCATCCGCCGGCTCCGCGGCTGCAATAGAGCGGCGTACGCTCAGTGGAATTTTACGGGCTCCACCATTGGGCAATTCACCACGATAGTGCTCCCAATCATCTTCACAGCTGCCGCCAATCTCTGAAGGCAATTCCAGCTCACCAAGCTTGGATTTGCGCATACGGCGGTACCCATCTGCCAATATGCCTGCAATCACCACCAGACCTACCAATATCAAGACTTCTCTCAGTCCGAATTCCATCAGTCGAATCCTCGCGTCTTCTCTGTGGTATCTGCTCGATTACACTCTGACTGTCGATTTTCTACATCTATCAGAAACATAGAGCATATCCAATAAAAATAAAGCAAATACGTCAAATATTCGTTAATTACGCCACGGCCATGGCAGCGGCTTCTTCCACATCCACTGTCACCAGCCGGGACACCCCCGGCTCATGCATGGTAACCCCCATCAATTGATGGGCCATTTCCATGGCAATCTTATTGTGAGTAATGTAGATGAACTGAACCCTGGAGGACATTTCCTCAACCATGCGCGAGTAACGGCCCACATTGGCATCGTCCAGTGGTGCATCCACCTCATCCAGCATACAGAACGGCGCCGGGTTCAACTGGAAGATTGAAAACACCAGAGCAATGGCGGTCAACGCTTTTTCGCCACCGCTCAGCAGATGAATGGTGCTGTTCTTTTTACCGGGCGGACGCGCCATGATCGCCACTCCGGTGTCCAGTAAATCATCACCGGTCAATTCAAGGTACGCATGACCACCACCAAACACTTTGGGGAACAGTTCCGACAGGCCGGAGGTGACTTTATCGAACGTTTCCTTAAAGCGGGTACGGGTTTCCCGGTCAATTTTTCGGATGGCGTTTTCCAGTGTTTCCAGCGCCTGGATCAGATCGTCATGCTGAGCATCCAGATAATTTTTACGCTCCGATTGCGATTTGAATTCGTCGATTGCCGCCAGGTTGATGGCACCCAGACGGGAGATGCGGACACCAATGCGCTCCAGCTCCTGAGTCCAGTCCGTTTCGTTGGCCTCCTGCGGTAATTCCTCCACGACGGTTTCCAGATCAAACTGGGATTCTGTTAGTTGCGCTTGCAGGTTTTCACGCTGCACCCGCATCCCCTGCCAGTCCATGCGGTGACGTTCCAGCTCGGAACGAACGCCTTGGGCTGCCTGTTCGGCTTCGCCGCGTTTTTTCTCAGCCGCCCGCAATGTGTGCTCACATTCTTCCTGGGCGCGGCGTGCCGCCGTTAACTCCTCTTCCACCGTCAGGCGGGCTTCCAGTTTTTCTTCCAGTTCCGCCTGCAGTTCCACAAACGGATCATCACCCAGGGCCAGTTGCTCTTCGATACCGCTGCGCCGCTCCTGCATGGTGGCGAGCTGTTGACGCAAGCGCTCCAGCCCCTGCTTGAAGGAATCCTGTTTCGACTTTAATTGCTGTACCTGCAATGCCAACTGATGAGCGCGATCCTTGCCACCACGGGCCGATTGTTTCACCTGATCCAAATGATGCTTGATGTCATCCCGCTGCTTGAGCAAGGCTTCCCGCTGATCGGTATCCTTGGCCATAACATCCATGGCTTCCTGCAATACCAAACGCGCTTCACCCAGGCTTTCCTGCTCATGAGCCTGTTGTTCGCGACACTCATCCAATTCATTACTGATGCGTTCGCGACGCATACTGAATTGTTCCAGACGCACCTGTTTGGCACTCAGCTGGGCTTTCAAATCGGAGATCGAACGGTTGTAATCGGTCAGTTCACGCTGGGCTTGTTCGCGGCGCTCTTCCAGTTCCCGCAGTGATTCCCGACCTTCCGTCAGTGTTTCTGTCAGGTTGTCCACGGTGGCTTCCAGCTCTTGCAGCCGGATCTGTGCGGATTCCAATTCTTTCTGCCGCTTCAGGACACTGTCTTCCTGATTGCTATCGCGGGCCACACGCATCCAGTTGGGGCCGATCCAGATGCCGTCCGGGGTAATCAATGATTCGCCGCCTCGAAGCTGTCCGCGCAATTGCAATGCCCGGGCAATATCATCGGCAATATAGACCCCGGCGGTCAGCGCTTTGGCCGCGTCTTCGCCCTGCACTTTGTCCGCCAGGGGCAACAGATTCTGATTGCCGGGCATGCTGGGATGCTGACTGGTATCCAGAAACGATACCACCCCCTTTTCCAGGCCACTGACCACCGCCGTCACCGCATCCAGGCCATCCACACACACGGCCTGCAGGTAGTCGCCAAGTACGGTCTCAACGGCTTTTTCCCAACCGCTGTCAGCGCTCACCTGCTGCGCCAGGCGGGGTTTATCATCCAGGTTGTTCTGCGCCAGCCATTCCACCAGATCGGATTCACCCATGGCCGCCTGCTGCAGGGCTTCCAGTGAAGCGTGGCGACCTTTGAGGGTTTGCAATTCACTTTTCGCCTGATCCAGCTCCAGGTTGATCTGGTTGTTATGCTCGCGCCGGGTTTTCATTTCCTCCTGCACGGTCAGCACGCCGGCCTGCATGTCCTCGATTTTCATGTCCGCTTCCGCCATGCGCTCTTCCAGCATGGCCACCTCTTCTTCCAGCGGACCGGCGGACAGCGTTTCCTGCTCGCCTTTGAGACGCTCAATTCGATCCCGCAGACGCTCCACGGACTGTTCCAGGTGCTGAATACGGGATTGCTCCACCTGCGCCCGCTGCCGGGGTTCGTTGGCCTGGTGATTGAACTCGTCCCATTCCTGCTGCCACTGCTGCATGCGCTCTTCGGCTTCATGCAGGTTGTCGTTGGCAGCGTCGGATTCTTCTTTGACCAACTCATAGTGAGGCTCGATTTCCGTCAGTTCGATGCTGACTTCTTCCAGCTGCTCCTGATCCATGCGGATCTGTTCTTCGCCGGCCTTGCAGGCTTCAATGGTCTGCTGCAGGTCGTTACGCAGCTGATTGCCCCGCTCCTTGGTATGCTGGATGGACTGTTCCACCCGCGCGATGTCGGCGCCCAGACCATAATAGCGGCCCTGCACTTCATTCAACTTGTCGCTTAATTCGTGATGTTGTTCGCGCTGCTGCTCGATCTGGGCGTCCATGGCCCGTTGATCGGCGATGCAGGCTTCCAGTTTTACCTCCAGGTCACGAATCCGGGATTCGCTGCCCTGGACCTTGTCATTCAACGCCTTCCATTTCAACGCCTGCAGTTGCGCCCGCACCAGACGCTCTTCCTCTTTGAACTGCTTGTACTTTTCAGCCGCCGCAGCCTGGCGTTCCAAATGCTGTAACTGCCGCCCCAGCTCTTCCCGCAGATCCTCCAAACGCTCCAGGTTTTCGCGGGTACGACGCATCCGGTGCTCAGTTTCCTTGCGCCGCTCCTTGTACTTGGAGATACCGGCTGCCTCCTCGATGTATACCCGCAGCTCATCCGGCTTGGCTTCAATCAGGCGGGAAATCATACCCTGCTCAATGATGGCGTAACTGCGGGGCCCCAGGCCGGTGCCGAGGAAAATATCGGTGATGTCCTTGCGGCGGCATTTGGTGCCGTTGAGGAAATAATTCGACTGGCCATCCCGGGTTACCTGACGCTTGATGGCAATTTCGTTGTAGCTGGCGTATTCCCCGATCAGGCTGTTGTCGCTGTTATCAAACACCAGTTCCACCGACGCCTGAGTGGTGGGCTTGCGGGAGTTTGAGCCATTGAAAATAACATCGGTCATGGATTCACCGCGCAGGTGCTTGGCGGAGCTTTCACCCATTACCCAGCGCACGGCGTCGATCACGTTGGACTTACCGCAGCCATTGGGACCGACAACAGCACTGAGGTTGTTTGGAAACGACACAGTGGTGGGGTCTACAAACGATTTAAATCCGGCAAGTTTGATCGATTTCAGGCGCATGAATCGTCTTTTTCCTTATTGGAATTTGTTCAGCCACTATACAAATAGGCTTTATTTTTAACCTGTTATGGTCTTAATAACAAACCGCCTATTGTAGCGGGTTTTAGCGCCAGCACCACCCTGAGAGGCGGGTAAAAATACCGAATATTTATAGGAGCTTAAATCGGCTTAATGGGCAGCCGGGGCCAGAATGTGGTAGGGTTTCGCGCAGTTACCAAGCAGGAGCGTTAAGCCATGATCCAGGAATTGCGGGAAGGGGTTAATTGTGTGTCGGAGGGCTTCAACCTGGCCAAGCGCCGCAGTCTGCGCCCCTACATGATTGTGCCTTTGATCACCAACATACTGTTGTTTGCCATCAGCGGCTATCTGGTTACCAGCTATGCCTACGAATGGATTGCCGGCTGGACCACGTCCGTGGACCTATGGAGTTGGTTGGACTGGTTGGAACCCTATATTGATCAGATCCTGTCGGCGCTGAAGTGGCTGATCTTTGCCATTATCATCCTGGGGCTGCTGTTCATTATGGGGTCCACCTTTACCATGTTGACCCACCTGGTGGTGGGGCCCTTCATCGGCATACTGGGGGAAAAGGCAGAACGGGAGCTACACAACCCGGATTACCCCCAACATACCGTGGCTCAGGTGGTCATGCGTTCCCTGGCCCGGGAATGTCGCAAGCTGGTCTATTGGCTGGTGCGCGCCATCGGTCTGGCTGTGCTGTCACTGATTCTGTATTTTATCCCCGGCGTGAATGCCGTGGTCCCCATACTCTGGTTTATGTTCGGATCCTGGATTCTGGCCATGCAGTACCTGGACGTGCCGGCTGACAATAACGGCCGCAGCTTTCAAGAGGTGCTGGTGTTAATGCGTCAACACCGGGCTGCCGTGATGGCGTTTGGCGCGGTGGTCATGGCGTTAACCTCCCTGCCCATCATCAACCTGTTTATCATTCCCGTTGCCGTGTGCGGTGGCGTGGTCTTTTGGGTAAGAAAGGTACAACCAGAGATGGTTTGATGCGTTTTGTTTTCAGGCTGCCTCAAGCAGGGGCAGCCGCTCCGCTTTCCAGCCGCTTAAGGACCGTGTCGCACTGGTGCTCGCCGAACTGGATCAGCTTCTGCTCTGCCCCATCCACATCGCGTTCCAATATGCAGGCCATCAGTTCGCGGAAAAACATCATGGAAGCATCGATCTCGGCCTGATCCAGATTGATGGCGAAGTAATAAGTACGGCGCACGGCAGGCTGCAGATCTTCCAGCATATCTTCCAGGTAGGGGTTATCCACGAAGCGATAGGCCATACGGGCAAAATTGAAGGTGGCATCGTAAAACTTCATGACCTGCCCGTTGGCCACATAGCCTTCCATCAGCTGCAGCAGCTCAAGGAACGGGTCCAGCTCACCCTCTTGCCAGTTCTGTGTGGCCCGACGGCAGAGTTGCCCGATCAAAAGTATGTTCATTTCATAAACATCACGGACGTGCTTAGGGGTCATCTCAGAGACCACTGCCCCCTTTCTTGGCACGATATCGATCAGATAACGGCGGGCCAGGATCAGATAGGCTTCACGCACAGAGCCACGGCTGACATTCAGTTCATTGGCGACGCGGAGTTCCTGAATTCGGTCACCGGATTTTAACTCCCCAGTGATAATCAGTTGACCAAGATGTTGAGCAATCTGCTCGGAAAGGCTGTCTGGCGCTTTAAAGCTCATGTTAGAGAGGCTACTTCTTGTATTGTGTGTATTATATCCATTGAGCATGTCGTTGCGCATGCCAGCGTGGAGTTTCCGCATTGCCACCAACCCCGTCAAGTTTTTCTACAGCAAACCACTCAACCAGGGATTACCCCTGGTTCAACCCATGCATTGTCCAACAATCATACAAATACTGCAAAATATTCATTTATGTTCTTAATTCACTAAGAAAAACAACCGAATATGATCATACTTCAGGCCAATTCATAGCCCCTGGAAGTATGGTATACCTTACTTTTCTGCCCGAAAATGGGGTTTCTTACACCGGCGGGCTTTTTATCAAGAGGGAGGAATCTAGCATGCTGACCAATATAAGAAGATTAATGTTGCTGGCGATTACGGTACTGGTGCTGCCGGTGCAGGCCAGTGATTATATCAAGCGCACCGTCTGTGTCTGGGATATTGTGGGCCGCGGCGGCCCCATCGCGCAGGCGGTAGAGGAATTCAATCTGGAGGCCATCAAATGGGGTGTGGAATTTGATCTGGTGGTCAATTCCAGCGAAAAGATCATCGTGGAACAGTTCCGCTCCAAACAATGCGATGCAGCGTTTCTCTCTGAGCTGCGCATTCGAAATTTCGTCAAATTCACCGGTTCATTGTATGCCGTCGGAGCCATGCCCGAGCGCCGCCACCTGGAGCTGATGTATCAGTTACTGGCCTCACCACAAATGGCCGACAAAATGCGGGTGGGCCCGTTTGAAATCGCCGGCATAGCACCCGCCGGTGAAGTCTATGTGTTCGTGCGGGATAAAAGCATCAACAGCCTGGACAAAGCCGTGGGGCGCAAGATCGCAGTATTGGGTGACGACGTCTACCAACAGCAAATGGTTGAGCTGATCGGCGGCACACCCATCAGCGTCACCGAAGCCACCGCCGGCAGCATGTTCAATAACGGCGCCGTGGATGTGATGCCAGCGCCGGCTGTGGCCTACAATCCGCTGGAACTCTACAAAGGCCTGGAGCCCAAAGGCGGCATCATTGATTATCCGCTGGCGCAGATTTCCGGTCAGTTGATCATCTGGCATGAGCGCTTTCCCGAAGGATTCGGGCAAAAATCCCGTGAATATCACTTCGCGCAATTTGATCGCATCATGAAAGAGGTGGAATCAGCCGCCAAGGCCATTGATCCCAAATGGTGGGTAAACATCCCTGATGCAGACAAAGCCAACTATGAAAAATTGATGGAGGATGTGCGCATTGAAGCCGTGAAAGCCGATTACTGGGATGGTGAGATGATCAAGCTGCAGCGCCGGGTTCGCTGCAAGTTCGATCCCACCCGGGCGGAATGCGCCAAACCCCGTGACGTTCTTTAAGCAGCAACGCTGATTACTGGGGCGGTTTCGGTTATTGGGGTACCTTTTTCGGGTGCCCTGCTTTCTCCAGCGCTTCCTGTACTTCTGGCGGCACATAATTTTCATCGTGTTTGGCCAGCACTTCGTCTGCCTCCACCAGTGTGCCACTGATCAACTTACCGTTGGCGATTATGCCCTGCCCCTCCCGAAACAGATCCGGCAGAATCCCCGCATAACGCACCGTAATCTGTTCTGCGTTGTCGGTCAGGTCAAAGGTAACCTGTAAATCGTCGCCCCGTTTGACACTGCCGGGTACCACCAGCCCACCAACACGAATCCGCCGTTCAATGGGCGCCTTGCCTTCCGCAATTTCAGACGGCGTGAAAAACAGGTTGATGTTTTCCCGCAGGGCAAAGGTAATCAAAGCGGTGGACAGGCCCACTGCTGCCAGCACACCCAGCACAATAATCAATCGTTGTTTACGTTTTCGATTCATGACTCTGCCTGCTCCCGCTTGGCCTTACGTTTGATTTCTTCCACCAGCCCTTTGCGCCGTATTATCGGCGCCAGTATATTGGCCACCACCACCAGCAGTGTGATGCCATAGGCAGACCATACATAGGGGCCGTGTTTGCCCATTGCCATAAAATCTGCAAAGGTTTCGAATGCCATCAGGATACTCCCACCAGTTTCTTCACCCAACTGCTACGCTGTTCCCGCGACAGGATTTCACAACGGGTGGACAAGATGACCAACGCCCCAAACAGACAATAGAAGCCGGCAATGCAGGTCAGCAAGGTATACAGCATTTCCGGATCAATGGCGGAACTGGTCATTCTTATAGACGCCGGCTGGTGCAGGGTGTTCCACCATTCCACTGAATACTTGATAATCGGCAGGTTCACCGCTCCCACAATGCTCAACACGGCAGTGGCGCGGGCCGCGGACTGGGCGTTTTCAATGGCGGCGTTGAGCGCCATCACCCCCAGGTACAAAAACAATAATATCAGCATGGATGTGAGCCTGGCATCCCACACCCACCAGGTGCCCCAGGTTGGCTTACCCCAGATGGAACCGGTTACCAGGCAGATAAAAGCGAAAGAGGCACCGATGGGGGCAACGGACTTGGCCACCATTTCGGCCATCTTCATACGCCATACCAGCACAATGACACCTGCCACGGCCATCATCACATAGCCGGCCATGGCAATGCTGGCGGCCGGCACATGAATGTATATAACCCGGTAACTGTTGCCTTGATATTTTTCCGGTGGGGCAAAACCCAAACCATAGATCAACCCCGGAATCAGCAACAAGACCGACAGGGCCACCAACCAGGGCAGCATTTTTCCGGTTAGATCGTAGAAATACCGGGGTGATCCAAACTTGTGATACAGCCTTTTCAGGTATTCGAACACAGGAACCTCAAACTCAATTCAATCTACTGACTGGTCACGCTGATGCGTAACGCTGTGCCAATGGCAAAGGGGGCGAAGGTGAGCGTCAAAATCAGAAACGCCCCCAGGTATGCCAGCTGCCCGGCATAGGGTAAGGTCAGGGACGCTGCTTCCACCGCACTGGTGCCGAAAATCAAAACCGGAATGTACAGAGGCAGGGCAATCACCGCAATCAATACCCCCCCTTTGCGCAACCCCACGGTCAGCGCTGCACCAATCGCACTGATCATACTGAGCACCGGAGTGCCCAGCAGCAGACTGTAAAGGGTCACCATGATGGTATCGCCGTCCATAAACAACATGACGCACAACACCGGCGCCACCAGAATCAACGGGACCGCGGTCACCAGCCAGTGGGCCAACACCTTGCCGAACGCCAGTACAAACAGTGGCTGCGGGCTCAGCAACGCCAGTTCCAGCGAGCCATCATCAAAATCCTGACGAAACAGACTGTCCACCGACAGCAGCGTGGACAACAGCGCCGCAATCCAGATCACACCAGGGCCGATCTTCTGCAGGGTTGATGGTTCCGGACCAATTCCCAGAGGGAACAGCGCAATCACCATAACGAAGAAGAACAAGGGATTAACCATGTCGGTACGCTGGCGAAAAGCGATCAGCAGATCCCGCTTCATCACCGCCAACATTCCCGCCCACAGGGAAGGAACCTCTTCCACCACCACCTTTTCCGACACTATAGAATCCGCCATGTTCCCCTTCCGTGCCCTAACTGCAGTTTACGAAGCGCGGGTAGATCCAGGGCGTGGTGCGTTGTGATCAAGACCGAGCCACCGGCTGCAGCATGGCCCTGAATCAGACGCTCCAGCTCGGCCACCCCGCTTCGGTCAATGGCGGTGAATGGTTCATCCAGCACCCATAAACGGGCCGGTTCGATATACAGGCGCGCCAATGCCACGCGCCGTTTCTGGCCCGCTGAGAGACTGTAAACCGGCACATCCTCAAAGCTGAACAAACCCACTTTGGCCAGGGCCTGCTCGATCTGCGTATCCAGCCCTTTCAATGCCGGTGATACGCCTTTCAGCTGAAGTATCCAGCGCAGGTTTTCGCGGGGTGAAAGCGAGGACTTCACCCCCGTCAGATGGCCGAAATAGAGCGTTTCACGGCGAAACAGGGTATCGACTTTGTGGCGCGGTGAGCCTTGCCAGCGAATATCCCCTTCGTAGTCATCAGACAAGCCGCACAAAACACGCAACAAGGTGGTCTTACCACTGCCATTGGGCCCCTCGATCTGCATCACCTCCCCCGGCTGCAAGGAGAAATCCAGATCCTGGATCAGAACCCGGTCATCCCGCTCACAAAAAAGGTTTGCCGTCTGCAATAACGCTGTTGCCACAAATTCAGCCTAAGGTTTTTTGTTACCAGTGCTCAAAGCGGCCCATTATAACCAAACTTTGCCCGGCTTGCCGTTATCTATTTGCGCGGGCGGTTTGCAGAACAGGACACCATCCCCTACCATTGGCTCCCTTTCCTTACCTCACCGCACAGCTTCACCATGGACATAGATGCACTGCATTTGTTCCTGCTGATCGCCTCCGGCGTCGCAGCGGGTTTTGTGAATACCATTGCCGGCGGTGGCTCCATATTTACCCTGCCTGCCCTGATTCTGCTGGGAATGCCGGCGGATGTGGCCAATGGCACCAACCGCGTTGGCGTGGTGATGCAATCCCTGGCTGCCGTACGCGGCTTTGACCGGCACAAAATGCTGGAGCGCGCGGCCGTTGTACCCATTGTGCTACCCACTATTGGCGGGGCCCTGGTGGGCTCCGCCGTGGCCTCGGTGATTCCGGTGCCGGTGTTGAAACCGGTGCTGCTGGCCACCATGATGGCCATGACCCTGCTGATTGTGCTGAAACCCGGCACCATTCCCGATCTTCATGAAACCGCCTTAAGCCCGGGCCAACGGCCATCGGCATTTGCCTGGCTGTTTCTGGCGGGCTTGTACGGTGGCTTTGTGCAGGCCGGTGTGGGGTTCATACTGCTCACCGCGCTGGCCGGTGTATTGCGCTACGATCTATTGCGGGCCAATGCCCTGAAAATGATGTGCACGCTGGTGTTCAGTGTGGTGGCCCTGGCGGTGTTTATTGCGCAAGGGCAAGTGCTCTGGATTCCGGGGTTGATCGTTGGTGCGGGCTCTATCATCGGGGTGCAGTTGAGCGTCCGCTTCGCCATCAATGCAAAACAAAAGACCCTGAAATGGATCCTGCTGGCGATGGCCATGCTGGTGTGTGTCGCCGCCCTGCTCAAATAGCAAAAACAGGGCAGGAAACCGAACTATACTAGGGTCATGAACCGCATTTTGGTGTCTCGCCCATGATTGACCTGCCGAAAAGCCCCGGTGGCTCCGGCCAGACCAGCACCTCACCCGTGTCGGAACTGAAGGCGGCGGATCTTGCCCGCCAGCAGGTAAACCAGACCATTCAGGCCGTGGTGCTGGAAGCCAAACTGGCCCAGGCAAGCGGCAACCATGACAAAGCGGTGTATGAGATCCTGCTGCGCGCCAATGCTGCAGCCGCCAGCTCCCCCCCTCTGGCCATGTCGGCCAAAGCCGCACCGGCCGCCGCCCAGCCGCTTACCCAAATCAGCGCCGAAGCCATTAACCAATTACGCCAGGGGCAAACGCTCCTGATCAGAACCCATGCCGGTTTCCCCATTGCAGAGGGGACTCAGTTACTGGCTACGGCCTCACCAATCCGCGGCATCGTCATCAACCAGATTCTGCCGGCCAAAGTGGCTTCCACCATCACTCAGGCACTGCGTCAACTGGTCCCCCAGCAGCAAGGTTTGAATCCATTGTTTCAATTGCTGGAACAGATCAGTGCACGGCCTTTGGAGCCCGCCCACCGGGGGGCCCTTAATTTACCCGCGCTGACCTCAGCCCTGCTGCAACTACTGCCGAAACCGGAGCAACTGAAAACAGCAGAGCAGGTTCGCCAGGCCATTAACAACAGCGGGCTGTTCCTGGAAAACAAACTTTACCAAGCGGTCCGAAGCAACGTGACGGCGTCTGCCACACCATCACACCCGGGCCATAGCACTGCCCAAACATTAGGTGACGGCCTACGACAGTTATCACAACGGGTGATAGACGCCGTGGGCGGGAAAGCCACACCGGCATCTGATGCCTCCCGCCCCAACGGCGCAATGGACTTGGGCAATGTGGCAGCCCGTGACCTGAAGCAGGCGCTGCACCACTTGCAAGGCCGCCTGGAACACGCTGAGTCAGCGCTGAAACAGGCGGCAGCAACAGCCACTACGCCCGCGCCGAAGCCCGCTGCAAGCGAACCTGGGGCGGGCAAACCACTTGCCGGCAATCCCACTGGAAAAGCCGGACCGGTGCCGGGCTCGAATGAGGGAGCGGTAACCACCACAGGCACGCCGCTGACCAAAACCGATGCCGGTCAACGGGGTACCACCACCGCTGACACGCGGCCTCAGCCCCCCGGCTCGACTGCCCCCTTGACCACCCCCCCGATCAAGGCCGACAAAACACCCGGCTACGGTTCTCCCCAAGGCAGCCCCTATTCCGATGCAAGCAGCAAAACCGCAGTGGAAACCTTTCTGTTACCACCACTGCCCGGCAATATCGCTTTGCAACCGCAGGCCCGTAGCAAGCCCACATCCGGCGGTGACATGGCCGATGCCCTGGTGTCCGTCTTGCTCAAGCAGGTCAAAGGGGCGCTCAGTCGCATTACCCTGCATCAATTAGCATCCCAACCCCGCAGTCCGGACCCCGCGGCACCGCAACCGTTACTGAGTTTTGAGCTCCCCGTGTTACACCAGGGCCAGGTGCAGGTGTTTCAATTTGTGATTGAAGAACAAGAGGCCCGCACCGAGCAAGATGGCAACAACACCGGTAAGCGCTGGGTGGTGCAAATGGCATTTGATATCGAAGGGCTGGGCCCCATGCTGTGTCAGATCAGCATGTTGGGCCGCAGTGCATCGGTAGCGTTCTGGGCCGAATGGGAAAACACCCTGCAGCACACCCGCAGCCACTTTGAGTACCTGCAAAACGTGTTAACCGACATGGGGCTGCGGGTAGAAAAACTGCAGGGGCATTTGGGCATGCCCAAATCAGAACAGGCCATACTGCGCAATCAATTGGTGGACATACGCACATGAGTGAAAGGCAATCATCCCAGGCGGTGGCCCTGACTTACGATGGTAAAAGCGCACCCTTTGTCAGCGCATCCGGAAGCCAGGAGCTGGCGGAGGAAATCATTCGCATCGCCAGAGAAAATGAAATTCCCATCTACGAAAATCCGCAACTGGTGGATATTCTGGCGCGCCTGGAAGTGGGCGACGAGATTCCGGAATTACTGTATCGCACCATCGCCGAAATCATTGCATTCGTTTATATGCTAAAGGGTAAGACACCGGAAGGTTTCGGTGCCCCCACCACCGACAGGATAACACCACGGCTGTCGGAGCCGGGCTCCGATTCTGAACCTGATGCCAAATAACACAGTACCCCATAAAAAAAGCGGCGTTGCTTCCTGCCACGCCGCTTTCTATTCAAGCACCACTCGGTATTGGCATTCTACTGAATAACGGTATCAACCTGCACACTGCGCCCGGCCATTTTCAACTGCACGGGGTAATCCGCGGCCATCCACGAATAGAACCCTTCACGAAAATAGTAGACATTGCTGTAACCCCAGTTGGAGGCGAAAAAGCTTGCCATTGCACTGCTGACATTCAAGGGGCTACTGGTATAAAACACAATGGGAGTGGAGCGGTCGAGTTCTTTGGAAATGTACAGCACCGCAAACTCACTGGCATTGAAGTCAAGGTTCACAGAACCTTCGATATGCCCCAGACTCCATGACTGCGCATCCCGAACATCAATGAACACCGCGCCATCATCAAACAACGTTTTGGCCTGAGCCAGGCCCACTGTTCTTGCACCGTTAACGGCCTCCGGCGCTTCTGCCACTGCCATTACTGAAGACATCATCAACGCCAGACAACTCACTACTTTCGCAAAACACTTCATACGATACACCCGAACAGGCTCCTGAAAACTCAATTTGAGTATAGGTGTGCAGGTGGGGTACGAATGGAATATTTGGCTCTAAGAATTCGCGAATCTATTCGCAACGCATTGAATTTTATAGAACTATTTTTGGTAAAACGACAAAAAACCCGACAATACTAATGCGCTTAGTTATTCTTGTTTTTCTGTTTGCTGACAAGCGCCATTAATTTGGCTTCAGAGCGGGAGGGGCCCTCTTCTTCCTGCTCCGGCGGTTGACGCCCCTGCAGCACGCGGTCCGCCTGACGCCGGAATAACTGTTCGGAATTGTTTTGCGCGATTTCATCCTGACGGTCGAGCGCCTGGTTAAGGCGTTTCTCTGCACTCATCAAACGCTGCCCCATGCCCACGGAGCCGGAATTAAGAAACTCGATTTTACTCTCCAGGCTTTTCAAGCGGCTTTCCAACGCCTGCTTCTCCTGTTGCAACAACAGTTGCTGGTGTCTCATCTTTTGTACCTGTAACAACAGCAACACCATTCCCAGTGTCAACAGACACGCAATAAAAACACCTATCCAGAATTGGTCTATGTACATAGCCGCCCCACTTAGAATCCCATTGCCATATCGACATCACCACTGGCCGTTTCGATCATGCGTTCCAGATCGATCAGAATCAGTAATTCATTGTGCTTATTGCATACACCCATAATAAACTTCGAGGTCTCTTCGTTACCCACATTGGGTGCTTTTTCAATCTCGGATTCATTCAGGTAAGTCACCTCGGCAACGCTGTCCACCAGCATGCCGATAACCTGCTTATCCACTTCCACAATCACAATCCGGGTGTTGTTATCAATCTCACCCGGATTAAGCCCAAACCGGGTTCGGGTATCGATGACGGTCACCACGTTACCACGCAGGTTGATGATACCCAGTACATAATAGGGTGCCCCGGGCACAGGGGTAATTTCGGTGTAACGCAGCACTTCACGTATCTGCATGACGTTCACACCGTAAATTTCATCACCCAGACGAAACGTACCCCATTGTGTGACCTGATCGTCGGAGGTAGCCTCATTTCTGGCCATAGTGAAACACTCCTGCAATGTTCTCTGGTGTCAAAATCTCACCGCATGGGCTGTTTCAGTAATGAATGCAGCTCGCATGCCAATAATTTGGATTAAAGGCCTTCCAATTCGGCCCATTCATCTTCCGTCAGCAATTTATCCAACTCCAGCAGGATCAATAATTCGCCGTCCTTGTGACAGACACCCTGAATGTAACGGGCACTTTCGTCGTTACCCACATTGGGTGAAGTATCAATTTCAGATTGCCGCAGATAAACCACCTCTGCCACGCTGTCCACCAGAATGCCAATCACATGTCCATTGGCCTCGATGATTACAATGCGCGTGTTGTCGTTTGTCTCGCCCCGAGGCAGGCCAAACCGCAGCCGCGTATCAATGACGGTTACCACATTGCCGCGCAGGTTGATGATGCCCAGCACATGGTAAGAACCACCAGGTACCGGAGCAATTTCGGTATAACGCAGGACTTCCTGTACCTGCATCACATTGATGCCGTAGGTTTCCCCGGCGAGCCGGAAGGTGACCCATTGAATAACCGGATCGTCGCTGGAACGGGATTGAGCTGTATTCGCCATAATGGGTGATACTCGATTTGGTGGCAGTTTGGCCACTTTAACTGGTTGTTTTATAACTATAGATCAGGGGCGAAACTGCGCCAGTTTTTACCGCGCAGGGATGGTGACAGAACCGGGGTCAGAGGGCACGTTCTGCCTGGGCAATGATTGCCTGAAAGCCATCAGTATCCACCAGGGAACACATGTGTTCGAGCACAGTGCCGGCAAGCCAGGGGCGCGTGCCACGCTGGGTGCGCCACTTGACCTGCTCCGGCTCCAGGGTAATCGACTGTTCCACCCCGTGGCAGGCCAATCCCCAGTCATAACCGTGTATGGTAATAACGTAGGCGAGCGTCTCCCGGCTGGCAGGATCGTGACGCTCCGGCATCACACACAGACCGGTGTCCAGGACCTTTATATTACCGGACTTGGGGGTTTGCAAAATTCCGATAAACCAATCGTACTGACCCGGCAAGGCGTTGAATCGGCGATCGATTTGATGAATGGAGCCCAACGTTATGAGGGGTACCGCCAACTTCAGGCCACCGACATTAAAGATTAAACACTCGAAACGGGATTGGGCCCAATTGGGGCGACCGTTTTCACACCAACGATTCTCGGGCTCTGGTTCTGGCTCCGGTGATGGTGTCGCTGCATTCGCCTCGCGATCCGGCGTAGCCGGTGGTTCCGCTGGCAGAACCGCAGCAGAGGGTGCAACCTCCTCCTTCACAGGGGCATCCGGCACTGTATCGGGCGCCGATGGTGTAAGTGATCGGCTCAGGTCGGGGGCTTGCTCGGCGGGCTCTTCAAAAAAGTTTAACAAAGATTCGCTCAGCAAAGCGGGACGGTCCATGAGTGAATAAGGTTTGGACTTGTCTGGTTCAGGCGCTTGCGGATTCGATCCGGGCCTGGACCGACTGGGCAAATCAGTTGATTTTTTCGCGACGCTGGGGAGCGCTGGCTCCTGTTTCGTGGATTCACGCTTGGTGATTTCAGAATTGCCGGTTTCAGAACTGGCGGCTTCACGATTGGCAAAGTCAAAATGCGCTACGTTATCGGGAATACCTCTGGAACCCCGGGAAGCTTCAGACACAAGCCCTTCTGCCGCCGGGTCATGGAGCATCTCATCCAGATAATCGTAGATCGCTCGGTCCACATCATTGACCGATTGATCATGGTGCTTTTTGTCGTTCATATACTTCGCTACTGCTGCGACGGGGCAGCCAGGCCAAACCCGGTTAGGAGCTAACCTGATGTCTGACGGTGGCATCCGGTGCATGGCTTATAAGATATTTTAGCAGAGAGGCGTATGCCGCTACGCCGCGAGAGGCAGGATCATGAATATTTGGGGGCTGGCCCGCCCGACTGGCGTCCCTGAAGCGGGTGTCCACGGGAATCGCAGACGGCCAAATGTGGCCGTCATAAGTTTGACGCAGCACTCGCAAGCTGCCTACCGAAGCCTGTGTGCGTCGATCAAACATGGTGGGCACCACCAGGTACGGCAATGCCCTACGCTGGGATTTCATCACCATCTGCAAAGTTCGCATCATTCGCTCCAGGCCTTTGATGGCCAGAAACTCTGTTTGAACCGGTAACAACAGCTGCTGACAGGCCGCCAGGGCGTTAATTAACAACACCCCCAGAATCGGAGGCGTATCCATCAGCACATAATCATAATCCTCCCACAAACAGGCCAGGGTCTTGGACACCACCAACCCTGCCCCACCCTGACTGACTGCCTGCCGTTCCAGCATGGCCAGGGAAGTGGAAGCAGGCAGGAAATCCAAACGCTCGTATCCGCTATTCAGGATCAGTTGCGCCGGCAAATGCGCAGGCACATCGCCTTTGTGCTGGAACAACTGATAAACCGACTGCTCCATTTCATCGGGATTGTGTTGGAAATAACTGGTTAACGAACCATGGGGATCCAGATCAACCATCAACACCCGCTGTCCCTGCTGTGCCAACAAACCACCCAGGCCGACCACTGTAGTGGTCTTGCCCACACCACCTTTTTGATTTGCCACCGCCCAAATCTTCACGTGTCTGCCCTATTTATCCTGTTGCGTGTCTTGCTGGCTGTCTTGCTCTGCGTCTGCGGAAAACAACAGTCCGCCATCCTGCAATCGAATAATGCGCAGAGGAACCTCAGCTTCATCACGCTGGCGCCGATCAAGCGGCGCGTTACTGCCCGTACCCATCTTGTAATCCGGTGCGGTTTCGGCACTCACCTTGCTTTCGGCTGCCGTCTCGGACTTTGATATCACCAGCGCAATTCGACGATTACGGGAACGCCCCTCTTCATTATCGTTATCGGCCACCGGATGATGTTCTCCATAGCCAACGGCCGCTAATTGTGCCGGATTGATGCCACGCTGTTCGAAATAACGGACAACACTGGCAGCACGGGCAGCGGACAACTCCCAATTTGACGGAAATTGCCGGGTTTCAATGGGTACGTTATCGGTATAGCCTTCAACATGAATGGGGTTAGGCTTGTCCCGTAGGATGTCACTGACCGTGGACAGAACACTCTTTGCCGGATCTGACAGCGTTGCGCTGCCACTGGGATAGAGTACACTGGCTTTGATGTTGACTTCGATCCATTCGTCGTTGCCACGAATCTCCACTTCATTACTGTCGATTTGCTGTTGCAGTTTGGTGGCCAGTTGTTCGGTTATTTTGGATAAATGATCGACTTCGTTATCCCGCATTTCGCCCTGTCGGGCCGCGCGGTTTTCTACATCATCAAACAGTCCTTCAACACTGAATTTATAGTCATCCTTGCTTGGATAGTCTCCGGGAATCGGCAGCTTGATTAACTGATCGTTACTTTTGCGCACATCCTTATCACCTACCGTCAAAGGATCGAACGTTTTAGGCTGCGCATTGAAGACACTGACCAGGGAATCCGACAGAACTTTATACTTGCCCTCGTTGACCGACGAGATGGAATACATAACCACAAAAAACGCGAACAGCAGGGTAATGAAGTCAGCGTAGGAGATGACCCAACGCTCATGATTTTCATGTTCCTCCACTTGTCTTCGACGCATATGCCCTCCGGACTACTTGTCCAGATAACCTTCGAGTTTCATCTCGATGGTGCGCGGGTTCTCACCGTCGGCAATGGCAATCAGCCCTTCTATAATCATTTCCCGTTGACTGCTTTGCGCTTTGATGGTGGATTTGAGTTTGGCTGCAATGGGCAGAAAAACGAGGTTCGCCACCCCCACCCCATAGATGGTGGCAACAAACGCCGTTGCAATACCGGCCCCCAGCTTACTGGGATCGGCCAGGTTTCCCATAACGTGGATCAAGCCCATCACCGCACCGATGATACCGATAGTGGGAGAGTAACCACCCATGGCTTCAAACACTTTAGCCGCCTGCAGATCTTTGTCCTCCTGGGTAACCAATTCCACTTCCAGGATATTACGAATTGATTCAGGTTCACCACCATCCACCAGTAACTGTAGGCCCTTGCGGGAGAAACTGTCTGCTTCATTCTCCGTGATCGCCTCGAGCCCCAGCAATCCTTCTTTGCGTGCCGTTAGGCTCCATTGGATAACGCGGTCAATTTTTTCTTTCATATCAACCACCGGGGGAAAGAATACCCAGCGCGATACCGTGAAGGAGTGCTTGAAGATGGACATGGGTGTCTGCAGCATCGCCGCCCCCAGCGTACCGCCTATCACGATCACCGCAGCCGGCCCATTCGCCAGGCCCGATAAATGTCCACCTTCCATCGCATTACCGCCCACAATGGCAATCATACCGATTAGAAGGCCGAGGAAACTTAAGATATCCATAGTATCAGTGCAGCTCGCCCAGAATTGATCCTACGTCTTTAATATCGATAACCGCATCGGATAAACCAGCGGATTCCACTGCCATGGGCATTCCGTAAACCACACAACTCTGCTCGTTCTGGGTCCAGACTGTCGCACCATTGCGCTTCAGTAATTTACACCCTTCACGACCATCACTGCCCATGCCAGTCAACACCAATGCAAGAACCTTGCCTCTTATTGTGCGGGCAACTGAGCCAAAGGTAATATCGACGCTGGGTCGATACTGAATACGATCATTACCATCAATAATGGAGACAGATTGGCCATTTCCATCCATCAGCATTTGTTTGCCGCCCGGTGCCAGCAACGCCGTACCGGGTCGAATTGCGTCGTTATCCACAGCTTCTTTCACGTTGATCTTGCATAAGCGGTTTAATCTTTCCGCAAAAGCGGAAGTAAATGTCCCCGGCATATGTTGCACCAGCAAAATTGGCAATGGAAAACTGTCCGGCAACGACGTCAAAATATTCTGCAAGGCGACCGGCCCGCCGGTGGATGCCCCAATCAATACAATGCGCGGCCGATCCCCCTGCAGCGTATCCAACGGCGATTTATGGCTACGGGAGGCCCGGGCTTTGGGCTGTACTGGGCGTTGTTCTCCACGTTGCGTACTGGGTGCCGGCGCTCCTCGGGTGGGTGTCGTCTTAGGGGATGCTTTGGGCGTTGCAATCGGTTCCCTGGCCACAGTGGCAGCCGAAGAGCGTCGTACAAATGCCCCACGCCGGGATAGGGCAATGACTCGATCCTGCAACAGCTTGGCGCTGTCACCGGGATCGCCGGACATGGATTCAAAACTCTTGGGCAGATAATCCAGTGCGCCGGCTTCCAGTGCGTCCAAAGTAACGCGCGCACCTTCGTAACTGAGTGAAGAAAACATCAAAATGGGCGTGGGTTGTTCCGCCATAATCATACGCACGGCAGAAATACCATCAAGTAACGGCATTTCATAATCCATGGTAATGACATCAGGCTTGAGCTCTTTTGCTTTTTCAACAGCCACCTTGCCGTTGTCCGCAAACCCAATCACTTTCAGATCAGGATTTTTTTCCAGAATATCTTTTATTCTTCTGCGGAAAAATGCGGAGTCGTCTACGACAAGCACGTTGGTTGGCATTCAACATCTCCGAAACGGCAACGCCGTGCAATCAACTGCGTTGCGCGTAAGCTTTTAGCATGCTGGGAATATCCAGAATAAGGGCGATTCGCCCATCGCCGGTAATGGTTGCCCCGGCCATACCGGGTGTACCGTGCAGCATTTTTCCAAGAGGCTTAATAACCACTTCCTCCTGGCCAATCAGCTGATCCACCACAAAACCCACCTTTTGGGTACCAACGCTGACAATAACAACGTGGGCCTCCTTATCCTTATTCTCTGCACCCCGAATCAACCAGCGCTTCAGGTGAAACAGAGGCAACGCTTTCTCCCGTACCACCACCACTTCCTGCCCATCCACCACGTTGGTGCGCGACAGATCCAAGTGAAAAATTTCATTCACGTTCACCAGAGGTAAAGCAAAAGCCTGTTTGCCCAGCATCACCATCAGGGTTGGCATAATCGCCAGTGTCAGGGGTACTTTTATGGCAATGCGGGTACCAACGTTCTTCTCCGAATGGACTTCAATAGTACCGTTCAGTTGGGTGATCTTGGTTTTCACCACATCCATGCCCACACCACGACCAGACACATCTGAAATCTGCTCTTTGGTGGAAAAACCGGGATGAAATATCAGATTGAAGGCTTCCGTATCACTGAGGCGATCGGCGGCTTCGGTATCCATCAGGCCTTTTTCAACCGCTTTACGCCGCAACATAGCCGGATCCATGCCGCCACCGTCGTCAGTAATGGAGAGAACAATATGGTCGCCTTCCTGCTCTGCGGCCAGGTACACCTTACCCATGCGCGGCTTACCGATTTTCTCGCGCTCATCCGGTGCTTCTATGCCATGATCCACGCTGTTGCGCACCAAATGCACCAGCGGATCCGCCAGGGCTTCCACCAGATTCTTATCCAGATCCGTCTCTTCACCCTCCAGTTCCAGGGTGATTTCCTTTTTCAGGTTTCGAGCCAGATCCCGCACCACACGCGGGAAGCGACCAAAGACTTTCTTGATGGGCTGCATACGGGTTTTCATAACCGCCGTTTGCAAATCACCGGTGACCACATCCAGATTGGCAACCGCCTTGGCCAGATCCTCGTCTGCAGTGCGCAAACCAAGTCGCACCAACCGGTTACGCACCAGTACCAGTTCGCCCACCATATTCATGATCTCATCCAGGCGTTTGGTATCAACTCGAACGGTATTTTCCGCCGCGGCAGGTGCCTCTTTGCCGGCGGCAGGCTTCGTTGGTGCAGCGGCTTTGGCTGCCGGTGCCTCAGCTTTCTTGGGTTCTTCGGCAACAGCTTTGGCCGCGGGCCGGGACACAGCAGCTGGTTTATTCACAGCTGCAGCCCCAGAGCTCACTGGGGGCTCAGCCTGATTCTTGGTAGGGCCTTTACCCTTACCGTGCAGATCATCCAGTAGCGATTCAAATTCGTCATCGGTAATCAAGTCATCGGAGGAAGCACCCGATGTTGATTGGCCACCACCAGTATCCGCTTTTGGCGTGCCACCGTGTTTGCCCTTGCCGTGCAATTCATCCAGCAGCGACTCAAATTCATCATCGGTGATCTCTTCCGAACCCTTACCCGCGTCAGATGCTGCGGGTGCCACATCCGCAGGTGCTCCGCCAAATTTACCTTTGCCATGCAACTGATCCAGCAACGCCTCAAACTCGTCCTCGGTAATTTCATCAGCTGAGCCGGTTGTGGTTGCTGGTTCATCTTCGCCAAACAGGTCTACGCCATCTGACTGCTTGGGCGCCGGCTCCGCAGCCGCGGCTTGCCCGGGCTTATTGTCGTCCAATGCATCAAGGAACTGCTCAAACTCCTCATCGGTGATGTCGCCCCTCTCAGGTTCACCCTGCGCTTCCACCGCTGCAGGTTCCGCATCAGTTTTGGCAGCTGCACTTGGCGAGTCACCCTGTAGAATAGCGTGCAATGCACTCATCAGGGCAGGATCGGCCGGTTCAGGATATTGACGGCCATTGACCTGCTCAAACATGGAATTCACCGCATCCAAGGCTTGTAACACCACATCCATCAGATCTGAATTAACGGTTAGTTTTCCATTGCGCAGCAGGTCAAATATATTCTCAGCGGCATGGCATAACTCTACCAACGTATCCAGTTGTAAAAACCCGGCCCCGCCTTTGACAGTGTGGAAACCGCGAAAGATGGCATTCAATAAGTCAGCATCGTCAGGACGGTTTTCCAGATCCACAAGCTGTTCAGACAGCACTTCCAGAATCTCACCTGCTTCAACCAGAAAATCCTGCAGTATTTCTTCGTCGCCGTCGAAGCTCATCCCCTGACTCCTTTAAAAACCAAGACTGGAAAGTAAAGCATCAACATCATCCTGGTTGGATACAACATCTTCCCTTGCTTCAGGGTTAATAATGGGGCCTTCCGGACCGATGGGATCTTCTTCACTTTTATTTTGTGTTTGAGAAATATCGTGTTTAAGGCCGGTAATCTGATCGATGGTGCTGGCCATTGTCACCAGGTTAACCAGATTATCTTCCACTTCCTTCACCAACTGAATCACCCGTTTGATGACCTGCCCGGTGAGATCCTGATAATCCTGCGCCAACATGATGTTTGAGAGATTGGAATCTATACGAGTCGATTCATCCACTGCGGTACACAGGAAACCATCGATCTTTTTGGTGAGCTGGCGAAACTCATCGGCAGTCATTTCACGGCGCATCAACCGATCCCATTCGGATTTCAGATTGCTGGCTGTTTCGCGCAAATGGGCCGACACAGGCATGGTGTTTTCAACCATGTCCATGGTCTTGTTGGCAGCAGTTTCTGTCTTTTCAATAACGTAACTCAAGCGATCGGAGGCATCCTGCATGCGGGACATTTCTTCCCGCATCTCGCTGTTGCTGGTATCGATGGCAAAATTTTTGATCGATTCATGCAGACTGCGTGTTAACTTGCCCACTTCCTGGAACAACACTTGATCACGCTGATTATGCAGGGACGAAATTGTCCGCATCGCTTCCTTGGCATCCCCACTTTCCAATTGTTCAACCAGGGTTTTGGCATACTCAACCAAGTTATCCTGATGGGCTTGCTCCGTCATGCTTGTCTCACATCTGCGTTAACGGTGAATGTTGCTATGCATCGACGCGCTCAAAGATCTTCTCAATCTTTTCTTTCAGCGCCTGCGCAGTGAAGGGTTTCACAACATAGCCGTTTACGCCTGCTTGGGCGGCTTCAATGATTTGCTCACGCTTGGCTTCTGCAGTCACCATCAATACCGGCAGACTTTGCAGCTTATCGTCAGCACGCACCGCCTTCAGCAGATCAATGCCCGTCATACCCGGCATATTCCAATCCGTAATAAGAAAATCAAAATCGGAGGATTTCAGTAATGGCAGAGCTGAGCTTCCATCATCGGCTTCTTGGGTGTTGGTAAAGCCCAGATCCCGCAGCAGGTTCTTGATAATGCGTCTCATCGTGGAAAAGTCATCAACAATGAGGATTTTCATGTTCTTGTCCAAGGTTGCCTCCAATGAACCCAGTTCACTACGTTTGTGCAAACTACTGAGATTTCTGGCTATTGAACGACCTGTTAACAGAAAGAATGCGGCATTGGGGCGTTCAACAGTCCCTTTCTGTTAATTCTAGTAGGTGTTTTGGTCTGATCCAGTTTTTGGAGAAGAATCAAAGCCACTCTTGCAGCCTGGATCGCAGGCGCTGGGCTGCCTGACTGTGAATCTGACTGACCCTGGACTCACTCACCCCCAGCACCTGCCCGATTTCCTTGAGGTTCAGCTCTTCATCATAGTAAAGGGACAGGACTAATTGCTCTCGTTCGGGAAGTTGCTCAATGGCCCGGGCCAGGTGGGTACGGAAAACGCCGTTCTGCAGATCATCCAGGGGGTTTTCCGCCTGCTCCTGCTGTAATCCGGTGGTGATGTGGTCTTCGGCACCTTCCAATTCGTTCAGGCTGAACAGACGGGTGGCGGTGCTGTCCTGCAGCATGAGGTGATATTCTTCCATCGATACACCCAGCCGCCCGGCAATATCGCGATCCCGTGCATCGGCACCGGTCTCACTCTCGATTTCATGGATAACCTGTTGAATTCGCCGGGCATTACGATGCACTGAACGGGGTGCCCATTCGCCTTTGCGTAACTCATCCACCATAGCGCCGCGAATGCGAATACCGGCATAGGTTTCAAAGCTCGCTCCCTTACTGCTGTCGAAACGCTTAAGCGCATCCAACAAGCCAAGCATACCTGCCTGATAGAGATCCTCGACGGAAACCCCGGCCGGCATCCTGACCATCAGATGATGGGCGATACGCTTTACCAGCGGAGTGTGTTGCTCCACCAGGGTATCCAGTTGCGGCGCCGTTTCATCGTTGTACATAGCCTTTCGCTTCATGCCCAGCATTGGAAACTCGGTTGTCCTATCGGGCAACGGCTCCCTGCACCAGCCGATCCACAAAGAACTCCAGGTGCCCCCTGGGAGTTGTCGGCAACGGCCAGCTATCCACTTTATTGGCCAGGGTTCGGAAAGCTAGCGCCGCTTTACTACGGGGATAGGCTTCCACCACCGGCTTCTGTCGCATGACCGCCTTTCTGAGGTAGTCATCAAATGGAATGCAGCCGGAAAATTGCAGGGCCACATCCAAAAATCGGTCGGTAACTTTGGTCAACTTGTTGTATATCTCACGCCCTTCCTGCTGCGTGCGAACCATGTTGGCCACCACGTTAAAGCGGTATATCCCATGCTTTTGATTAAGAATTTTCATCATGGCGTAGGCATCCGTTATGGAGGTTGGCTCATTGGTGACGACAAACAGGCTCTCCTGCGCGGCCGTCACAAAGCTCATGACCATCTCTGAGATACCCGCTGCGGTATCAATGATCAGTACATCCACATCATCACTGAGTTCACTGAAAGCATGTATCAGACCAGCGTGTTCGCGAGGGCCCATGCTGACCAGCTCCTGGGTACCGGATGAGGCCGGCACAATCTTAATGCCGCCGGGCCCTTCCACCAGAATATCCCTGATATTGCACTCGCCCCTCAACACATGGGAGAGGTTTTCACGCGCGGAAATGCCCAACAGTATATCCAGGTTGGCCAAGCCAAGATCGGCGTCCAGCAACACGACTCTGCGCCCCATCTCCGCCAGACACACCCCCAGATTAATGGAGACATTACTTTTTCCAACTCCACCTTTGCCACCGGTGACGGCGATAACCTGCACGGGATGAATGCTCATAAACGTTTTTCTATACACCTTATGTTGTCTTCGTTAGCCGCAAGCCAGATCAGGTTCGTGCGCCGAAATAGCTTCGTTGTACCAGTCCGCCACCTGATCCTCATCCATGCGGTACTCTTTAGCGAGCGCAATAGCATGGTTGATCAGGCGACTGGCATGCGGGCGGGCAATATCGTCCGGAATGTTCTGACCGTCCGTGATATAGGCAATAGGCAACTGCGATTCTATCGCAACACTTAAAGCCTCGCCCAAACTGGCCGATTCGTCCAGTTTTGTCAGTATGCAGCCCTCAAGATTCAAATGCTTATATTCATTGATGGCTCGATCCAGAATCCGGCGCTGACTGGTGGATGACAGTACCAGCCAGCGCTGAATATTGGCGCCCATGCTCTCAAGCATAGTCATTTGTTCACGATGTACCTGATCCTTGTGACTTAACCCGGCGGTATCAATCAGTACCAGCTTCTTGCGGGACAGTGAACGCAGCAGCTGATCGAGGCTCTGCTGTTCCGTCACCACACGAACCGGCACCTTCAGTATACGGCCTAACGTGCTCAGCTGTTCGTGTCCGGCTATCCGATAACTGTCGGTGGTAATGAGCGCCAAATTCTCGGCGCCATGCTCCAGCACGAACCGGGTAGCGATTTTGGCAATGGTTGTGGTTTTACCCACCCCGGCCGGTCCCACGAATGCGAATATACCACCATGGGAAACAATGTCTTCCTGCATAAGAGGCAAATCATCGCTCAGCTCCAGCAACGCTTCACGCCAGGCGGCCTTGGCATCCGCATCCGGTTTCAGATTACGAACCAGCTTACGGCTCAGGGCCGGAGACAACCCCAAACGTGCCAATTTTTTGAATACTGTAGCTTCCAAGGGATGGCGATGGGAAAAATTACCCCAGGCCACATTGGCCATTTGCACATTCAGCATCTGACGTAACTGGCTCAGTTCACCCCGCATGGCCGCCAGCTCCGGGCTGGGTTGGGTAGAGACCGACGGCCGGGCCACCGGCTCAGCGTTGCGTTCCCGCGGTACGGCTTTGGCCTTGCCCTGTGCACTCAGCTGCACCTGAAGATCCGGATCGTTTGGCTCGTCACCCTCATTTAGGCGCTGCAGCCACATATCATTAAACTTCTTATTGGCCAGTTCACGACGCTGCAACGCTTCCATCAGCTCAGCCCTGTCTTCGGCACTGGTATTGAAAGCAGCACGCTCATTCAGCATCCGGGCAGGATCACCCTGAGCCGGAGCAGCAGACGAATCCGCCATAAAATCGGGAATGTGGTTCTGCTTGCGCTCGCGGGCTTTGTGCTGCTCAACAAACTCATCGTAATCAGCAGCGGCCACGATTTCGATACCGTTGGCAACCTTGCGATTGGAGAGAATCACAGCGTCTGCACCCAGTTCCTCACGAACCAATTTCAAAGCCTGACGCATGTCTGCTGCAATGAATTTTTTTGTGTTCATGATCGTCTATCCTCGCTGCTTCCGCGGCCGTTGATTCAATTACTGGCCCACTGAAGCGGTAATGGTAATCTGTTTGTTATCCGGTATCTCGTTATAAGAGAGTACATTCAAGCCCTGCACACTGAACCGAAGAAAGCGTGACAACATCGGTCTGATGCCCGCGGATACCAGCAATACAGGAGGGTTACCCGCCAGCTCCTGCTTCTGCACTGCATCGGAAACCGAACGTTGCAGTTTCTCCGCCAGCCCCGGCTCGATCACCGCGTCGCTTGCGGTACCGCCAGAATTTATGGCTTGCTGTACTGCCTGTAGCAACAACTGTTCCAATTCCGGTTGCAATGTAATGACGGGCAGCTCACGCCCCACGCCGTATATGGTCTGGACGATAAGGCGGGATAAAGACACGCGCGCGGCAGAGGTCAGTGCGTCAGTGTCTTGACTCTTCGGTGCCAGCTCCGCCAATGCTTCGGCGATGGTGCGAATATCCCGAATCGGCACCCCTTCCTGTAACAGGTTTTGCAATACCTTGTGTAACTTGCTCAGTGGCAGCGGGTTGGGAACCAGATTCTCCACCAGTTTCGGCGACGCTTTCTGCAGATTCTCCAGCAACTTCTGAACTTCCTCAAAGCCCAGCAGTTCATGGGAATGTCGCAACATCACCTGATTGATGTGCGTTGCCACCACGGTGCTGGCATCCACCACGGTATAGCCCATGGTTTGGGCCTGATCCCGTTGGCTGGGCTCGATCCACACCGCATCCAGGCCAAACGCCGGATCTTTGCATTCAATACCGTTGATGGAACCAAACACTTGACCTGGGTTGATGGCTAACTCCCGATCGGCATGAATTTCTGCTTCATCAATGGCCACCCCCATCAAAGTGATACGATAGGCATTGGGCAACAGGTCCAGGTTGTCACGGATATGTACCGACGGCACCAGAAAGCCCAGTTCCTGGGAGAGCTTTTTGCGTACCCCCTTGATCCGCCCCAGAAGCTGCCCGCCCTGGGATTTATCGACCAAAGGAATCAGGCGGTACCCTACTTCCAATCCAATTGCATCCACCGGCTGCACGTCATCCCAACCCAACTCCTTGAATTCATTCTCACGCTGAGCCGCCATCTCTTCCACTTTTCGGGCTTCTTTTTCTTCCTCCCGTACCTGACCACCTTCGGCCTGGCGTCGGTAGTAAATCCAGTAAGCCCCGGCGGCGCACAGGGTGCCCAAGCCCAGAAAGGCAAAATGCGGCATACCGGGGATCACTCCCATAATCACCAGGATCACTGCGGCAATGGCCAGTGCCTGGGGTGAGCCAAACATCTGCACCATGATCTGGTTCCCCATATCCTGGGAGCTGTTGACACGGGTAACAATGATGGCGGCGGCTGTCGACAGGAGCAGCGAGGGAATCTGTGCCACCAGGCCATCACCGATGGTGAGCAGCGCGTAAACCTTGAGAGCATCACTGAAGCCCAGATTGTACTGCGCCATACCAATGGCCAAGCCACCGATAATGTTGATCAACAAAATCAAGATACCGGCAATGGCATCACCGCGAACAAATTTACTGGCACCATCCATGGCACCATAGAAATCCGCTTCCTGGGACACTTCCGCGCGGCGTGTTTTCGCTTCTTCCTGGTCAATTACCCCGGCATTCAGGTCAGCATCAATGGACATCTGCTTGCCGGGCATGGCGTCCAGGGTAAATCGGGCGCTCACTTCCGATATACGGCCGGCACCTTTGGTGACCACCACAAAATTGATGATCACCAAAATCAGAAACACCACCAACCCCACGGCATAATTGCCGCCAATGACCACCTCACCAAAAGACTGGATCACTTTACCGGCCGCATCACCGCCTTCATGGCCACGCAATAACACCACCCGAGTTGACGCCACGTTCAGTGCCAACCGCAGCAAAGTGGCGATCAACAGTACCGTCGGAAAAATGGCAAACTCCAGCGGCCGCATGGTGTAAACAGACACCAACAACACCACCAGGGCCAATGCGATATTAAAAGTGAACAGCACATCCAGCAGAATGGACGGCATGGGCAAGGTCATCATTGCCATGATGATCAGCAGGAATATGGGGGCACCCCAATTGCCCTGCTTTAAAATATTTCCACCTCGAGTCGCAACACCTGCAGCCATAGCACCTTTGCCTTGCACCAACAAAAAATTGACACTTTAATCGTGCCTACACTCTACGGGGCAAGGATCGTGCCTGAATAAGCTATTCCCGAAAATAAATCGCTACTGGTCTTTGCGAAGGTCTTCCGGAACCGGGAAATCAGGTACCGAACCGGGGTTGGGGCCTTTACCCTGCTGAAATTGCTCCAGTTGATAGACATAGGCCAGCACCTGAGCCACCGCCAAAAACAAGCCCTGGGGGATTTCCCGTTCCAGTTCAGTGTGATAATAAATCGAGCGGGCCAAAGGCGGGGAATTCAGAATCATGACGTCGTTGGCTAAGGCTACTTTCTTGATTTGCATGGCAATATGATCGGCACCTTTGGCCACCAATATCGGAGCCAGCATTTTTTTTGGATCGTATTTCAACGCCACTGCGTAATGACTTGGGTTGGTGATTACCACATCGGCATCGGGTACTGCCGCCATCATCCGGCTCTGGGCGATTTCCCGCTGTTTGGCGCGCTGCTTTCCTTTAACCTCCGGCTTGCCTTCAGTGTCCTTGTATTCGTCTTTCACTTCCTGTTTGGTCATCTTTAACTGCTTGTTGTGCTGGTAGAGTTGAAACGGTACATCAATCGCCGCCACCAGCAGCAGCGTGCAAGACAGAATAAACAGCGCCCAGGCGACAATGGAAATACCTTCCGACATTGCTTCGTGGGGGGGCATAAATCCCAGTGCCATAAAGCGTGTTCGGTTACTCTCCAGAATTAAAATGGCCACGGTAGCTACCAATCCAAATTTGGAAACCGCCTTCAGAATTTCCATTAGAGACTGGGTAGAGAACATTCTCTTCAAGCCCTTCAATGGATTCATTTTACTGAACTTGGGCATCAATGCCTTGCTGGAAAAGTTCAGTCCACCCACCAGCGGCGGGATCATCAGTGCGGCAAGCAACAACGCCAGATAGAACGGGATCAGAGAGGAAAACGCCTTTTGTGCAGATGACACCAATGATGTGACCATAACATCAGGATTCATCAGCTCATCCCGTGTTAAGTCATAATTAAGCTGGAACACATCCTGCGCCGTATCAAATAGCATGCCACCGGACATCAGCAAGCCGGCTGCGCCAAAGATCATGACGGCAACCCCACCCAACTCCTTGGAACGGGGGATCTGGCCCTTCTCGCGGGCCTCCTGCATTTTTTTCTGGGTGGGTTCTTCCGAGCGTTCCTGCCCGTCATCATTCTCAGCCACGTCAGATCACCATCTGCCTTAGATACTCAAACGCATCCGCGCTCAAGCTATCGTACTGAGGAGCAATATTGGAAAGCGTTAACCAGATGATGACCAGGCCCAAAACCATCGTGAATGGAAACCCAACGGCAATAATATTCATTTGTGGTGCTACCCGACTAATCACCCCAAAGGCAACATTCACCACCAGTAACGCAATGATCGACGGCAGCGCCACCAAAACTGATCCGGTGAACATCCAGCTCCCGAGATCAGCCACTTGCCGATAGTTATCGATGGGCAACCCCAGCATGCCAATGGGCAGCTGCTCGAAGCTGGTTCCCACTAAATAAATCACGGCCAGGTGGCCATTGAATACAAAAAACAATAAGTTCACGGTCATCAGGTAAAGCTGACTGATGGACGCCACACTGACACCGTTTACCGGATCCACCATCATGGCGAAGCCCAAGCCGTTTTGCATGGCAACGATTTGCCCACCAATCACAAACACCTGGAATAGCAACTGCAATACAAACCCCATCGTGACCCCGATCAGAATTTGCTGGAGAATAATCATGATCGATTCAATAGAGAGTAGTTCCACCATGGGCACGGGCTCGATCACCGGAGCGACCACCAGCGTCACGGCAACCGCAAGCCCCAAACGAATTCGCGTCGGTACCAATTGAGTACTCAAAATGGGCATCGCCATGAAAAAAGCGGCGATGCGACAAAAGGGCCAGGCGTACTGGCCTATCCAGAGATACAACTGATCAATGGATATCTCAAACATGGCTTAACCCAACAACGTCGGCATATCCATCAGAATTTTAAGTGCGAATTCATGCACCAGACTACCCAGCCAGGGGCCGGCCAACACCAGAGTGGTCAGCGTAATCAGCAAGCGCGGCAGAAAGCTGAGCGTCTGCTCATTTATCTGAGTAGCCGCCTGAAACACTGATACCACCAACCCCACCACAAGACTTGGGACGATAATCACCGAAACCATTATCATGGCGATGAACAAGCCTTCCCGCATTAGATCTGATACCACTTCCGGTGACATAAGCCTTACCTCAGATTCCGAAACTGCTCGCCAACGTTCCCACCACCATCGCCCAGCCATCAACGAATACAAACAGCATGATCTTGAAAGGGAGCGATACAATCATCGGTGACAGCATCATCATACCCATCGCCATCAATACACTGGCAATCACCAGATCAATAATCAGAAATGGAATAAACAATAAAAATCCGATCTGAAACGCTGTTTTCAGTTCACTGGTTACAAAAGCGGGAATCACAATAGTAAGCGGCACCTCTTCCAGAGAAGTAAACTTCTGATCATCTCCTGCCAGTTCAACAAACAGGTTGAGGTCGGTTTCCCGGGTCTGTGCCAGCATAAACTGCCGCATGGGAATGCTCGCGGTTTCCAGCGCCTGCATCGCAGTCATCTGTTCATTCATATAGGGCTCAATGGCCTGCTTATGAACCTCCTTGAACACAGGAGCCATCACAAACACCGTTAAAAAAAGCGCCAGGCCAATCAAGATTTGGTTGGATGGTGTCTGCTGCAGGCCGATTGCCTGCCTCAGAATTCCAAATACCACAATAATACGAGTAAAGGCCGTCATCATCATGATAATGGCGGGAATAAACGACAGCATGGTCATTAAAATGACCACTTGCAGTGTTACCGAATAGCTTTGGGTACCATCGTCATTACTGCTCACACTTAGCGCGGGCAGCGAGAATGGGTCAGCCGCCCAGCTCAGCTGCGGCAACAACAAAACAAGCCCGATGCTTATAAATCGCAGTATGGGCTTATTCATGATTGGACACTCCCGCTTTTAACAAACCTCTCATACGCTGCGCAAACTCTGTGTTTGTACCGGCCACTTCTGGATAGTGGTCATCGGTTGAAACATCCTTGTCATAACTGGCCAGTCGATTAATTTGCTGAGAGGTTACCCCCAACAATAACTTTTCACCTTCAACTTCAACCAACATGATTTTCTCTTTTGGCCCAACACTCATGGCACTCAACAGTTTCATACGGCTGCTGCCACCGGGTGCTGCCAGATTGAATCGCTTGCTTAACCACGCCAACACAAATATGAGCCCCAGCACCACACTCAGGCCGATCACCATCGTGCCTATATCACTGCTGCTTTTGCTCTCTCCGCGTTTTTCCAAGTCATCTTTCAGTCGAAACTGTGTTTTATCCGACGGTACTACCGACACCGCCGCAGCAGGCGCGGCCGTTGCAGCAGGCGTACTCTCGTCCTGCTGTGCCGCCAACAAGGTAGAAAAACCACTCAATAAAACCAACAACAACACACGTAGCATATGGGGCTAACCCAGCTTCTTAATTCGTTCAGTGGGGCTAATGACATCGGTCAACCGAATGCCGAATTTCTCGTTCACCACCACTACCTCACCATGGGCAATCAGCGTACCGTTTACCAGCACATCCAAAGGCTCACCCGCCAATCGGTCCAGCTCAATTACGGACCCCTGATTCAACTGCAACAGGTTGCGGATACTGATGTTGGTGCTCCCAACCTCCATGGCAAGAGTAACCGGAATATCCAGGATCACATCCATATTCGGGCTGTTTTCCGAGGAAAATGGCGTGGATTTATCGCTCAGAGACTCCAACGGAGCAGCCTGCACTTCGTCCTCGGCAGGGCTATCCTGCTCGGCCAGGGCCGCGGCCCACTCATCCGCCAAGGCTTCATCATCAACGGGTTTATCTTCATCTGTCATTGCTTTTTACCCCATGCAGTCAGGCTCAGGCCTGCTCTTCCTCATCATTCAATATCTGCTCACGCATCCAGCTCAAACGGGATTCTTTACTGCCATCTGATTCTGGGCGCTCCACCTTGTTAATCACCTGCAACGCCAAATTTCCATTCGCCTCTCCCAACTTGCCACGAAATGCTGGTATACCATTGGCCAGCATCAACACGCTGTCTGGCATTTCAATGGGGATAATGTCCCCTTTTTTAAGCTTTGCCAGCTCAGTAAGACGCATTTTTTTCTGGCAGAGTTTTCCCTTAAGCTCTACCCTGGCACCCATTACTTCTTCACGCAGCGATTTCATCCAACGCTCATCCTGATCGCCAACGTCGCTTTGCACACCCGCATCCAGCACTTCCCGCAATGGCTCGATCATGGAATACGGTAGTGTCAGGTGCATCTCACCACCACCACCATCCAGCTCCACATGAAACGAGTTAACCACCACCACTTCACTGGGGCTTACGATATTGGCCAAAGAAGGGTTCACTTCCGCGCTTAAAAATTCGAATTTAACCGGCAACACCGCTTTCCAGGCTTCCTGCATATCAATAAAAGCCTGTTCCAAAACCATCTGCACAACCCGGTTCTCAGTGGGTGTGAATTCACGTCCTTCTATTTTTACGTGACGGCCATCACCACCAAAAAAATTATCCACCAGTTTGAATACCAGCTTGGCATCCAGAATAAACAGAGCGGTCCCTTTCAGGGGCTTAATACGAATCATGTTCAGCGACGTAGGCACATACAGGCTGTGCACATACTCCCCGAATTTGATTACCTGTACACCGCCAACCGACACATCAGCCGTACGCCGCAACAGATTGAACATGCTGATGCGGGTGTAGCGGGCAAAGCGTTCGTTGACCATTTCCAGGGTCGGCATACGCCCGCGCACGATACGATCCTGTGTACTCAGGTCATAGGATTGAATACCATCGCCCGAATCATCTGAACCGGTTTCAATATCGCCATCATCCACGCCATGAAGAAGCGCGTCGATTTCGTCCTGTGATAAAAGATCCTGTACAGCCATGTTTTATTGCATCACAAAGTTGGTAAACAGCACCTGTTCAATCCCAGGCTCACCCATTTCTTCTGTCAGAATTTTCTGAAGCTCTTCCAACACGCTTTGACGCAGCGCCTCTTTACCCTCAGGTGTACGCAACATCTCAAAGTCCTGAGATCCCAATACCATCACCAGATTATTCCTGACCAACGGCATGTGCGTATTGATGGTGTCGATCGCCGCCGGATTACGGGTCATCACCGACATGCTGATCTGAACGTAACGTTGACGTCCTTTCCACTGATAATTGACCACAAAGGGCGGTTTGAAATCGAAGTAAATAGCAGGCATCTGGGTGGGCTCTGCGGCGTCATCCACTGGCGCTTCTTCCCCTCCGGACATCATTAGGAAAGCAGCCACACCACCGCCGATCATCAGCACTACCAATACGGCAATAATGATGATCAACATTTTCGACTTGGGTTTTTCCTGTTCTTCGCTGGTATTGTTGTCATCGTCCGCCATAAAACACCTTCTGGATTCCCGTTGCCAAGATTTATAGCAAGGCCTGTACCAAAACAATTATTTCTTTAATATCAATCAGTTAAATAAATAAACATCAGATTCAACCAATCAACGTCAAAAAATCGGCCTGCTCACAGAAGTTTAGACAAGATTTCAGGACCTGCCCGTCAAAATCCCGCCAAGTATCGGAAATAGTTAAGAAAATAGAAACGAGAGACGCGGCACCGAATGGTGCCGCGGTGTAAGAAGCTAGCCCACGTAGAAGGCTTAGGCGTAGTAATCCACCAGCCCTACTGCATGCTGAGTCTCACCTTCTGCGGCGGCTTCAGTCTGTACGACAGCATCCGCCTCCTGCTCTGAGCCGGATCCCGACCGATGATCCTGACCGCGCCGATCGTGGGATTCCTGAGCATTCTGATCACGGACATCCACATCACCCAAAGCCACGCCATTCTGTTCCATCAATTCCCGCAAGCGGGGTAAGGCTTGTTCAAGGGCGTCACGGGTCGGTGCCGCATGACTGGTAAACACCACGTTAGCCTGATCCTGCTGCACGGAAACCTTCACGTCGATGGGCCCCATATCGCGGGGCGTCAACTGAATCTGGGCACTGTTCAGTTTGGAACTGACCATCATCATCAGGCGCTGGCCCACCTCGTTACCCCACTCACGGCTCTGCATTGGGGTGTGAATGGGCGTTGCAAAGGGTTTTGCCATCGTTGCAGAACTTCTGCCCACTTGCTCCAGGCTACGCTGAAACGGGGTTGCCTTGGTTCCATCGGCCTGTTCCACTGCTTTCGGAACCGGCTGAGACGTGTCCTTGCCGACGCCCGCCGCTTTGTCCAGCGCTTTTGCCAACGCCGCCAGCCGTTCCTGCACCGGGGTAGGCACCGGGTTCTCTGGCATCCCGTTCCTGGAGGCCAGCTTTTCCGTCAACATCGCCACGTCTGACTTTTTTTCCTGCTTGGAATCCGCCAGGGCGACGTCATCCACCTCTGCAGTCATTGGTGAAGATTGCCTGGCTTGTTTCTCCCCGGATTCGCTTTTCTCTCCCGCTCCCAGCTCGGAAGCAGTGGCGACCCTGGTTGCTGAAGCCGTCAACTCTGGTTTTTTGGTGTCACCCGCTGTGGCTTGTACCTCAGCTCCAGGTTTCCCCTTCATGCCCTTGGCAGCGGCGCCAAGGATAGCGGCTGTCACCGGCTCCACCACCTTGTCCGAATCTGCTTCGCCCTGCACATCACCTTGCCCGTTGGCAACCGCTGCCAATGCCTGCTGCTCTGCATCGGACTGTTCATTCGTTTCGGTGGCCGGCAGGCTCTCATCGGCAGAAAGCGACTCACTGTTTGCCAGTTCCGGCGGCGAATGATGAGGTGTGGCCACTGCGTCTGAAACTTCACTATCGCCCTCCTGCTCACCATCGGCCAGCTGAATTTCAGGAGATGAAACACTGCCCTCAATTGCCGCTTCCGAAGCTATGGAATCGGTCTTCGGCGTCTCAGCCTGCGCAGTGCTCACCCCTGCCTGCGCTGCCTCGGAGGACACTTGCGCTGACGTTGCCTCCGCTTGGGTAAGCGCTTTTTCCTGATCTTTCGCGGCGCGCTGATGATGGTTCAGACGGTCTTCCTTATCGGTGGCCTGCGCATTAGCTTGCTCAGCCCGATGTTGGCTATCCTGGGCTTCCTCTGACCGAGACTGATTGCGTTCAGTCCGTTGATCCCGATGGGCCTCCGCCCTGGATAACCACTCCTGCCGATCATTGCGCTGCTTCGCGTCCAACCGCCGCTCATCATCCGGCAAACGGTTGCCGCCCCCCTGCCGTGAATTTGCCTCGTGCGCAGGCGCCGAGCGCTCAGAGTTTGTTGTTGAATGGGTAGGTTTACGCCCGGACTGAACCTGAGCGCTTAAAATACGATCGAAGGATTGGGCGGCGCCATCTGCGCTAAACAATTGATTTGAAAGATTTAATTCCTGTACCTTTACACTAAGGGCACTGGATTGGCTGATACTAAGGGGTAGGTTGTCGGTGCCCATGGGCGCCCTCCTTCATTCACTATACTCAGAAGGAGAGCAAAGCCTGTGCCAGGGATTACAAGCCCATACCATTGAGTGTGGTGATGATCTGAGAAATAACGCGGGCAATTACAGGGTGTGCTTCTTCGTACTGAATCAGTTGCCGTTCGAACTCCTCCACCAAATCTTCTTCCCAGTGCTCAGATGAGCCATTCAGCATCACCTCAAGCCGGGCTGCCAGTTCGCCAAGCGCCTGCTTGTCAACCGCTGCCACTTCACCGTGTTCGTCCAACTGACTTTTGAGTTCTGAAACGGATTCCTGCAATTTTTCTTTTGGCATAAAGCACCTCTATAGCTGTTCACACATTATACGCCTCTGACTGCAGGATAAAAGCGAATGAATATCCGCAATTTGGATGCAAAACTTTGCCCCGGGTTTGTCTCTATAATAAGACTGCTTTAAAAAGGAACAGAACATGCCTCCATCTGCACGCATCGGCGACTTCCATGTATGCCCTAAAGTCAACCCAGGCCCGGTACCCCACGTTGGAGGGCCTGTTGCCGTGGGCCAACCCACCGTTTTGATCATGGGGATGCCGGCTGCCCGCCTGGGGGATATGGCAATCTGCGTGGGCCCACCAGACAAAATTGCCAAGGGCAGTTCATCGGTACTGATAGGCAATAAGCCCGCGGCACGCATGGGGGACAGTACTGCTCATGGTGGGGTCGTGGTGATGGGAGCGCCGACGGTGTTGATTGGGGGGTAAACGGTATTGTAAAGCAGGCTGACACAAAATTCTGAACGCCCTCTTGCCTGGAACTAAAGCATCGAACTAGCGACCATATTTCAATAAATTCTTCGTCTTCCCTTTTTGATTCAATCAGCAGGAAATACCACGTCCCACAAAAACTCTTTGGCGACTGATTTTGCTTCTTCTTCGGTTTCAAAAAAGGAAACTTCGCAATCATCCATCAATTTTTCCCAAGACAGAGATTCATCACCAAAAGCCTTTTTGAGTTCAGTCTCAATACCTTTTCGAAAAGGTTCATGCTGCAAATCTTTCCGAAATGCAGCAATGGCTTCTTCATCATCCAAACCTAACTGGGCTCCATAAATCCCGCCCAAAACGCTTTTAATTAACTTATATGATTCCATAATTATTTACTTGGAATTGGGTATATTGTTCGTCTGCCAAATATTTTTAGCTGGATCGTAAACATACCATGCCTCCACATTTGTCAGACCATCGACTTTTTGCAACGGCCCTGATAGCCCCGCTTTTTTGCCAACTGGAACATAGCCTCGACCTAATTCGACCCCCGTATCAGCTGAAACTTTGATCCTTAATGTACCTGGCTCGGCATTTTTAATTGCATCATCCAGGTAATTATTTCTAAGGAAGTCATCAGCCTGTACCAATAGCTCATCACTATTAAATGCCGTCGATGTAGGAGTATAGCCTCGTCTTGTTTTAGAACCGTCCGGAGCAACACCTGTCCGTGCTCGAACATACAACTGCTCATCTGTGACTGATCCGCCATGCCTTTCAAGTGCATGGCCTTCGGCTCGCAATCTATCCAACTGGGCAGTGAGTTTTTTGTTTGGAACAACACTAATTATTCAGCTTCATCTTCTAAGCGAGACTTCACGCCCATCAATATTTCATCACTCGCTTCATTTGTTGACTCCAGAGATACCATCACAGGGAAGTCATCGAATACAAGTCGAATAATTTCGCCTTGTATTAACAGCTCCCATATTCTGACATCAAAAGAGTCTGTCTTTTTCTGGACTTTGGCGCCCAAAAAATGAATCAGTTTTTCTGCGTATTCTGGGAATTTCTCCCAGTCAATACGGGAATTAAGATTCAAACATGGTCGCCCTGAATTCATTAGTTCAATCTCAAACACTGTGCTTTCAACCAGACTATTCATATCAGAACAGATCTCCTCCGCCAGCTCTCGTTGCACTTTCAATTATCTGCTCAAATGATTTGCCCTTATCAACTAGATAATCAAACGTTGGGCCAAGCTCGTTTCCGTACCTTTCTAAATTACGTGTATTAATTGTTTCAAGAACTTCTGGCGGGGTGTATTCGCGATACTTGATCTTAAGCTCAGATCTTGCACCGTAAGCATATCTAGCCACATCCTCTAGATTCGCACCTGTAGCTTGAAATTCATCGACAGATTGTTGCAAGTCATATACTTCTCTGACATAGCCTTGTCTTAATGTCGGTAGGTAACCAAAATCGCCATCAACTCCAGATACAGGGTTATCCCATGCTGGCCTTGTGGAAGCTGTCAGATTTTTGTCTGGAACTAATCAACAGCGTATACCGTGCTCCCTCTAAACTCCTGATCACTACTAGCCAATTCACCCAATGCAATACTGATATTTTTTCTGCCGACAATCGATTCACTTATCGCTATATCTCTTACAGGGGCATTAATCTCAGAACCGTCAATTGCTACAACTCTAACTTTGCCACCAATAATCTTCTTAATAGCAGTTTGGTCTAGGGAGTCAAAATCAGGGTTGACTCCACTAACTATCACTCCAGCTTCTTTTGTTGAAAAGGAGTCTTCTATTGTCATAATCTCTTTCATATCGATTCCTTCAATCAACGCTGCTGAATAAATAATTGATCTTTAACATCACGAACCTTTATACCTTCATCATGAAGACGAGTAATACCGTCTCGGAGTAAGGTAAATCGTTCTGTGCTAGTGAGGTCTGGAGCAAACCGAGCCGCTCGGATACTAGCTTGAGCTTCCTCTAACGAGTGTACAGTTTGCGTTCGACCCGCCATTGCTGCTTCTCTATGGCCTACAATTTCATGAGCCAAAGTACCACGAATGCTAACCCTTGAATTTACGGTCAATGTTCCCGCCCCTACGTTGCCGGGAACGACATCACTCCCAATATTGAGAATTGAAAACAAATCACCGTGTGCATATCCAGTATTCAAATTGGTATCATCGACATGCCTAATCGCAACCCCGTCTAAATCAAAGTTGGTTAGGTAATTGTCAACTTCGGCACGCTGCGCGCTCGTTAAAGGAATTTCTCCCCGTTTACCACCAGATGCAACGTTGTAGAAAGAATTGTTGTTTGGAACAACCTTTCCCGCCCCCCGCATCATACCCACAGCGGGAGCACCCGACAACGCTAGCCCTGCCGCATCCAACGCCAGATCCCGGGCCGAGGCACGTTTCAAACCAGCCGGCATTTTATCACTGTTCACGGTCAGAATATTACTGACCAGGCGCTCACCTTCTGCCAACCCGCCTATATAGCCCGGGCCGCCACCGTAGGCGCTGCCTTCCGGATCCTGGATCGCGGCTTCCA
>NZ_RCHM01000022.1:0-25247 GCF_003671475.1 Ketobacter sp. GenoA1 | reverse complement strand
AAGGCCAAATCTTACCCAATCAGAGCCAAAATAGGGATATGGAAAAAGTAATACCCCTCTGGAGGCCATAGATGGCGGGGCTTCCAGAGCACTTTGTCGTTTTTGGACGGAAAATCCCTAGAACCCCAACGTGGTCAGTTCTTTATACGTTACCATGTAACGCAATAAATGACGATGTCCTAATTATGGGACGGAAACTCCCTAGAATCGCCAAGTTTGGCTAGTATAAACAGGTCATATTTGACCTGTTTTGAGAAATCTAGTATCCTGTCTGTCATGTATTTAGGTGATTCCTGTTTCTCCAGCTTCGGTTTGCTCCTCCCACAGGATGAGCCGTACGAGATGACGCTATCGGAAATCGAAGCGTGTTTTGGCACATCGAATCATGCTCGGCGCAATATTTTTGCTGGTTTGGTGCGTGCCGTGGAGAACCTGACCCATGCGGGTGTCCCCCGTATCGTATTGGGCGGGAGCTTTATTTCAAAGAAGCCCGAACCCGGTGACGCCGATATCGCGTGGTGGTACCACGAGGCGATACGCTGGGAATTGATCGATCCCGTGTTTCTGAGCCCAGAGCGGCGCCAGGTGCGAGGCAAGTACGGAATCGACCACAAATTGGATGGGTTGAAGGATGTCCCTTACGAGGACACGTTTGAAGCGTTCCTCCGGACCAATACCCGTATGCCGTTTGGCTTCCAGGATGTCGGTATCGTTCTGATCAAGTGTTGAGGTGTTGCATGATTACGTCATTACAGCAAAAGAACAAAGCGCTGGAGAAGTTAAAGCGATTGCAGGCACAGATTGATGCGCCGGCCAAACCCGGTGTGCCTGAGCATCTGCTCACACTGAACGCTGCACAACTTGACGATACAATGGCCGCCTTGCAAGCCGATATTGATGCCTATGATGCGGCCTGCGAAGCGGATCTGAACACGCTCGAGTTTGCCAGCTATGACGATTTTTGTAGGCTGCCCATTGTGGTGCGACTGGCCAGCAACCTGACATTACCGGACTTCGCTAACGCCATCGGCATCAGCGAGAGCCAACTCAAACGCTACGAAGCCAACGAGTACCACAATGCGCCGAGCCAAGTGTTCAACGCCGTACTGACGGCGTTCAATATCACTCTGAATGGCCGCATCCAGTGCAGTGCTTAAGGAGATCATCCATGCGTCATTTCGTTATTGGAGACATTCATGGCCATGCCCAGGCGCTGCAATCCATCCTGATGCACATTCAGCCCGGTCCGGCAGATCGCATTACCTTTCTCGGAGATTACATTGATCGGGGCCCGGACAGCCGAAGGGTGTTAGATCTGATTCTGGATTTGTCTTGCCAGGTTGATACCCTTGCCGGAAACCACGAAGCGCTGCTGCTGGCCAGCTTGGAGGATCCGGACGTCGAACGTCATTGGCTCCAGTATGGCGGCGATACCACGTTATCCTCGTTTGGCGTAACGGAGGTGCATGGCATTCCGGACCACTATATTGATTGGATCGCTCAGTGCCCATTCTATGTGGAAACCGATACCGCGATCTTTATTCACGCCTCGCTCGACCCAGAATTGGCGCTCGACCAACAAAGCTCAGAGCAACTGTTGTGGTGCCACAACCGTACACCGCTTCTACACTGCTCCAACAAACGGATCTACTGTGGTCATACCTCGAATGCGATACCCATAATCACACCACACTGGGTCAGTCTGGATACCGGAATCGCCAGAGGTGGTTACCTGAGTTGCCTGGAAATAGGCAGGGATATTCTTGTCCAAGCCGACCGATTTGGGTTGCGAGTGCCTGCGGCTGCATAAGGGGTTGTTCTGGAACACAAAAGAGCCCTGACTGTCTTTTAATCAGAATAACCATCACTCTTCGCCAACGGATTTTCTACTATTAGTCCACTTTTACCGTCTCGCGAACCAATAGCCAACGCCCTACGGACCCCACTTTAACCCTCGCACAATCAACAAGCGTAGCCGCTTTACAAGCCATTTATTCTGACTCGCATTAACCCGGTCATTCCAATACCGTCGGATCTCTCGCTCTACCTGGTCATCCACATCATCGGCACTTGCAATCCGGTCTAACGCGGGATCGACACAATCCTCATTCTTTTCTTGTTCTTCTAACAATGCGTGGCACTCCGCTCTCAATAACTGCATACACCCCATTACCGACAAAACAACCCTGAATCATTTCCCCACTGACCCGATCAAGATCAATCCACTCCGCAGGCATACCATCCCGCAAACTATAAGCAACCACTTCCAGCTTAACAGGAACAGCCCCCTTAAAAACAACAGCCTCATCACGTTCAATAAAGCCCAGCCAGGAAAAGTACCCAACCTCACCATCTCGTCTCAGGATACCCACCACTTCGCCTGATCGCTCCTGATCAAGCAAAATGTTCCGGTAGTTCAACTTACGCAGGAGCATTGGCATAATGAATATACTTTACTGTCTGGGGGGCTGATAATATATACAGTATAATGCTTAGACTACGTAGGAGTGAAAAGGGATAAGTAAAAGCATTGGGGTTTATGTGACTTTAATACTCAACGTTCTTCACAAAGATATGTCTGTTCTGGCTGCAGATAAAATGGCGAGACCAGTGTGGTCAATTTCGCCGATGTCCTTTTCTTCCGTACCTCTTGGAAAAGGCTACGCAGTTCATGACTTCAATAAAGTCACAATAAATTCAAGTAGGACGCTGGCTCTAGGTATCGCAGGCCTTACGCAAGATCATGGTTATACTCAGAAGATTGAGCATAGTGAAAAAATCGATGACGCGTTACAAGCGATTCGAAAGCACATCGAAGGTTTTGTGCCTATCTATGATCGCGGCAAATTAAGAAAATTGTCCCAGTTTAGTGCTAATGAGGGGATGGCTCCAGAACCCCATTTAGCTAGATATTTTCGAGCCCAGTAGCTCAAAATGCGGTTAGTTCCAGACGCTCTTCGCTGAGTCAGTCGCAGGCTGTATCATGCCTTGCCTGTCACCACCTCCGCTGAATTGGTAGTGTGTCATCGGCAAGTGCTTCGCGCGCCAAAGCATCTCCAGCGAAGTTGAGGGTCGCAGCATGGGTGCGTCACCATGATGATCAAAGTAATAGCTGTTCGAAGTAGCACAGTTGTGGTTCAGGAACACAGTCCCCTGCTGGCGCTTCTGTATATCCTGGAAGTAGTGATCATGCGCCTCTTGCCTAATCTCTACTCGCGTTGCTTCGAGCCTGCGGGACTCACGAATACACCTCGACAGGTGAATCGCGTTACCCTCCACCATTTTGAAATAAGACGTACCGATCAGGGCGTAAGGGCCGAGCATGATGTAGAAGTTCGGATAGCCCGGTATGGTCAATCCCTCGTAGGCTTGGTAGCGATTGTCATGCCAGAACTGTCCAAGGTCGGTGCCGTTGCTGCCGATCAGTTCGAAGGAGGGGATATTGCCTTTCTCGAATGTCTTGTAGCCGGTGGCGAGCACAAGTACGTCAATGGGGCGTGACTTGCCGTCGTTAGTGGTGATTCCCCTGCGGGTGATGTGTCGAATCGGTGTTGTCACCAGCTCGACGTTGTCCTTCGCGAAGGTTTTGAAATACTCGTTGGAGAAGGTGGGGCGCTTGCAGCCAAAGCCATAGGCAGGGCTGAGCTTCTCCCAGAGGTCCTGCCGATCAGGGAGTTGTTCGTACATGTTTTGGAGGGCAGCCTTCTCGCAGGCACGCACGATCCAGGGAGCTTGGCGGTAGTAGATGGCGGACAATACCATCAGGGTTTCGCTGGAAGCGTCCGTTACACTGCGAATACCTTGCTGTAAAGCAGGTGAGGCGCGAAATAGGGTTTTCAGCCAGCCCGGCAAGGTTCGATCCGGCTTTTTTAGCACCCAGATAGGTGTTCGTTGGTAAACATCAAGTTGGCGGGCCTGTCGAGCAATTTCCGGCACCAGTTGCACCGCGGTAGCTCCGGTGCCGATGACCGCGACACGCTTGCCCTTCAGGTCGATGCCCTTTGGCCAGCGGGCGGTATGGATGATATCGCCTTCGAAGTTGTCGAGACCCTCGATGTCGGGTAATTTGGGCGTGATCAGCCCCCCCCCTGCGGAAACCAGATGTCGCGCCCGCAGGGTTTTGCCCTGTTTCAATGACAGTACCCATAGGTCATTGTGCTTATCAAATCGGGCCTGTTGCACTTCGATGCCAAAGCGAATGTGTGGGTAGATCCCGTATTTGCTCGCCACTCGACGAGTGTATTGATACAGCTCGCTGCCCGGTGCGAATACCCGCGACCAGTTGGGGTTCTGTTCGAATGAGAACGAGTAAGTGAACGAGGTGATGTCCACGGCAATTCCAGGATATCGATTGTCACGCCAGGTGCCACCGACATCATAGCTGCGCTCGAGGATAAGGATGTCGTCGATACCGTCCGCTTTGAGTTGGATAGCGGTTCCAATCCCAGAGATGCCGGCACCCACAATGATGACTTCGTGGTCAGGGCGCGCCGAATGCATCGATTCCTCAGGTGCAAAGGCAGTCATGTTCATGCGACGGTCTCCTGTACGTTGGAGCAAGCCGGAACGTCGTTACCAAAATCGTGGCGATTTTGAGCTTTAACCGGGGCACTGCGTAACTGCGTTTGTACGAAGTTGATCAACCGTTCGGTGTCTTTTCGTGCTTCCGGCAGCAGTAGCCGCAAGATCGGCCAGACGTGCGGCATGTCTGGTCGCGATAGCAGTTTCACTGGCACGCCTGCCTGGCGTGCGCGTTCGGCCACGGCATAGGCATCATCGCGCAAGCATTCCTCCTCGCTCACCGTCAGCATCAATGGTGGTAGCTGTTGGTAATCGCCACGGCACGGGGAAGCGTAGGGGTGCAGCGGATCTGCGCCCTGCAGATAGAGCTTTGTGGCACCATCGATCATTGCTTGGGAAAGCATCGGATCGGAGTCGTTGTTGGCTTGCCGGGACATAAGCTTGCCAGTGCAATCAGCACCTGGAGAGATGGCGATGGCACATACCGGCATCGGAAGTCCCTCGTCACGCGCACGAAGTAGTGTTACCAGCGTCAGATTACCGCCGGCAGAGTCACCGGCGACAACCAGTGGCCGAGAGTCCTCAATCAATTCACGGTAAACGCACAGGGCATCGTCCGGTGCGGCCGGATAGGGATGCTCCGGAGCAAGCCGGTAATCGGCAAGAAAAATGCGCGCGTTCAGCGCCTGGGCCAACCTGCCACAAAAGTTGTGGTAGGTGTCGAGGCGGCCACCGACAAAAGCGCCGCCGTGCAGGAAAAGCAGCGTTACGGTCGGAGTGGCGGTGGTCAGCCACTGTCCTGGGATATCGGCGACACGCGAATACCTAAGGCTAACACCGCTTGGCAGCAGTGCGGGTAACAAAGGCGCATTCATAACCTTACGCAAATGACAAACCAGATGTTCGGGATCCTGAATATCGCGTTTCATCACAACGCGGAAAAGGGGCTTAATAATTTTTGCAGGAAGTGATGCCATTAGTGTCTCCTAATTCAGTCGGCCAGCAGGTGATAGGTCTCACCCACGATACGGGTGTACAAGCGAGGCATGAGGCGTTTGAAACGCCAAGCCATGCGGCCATCAATTTGCGGCAGCATATAAAGTTCCCCACGATCCAGCGTATCGAGTGTTTGTCGGGCGACCTTGTCGGCTGTGATCAGGGCGAAGCGGGTCATGGCGGCACGGGCAAACTCTCGGCGCTTTTCCGGCAGTTTGCCATCATTGACGATGTTGGTGGGTACCACGGTAGGACACAGTGCTGTGACGTTTACGCCAGTGCCAGCCAGCTCGGCGGCCAGTGTTTCCGACAGCGCAAGTACACCTGCTTTGGTGACGTTGTAGGTGCTCATCTCCGGCGCAGCGCCAAACGCGGCGGCGGAAGCGACATTAATGATGCCGCCATAGCCGAGATCCCGCAGTTTCGGCGCAAAGAAATGGCAGCCGTGAATGACACCCCACAGGTTGACGTTCATACACCAGTGCCAGTCTTCCAGAGATACCTCGCCGATGGGGCCGCCCAGACCCACGCCCGCATTGTTAATTACCAGTGTCACCGGACGGCCTAGTAGTTTCTCGGCTTCATCGCTGAGGGCGGCCATCTCTTCTGCATCGCCGACGTCACAGCGATGGGGAATGGCCTTACTTCCTAGCGCCTGTATGCTGGCGGCGACCTGTTCGGCTCGTGCCTCATTGATGTCTGAGCAGATTACCACACCCCCACGGCGCGCCAATTCATACGCAAAGCTACGGCCAATACCACTGCCAGCTCCAGTGACAACAGCGGCTGCGTTGCGGGAAGGTGGTAAAGGTTGTTTCGTCATAAGAACTCCTCAGGCGGGTTGCGCCACTGGATGCAGACCGTCGCCTATCCGAGGGCCGGACTGGTGCTTCCGTACCGCCTCGAACGCCTTGTGGGTGTCGTTGGTTTTCTCGTAAACACGCTTCCAGACCCTGATAATCTCCCGATTGTCATCATCCCAAGGGTGGAAGGTGGGGGAGAAGTAGGGAAAGATGCCTGCCAGCACTTTGGACAGAATGCCCGGTTTAAGGAACAGAATCCTGGTCATGTAGGCCGCTGAACGCAGGTTGAGGATTTGCTTGTCCTTATAGAGCAGGAACGCCTGATTGCCGACCATGAGCGGAAAGCCGAGAGTGATAGCCAGCAGCATGCCGCTGGTGCGCAGGCGATAACTACGCAGGCCGCCACCGCTGGCGTCGACGAACACATCAAAGCTGACACTCTTGTGTTCAGTTTCCTCAACGAAGTGCCAGTACAGCATGGCACGTAATTCAGGATGTGTTTCATCGAATAGCTCCGGGTGCTCCAGCAGCACCGCGGAAATGATAGCAGTGAAATGCTCGAACGCCGCCGCAATAGAGCTTTGCATGTCATCGCTCAGGCGATGCTGGAGCTCCTTGCGAATGTGCTTGAAGATCCCCTCGACCTTGTCGATAGGGACGCCCTGTTGCACGCATATGGCGTTCATCTCGTCATGCTCACGGGCATGGATGCGCTCCTGGCGGATGAACTCCAGCGCGGCCTTGCGCACTTCCGGGTCGCGCAATTTATCGAGCTGACGCCGTGCTGAATTCATTACCCAGCGCTCCCCATCCGGCACTGCGGCCAGAATGGCATTCATCCAATGTGTACACCAGGGGTCTTTGTTAAACCAGTGGCGCGCGACCGTCTCACAGTTCATTGGGAAATGGATGTCGCGCGTTACAACTTCGTCATAACCGATCTTTCGACTTGCCAGCGCCATTTGTCTGTTCTCCTAGTAGATTTCTTCATACTATTTAATTGGTCGACCAACCATATTATGTGTCTTGGTGACCTAATGGTCAAGCAGGTGTTAAACAAAAGGGTGGAAGATGTGTGTATTTGGCACAAAAGAAGGATCGCTTTGAGAGTTGCTGATCAAGTGGGAGCGGGGTTGTAGAATTGAAAACGGTGCGCTACGGAAACATATCGACTAAAATCATCGGCTTGCTTACGCAGGAGGATGAAGTGAAAAAGAAAAGAGAGCCCCAGCAAGTAAAAGGGTCTGACCGCGACTTTGTGTTAAATTCAGCCGCTCGGCTGTTTCGAGAGCAGGGCTATGATCGGACGACCGTGAAAGAAATTGCCGAAGCATGCAATTTACTACCCGGAAGCCTTCATTATCGCTATAAAGCCAAGGAAGACATTCTTGTTGATTTGATGCGGCTGGGCTTGGAGCATGCTTCGAGCGCTGTCTACAGAGCGGTGACAAGCGCAACAGATCCTGTAGAGCAATTACGGCTAGGCATAAATTCGCACCTGGAATTAGTAGTCAGTGGCTCGGATTTGGTCTACGTGCTGCTGTTCGAATGGCGCTCCTTGCGCGGTGAAGCACGAGCGGAAATGATCGAACTGCGTGACCGCTACGAGGCATTATGGGGCGCTATGCTTAGGTCTCTTGCAGATGTAGGGGTGCTACGTGAGGACGTTGATCAGGATTTGCTGCGCCTTATTGGTCTTGGAGCACTCAACTGGGTAGCAACCTGGTTTCGTGAAGATGGTCGCTATTCGCTTGAGGAGATAGGTGATTTCGTCTGGCGAGTGATTCGCGACGCGGTGCTTAAGGATTAGGTGCATAGTTCCTCATCTGCTTTCCAAACGAAACGCCAATGCGTAAAGCGCTGGCACGAACAAAAGCGTAATGGCGGTGCCTAAAATGACACCACCAATCAGAACATACGCCATCGGCCCCCAGAAAATATCGGTCGTCAAAGGGATGAACGCAAGCGCAGCTGCCAAAGCGGTTAGCACCACCGGTCTTGCGCGCCTGACAGCTGCCTCGACGACCGCATCTGACGGCAGCATGCCATCCTCAAGGTTATCGCTGACCTGCTGAGTTAGAATTAGAGTATTGCGCATTAATATGCCCGCCAATCCGATCAGCCCAAGTAAGGCGACAAATCCGAAAGGCTGCTTGAAAACCAGCAGTGCTACGACAGAGCCAATGACGCCCAAGGGTGCTGTTAAAAGCACTATCACAACACCAGGAAAACTTCGCATTTGCAGCACCACGCAAGTTACCATCAGGGCAATCATCAGTGGGAAAACCTGATTTATAGAGTCCTCTGCTTCTTGTGAACGTTCCAGACTACCCGCAATATCAATCCTGTAACCATCAGGGAGCGCTGCATGAATTGATTCCAGATCCGCCCATAATGCTTTGGTGACATCTTGTGGCTGCGCATTCTTTACCTCCCCGCGAACAGCCAGAAAGAGCTCTCGATTGTGTCGTCGAATCATGGCATCTTCGTAAGCCAGTTTCACCTCGCCCAGATGCGAAAGTGGTATCTTTTGACCCTGTTCATTGCGGAGTTCATAAATGGGCGGCTCATTTTGGGCTCGCTTGGCACCCTGGCCGCGAACGTAGACATCAACAGTTCTGATGTCTTGTCTGACCTCAGCTATTGGAACTCCATCTGTTCGATATTGCATTTGTTGAGCAACTGAGAGTGGTGTCAATCCCATTAGTCGAAGGCGCTGTTCATCTATTTCCAGCTTCAATGTCGGTACACGTTGATCCCACTCCAAATGCGGATTGACGACGTGAGGGTTGTGGGACATGACCTCCCTGACTTGGTGGGCCACTTTCCTTAAGGTCGCAGGGTCTTGTCCGACGACACGGAAGCTGACAGGCCAGTCAACTGGCGGCCCGAACAACAGGCGTCTGATACGAATACGCGCCTCGGCAAAAGTACCATTGGCAACATGTTGGTCTAATGCAGCAATAATTCGGTCACGCTCAACCGGTCCCGTCGTTGTTACGATTATTTTAGCAAACGAAGAGTCCGGATGCTCGGGGTTGACCGAGATGAAAAAACGTGGCGCCCCGCCACCGACATAACTGGCGTAGTTTTCAACACCACCCATGGAATCTAATAGTTCTTCAAGACGTTTGACGGTCGTATCCGTTGTCGTGACCGATGTACCTGGTGCTAGATTCACATCGATCAAAATTTCGGGCCGATCCGAGCCTGGGAAGAACTGTTTTTCCACCGGCCCTACCATGCCTGCGACGCTTAGCACTAACATCGCAAAGGTAATAAAGACCACGGTCCGCCGATGGCGAACACACCACGTAATCAAGGCCCGTAGATACTCGTACACCCGGGATGACTTGTAGTGATCGCCCATATTGCCGGGTTTCTGCTTGGGTGCACGTAAAATCTTTACGCCCAAATAAGGGGTAAAAGTAACGGCCACCAACCAACTGATAATGAGCGAAAAAGCCAAAACCCAAAATATATTGCCAGCGTATTCACCTACCCCAGATTTGGCAAATCCAATCGGAACAAAACCAAACATGGTAACCAGAGTGCCGAATAGCATAGGCGAAGCTGTCGCATTCCAGGCATGAGTGGCGGCACTTACTTTACTCCAACCTTCTTCCAGTTTTACCAACATCATTTCAATCGCAATGATGGCATCATCAACCAATAAACCCAACGCGATGATTAGTGCCCCTAAGGTAATACGATCCAGATTGATATTGGCGGATTTCATCAGCACAAACGTCAGCCCCAGGGTGATTGGAACAGCGATACCCACGATCAAACCGGCGCGCAGTCCTAATGATAAAAATCCAATACTCATCACCACGATTACGGCCACCAGAAACTTCACCTGGAACAAATTAACTGCCGCTTTAATGGCATCCGTCTGATTGGTGATTTGATCCAGTTCCATACCCAAGGGAAGCTCAGCTCTTGTTTTGCTTAGAAACGCGTCAAGGCGTTCACCAAATACTAATCCGTTTTCACCCTTGTTCATGACCACGCCGACCAGTATTGCATCTTCTCCATTGACACGAGCAAAATACGACGGTGGTTCCTCGTAACCTTGCGTAATGACGGCAATATCACCCAGCCGGATTAGATGGTCACCGGCACGGATAGGGACCTGTGCCAATCGCTGAGGATCAGACAGATCTGAATCGAGCCGAAACCTTAGGCGCGGCCCGGTGGTGTCAATCTGACCGGCCGGGATAAGCGTATTGTATGCTCTTATCGCGTCGAATACGGCTTGGGATGAGATGCCGCTGTTCGTCATAACAACGTTGTCTAAATCGACATAGACTCTCTCTTCGCGCTCGGCGATCAAATCGGCTTTGCGGGCACCGGGAATGAGTTGTAATTCATCTCGGAGCCGCTCGGCGTAACGTGTTAATTTTCGCACCGGAAGGCCGGGCGCAGAAAGGCTAAATAGGCTGAAATACACATCGGAAAAGTCATCATTGACGATCGGCCCTATAACCCCTTCAGGCAAATGTGAAGACAGATCCAGCATGCGCTTTCTAACCTGAAACTGTAGTTCCGGCGTTTTATTCTGTGGCGTGTAATCATGAAATTGAACCTGGATATCAGCCCGGCCTGCCTTGATTGTCGTTTTGATTTCGTCAAGATATTCAATTTTCTGGATGCTCTTCTCGATTGGGTGAACCACTTGCTGTTCGATCTCTGCAGGAGTGGCACCAGGCCAGACTGCTGAAACCACTAACATTTGCAGTGTAATAGAAGGGTCTTCCGCACGTCCCAATGAGGCAAAAGCATAAGCCCCTGCGAACACGGATAAAATCAGGAAATACAGCGTAACGGATCGCTCCCGTACTGCAAGTGCCGATAGATTAGGAAAGCTCATTGCGCGTATTCTTTAACAGGCATTCCTGGTACTAGCAGATGAGTACCTAAGGCGATAACTCGATCACCAGTCTTAAGGTGTTGCCCTTGAATTTGAGCTGAGATAGGCGTCACCCCAACCACCGCAACGGTCTGGGGTTGGGCCTGTTGATCGACAATTTGCCAGATTTGGGTATTACTTCCTCGCTCATCCAGTGCCGCCAGTGGAACTGAATAGACCTGTGTGGGAGAGTCAGGGACCATCATGCTGACCCTGACCAGCATACCCAACTGTAACTCGCTACCAGAGGACTCAATCTGATAACGAGAACGCCAGGTTCTGCTGTATTCGTTAGCGGCGCCAGCGGTTTCACGAAGCTTTAGTGGTATGCGGGCATCATCGATATGGGCTAGCGCTTCTGTCGGTGGAAAAACGCTCCTGGGTAGGAAAACTTCGATCTCTAACTCGCGAGTATCAGCCAATATTCCTAGGGGTTGTCCAGACTTTACCACTTGCCCCGGCATCCCTGTGACATTCACCAAGATACCTGGCCTTGTGGCGGTTAGGGACGTATGCTGAAGCGCAATTTCTGCTTGTCGAAGTCTAGCCTGGGCAGCCTCTTTTCGCGCTTGCGCTGCACGTTTGGACAACAAGGACGCTTCAAATATACTTTGGCTAATACTGTTCTGTTCGATCAAGCGGCTGTCCCGAGCGAGGTTGGATTCCGCGTGTATCAATTCAGCTTCAGCAGCTGTCAATTGGGCCTTTGCAGCCTCCAGGCTTTGTTCAAATTCCCTTGCGTCCAACAAGAATAATGGCTCGCCGGTTGCCACAATTTGACCGGAGTCCACATACCGTTTCAGAATTCGGCCACCTACTTGAAAGGCTATAGCAACCTCTGTACGCGCCTCTACTGTGCCTGTAATCCCTTGAGGCACGGTCGTAGAATGCTCTGACACTACCGCAGTGTATACTGGATGGGGTCTGTTCAGTACAGTATCTAAGTGAGAGGACTCCTGACAGCCATACAGTGTTAACAGCGAAAGAAAGAGAGCTAGACGCATGAAAAGTAAAACCCCGGCAATTAATGAACGTGAGCGTACACATAGCATATCGGGCCATGGTAAGCAGAGAAAACACACACAGATAGCCGTGCTGCGTTAATAATTGCGAATCATCCTGGGAGGTCGATCTGAATAATATGCATTAACTTTCATGTTTGCCGCTATTGGCAATATGGTGAAATACCAGACATCGAGTAACAATGGTTAGCGTCCTTAAGCTCTAGCTCCAAGAGGGGAGCCTCCACTAATTGCCTGTCGGTTGAAGATACATTATTTGGCTTCGAATCATTTGATTCACTCACAACACTAACAAGAAATACGTTTATCGCTGTTAAGCAGCTCAGAATGGCAATGAACTCAAGCACAATGATCCCCCCTTTTGAAGATAAACGTAAAGTAGCGCACATCCAGAGGTTGGTCAACCACCCAATGACCGTGCAACAAGTCTATAGTATTGAGGATGAGGAGAAGAAGGGGCAAATAAGCAGACACCTACGCTACATGGCCACCTGGCTCAAAATCGTGGGTTTTCGTTCAGATGCCCCCCCGCTGGTCCGTTATGCCGTCGCAGAGTCTGACAGAGGAATTTTGTTTCTTGCTAAAATGTCCTGGTATAGTATTGATATTTGGTTGGCCACCCAATAAAATATCCGTAGAGGTTGACACCCTGTGAAGGCTTGTACGGAGGCCCTTTATGATGAACGCGATACCAATAAAGCCACGAAAAGTAACCTTTGATGTGTCTACTGTTCCACGACATTGGAATGGTGGAGACCCTGTGCTAACTCGTTTCTTTGATGCCCTGTCAGTGCATTTCCCCGAGGGTGAACGGTTTTTTATCCAGTCGGTACGGAATTTCCAGGATCGGGTAAAGGAGCCAGGTTTGCGTGAGGATATTCGCCACTTTATTCGTCAAGAGGGGCAGCATGGTATTGTCCATGATCGCTTCAATGAGGTGATGGTTGGGCAGGGTGTTGATGTTGACAAGATTACCAGCAATCTGCGGCGTTTCATTCGCTCGTCACAAAAGTACTTGCCAGAGAAGTATCAGCTGGCGATGACTGCGGCATTCGAACATTTTACGGCCACTCTGGGCGAGGCAATGCTTAAGGATGAAACTGACATGTTTACCGAAGCAGACCCTGTGATGAGGGCGATGTTTCTCTGGCATGGTGTGGAAGAGGTTGAGCATAAGGCAGTAGCCTACGACGTCTACCAAACGGCGGCGGGCGGCGGTTATCTGTCACGGGTCTCGGCGTTGGTAGTGACCATGCTAATGATTCATCTGGTGGTCGGGCCAGTGTTCGTGAACATGTTGCGTCTAGATGGCGCCATGCGCCAGCCTGGGGTGTTGATGCGTGGGCTGAATCGTCTCTATGGCCGACGTGGTATTCTAACTCGAATGTTGCCTGAATTCTTGGCCTGGTTTCGCCCCGGCTTTCATCCTTGGGATACGGGCATGCCAGAGAAAGTGGCGGCATGGCTGGAAGAGTATGGGGATCATGGCGACCCAATGCGTGCATCCGCTGCCGTTTACGGAAGCTCGCCGATGAGCGAGGCAGCCTGAGTGGATGGCGAAAAGGCGGTTATGACTCACTGCCATAGGCCGGGCAGGCACTGTGGCAGTTCAGCAATACGTGACTTACTTGAGTACCATGGCTTATTTATGAGCGAAGCATGTTGTTTCGGTCTCGGGGCTGGGCTCGGTATTACTTACGTGGAGATACCAGGTACCAGCACCCCTTTCATTGTTCATGTGCGCTCAATGGGGTTCGAGGAGAAGGTGTTTAATACGTTAGAGGTTCCTTTTTGTTGGACCAGTTACAGCGACAAGCCGTCCGCCAGCGCTGATTTATATCAGGCATTGCATGAAAATCGGCCTGCATTGCTTTTAACGGATATATATCATCTGCCTTATTTTGGCAGTAGCACGCATTTTCCTGGACATGCCATCGTGGCATGGCACCTCGACGAGGAGCGTAACGAGGTGCTGGTTAGCGATACGGAGCGCCCGGACTTAATTGCTGTTGCGGCGAAGAACCTGGCTGATGCACGTTTCTCGACCGCGCCACCCTTCATTCATCACGGTAACATGTTCGCGCCTCACGCCATTGATTCCAGTGTAACTCCAGAACGTGTGCGGCAAGCAATCTTCGACAATGCCTACGCGTTGGCTAATGGAAACCGTTTTAGCGGGCTTGCGGCTTTGGATACCTGGGTTGATGCGCTACCACGCTGGTCAGCGGAGGAAAACTGGCGATGGTCGTTGCGCTTTGCCTATCAGGTGATCGAAAAGCGCGGTACAGGTGGCGCTGGATTCCGTGCCATGTATGCCGATTTTTTGGAAGAAGTGGGAGAAATGCTCCCCGCTGTAATTCATGCGAATTTAGTAGAATTAATGCGCAGTGCGGCAGCGAGTTGGTCTGGTTTGGCTGAGACTTTGAAACAGGGCTCCGAGTCAATGGTGTTCCCCTTCGTTGAAATAAAGAGCGCCATTAATCATGTAAAGATGCGCGAGTCACATTACGTGAAGTATGCGCTGGATGTCCTGGCCTAAGTCACAGCAAATCCATAGGTTCTTGGATGCAATTAATTATATAAGAAGTTACCAATGATTGAGGAAGATACCTTGGCGGCGGATCGTAATATGACCATCGCCGAAACATTTTTTGGAACATCTCATCCCTTGTTCAATGCGTTTGGTGTACAGGTGGAAGAAATCGGCAAGGGGCGAGCAGTGATGAGTCTTGCCTGCCGTCCTGTCCTTTGCAATCGAGTTGAGGGTGTTCATCGCGGAGTGGTAGTCACGTTGCTAGACACCAATTGTGGGCTGGCGATATTTTCGCGACTCGGTGATATGCGTCCGATTGCCACTATTGATCTTCGTGTCGACTTTATCAAGGAAGCGCCTAGCGGGGAGGGTATTTTCAGTGAGGTGGAGTGTTATGCGGTGCAGGGTGATATAGCTTACGTCCGCGGGCGCGCTTACGCGTGCTCTGATCACTCTTTGTTGGCTTCGGTGTCAGGCTCCTTTGCTGTTGGTACTCTTGGTCCAGCGTTTGATTCAGCGATGAAAGAAAGGAGCTAGGAAATGAGTGAACCAACTGTGTTTGAAGCTCCACGAATGAATAAAGTGCAGAAAGAGATGCTTGTGAATACCCCTTTTGTGGAGTTTCTGGGGCTTGAAGCGGTGGATTCGGATAAAGGTATAGCTTATCAATTGTCTTTCCGTGAGGAGCATATCGGCAATACACTGCTACGCACTTTTCACGGAGGCATTCTCGCTAGTTTTGGCGAAATCACAGCGGCCCTCTATCTGGTGCAATCGCTTGATCTGGATAAAGAACCTTCGTGTAACAGTATGACCTTTGACTATCTCCGTCCCGCGTTTGCTGGGAGCATTCGTGCCGAGCCTCGCCTTATTCGTGCTGGCAGACGTTTTATCGTTGTTTCTGTCGATATCTATCTGGACAAGAAACTTGTCTCGATTGGGCGTTTTATCTACACCCGTTAATATAAGGAGCTTCTTGTGATCATATCACAGACTTTGCGCCGTGCCGTGCAGCAACATCCCAATGGTACTGCGACGATCTATAAAAATAGAAAGCAGTCATGGCGGGAGTTTGAAGGCCGCGTGGCTAGACTTGCTGCAGGCCTGCTGTCATTGGGGATAGAAAGGGGAGCCCGCATTGCGATCTTGTCTCTTAATAGTGACCGCTATCTCGAATATTTCTATGCGGTGCCCTGGGCTGGCGCGGCCCTTAATCCCGTCAATATTCGGCTTGCTCCCCCGGAAATCGCCTTTACTCTTAATGATTCCGGCTCGTCAATCTTGTTTGTGGATGACACCTTCAGTGCGATGCTACCGAAGTTGCGTCCGTTGCTTGATAGTGTCGAACATGTGGTGTTTATGGGCGACGGCGAGTTACCGGAAGGTTGTGTTAGCTACGAGGCGTTGATTGACGCGTCGAAACCGATACAGGATCTCAGCGAAGGCGGAAAGGAGCTCGCCGGACTTTTCTATACCGGGGGCACCACCGGTCGATCCAAAGGGGTGATGCTGAGTCACGACAACCTCGTTTTTAACGCGCTCAATGTGGTGCCGGAAATGAGTTACGGGCCTGACACTATTTATATGCATGCGGGCCCGATGTTTCATCTGGCTGATATGGCAAGCACCTTTGCAGTAACCCTGGCCGGTGGAACCCACGGGATTGTGCCACGCTTCGAAGTCAGCGATGTGCTGGGCTTCATTGAGTGCGAGAAAGTCACACACACGCTACTCGTACCTACAATGATCAACCTTCTCGCGTCGTCCGGAAAAATAAAGGATTTCGATGTCAGCAGCGTGAAGCGCATGCTGTATGGCGCGTCGCCGATGCCAGAGGCAGTATTGATCAGTGCCATGGATCAGATGCCGCACGCCATGTTTGCCCAGGGTTATGGGCAGACGGAGGCTTCACCCATCATTACCGCGTTGGCCCCGGAGTTCCATGTGCTGGGAGGCGACAAGCTACGAAGTGCGGGCAGGGCTGCCCTGGGTGTTGAGGTTGTCATTCTTGACAAAAATGATGTTGAGCTACCGCGTGGCGAAGTCGGGGAGATCTGTGCCAGAGGGGGGAACGTTATGCTTGGTTACTGGGGAATGGAGCAGGCGTCGGCCGAAACTCTGCGCAACGGCTGGTTGCATACCGGTGATCTCGGTTATATGGATGAAGATGGGTTTGTCTTTATCGTAGATCGTAGCAAGGACATGATCATCAGTGGTGGAGAGAATATCTTCTCTGTTGAAGTGGAAGGTGCCATCTACAGCCATCCTGCGGTGCAGGAATGTGCGGTAGTAGGGATTCCTCACGACGAATGGGGTGAAACAGTGCATGCCATCGTAGTGCTTTGCGAAGGTCATACTCTTAAGCAAGACGAACTTTTGGTCCATTGCCGGGAACGGATTGCCGGCTACAAGCTCCCTCGAAGCGTCGAGTTTCGAAGCGAACCATTGCCCATAAGTGGTGCCGGTAAGATTCTCAAAAATGAACTTCGAGCTCCTTACTGGCAGCAGAAGGAGCGGGGGGTCAACTGAACCACTGTTTTTGCTAAGATCAATTACTAACACGGAATAAACCATGAATCTTGAATTTACACAGGAAGAGTCGGATTTTCAAAAGTCCATACGCGCATGGATGCGGGAAAACGTACCTGAAGAACTTGAGCGCGTGTCAGCACTCGGTAATATGCCAACCAAGTCGCAGCAGCAACAGTGGGAGAGGAAATTGGGGAAACAGGGCTGGCTGGCGCTAACTTGGCCAGAACAGTACGGAGGGCCAGGCTGGACGGCGACGCAGCGCTATATCTTCGATATCGAAAGGGCGATGGCCGGAGCGCCGCCAACCAGCCCCTTCGGTGTCGCAATGGTGGGCCCAGTTATTTATACATTCGGCTCGCCGGAACAGAAGGAGAGATGGCTGCCTGGGATTACCAGCGGCGAGACTCTCTGGTGTCAGGGATATTCTGAGCCCAATGCCGGGTCGGATCTCGCGTCGCTTAAAACCCGCGCTGAACGCAAACAGGATCACTATCTGGTCAATGGACAGAAGATCTGGACCACGCAGGCGCATTGGGCAGACATGATGTTCTGTCTCGTCAGAACCGACCCCGAGGCAAAGAAGCAACAGGGCATCTCTTTTCTGCTTATTGACATGAAGACACCGGGCATCGAAATTCGCCCCATTTATTCCATTGATGGGCACCATCATCTCAACGAGGTATATTTCACTGATGTCGAGGTACCTCTGGAAAACCTGGTTGGCCAGGAGGGTATGGGCTGGACCATCGCCAAGTTTCTACTGACACATGAGCGTACCACGATAGCTGGTGTGGCAGACAGCTATTATGCGTTGGCACGTATGAAGCAAGCGATAGAAGATGCGCCCTATTATACTGACAAGCAATCGTCAAGGCGGCGTATGGCCGAACTCGAAGTCGAATTGATGGCGCTGGAGTACACCAACTTTAGAACCGTTGCGGCAACAGACGAGGGTAAACCCTTCGGACCGGAGTCCTCTGGGTTGAAAATCAAGGGTACAGAACTGCAGCAAAAGATGTCCCAAACCATGGTTGAAATGGGCGGGTTGATGTCACTTGCCTGGGATAGTCCTTCGGCAGTGGGTAATGAAAGCTTCAATAATGCTCCCCGGCGTTACAATTTTTTGCGTGCTTGCACGATTTATGGCGGCTCAAATGAGATTCAAAAGAATGTGCTTGCCAAAATGCTATTGGGATTATAGGGGGCGATAATGGAATTCAATCTTTCTGAAAACACGACAATGGTTGCGGATACAGCGAGGCGCTATCTCAAGGATCACTATGGTTTTGTTACTTACAATGAACAGCTAAAACAGACCAGTCATTGTGATCCAGAACGATGGGGGCTAATGATGGAGCTTGGGTGGTTGGGCCTCCCATTTCCCGAGTCCGTCGGAGGCTACGGTGGTGAGTTAATTGATGTTGCGATGATCGTCAGGGAACTTGGAGCGGCCTTGTGTCTGGATCCTTATGTGGATTTGGTGGTTGCTCCTGGAAAACTGCTCGAATATATCGGAACGGACCGCGCGCTCAGAGTATTACAATCTATAGTCGAGAACGATGAAAGGGTAGCGTGCGCGTTATATGATTGTAATGCTGGTTACAGCGTTCATAAACCGACTGCAACCATCAGAGATGGAAAACTGTCAGGCCAAAAGAGTTTTGTTCCTGATGGTGGCTGCGCGAACAAAGTCATAGCGACAGCTAGAATCAGGGACGAGCTAGCATTGCTCCTTTTGCCACTTGAAAGCTGCGAGCTCACTCGTTATAGGGCGCTGGACGGTAGCCGATACGCAGATCTGGTGTTTCATGATATCAAGATTGAGGATGAGATGATTCTCTCGTGTGGCGCGGAGACTAGCGATGTTATCAACCGGGTTGTTGCCTGGCTTCAGGCCCTTGATTGTGCGCGGATGTATGGCGCTGCCAATGCGCTTTATCAGCGTACCCTTGAATATGCTAAGACGCGTAAGCAATTCGGCGCAGCCATAGGTAGTTTCCAAGTTATTCAACACTATCTTGTGGATATGTTCACTGACCTCCAGCAATTGGAGTCAATGTTATTCATGGTCTCAGTGAAAGCAGAGCTAGGAAATGCGCAAGAACGAGATCGCGCGTGCTCGGCGGCGAAGGCCTACTATGCCGACAAGGCGGTAAAGATTGCTCAGCAAGCCATCCAGATTCACGGTGGTATTGGGGTTACCGAAGAACTGGACATTGGCCATTACTTTCGTCTCATGACGCACTGTTCATTGACTCATGGGCATCGTGAATTTCATCTTGATCGTTTGGCCTCCCTAAGCGAGGTAAATGGTCGTGCATGATTTTGATTTCATCGTCGTGGGAGCGGGTTCCGCTGGCTGTGTCCTAGCCAATCGATTGAGTGAGTCGGGGAAGTTCTCGGTATGCGTGCTGGAAGCAGGTCCGCATGACAATAGCGGGTTCGTGAACGTGCCATTCGGAGTCATCGGACTGATCAAGGAGGGAAAGCGCAACTGGGGTTATAATACTGTAGCGCAGAATTCGCTTGATAACAGACAACTTTATTGGCCTCGCGGAAAAACCCTTGGTGGGAGTAGCTCGATCAATGCCATGGTTTACATTCGTGGTCAACCTCAGGATTACGATGCTTGGCGCGATTTAGGTTTGGAAGGTTGGGGTTGGGAGGATGTGCGACCGATCTTTAATGCTCACGAGCATAATGAGGAATACTTGTTTGACACATGGCATGGTAACGGAGGACCGCTGAATGTCACCCGCGTCAGGGATCCGAACCCGCTGACTGAGCTGTTTATTCGTGCTGGCCAGGAGCTGGGCGAAAAACGTAACGATGATTTCAACGGCGAAACCCAGCGCGGCTTTGGTCGTTTCCAAGTGACGCAAAAAGACGGGCGACGCTGGAGCGCGGCACGGGCGTTTCTCGATCCGGCGAAGGAACGAAAGAATCTTGGTATTCTGACAGGTGCAATGGTCTCCCGAGTTCTGATCGAGAATGAGCGTGCGGTGGGGGTCGAGTATATTGATGCGGCGGGTACTTCACACGTGCTTCGGGCAAAACGTGAGGTTGTTCTTGCAGGAGGAGCTATCAACTCCCCTCAATTGCTAATGCTTTCAGGCATTGGTGACCGTGAGCATCTGCAAAGTGTTGGTATTGATTGTCTAGTTCATTCTCCTGACGTGGGTCGCAATCTCCAGGATCATCTCGACATGACTATATCTGTTCATGATCGAAGTCGGCAGTCGATAGGCTTTTCCCCTTACTTCTTACCGCGTTTGCTGCGTGCGTTCTACGATTACTTCCGCTATCGGCGCGGGTTTCTTGCCAGCAATGCAGCGGAAGCGGGGGCGTTTGTCAATGTGGGTGGCGGCTCTTGTCCGGATGTACAGTTGCATTTTCTGCCTACGTTTTTACGTGATCACGGTAGAAAGTTGACCCCAGGCTTTGGTTGCACTATCCACGTCTGCCAGTTGCGACCCAAAAGCCGGGGATGGATTCGTCTGATCGATAACGATCCTGGTAGCGCACCACTAATCAATCCCTGTTATCTGTCCGACGATGATGATCTTCGAATTCTGCGTGAGGGTGTCAAGTTGGCTCGCCGGGTATTCCACACCAAAGCTTTCGCTAGAGCTTATGGAGGCGATGATCTGCCGGCTAGCGATGTCGTCACTGATGCCCAGATAGACGCTGATATACGTCAGCGTGCTGAATCCATCTATCATCCGGTGGGCACCTGCCGTATGGGAAAGGATAATCTGTCAGTAGTAGATAGCCGGTTAAGGGTCAGAGGCTTATCTGCTTTGCGTGTCGCCGACGCATCCGTCATGCCGTTATTAATCAGTGGTAATACGAACGCGCCTACCATGATGATTGGCGAGAAAGCGGCTGGTTTTATTCTTCGGGACAATTCGTGATTAGATAATTGAATATCGGTGACGCGTTTATCGGCAATTCAAATCAAAGGTATATTATGGAATTAAACGGTAAGATAGTGGCAATTACAGGTGGTGGTCGCGGCATTGGCCAGGCAGTAGCAGTGGGTTTGGCTAAGAAGGGTGCCAAGATTGCTATCCTAGATTTGGATCAAGATGCTTTGGCTAAAACGAAGGCATTAGTGGAGGCAGAGGGCAGCGAAGCCCGTGGATATCAATGTAATGTCGCTGACGAGGAACAAGTAGAGTCCACTTTTAGTCGAATCGTTGCGGATTTTGGTTCCATTGAAGGCCTAGTGAATAATGCAGGTATTCTTCGTGACGCTCAGTTGATCAAAGTTAAAGAAGGCAAAGTGGTTAAAAAGATGAGTGCTGACCATTTTGAACTTGTTGTAGATGTGCATATGAAAGGCGCTTTCTTATGTGCCCGCGAAGCGGCTGCACACATGGTTGAACTAGGTGTAAAGGAAGGCTGTATTGTTAGCATGTCATCTATCGCTTATCGCGGTAATTTTGGTCAAACAAATTATTCTGCAGCCAAAGCTGGCATTGTTTCCATGAGTCGTGTTTGGGCGAAAGAACTTGGTCCATACAATATTCGCTCAATGGCTGTTGCACCGGGTACTATTGAAACTGAATTATTAAGAAGTATGCCTGCAGATATTCTGGAAGACTTTGCGAAAATGGTTCCACTACGTCGAATTGGTAACACAGATAATATTGCTCAAGCGGTAGAATCTATATTTGAAAATAGCTATCTAAGCGGCGATGTAATGGAAGTTCATGGTGGCTTTACTATTTAAGTATACGGTTAATGTAGTGGTGTTGCGGTTATTTCCCTTAACCAATACTCTCCTTTTACTATCGGTGGAAAAATAATAAACGAGGTCAGTATGTCCCTGGATTTCGATGGAGCACGATTACCCAACCCCTATTTGACCGAAGATCACGAGGCCTGGCGCGATCAGCTGCGTAAGTTTATTGATTCCGAGCTGATGCCCTATGCCAATCAATGGGAGGAGGATCATAAGGTTCCCGATGAGATCTTCCCCAAGGCTGCTGAAGTGGGCATGTTTGCCGTGGGTTATCCCGAGGCCTACGGCGGCCTGACTGAAGGGTTGGATGTATGGCACGGCAATATCATCTATGAAGAGTTGGCGCGTCTTGGTGCCGGTGGTGTCGGTGCCGCTCTCACCGTGCATGGTATTTCACTGCCTACCATTTTCAAACTGGCCTCCGAGGAAGTTAAGCAAGAGGTTGGCCCCGCTGTAATCAGTGGTGAAAAGCGTATTTCTTTGGCCGTGACCGAGCCCGGTGCAGGTTCTGATGTGGCGCAATTAATCACCACTGCTGTGTGCGATGGAGATTTCTATATTGTTAACGGCTCCAAAACCTTTATCACTGGCGGCATGTACTCCAGTTGGGCCTCCACCGCCGTTCGTACCGGTGGAGAAGGGTTGGGCGGTATCTCTCTGTTGTTGATTCCTCTCGATGCCGAGGGCGTTAGCCGCACGCAGCTGGATAAAAAACAGGGCTGGTGGGCATCCGATACCGCGACCTTATACTTCGACAATGTGCGAGTGCCTGTAGGCAACTTGGTGGGCAATGAAAACGAAGGTTTTAAAGCCATTATGGGCAACTTCAATCTGGAACGTATGCAGTTGATTGTGTCCATGGAAGCCTTCGCCCGCGTCTGTCTCGAAGATGCGGTAAAGTGGGCCCAGGAGCGTAAGACCTTTGGCAAGACCTTGTCCCAGCATCAGGTGATCCGTCACAAAATTGCTGATATGAAACAACGCATAAACGCCACTCAAGCCTATATCCAAGTATGCTCCAAACAGTTGATGGATGGTAAGCCCAATGCTGGCGATATCGCAATGTGTAAGGTGCAGGCCAGTCAGACCATGGAATTTTGTGCTCGTGAAGCCATGCAGATTATGGGGGGTATTTCCTATATCCGTGGCAATCGCGTGGAGCGTATTTACCGTGAAGTGCGCGTCAATGCCATTGGCGGGGGATCGGAAGAAATTATGCGTGATCTAGCGTCACGTCAGTATGGGTTTTAATCACGAAAAGCCATTATAAATGGCCCCTCATTCCCGCGAACACCGGAATAACGCAGATAACTAAAGCGCACACAAAAATATAAAGGATAACAACAATGACAATGAAACTGCCTACATTTAAGTAATTTTTTTTTCCCGTAAGTAGAGCAGGTAGCCACAGACAATTAAGCGAGAGAGAATAATTATGAGATTTACTGAAGAACACGAAGCAATACGTAATACCATTGCCCAGTTTATTGATAAAGAAATCAACCCCTACTGTGATCAATGGGAAAAAGACGGTATCTTCCCAGCTCATAAGCTGTTCAAAAAAATGGGCGACCTTGGTCTTCTGGGGATCGCCAAGCCAGCCGAATACGGCGGTATGGGATTGGACTACAGTTATCAAATTGTGTTCTCTGAAGAGCTAGGTCGCATTGCCAGTGGCGGTGTTTCCATGGCCATCGGTGTGCAAACCGATATGTCTACACCGGCCATGGCCAAGTTTGGCAGCAACTACATCAAGGAAGAGTTTCTTTCAAAAGCCATTGCAGGTGATGCAGTATGCTCAATTGCTGTGAGTGAGCCTCACGCCGGTTCTGATGTGGCCAATATTAAAACCACTGCTGTAAAAGACGGAGACGACTACATCATCAACGGCACCAAAATGTGGATCACCAACGCCACCCAAGCGGACTATCTGTGCCTGCTGGCCAATACCGGTGGTGACAAGCCTCATAAGAGCAAATCTTTGATCGTCGTGCCTACCAACACCCCGGGTATTTCATTCTCGGAAAAGCTCGACAAATTGGGCATGCGTTCTTCCGATACTGCACAGATTTTCTTCGACGAGGTGCGCGTCCCACAGAAGAACCTGATTGGTGAAGAGGGCATGGGTTTTACCTATCAGATGATTCAGTTCCAGGAAGAGCGTTTGTATTGCGCTGCGGGATTACTGAAGTCCATGGAACACTGCATTAACACCACCATTGAATACACCCGCGAGCGCCAGGCGTTTGGTAAGCCGCTGTTGGATCAGCAGGTAATTCACTTCCGTCTGGCGGAGTTGCAAACCGAAGTAGAAGCTCTGCGTGCGTTGACCTATGACGCGGTAGATGGCTACATCAATGGCATGGAAGTGACCTTGAAAGCCTCCATGGCGAAGTTGAAAGCGGGGCGTTTGGTGCGTGAAGTCACAGACGCCTGCCTGCAGTACTGGGGAGGTATGGGCTTCATGTGGGATAACCCAGTTTCCCGCGCCTACCGTGATCAGCGTTTGAGCTCTATTGGTGGTGGTGCCGACGAAGTAATGCTTGGCATTATCTGCAAGAAAATGGGCATCTTACCGCGCTTAATTTAGCAACAGGGTTATTAGCAGGGTTAGTTCATGGGAATTGTTGATAGAAAGATTCATTAACTTACTTGTAGTAATTGCCAACATATACATGGTGAGAAAATCAAATGCCGCTGCATTCCGCTCAACCAAACTAGCATTTATGGTTTTTCTGTTACAAAAAATGCCTCCTTTATCTAAAGGAGGCTTCAGAAAATGCACTCTAAAGAGTGGCACAAAAAACGATCATTAGACTTATATAAAGCAGTTTAGATTATGCCACCTTACGGCCCCAATTTAGAATTTTTCCACCAGTCTCAGAGGTGACTTTTTTACCCGCCCTATAAAGATCGAACACCTCCTTTTCGATCCTTGCCATCTCTTCACCAGTAACCGATTCCGAACTCATAAAATCAATGTAATCATGGCCTTTCCGCGTAAGTTTAGCGTACATGTTGAAGGCATCATTTAACATTTCTGTTAATACGACGGTAAGCGTCCGGCGATTACCCTTTTGTAGGCGCACCCCATCCATGAGGTAACAGCTCGCCGATACGGCTAGCTGGCTGAGTCGGCAGCCGGGTCAATACATCCTTCAGATACGCATAAGGATCATGC
>NZ_RCHM01000021.1:0-2996 GCF_003671475.1 Ketobacter sp. GenoA1 | reverse complement strand
AAGGCCAAATCTTACCCAATCAGAGCCAAAATAGGGATATGGAAAAAGTAATACCCCTCTGGAGGCCATAGATGGCGGGGCTTCCAGAGCACTTTGTCGTTTTTGGACGGAAAATCCCTAGAACCCCAAGATGGGTAACAGGTTAAGGTCGACGGCTCTTAAATTCAGCTTCATGGATATTTAATATAAGTAATATTGATTGGATGAATAATAGCGTCTGGGTCAGACTTTTCCCATAGGGTTGAATCGCAATGATGGGAGCGTTCCTGATGACCTTGAATGATCTGGTGACCATGTCGATCGTGGTGTTTGTGGCGCTGGCGGCGTTGGCGGAATGGTTCAGTGGCCGCAGTGCCAACGGTGCCCGCACCCGGCGCGACTGGCAGATGGCCGGGCTTACCGTGGCCATGATGATGGCGGTGCAGCGGCCGTTGGTATTGTTGCTCATCGGCCTGAGTTTGACCTGGTTGTTCCCCGGCAGTGCCGGTTCGCTGGCCTGGTTGGAACAGGGCTATTTCTGGTACGCCCTGATCGGTTTTTTCTGCCTGGAGGAGCTGATTCACGGGGCCGGGCATTACTTCGCCCACTGCCGCCGGCCCCGGGCCAGGTGGGCGCAATCAATTCAGGCCGTATTCAAGCTGTCCCATCGCCCTCATCATATGAGCGGTGATGATGAGCGCGGCCAGATCAGTGTGATCCATACCTTCACCAATGGCTGGTTGTGGTGGTTCATTATGCCCAATTACTGGTTCCAGCTGCTGGCGTTGTACCTGGGTTTGACGGAAGTGTTTCTGTGGGGAACCGTGGTCAAAGGGTTGTGGGCAGCCCATACCCATGTGAACTGGAACTACGATCTGTATTTTCATCATCATCGCTGGGCCTGGGTGCGTAACACCATGTGGGGCCTGGCCCATGTGTTCACCTTTCCCACCCAACATCACCACCACCACGCCCGCGGAAAAAACTCCGCCAAGAATGTGTGCGGGTCACTGGCGCTTTACGATTGGCTGGTGTTTGGCACTTTGGCGATCGAAACAGAGCGGCCGGCAGTCTACGGCTGGCGGCAGTCGGAGCGGGAACAGAAAAGTGCACTGTATCGCTATTTCAACACGGATTTAAAACCCTACCTGCGTTGATCCTGAAAATCGGCTAAGGTTCGCCCTGGCCATTTTTATCTTCAGGATTGATTGTGCAACCTCACCCGGTGTTAAAGGCAGGATTGTGGATGTTGGGCACATTGCTGTCGTTCAGCGTCATGGCAATTGCAGCACGCCAGTTGTCTGCCGACTTTTCCACCCTGCAGATCCTTGCCATTCGCAGTGCGATTGGCCTGCTGGTGGTGTCCATGATGTTGACCCGATCGGGTTGGCAACAGGTGCGTACCCGCCAGCCGGGCACGCACCTGTTGCGCAACCTTGCCCACTACCTTGGCCAGTTTGGCTGGTTTTATGCCATCGGCTTTATTCCTCTGGCGGCCGTGTTTGCCATTGAGTTCACGGTGCCTCTGTGGACACTGCTGTTTGCTGCTGCGTTACTGGGTGAGCGGATATCCTTGCCCAGAATCATCGCTGTGCTGTTGGGCATTGGTGGTGTGCTGGTGATCCTGAGGCCGGGTGCTGAAGTGTTGCATACTGCCGCCGTGGTGATGTTGGGGGGTGCTTTCGCCTATGGCCTTTCCCATACCCTGACCAAGCGCCTGGCTCCGGCCAATACGCCCCTGTGTATTCTGTTCTATATGATGGCCATACAGTTGCCGTTGGGCCTGGTGCCAGCGGTGTTCGACTGGGTGACACCCGGGGTTACACACTGGCCCTGGTTCTTACTGGTGGGATTGACCGGCCTGAGCGCCCATTATTGCATGGTGCGGGCGCTGATGCTGGCGGATGCCTCGGTGGTGATTCCCATGGATCTGCTGCGGTTACCGTTGATTGCCCTGGTGGGGTTTGTTGCCTATGGCGAGACAGTTGATTTTTATCTGGCTGTGGGAGCGGGATTGATTCTGTTGGGAAATGCCCTGAACCTGCTGTGGGATCGGCAAAAGACCATGGACATGCGGATCGAAGCCCAGCAAGATGATTCCTCTGCAAAGCAGTAAATAAGCGTAAATCACATCAACTAATAGGGAAGACACCATGATCAGCGGAAGTTGCCTGTGTGGCGGGGTTCAATTTGAAATCAGCGGCGAACTGGCACCTATTCAGATCTGTCACTGTAGCCAGTGTCGAAAAGCACAGGGCAGCGCATTTGCCACCAATACCCCGGTACGGGAATCGAATTTTCACTTGCTGAGTGGCCGTGATCAGATCGGCTCGTTTGAATCCTCACCGGGTAAGCAGCGTTGCTTCTGTAAGCACTGCGGCTCACCGGTGTACAGTAAAACCGACAAATTGCCGGGGGTGATTCGGCTACGGGCCGGTACCTTGGATGGCGAGCTGGCGGTTAAACCAGAAGCCCACTACTACGTGGCATCCAAAGCGAATTGGTACTGTATTGAGGATGAATTGCCCCAGTTTAACGAATGGCGGTTATGAGCGGCTGGCAGTCAAAGCAAACGGTGCTCACTGTGTGCCGTTTGCTTTGACTGGATTGTGTTGACTGAATTAATCGGGCGGGTTGAGCAGGGTTGCGACGAATGTAGTGGCATCCTGAGCCGGCAGTCCATCAAACTGAATTTGTCCCAGGCGATAGTTCGCGGAGTTGAACCAGTCTTTCACTCGGACACTGTCGCTGGCGGACACGGTTAGCACCAGGTCCTCTCCCACCTGTGTGGCGGTGACGCCAATGGGGGTGATGCCGGCACCAAACTGCAAAAGAGCGCGATTGCTCAAGGAGACTTCATACTCATAGATGATGTCGTTGTCGTCCCCCAGATTGAATACAAAGGTATCCTGATCATTGTCATAGCTGGGATAGCGAGTTACCGAGTTATCTTCGCCAACGGTGATTCGATAGCCGGAAAGTATATCGTTCCCTTCTCCGCCGGTGATAATGTCCAC